>JAKBBA010000003.1 GCA_021808665.1 Actinomycetes bacterium
TAGTTGGAGAGCGTAAACGAGCTCAGGTGCAAGCCCTTGAAAGGTACGAGCAGGGAGGACGACACTACGCCAAGCAGCGGCACGCCGAGGGAAGCTCCAAACAGGGCGGCTGCGAAGCCGACCGCTGCGGTGTTGCCTGTCCGGCTGAGGGATCTAGGAGCCGAAGCGCGTGAACGGCCGGATACGACCGCAAAGCTGCGGGATCGCATGAGACCGTTTTGGAGCACCAAAGCCAATGCAACGGTGCCAATCAGGGACCAGCCCACTACGGCGGCGACGCCGAAGTTCGCCGGGAAGGTGGAGATCGATTCGTAGAGCGTATAAGTCGCGACGGGAAAGTGGGCGGAAGCGGCGATTGTCGTTGCGACGCCGAAGTCTCCAATCGACTCGGCGAAGACGATAACGAACCCGGACATAAGTGCGGGTAGGAGAAGAGGGGCTATCACCCGTATCGTGTCGAGCCTCCCTCCGCCGTGTACACGCACCGAGTTCTCGATGTCACCACCAAGAGCTCCGATCGAAGGGGCCAGTGCGAAGTAGGCAAAGGGCGTTCCTTTGAACCCGAGCACGAAAGCTACCCCGACCGGTCCGAGCACAGTCTGTTGGATCTTGTGGTTCCACAGTCCCATAGAGGCGAGCAAACCCGATTTCAGTACGATCTCCTCCCATCCGACTGCGACGAGATAAGAAGGAACGAGCAGAACCGCCCAAAGGGCCACGACGAGCAACCCTCGCCCGGGGGCAGTGGTCCTCTCGGATATAAAGGCCAATCCGGCCGCGCAAACGACCGCAAGCAGCCCGGCACCAAGGGACACGGCGACGCTGTCAAGAAGCGCCCGCCCTAGACCGTCAGTGAACGCGGTCGACACGTTGGACCAGGTAAGCCAAGACGCTCCCTGGTCGAAAAGGCGCGGAGACACTGCTTGGATCAAGAAGCACGCGGGGGGCACCACGAGCAGGAGCACGACGACGGCTGCGACCCCCAAGCGGGCCAGGCCTGCCGGGGAGTGCCGGCCGGCCTGGCGTAACGACAGAGCGAACCTCGACCCCGGCCGGTGTCGGGCTACAAGGGCGCTGCGCGTCAACCGTTCACCACGTGGGCTGTGAACCACTGGTTGACGGTGCCCTCCTGGGGACCCCAGACGTACGGGTTGATGAACTGTATAGGAATTGACGACAGTGGGGGGACTAGGGAGTGCTGACTAGTACCGTTGACTATAGGAAAGAAGAGAGAGTCGCCGTGGGGGTCCCCGCTCAGCATGACATTCTGACCGGCTGGGGAGTAGACAAAGTCTGCGAATTGCTTAGCTTCGGCCTGCTCGGCAGGGGACACCTTGTCGTCGATGCCGATCACTCCAGGCAGTGCAGTCACCATCGAAGGGTAGGCAACCTTGATCTGAGGGTATTTGTACTCGAAGCCTATGCCCGCCGAGTTCTGGACTATGGCCGCGTTGATCTGGCCCTGAAGCAGGGCGGTAAGGGTGACCTTGTTCGTGGAGTACACGTGCAAACCATTGGCGGCTAACTGGGAGAAGTACTGTTCTCCTTGGGTCACGCCGCCGAGCTGGTTCATCATCCCGGCGACGAAGCTGTATGTGGGTCCGGAGATGGCCGGATTGTTCATTCCGACTTTGCCCTTCCAAGCGGGGCCGGTGAGGGCCGCCCACGAGGTGGGAGGTGTGGACACGACCGAACTGTTGTAGACGAGCGCTCCAGCTACAGTGATTCCAGTCGGGATGTAGCTCTTGTCGGCTGGCACCTCCTTCTGGCCGACGGCGTTGAGCGTGCCGGTGTCCGGCTCGAAGCCCTTAAGTAACATCCCCTGCTTGTCGAGGGCGGCGTAGGCGCCGTCACCGTCTGACCAGAACACTCCCCACTGGGGATTGGAGCCTTCCGCCTGGATCTTGGTGAGGAGGGTCCCCGTGCTGTGATCCTCGAGCTTGGTGGGTATGCCCGTCGCGGTCTGGAACGCTTTGACTTCCGCTTGGTCGTATCCCTCGGCTGCATAGACGACTAGCGGAACCTTCGTCGTCGAAGCGGCAGCAGCCGCGCCGCCGGTAGTCGACGAGCCTGTTGCAACAGTTGTCGGTGACGCTGACTTGGTCGTAGAAGCGCTGGAGCAGGCAGTTAGGGCCGCTCCCAGTGCCAGAGCGCTGCCGGCGATCTTGATGGCAGTAGATGGCGCAAAAGACTCAACCTTGACTTTTCTCATGAGCTGAACATAACCCCGCCAAGTGAACATCACTTTGCCTTCCGGTAGAGTCAGGGTGAACCTTTAGGGAATTCTTTGAAAACGGCATGCCGTCCCCGTGGATGCGCACTGCCGGTTATAGGTGCGCGCTACCAGGCGGCGCGTGCTACGGCTGGGTAACCTTGACAAAGGTCCCCGGAAGGCCCGGGTCGCTTGGAAGGTTGCACAAGGAGGCAAGGGTGGGCATTTTGGATAGTTTCCGCTTGGATGGGAAGGTTGCTGTCGTCACGGGAGCGTCCTCTGGCCTTGGGGTTGCCTTTGCCCAGCACCTGGCCGAAGCCGGAGCGGACATAGCGTTGGGGGCCAGGCGGCTGGATCGGCTCGGTGACACCGCCCGCTTGGTAGAGACGGCAGGCCGTCGGGTGGTCGCCGTAGCTACGGATGTGTCTTCGCCGGAGGATTGCCAGCGGCTTGTCGATACTGCCGTTGCTGAGCTAGGCAAGGTTGACGTACTAGTAAACAACGCGGGGGTGGGCACCGCCTACCCCGCAACGCGTGAGACGCCCGAGCAGTTCCGTCAGGTTATCGACGTGAACTTGAACGGGGCCTACTGGATGGCGCAGGCCTGTGGCAAGGTCATGAAGCCCGGTTCGAGTATCATCAACGTCGGCAGCGTTCTCGGTTTTACCACCGCCGGTCTGCCGCAGGCGGCTTACTCGGCGAGCAAGGCTGGGCTTATGGGCCTCACGCGCGACCTCGCCCAGCAATGGACCGGGCGTAAGGGGATACGTGTAAACCTCGTAGCGCCCGGATTCTTCGTCTCGGAGATGACCGAGCAGTACCCGGCGGGCTATCTTGACTCCCAGATGTCCCGCGTCCTAGTCGGACGCCCCGGGGACCCCGCCGAGCTTTCGGCTGCTGTGGTGTTCCTTGCCAGCGACGCAGCCGGGTACGTCACCGGCACAGCTCTCGCCGTGGACGGTGGACTTCTGACGAGCTGACAGGAGCAGTCAGCCGGCCTCAGTTGCCAGGTGACCGGAGCGTGAGATCGGACTAGGGTGAGCGTATGGAAACCGATTCTGCGACCAGCGAATCTGATTCGCGTTTGTTCGAGCCGGTGGTCAGTTCATTACAAGCGGTGTCCCCGGTCAGAGATGGTGGCGTGCCCGGTACCTGGGATAAGCCGGACGCGACGGCCAGGAACTTGAACGTAGGCCTTAAGGACATTCGATGACCCAAGTCGCCGGACATCCGGAGCTTTGCTTCGACCCCGACTATGACAGTCCTGACTACCGCTCATCGGCGAAACGAGCTCCCCGGCACCCTTTGCTCTTGCTCCCTGACTCGTTTTCCGACAGCGACGGGCCAGTCTTTGGAGAAACTCCCGTGACCTCGTCGGACGCTGACTTGACCCTCGGCCCCCACGGTGAGGCCCAAGGGCAGCGCATTAATGTTAGTGGGCAGATCTTGGACAGGGATGGCCGACCAGTCGTAGGACAGCTTGTGGAGCTATGGCAGGCCAACGCTGCGGGTCGTTACAGGCACGCGGCAGACACGCACGCAGCGCCGCTCGACCCTAACTTCACGGGTGCAGGCCGCTGCCTTACTGGCTCTGACGGCGCTTACCGATTCGTGACGATCGCTCCGGGGTCGTATCCGTGGGGGAACCATCCCAACGCATGGAGGCCGGCGCACCTGCATTTCTCGGTGTTCGGGCGTCTTTTTACCGAGCGCCTCGTAACCCAGATGTACTTCCCAGGCGATCCGCTTCTCGCGTTCGACCCGATCTATAACTCGGTGCGGTCTCAGCGGGACAGGGAAAGGATGGTTTCGTCTTTCGATTGGGACACTACGGAGGAAGGGTGGGCGCTCGGCTACAGGTTCGACATCGTTGTCACAGGACACCTGGCGACCCCATCCGAAGCTGCTAGCGGGGTTAGACGATGACGGTCGGCCGCGAACCGGCCGGTCCCGGCGATGGGCTGATACCGACCCCTTCGCAGACCGTCGGCCCTTACCTTCGGATCGGGATGGAGTGGATGCACGCAAAGGACCTTGTCTCGCCCCGATCCGCTGGTGCCGTTACCCTCGTCGGGACGGTCACCGACGGAGACGGAGACGTGGTGCCGGACGCCGTCTTGGAGTTGTGGTCCCCTCCAGCTTGGGGACGCTCCCTGACCGACGACGACGGCTCATATAGCTTCACGGTGGTCAAGCCTGCGGGTGCCCATGGCCACATGGAGATGTTCGTGTTCGCCCGGGGTCTCGTGCGTCAGTTGTTGACAAGGATCTACTTTCCCGACGAGGCCGACGCCAACCACGTTGATCCCGTACTCGCCCGACTCCCTGAGCGGCGCCGGGAAACCCTCATCGCCAAGCGTGACTCGAGCGGTGGCCTGCGATTCGACATTCGCCTGCAGGGGCCCGACGAGACCGTGTTCTTCGCGTACTGAGACGTCCACACGTGACAGCCGACAACCTTTTTGACCATATAGTGACTACAGACCGGCTTCTCGCCGCCACGGGCGGCGAGGCCTGGATCGCAGCGATGCTCGACGCCGAGGTAGCTCTAGCTAGAGCACAGGCTGACACCGGTGTGATACCTACTGAAGCGGCGATGGCAATTGAGGCAGCTTCGATACCCAAGGATTTCGACGCCACGTCTATCGCCCGGGCATCTCGCCTCGGCGGCAATCCGGTGATACCGCTCGTCGACATGCTGAGAGCGAAAGTGGCCAGCGCCGGCAAGGACTGGGTTCACTGGGGTGCTACCAGCCAGGACATTCTCGACACGGCGGCGGTCCTGGTGTCTCGGCGAGCTGGCCGGATGATCCTTGAGGACATGGCCCGTCTAGCGTCGGGGTGCGCTTCGCTAGCCGACCGGCACCGAGGCAGCCTGATGACCGCTCGGACACTTCTCCAGCCGGCGTTGCCGACAACTTTCGGAGCCAAGGCCGCAGGCTGGCTATTCGCAACGATAGAGAGCAGGGCGATGCTCGTCAGTTCGCTCGACAACCTGCCGGCGCAGCTGGGCGGCGCCGGGGGCACTCTAGCCTCGCTGGGGTTTCACGGGCCGGCAGTGGTCGAAGCGTACTCCGCTCATCTAGATCTCAAAGTTCCTCCGATGCCATGGCATGCTGTTAGGACGCCTCTTGTGGCGTTGTCGAGCGCGTTGGCGATTGCGGCTGGAACCTCAGCGAAGATCTCCGGCGATGTGGCACTCCTAATGCAGGCGGAGGTCGCCGAAGTGTGCGAGCCGGCTGCGCCTGGGCGGGGCGTTTCTTCGACTTTGCCTCACAAACGTAACCCAGTCGGGGGTGCCGCAGTGGGGGCCGCTGCTAGGCGCTGCGCGGCCCTCGCTGGGAGCATGTTCGAATCGCTCAGCGGGGAGCACGAGAGGTCTCTCGTTGCGTGGCCCGTCGAATGGCAGACCCTCAGCGACCTTCTAGCCCTCGCTGGCGGCGCGGTAGCGCGTTCGGCTGAAACAGTCAACGGACTTGAAGTGGATGTGAAAGCGATGAACGCGAACCTGACAATTCGGGCTGGAGCTCTGCTGGCCGAGAACGTGTCTCTCGCCTTGACCGGGCGTCTTGGCAGGGAAGTAGCTCGCGCTGCCGTCGCCAAGGCGCTAGCCGCTAGCCCGGACGGCAGTACCAGCGCCGTCGCGGCAGCGCTTCTTGTCGATCCCGTAGTCGCTGCCGCGTCGACGCCAGGCGAGGTGGACGACCTCCTCGACCCGGAGGGCTACCTGGGATCGGCAGGGGTATGGATTGACCGAGTTCTGTCCTCCACGGGCGGCGTAACAGCACAGGACGACAGGGGTGTTCCATGGGGCACCTGAACTTTCGGGTCGAAGGGCCTCCGGGAGCCCCATGGCTAGTACTTTCGAACTCCCTGGGTTCGACGTCGGACATGTGGTCTCCGCAAATGCCTGAGCTGCGATCGCGGTTCAGGGTGATCAGGTACGAGCATCGAGGTCACGGTTCGACGCTTGCACCTCCGGGTCCCTACCGGATCGAGGATCTAGGCTCCGATCTGCTCGCAGTGCTGGACGCTGTGGGCGCGGATCGAGCACACGTCGTCGGCCTCTCGTTGGGCGCAACGGTGGCTATGTGGCTCTCAGCTACCCATCCAGAGCGAGTCGACAGGGTGGTCCTGGCAGCCACCAAGGCCAACTGGTCGCCTGCACAGCCGTGGCTCGACAGAGCGGGAGTCGTTCGCCGGGAAGGGACGTCGGTCCTATTAGACGTCTTGATGCAGAGATGGTTCACGCCTCCCTTCGTCGCTGAGCGGCCTGATCTGCGCGTTTCGCTCCGCGAAATGCTCGCCTCGACGGATCCGGAGGGATACGCGGCCTGCTGCGAGGCGCTGGGAGGAACCGATCTGCGAGCGTCACTCCCATCGATAAAGGCCCCGACGTTGGTGCTCTGCGGTGCCGCCGACCCGGTTGTGTCACTGCGCGACGCTGTCGAACTTTGCGACGCCATCCCCGGGTCGTGCATGCAGTCGATGAGCCCGGCTGCCCACCTTCTAAACGTAGAGCAGGCTGACCGCTTCACCTCTGCTGTCTTGGACCACCTGTGCGCGAGCGCCGCCGAACGGGGTGAGAGGATCCGACGCGAAGTCCTCGGCGACGGCCACGTCGAGCGCGCCAGAATGCTCGACACTCCCTTGAGCGAGCCCTTCAGCTCCTTCATCACAAGGTACGCGTGGGGTGACATCTGGAGCAGACCCGGCCTGGACCGCCGAACGCGGTCGTTCGTCACCGTTGCGTTGCTCGTCGCTCTCGGACGTTCGGATGAGCTAGCGCTTCACCTGGTCGCAGCCCGGCGCAACGGGCTCACAGAAGACGAGATTTCCGAGGTTCTCCTGCACTGCGCCGTCTACGCCGGCGTTCCGGCGGCTAACTCGGCGTTCGCTGTGGCTAGACGAGTCCTCGGTGGTGCCAGCGAGACCTGAAGGTTACGTCGTCCAAATAGTCGAAAGGGACCGGCGGTAACGATGTCGGGACTGATGCAAGGGTACAGTTAGACCTGATGGGATCAAGCACGGATCCTTTCAACGCCTCTTAAGCTGCGAAGCTAATAGCTTCTCGGGCGTGAGCACTGTCACGCCGAGAGCTGCAAGGGTTGCGGACCTGTTCGATCCGAACGCTGAAACTCCCGGTCGAGGCCGGCGTGGGCGGACAGCGCCCCCCAAGGCCCCCCGGCCCCGTCCTGAGATCGGCAGGGCTGCAGCGGTCGTAGCGGCGGCCGGTTTGGTAGCGGTCATCGGATTGGGAGTTGCCACGGAGACGAGTAGCGAACTGTCCTTACCCGGAGGCGGCACGACTTTTATCGGGAGCGTAACTGGGCTCGCCGGCACCTACCTCGCCCTGGTTATGGTTCTTATAGTCGCACGCATCCCTGCACTTGAGCGGATCATCGGGCAGGACGGGATGATGAAAGTGCACAAATGGCTCTCGCCTTGGCCTCTCAGTCTGATCTTTGCTCACGCCGTTTTCATCACCGTCGGATACGCCCAAGCCGCTCACGCCGGTACTTGGGCGGAGATCGGCAAACTGATTGACAACTATCCCGACGTTCTGGCCGCCACCGTTGCGCTCGCTTTGATGGGGGCTATCGGGATCGCCTCGATCCGGGCAATCAGGGAAAGGATGCGCAGGGAGACATGGTGGGTTCTGCACTTGTATATGTACCTTGCTTTGGCGTTGTCTTTTGCGCACGCCCTGGTTCTGGGTCCGGCCTTCGTCGGCCATCCGCTGACCCGGATAGTGTGGTCGCTCATCTGGGCCGCTACGGCTGGGACGGTCCTTGTCTATCGGATAGGACTGCCAGTCCTACGCAGTCTCCGCTACCGCTTGGAGGTTGTAGAGGTAAGCGAGGAAGCCCCTGGGATTACGTCAATCGTAGTGTCTGGCCATCACCTTGAACGACTAGCCTTTTCCGGCGGGCAGTTCTTCGCCTGGCGATTCCTGACCCCCGGCCTTTGGTGGCAGGCCCATCCTTATTCGCTCTCAGCACTCCCGCGTCCGCCATATTTGAGACTGACCGTCAAGGCCGTCGGAGACCACTCGGCGACGCTGGCGAAGCTTGCTCCTGGCACCAAGGTAGTTGTGGAAGGACCTTATGGCGCTGTGACGTCCCACGCTAAGAAGCGCCAGAAGGTAGCGATCGTCGCTGGTGGCATCGGTGTAACGGCGACACGGTGCCTTTTAGAGGACTTGGGCCGTGATACGAACCCCGTCGTGATCCTAAGAGCTTCGTCACCGGAACAGCTCGTGTTGCGCGACGAGGTGGCAGAGCTCGTTCGGCGTCGCAAGGGGACCCTCTACGAGATGATCGGTGCCCGTACGGACACGCCCCGGATGGGTCGGGAGCTCCGCCGACTAGTGCCCGACCTGGCAAGACGTGATCTGTATGTGTTTGGGCCGCCGGGTCTTGTCGAGGACGTCGTCGAGGCGGGCCGAGTGCTTGGGGTCCCGGACGGTTCGCTTCATAGGGAGGTATTCAGCTGGTGATGAACTCCCTACCCATTGGAGGAATAAGATGAAAAAGTACCCAGCTGTGATAGGAGCGACTCTTGCTGGCCTGGCTGGCGTCCTCACGTTCCACTCAAAGGGCACGTCAGGCTCTCTGTCCGCTTCTCTCGGTGCTACACAGGCCAGCTCCGCAGCGACAAAGCAAGCGAGGGGATCTCAGCCCTCTACGACCCCGTCCACTTCGATCGCCTCCAAGGCCGGGGGGAGTACCTCGCAGGCCCAGTCCTCGCAGGCCCAGTCCTCGCAGGCCCAGTCGTCACAAGCGACAGTTGCGCCGCCGACCACTGCCAACTCCGGCCCTCGAAGCGCGGTTGGTGCCGCAGCACAGTACGGATACGGTGTGATATCGGTAAAAGTCACCGTCAGTGGAAACAAGATCACAGACATTTCCGTGGCCAACCTTCAAACCGCCGAAAGCTACTCCCAGCAGCTTGCTAATCAGGTGATACCTATGCTGCGCAACGAGATCCTCAAGGCTCAGAGCCTCCACGTCTATGGGATATCTGGTGCAACCTACACTAGCGATGCCTATGCCCAGTCGGTTCAGTCGGCTTTGACAAAGCTTCATTTTGCCTGACGCATCTAAGCGATGACCGTCCGCTCGGCCAGGCAAGTGCGCTTCTCCCACGACGAAGAGGTTATGGGTACCGTAGTGTCGTTTCGGATTTTAGGCTACCGGTGCACTGACCAGGCGTTACTGGGGGCTCTGGGCGACGTCTGCGCTTTTTTGCACTACGTCGATGACACTTTTAGCACGTGGAAGCCAGCCAGCCCTCTCAGCCGTCTACGACGTAATGAAGTGGGTATCAGCGATGTTCCAGCTGAGATTCCAACGGTCCTGGCACTGTGCGAGGAGGCTCGCGCTATCTCTGGAGGTTGGTTCGACCCCTGGTCGATGCCCGGCGGCGTCGACCCGACCGGACTTGTCAAGGGCTGGGCGATCGAGCAGTCAGCTGGGCTTCTATCCGACGCAGGCGTGGATGCGGCGATCCTGAACGGGGGAGGTGACATCGCAGTTATCGGAGTTCCCGAGGGATCCTCTTACTGGCCGGTCGGAATACAGCACCCTTGGCGGTCCGACGCGTTGGCATGTTCCTTAGCAGTTGAGGCAGCAGTGGCGACGTCGGGTAGCTACGAGCGAGGCTTGCACCTTGTGGACCCTCGCAACGCCCTGCCGTCCCGTCAGGTGGCTTCCGCGACCGTCACGGGCCCCAGCCTCGCCATCTGCGACGCTCTGGCCACCGCTCTCGCCGTCGGCGGCGACGCGGTCTGGGAACGGATCGTCGACCTTGTGGGTGTCGAGGCTTACATGATTCGTCCGGACGGCACTGAAGTGGCCTCCGACGGCATCATCGTCGTAGGCTGAATGTCCAACGTTTTGGGCCCCCAGAAATTGCGGCTCAGGGTTTGGCTCCCAAACTTGGCCGTGCCCGCACGCGAGTAGTTAGAGTTGCTTCATGCTCGTCGACGGAGGCATCGGAAGCGACTTGAAAGAGGCGGCCGGCGCCGCCCGAAAAGCCGAGGAGGCAGGCTACGACGCTATCTGGTCTGCCGAAACCGGCCACGATCCCCTCCTATCGCTGCTTTTGGCGGCAGAGCACACCGAGAGGATCAGCCTTGGCACTGCCATAGTGGTGGCGTTCGGTCGAAGTCCGATGACCCTTGCCAACCAGGGTTGGGATCTCAACGAGTTCTCCGGTGGCCGCCTGCTGCTAGGTCTCGGTTCGCAGATCAAGCCTCACATCGAGAAGCGTTACTCTATGCCGTGGTCGCATCCGGCTCGCCGGATGCGTGAATACATCCTCGCCATGAGGGCCATCTGGGACTGCTGGCAGAACGGAACCAAGCTCGATTTTCGTGGCGAGTTCTACACGCACACGCTCATGACACCCTTCTTCAATCCCGGGCCATCAGCTTTTGGGCCTCCGAAGGTCTTCCTCGCTGCGGTCGGAACAGAAATGACCAAGGTAGCGGCCGAGGTGGCTGACGGGCTCTTGGTCCACGGCTTTACCACCGAACGCTACCTGCGGGAGGTCACGCTGCCAGCCGTCGAAGGGGTCCTGCGAGCCCGTGGCCGGGAGTTAGAGGACTTCCAGCTATCATACCCAGCGTTCGTCGTCACCGGCGAAAGCAGGGAGGAGGTAACCGCCGCAGAGCAGGGCACTCGCAGGCAGATCGCGTTTTACGCTTCGACTCCCGCCTACCGCGCAGTGCTCGACCTCCACGGTTGGGGGGACCTCCAACCAGAACTGACTGCACTCTCGAAGCAGGGCCGCTGGGAGGACATGGGAAGGCTCATCGACGATGATGTCTTAAATGCCTTCGCTGTGCGCGGCGACCCCGAGCAGATACCGGCTCTCCTGATCGGACGCTTCGGCGACGTGATCGACCGTATAAGCCTCTATATGCCCTACGATTCGGGCCGAGGGACAGCAGCAAAGATAATGGCCGGGCTTCGCGACCTGCGCTGATGGATCTCGACGCACAGGTGACGGATGAGCTCGTCGCCACCGTCAGGACTTGGGTGGCCAAGCAAGTCATTCCCGATGTCGCTAAGTTCGAGCACGCCGATATCTACCCTGACGAATGGGTTTCCCAGATGCGCTATTTCGGCCTCTTCGGTGCCGGGATACCCGAGGAGTACGGAGGGCTGGGCCTGGACACGGTTACCTACGCCCGAATCATGGAAGAGCTCTCCTACGGGTGGATGTCATTAGCCGGGGTGCTGAACACCCATACGATCGCCGCTGTTCTGATCGCCCGTCACGGTTCGCAGGAGATGAGGGAGCGACTTCTTCCTCTGATGGCGGCCGGGGACATCCGTGGGGCCCTTTCGCTGTCGGAGCCCGACGCCGGCTCTGACACGTCCGCTTTACGCTGTCGTGCCACCCCCGATGGCGACGAGTACATCCTCGACGGAACGAAAATGTGGGTCACTAATGGCGAACGGGCTTCGGTGATAGCTCTGGCGGCGCGAACTCCCGAAGGGATCACCTGCTTCGTGGTCGAGAAGCAGCCCGGACCTACCTCCGGTTCTATCTCCGTGTCCAAACGGATCGCAAAGCTCGGCTACAAAGGACTGGAAACAGTCGAGATGACCTATTCCGGCCACAGAGTCCCGGCGTCATCTGTGCTTGGAGGGGCGGAGGGCCTCGGCGCAGGTCTGCGATATATCCTCGGTGGTTTGGAGCTCGGAAGGATCAACGTGGCGGCCCGGGCGGTTGGCGTCGCCCGCGCCGCCTACGACGCAGCGATGCGCTACGCACACGAGCGTGCCACATTCGGTGTACCGATAGGTCGCCACCAGGCGATAGCGTTCAAGATCGCTGACATGGCCACCAAGATAGAGGCGTCTCGGCTGCTGGTCGAAAGCGCAGCAAGGCGTTTCGAGGCGGGCGAGCGGGCCGATGTGGAGGCAGGTATGGCCAAACTGTTCGCTTCGGAGACGGCTTTCGAGGTGGCGACGGAGGCGATGCGGATCCACGGAGGTTATGGCTACACCAGCGAACTGCCCATCGAGCGTTACTATCGGGATGCTCCGTTGATGATGATCGGTGAGGGCACCAACGAAATCCAGCGGATAGTGATAGCACGCGGGTTGATGCAGCGCTGGGAAGCCGCCGAGGCGGGCCGGGGATGAAGGTCCGCTTCGCCGTGTCCGTGGCTGGCGGACCTCCGGACCCCGTCGGCCTAGGCGACGTCGTCGCCGAGGCCGAGGAGCAAGGGTTCGACACGATTTGGCTTTCCGACGTGCCGATGCTCCCTTCTACGGACCCGATGCTCGGCGTGGCCTTCGCTGCTGCGAGAAGCTCCCGAATGCGTCTAGGTGTCAACTTGATTCCGTTCGGCTCGACCAGGTTTGTGACTGCTCACCGCTTGGCTCAACTCGACCGTCTGACGGGCGGTAGGCTTCTGGTGACGCTGGTACCAGGCTTGGATCAGCCGGGGGAACGCCAGGCGTTGGGGACCTCAGGGCGCCGGCGAGGGGACCTGATCGAGGAGATGCTCCCCGAGTTGCGCTGCTGGTGGACGGGCGAGGAGGTCGACCTCGGGGACGGGACGACAGCGAAGCTGGCTGTTACTCCGACGCAGGCACCACTGGAGGTATGGCTGGGTGGCTCCGGTCCGGGAGCGATACGCCGAGCCGGCCGGGTTGCCGACGGCTGGCTCGGCGCTCGCGTGTCACCCGAGCGCGCCGGTGAGATAAGGCGTGAGATACTTCGTCAGGCCGAGATGTCGGGTCGAACCATAGACCCCGAGCATTTCGGTTTGTCTCTCGCTTACGCTCGAAGTGCTGCTGATCTTGACCGGGCGAAGCGGATCAGGCCGCCGAGGTTAGCTCCGCACCCGTCGGAGCCTCGCAACGCCCCCCACGGCGCAGGCTACGACCGGCCTCACGAGGCCGTCCCGGTCGGAGTTTCGGCGCTACGGGACCTGGTAGGTCGTCTTGTCGACGAGGGGCTCTCCAAGTTCGTCGTCCGCCCCGCCGCGCCTCCGGAAGAGGCGAGCGGCGGCAGCGGCTGGCCGGCGGAACTGGAATGGCTCGCAGCCGCCCTACTCGACCTACAGAGCTGACCTGGCTCTGTCCGAAGGCAGTCAGCCTTGCGTGTAGGCGACAGGGGCCACTTGCGAGGCGGGTCCCGTCGGGCTCAACCGGGAGACACCCCGGCGGCTCTGGCGACCCTGTCCGCCTCCAGGTTGGCGTCGGTGGTGTCGGGTACCCCGACCAGGAAGCGGCAGAAGCGGCCGGCGTTGACTTCGACGAGCACGGCGGCCCGCTCCCGCCTCAACACGCAGAAGTCGTACTGGCGATCCCCGTGTATCCAGGTTCCGACGGCGGCGACGCCGCGCAGGACCGTGCCGGCCATCCGCCTACCGCGCAGGGTCATCCAAGGGTTGTCGACCGCTTTAGCTCGGCGAACGGAACTCAGGGGCACTCGGACGTCTCCGTGGAAGCCGAGGATCTTTTGGGTTAAGGGCATGTGCAGCACCAAGTCGCTGCCGTCTACTACAAGTTCGGCCACGACAGACGAGCATAGGCACCGCCACCGGCCGGCGTCCTGCGTAGGTCACTGGCCGGCTTGGTAGGTTCGAGGGCATGAAACCGGTTTCAACAGCTGTGAGTTCGACGGCAACAGCGGCCAGGATTGCCGGCCGGTGACCAAGGCAGTGGTCCTTCTAAGCGGCGGCCTCGACTCAGCCACTGCGCTAGCCGAAGCCAAAGCGGCCGGGTTCGAGTGCTATGCGCTCAGCTTCGACTACGGCCAGCGCCACACGGTGGAGCTCGACGCTGCCCGCAGGGTGGCCAGGGCGACAGGCGTAGCCGATCATGTTATAAGTCGCATCGACCTTCGCCGCTTCGGTGGGTCTGCTCTTACGTCCGACCTCGACGTGCCAAAAGGGCGGGAGTTGGATCACATGGCCGAGGGGATTCCGGTAACTTACGTTCCGGCGCGTAACACGGTGTTCCTCTCTTTTGCTCTTGCCTGGGCTGAGACCCTGCCGGCGTCGGACATTTTCATCGGGATCAACGCCGTGGATTTCAGTGGTTATCCCGACTGCCGTCCGGAGTTCCTCAGGGCTTTCGAGGAGATGGCCAACCTGGCGACGAGGTTGGGCACTGAAGGCGAGGCGCGTATCAAGATCCGCGCGCCTTTGATGTCGATGAACAAGGCTCAGATCATCACCAGAGGCGTCGAGCTCGGCGTCGACTACGCCCTTACGAGCACGTGTTACGACCCTAGTGAGCAGGGAAGTCCCTGCCGGGCCTGCGACGCCTGCCTACTCAGGGCGAAAGGGTTCGCCGACGCGGGGTTTGCGGACCCCCTTTTGAGCTGAGACGTTGCCCTCCACTGCTTTCGGCCGCAGCGGGCCGACTCGGGAAAGAATATCAATATGTACCGGGTGAAAGAGATCTTCTACACCCTCCAAGGCGAAGGCGTGAGAGCTGGCAGGCCGGCCGTGTTCTGCCGCTTCTCAGGGTGCAACCTTTGGAGCGGACGGGAGAGGCAGCGCGCCACCGCAGCGTGCCGGTTCTGCGACACCGACTTCGTGGGTGTCGACGGGCCCGGCGGCGGTCGCTTCCCCGACGCCGACACTCTCGCAGAGGCCGTCCGCTTGCGATGGCCATGCAAGGCGAGCCTGGACGCCAGGCAGGGTGCTGCCATTCCTTACGTTGTATGCACAGGAGGGGAGCCCCTGCTGCAGGTGGACGCGGACCTGACGGCAGCCCTGCATGCGAGCGGTTTCGAGGTCGCAGTCGAGACCAACGGCACCAAGCACGTTCCGCCAGGTGTGGACTGGGTGTGTGTGAGCCCCAAGGCCGGCGCCGAGATGGTTGTGCGAGCCGGCAACGAGGTCAAAGTGGTATACCCCCAGGAGGGCCTCGACCTGGACCTGCTGGCGTCGCTCGACTTCGAGCACCGCCTCTTGCAGCCGATGGACGGACCCGACCGTGACGACAACACCGCTGCGGCGGTCCGTTACTGCTTGAGCAACCCACAGTGGCGACTATCCTTGCAAACCCACAAGCTGTTGGGTATACCGTGAGCTACGAGACGACGGGAATTGTGTGAGCGACGTCGAGATCTTCAAGGAGTTCACCTTCGAGGCTGCACATCGGCTTCCCAACGTGGCGGAAGGTCACAAGTGTGGTCGACTTCACGGTCACTCGTTCCGGGCTGGAGTCTACGTGAGCGGCCCGGTAGACCCGGTGAGCGGGTGGGTGACAGATTTCGCTGACCTAAAGGCCGCCGTGGCCCCGCTCGTAGACGACCTGGATCACCGTTACCTAAACGAGGTCGACGGCTTGGATAACCCTACCAGCGAGAACCTGGCCCGGTGGATCTGGTTCCGTCTGTCCGATCGCCTGAGACCTCCGCTGCACCTTACGAAGGTCACTGTAAGCGAGACGTGTACGACTGGGTGCTCATACCGGGGTCCCAGTTAACAACCCGGCGCGGCCGACCCGGATGTTATCTTCGCAAGGTGAGTTTCGACACGACGATAACCCTGACTGGACCGTGGCGGAGACCCGCTCAGATGCTCGCAGAGCAAAGCTACGACGGGCATTCCAGTGTCCACGACGCGTCGACCGCCGCCTCCCTCGGCTTGAGAGGGGCTCCGATCGAGGCGCCAACCCATTTCAGCCAGTTCGACCCACTGTGCTATCTGATGTGGGGGCGATCCTGGTTCGAGCAAGGTTGCATCAGCTGTCACTTCCAGACGATGGTCGTCGAAGGAGAGGAGGTTCAGGCGACGGTGACCACCTCAGGGGGAACGTCGGCGAAGCTCGAAGCTCACAAGCCTGACGGCACCTCCGTTCTTAAGGGGACAGCGTCGATAGGCTCAGCCGCTGCACCGAGCGAACTGACCCGGAGGCTCTCAATCCTGGGAGATCCCGGGGAGCTCTTCGTCGTAGACCAACTCGAAGTCGGAATGACCGAGCAGGGTGAGGTCGCGTCGGTCGACTTTGACACGCCCAACGGGGACGGCTACCCGTTCAGCCTCACCGAGAAGCTCAAGCGTATAACCGAGTCGCACCCCTGGTATTCCCGTGAGGGCAGTACAGCGTCCCCGTGGGGGGAAGCGGTACTGCCGATGGAGATGATCAGTGTCCTGTCCAACAAGGTCGGACCGCGATGGCCTATCCGGCGCCCTTCGCTTGGGCTGTTCTTGGACTTGGAAGTGCGCCTCGTCGAGGGTCCGGTGTTCGTCGGGCGCTCCTACGAACTCAGCCGGGAGATCGTCGGTATCGGCCAGAGCCGTCGCACTGAGTCCTACTGGACGAAGACGACTCTGACGGACATCCAGACGGGCAAGGTAACCGCCGAGGCGCTCCTCCACAGCGGTGTTTTCAAACAGTCTTACCCTGGGTACCCACCCGATAAGATTCCTGGTGCCCAGTCCGGTTGACGACACCACGGGTTGGACCTTGTTTGAGGCCGCTGTGAGCGTTGGAGGAAGCAATGCCAGTCTATGAGTACGCATGCCGTACCTGCGAGAGCAATTTCGAGATACGCCGCTCGATGAGCAACTCGTCCGACCCCGCAACCTGCCCGCAAGGGCATTCCGACACGAGGCGGGTCCTGTCGGTGTTCGCTTCTGTCGGCCGGGGCGGTCAGGCGACCCCCGCCCCGCAGGCTGGCCCCGCAGGCGGTTGCGGAGCCGGGTGCGCTTGTGCTGCGGGCGCCTGAAGCGCGGTCACTGGCTTAGGGGGTCATTGGCTCTCCACTGTCACGGCGGAGACGTACCAACCACCCGGGTCAGAGGTCACGGTCAATTGGTAGAGGGATAGGTTCGAAGAAGACCCTCCGTAGGGGCCGTAGCTGCACACGACAGGCGGTATCTGCGAGCAGCCTCGGAGGATCACCGTCTGGCCTGAATAAGGCGACGCGAACAAGGAGGCCACAGCGGAGGGAGTCGCTACAGTAGCCGCCTTGGAGCGGTCCCCCGACTTCCAATCTCGTATCAAGGTGGTGGTGGCCCCGAGGATCGACGACGCGGGATCGGGAGGTAGAGGAGTGGTCGTCGACGTGTCCGCTGCCGAAGAGGTCGGACCGGGAGTGACGGTCGTAGCTGACGGGGGGACTGAGGTGCCGGCGGTCTGGGGGGGGAGCGAGGAAACTGTCCCAGGATTCGAGGCTTTCGCGACCGACCCGCACCCGGAGAGGGCGAGGGTCGCCACGGCGGCGCAGAGAGACATCCAAGCCGTGTTGCGCACCCCATCATCTTTGCCCCATAGTCGGCGTCGCCGGTTGCGGCGAAGCGAAACTCCCTTTTGTACGCTCAATGCCCGTCCCCAGCTGCCGGCGCCCTTTCGGCGTCCGCGGCCCGCTCAGCGGGTGAAGCTATCACCCCAGCTGAGCGCAACGCTTCTATGTCGTCGCTGCTACGGCCGAGCTCTGTGAGTATCTGAGTGTCGTGCTCTCCGAGCATCGGGGCGAGCCTCGGGACTCCAACCGGAGTAGAAGAGAAGCGAACCGGGTGTTTGGCCTCGAGCAGGCGGCCGATGGCGGGATGGTGTCGCGTTCTCAGGAGCCGACTGTGTCGGATCTGCGGGTCGTCCTGAACCTGGTCCAAGTCCAGGACCGGGCCGAACGGGACCTGCTCGGCGTCCAGGCGGGCAGTTAGGTCAGCGGTGGGCCACGACGCGATCGCAGAGGCGACCATAGCGCCTATCTCCTCTCTGTTGGCGCGTACACCCGCTGCGTCGCAGTAGCGAGGGTCCGTCGTCCACTCTTCGTGACCGAGAGCCCGAAAGAGGCTGTGCAGCTCGTCGACGGTCGCCGTGAAATAGACGACCTGACCGTCGGCGGTTTCGCTCAGCCTGTAGACCCTGGCAAGCGTTGGCCTCGAATCGGCCTCGTCGTCGTCCAAGAGGGCCTTGGACTGGAACCCGTCAGGGAAGAAGAAGGCGAGGGCCGAGTCCAGCATCGGGATCACCAAGTGCTGCCCGCCGGCACCCCTGTCACGGGCGAACAGAGCTGCGCACACCGACCCGGCTGCTGTCAATGCTGTGGCCTTGTCGCACACGATGGTCCTGACCAGGTCCAAGAACGGTATCTCTGGGTTCTTCTGGACTGCCACGTGGCCGGTGAGGCCCTGGATTATAGGATCGTAAACTCGACGGGAGGCGTACGGGCCGTCAGGGCCGTAACCGCTGATCGACACGTATACGATGTTCGGTTTTACTGCGGACACTGCTTCGAAATCCACGCCGAGCCGTTCGACTACCCCAGGCCGCCAGTTCTGCACGAACACGTCCGCTCCACGGCACAGATCTAACAGGACCTCTCGCCCTGCCGGGTGGTTTACGTCGATACGAATCGAGCGCTTCCCGCGGTTGCAGTTGGTGAACAGCCCGGCCATCCCGTTGAGCTCTGGTGCCAGGTTGGAGCCTCGCGTTACGTCGCCTGCCATGGTCTCGACTTTGACGACGTCGGCGCCCTGCTCGGCTAGCCACATGGCAGCCAGAGGCCCCGATACGACGGCGGAGAAGTCGACGACCCGTACCCCGCTCAGCGGACCGGATGCTGTCGGTCGAGTCGGGGTCTCCCCCTGGTTAGCATCTTCTGTGTTGTTGCGCTCTGGAACCATCCTCGCCCCCGGGTCAGTCGAAAACTACGGTCTTGTGACCGTACACCAGCACTCGTCCGGCGAGGTGTGCGCGCACCGCCCGCGCAAGAACGACGGTCTCTAGGTCACGACCTTTGAGGACCAGATCACTGACCGAGTCGCGATGCGACACTGCTGTGACACCTTGATCGATGATCGGTCCTTCGTCTAGGTCCTCTGTGGCGTAGTGGGCCGTAGCTCCTATCAGCTTGACACCTCGGACATGCGCCTGGGCGTACGGGTGCCCGCCCTTGAAGGCGGGTAGGAAAGAATGATGAATGTTGATGATCCTGTCCCTGAAGGCCTCGATCAGCGGTTCGCCGAGGATCTGCATGTACCGGGCTAGCACAACCAGGTCGACGCCAACGCGCGTGAGGATATCGAGCACCGCCCGCTCCTGTTCGGCGCGAGTCTCTGGATTAACGGGAAACTCGTGGTAGGGGACCCCGAAGTGCCGCGCCGTGTCAGCATGATCAGGCCAGTTGCTTATTATGGCGACGACGTCGCACGGTAACTGGCCTGCACTCCACCGTGCGAGAAGGTCGTATAGGCAGTGTCCGAATTTCGATACGAATATAGCGACTTGTGGAAGTTCGTCCGAGAAGCTCAGCTTCCACTCCATCGAGTACTCTTCTGCCAGCCGGGCGAAACGGTCCGCCAACTCGTGCCGGCCAATGGGGACTTCATCGAGTGTGAACTCCACACGTTGGAAAAACACGCCGGCCTCGGAATCGGTGTGCTGATCTGCATGGACGATGTTCCCGTTGAGCTTCCATACGAAGTCGGCAACTCTCGCTACCAGGCCCGTCCTGTCGGGGCAGCTGAGAAGCAACCGTGCGCTGGGTGAATCAGTCACGGCCGAAACGGTAGCCTGCCCGCGGGCCTCGACGGTTCTCAGCGTGCTCTAGTCGCAACGGCGAAAATGCGTCTGAACGGGAAAATCGTCTCGCCGGACGCCTCACGTGGATACGCAACGCGAAGTGATTCCCTGTAGGACTCGGCGAACGACAGGGCTTCGTCAGGGTTGAGTGCCTCGACGTAGGGTCGTAACGCTGTGGCGCTCACCCACTCGAAGACGGGGTCATCCCCAGTCAGGCGGTGGTAGTAGGTGGTTTCCCAGATGTCGACGTCGTCTGCTACGCGGCCCAGAAGGGTGTAGTACTCGGAGGGACGGTGAACCTTGTTGGCGGGGTCCCTGGTGGCGAAGCGGTGGCGCCACTTCTCGGAGGCGGCGATATCGGAGAGCAGCGTGTGGCTGGGAGCGCCGAAGTTGCCTGGAACCTGGAAGGCCAAGGCCCCGCCCTTCCTTAGCCCTTCCACCCAGGATCCAAAACGGCTCGCGTGGCCTGGTATCCAGTGGAGAGCCGCGTTGGAAAAGATCACATCCAGGCTCGACGGCTCAGGATTCCACGAGGCTATGTCAGCCCTTACGAACCTGACCGAACCTTCCCGCCTTGCCTCTATTCGAGGACCGGCGTGCGACGAGACGTCCTCGCTGCGTACGCCAGCAGGCTGCTCGCCTGCGGACGCCTTGGCGAGCATTTCGTCGGAAAGGTCGATACCGACGACCTTGGCCCCCAGCCAACGTCGCGCCAGCACGGCAGTGCCAGCCCCCGTGCCGCATCCGAGGTCGACCACGTTGCGAACGTCTACTGTGGGGATCCTGGCAAGAAGCTCCCAGAACGGGCGTTGCCGCTCGTCCCTGTAACGCAAGTACTGGCCTGGATCCCACGGGATGTGGCGTTCCGTCACCCGTCCGCCGCTCGCTCAGAGTCCGAGTTCGGCCGTTTGGTGAGCTCGAATGTCAGATGTTTGACCGAAAACGAGAAGGAACGTGGCTTCGCGCATCAGCCTGGCAGCGGTGGCGTCCGCTTCGACCGATCGCCCCCCGCCAGCGACGGAGACCGCTGCTGCAGCCCGAAGGGCCAAGATGGACGCGTCAGCCCGAGCCGAAGCCAGCTCGGAAGGGCCTGAGCGGTCCAGGCGGCGCCTGAGCGCACCGACCTCAGCGTCGAGAGTTTGTGATCCGAGCAGCGTTGCGCATCGGGCCGCGACGCCAAGCGCCAGGTATCCGTTCGATGCCATGCCTGCCAGGTCCCGCCGCCGCCAGTTCTCGTAGGCTTCGACGCCGACAACCCGCTCGGACGGCACCTCCAGACGATCCCAGGTCAGGCGGACCGTCGCCGAGGCGTCCAGCGCGGCGAGGCGAACCCGTTGGGCTTCCTGGCCGACCCTACAGTCGGCATCGAGAAGAAGCCAGACCATGTCGTCGCCACTCCGGGCACCGGCCAACACGATGTCGACCAGACCCCATCCTGTAACCCACGGTGCGAAACCGCTAAGCAGCCAGCCGTCGCCGAACGCTGACAGTTCGGCGACGGCTGACGGGGGACCGGGGCGGCGCAGCGCCGCGTAGGCTATCCCGGCACGCCGCCCCCCTGAGCGCAGAGCTTCAAGCCACTCGTCCGCCAACTCCCCGCCTGCGGCAGCCACCGCTCGCACGGCCGAGTGGTGCTGTATCCAGACGAATGTCGTAGCCAAGCTCGCACCAGCCAAGGACTCGATGACGCGACCTGCCAGAGTGCGATCTTCCGGAAGGCTGTACAGTCCCGCCTCGGCGATCGCATCGAGATAGCGACGGGGCACTACGGGTGCCGCATCTATCAGGTTCGCTTCAGGGAAAAGTAGCTCCTCGGCTAAGCGGCGGGCTTCGTCTGCAGCGCTCATCACAGTCAAGTGTTGCCGATTTCTCGTTAACAATCATCCGGGTTTCTTCGCCGACGGCCACGGGTTCTCCCCGAGGAGACGGCCAGCTCAGAGCGCTTGCGCCTCGGCGAGAACCTCAGCGGCCACGCTGGCCTTGAGATCTCCTGAGGGGATCAAGTCGACGGGGGCTCCGAGTAGCGCTTCCAGCCCGGCTTGGCAGCGGCCGAGAGCCATCAGGCCGACACCTTCGGGTATGTCGACGAGGAGGTCCACGTCGCTTTCAGGGGTTTCCTCTCCGCGTGCGACGCTGCCGAAGATACGCGGGTTGCTCAGTCCGTATCGCGACAGCACTTCATGCACCTCAAAGCGAAGGTGTTGGAGCCGCTGGCCGAGAACTCTCTTAGTCACCGTTGTCGTCGCAGGTGCGGGTAGGCGCATCTCGAGTTCCAATCTGCTGGTCGACGAGCTGACACCTAAGGAGAAGGCGCCGTCTATCAGGTGACAAGTGCTTGTTGGGCTAGCGTGCGGCGGAGGGAGCGGTCGACTAGCATTCGAGGTCACGGAGAGGTGCGAGAGTGGCCGAATCGGACTCACTGCTAATGAGTTGACTTGGGAGACCGGGTCCGGGGGTTCAAATCCCCCCCTCTCCGCCAGCAACCGCCGCTGACCCAACCCCAGCCGAGTTACGTCCGGGCAGCCTGAACCTCCGACGCGCAAGCGGAGTTGGCGTAGCAGCGCCAGTTCACGGCTTTTCGCGGTGCACCAGCCACACCCTAGCCTGATCACGGGGGCGGACCACGACCTGGTCGATATCCACATGGCTCGGTCTGGTGGCGACAAAGGCGATGACGTCGGCGACGTCATCGGCTCTGAGAGGCGTAATCCCCTTGTAAACAGCGTTGGCGCGCTCCTCGTCGCCGTCGAAACGGACCAGGGAGAACTCGGTCTCCACGAGCCCCGGGTCGACTTCGCTGACCCTTACCGGCTTGCCGACCAGTTCGATCCGCAGCACGTCGGTGACTGCCCGAGCTGCGTGCTTGACGGCGTTATACCCGCCACCGCCGGCGTAGGGCTCGAAGGCCGCCACGGAGCCGACGTTGATGACGTGCCCGTCTCCGGAGCCGATCAGTCTGGGCAGCAGGGCACGGGTCATCCTCATGAGGCCCATGACGTTGGTGTCGTACATCGTCTGCCATTGCGATTCGTCGGCTTCACCCACGCTGTTCAGCCCGAGCGCCCCGCCGGCATTGTTGACTAGGAGCCGGCAGTCGTCTCCTACTTGTGAGCAGAAGCGTTCCACCGAGGCGGCGTCAGTGACGTCGAGGTGCATTCCCTGAGCGCTCGGTCCGATGTCAGCAACGAGGTCTTGCAGCCGATCTGCCCGTCGCGCCCCGAGGATCACCTTGAAACCTTCGGCCGCGAGCCGACGCGCGGTGGCGGCGCCGATACCGCTGGAAGCTCCTGTTATGACCGCAGTTCCCGATGATGTCATGCGCCAAGACTAGGTAATCGGGATGGCAGTAGCGCTCGGCTCGTCTGCAGGGCCACAGCCTGGCGTAGATACCCAGATCGCCCCCACCTGCCCTGCCGGCGTGGGTGCTGCAGAGATTGGCTCGATGGTAGGAGGGCGCGTAGCCGTTAGGCGGCTCGAGCGGGAATACTGGAGGAGTGCAGGATGTGAGGCGACGTAGGGTCGACCGTCGTCGCAGTGGCCGACCCGTCGGGCGGACATACCCGATGAAATGGGTGGTAGTGGCTCTCGCCGTTACCGCAGCGGCTTTCATAGGCGGGCCATACCTGTTTATCGCTTTGTTCTTGGGTTCAGCTCCTGCCAAACTGCACCTGCCGAACGTTGCAACCGCCGCGGCGGATCCCGTCGCTCCAGGTCCTGTCAGCGGGACGTGGGCGGTCTCCACCGGCTCGCAGGCCGGTTACCGGGTCCACGAATATCTGTTCGGTCAGTCCCATACGGCTGTCGGTCGAACTGCGCAGGTGAGCGGTGAAATGGTCATCTCGGGATCAGAGGTGACGGCAGCGAGCTTCAGCGTCGACATGTCCTCCGTCAAGTCTGACCAGGCCGCTAGGGACGCACAGTTCCGCGGCTACATCATGGAGACCTACAAATATCCCCACGCCGCGTTCGTGCTTGCGCAACCTGTTTCTCTAGGAGCGCTGCCCCCGGTGGGCCAGGTGGTATCGCTCCCTGTTTCTGGGGAGCTTACCATGAGAGGCGTAACTCGAACCGTCAACTTCACCTTGAAGGCTGAGAGGCTCCAATCGGGGATTGATGTGGATGCGGCGATTCCGATCACCTTCTCCTTGTGGAAGATACCGTCACCTGATTTCGCGGTAGCACGAGTCGGATCGTCGGGAACCCTCGAAGTACTGCTCCACTTCGCTCGCGCCGACTCGAAAGGCCATCCGCTGGTACCAGTGAAGACGACCCCGACGACCACGGTGTTCGTTCCCGGCACCTTCTAACATTGGTGCCCTAACAGCGGCGTCGGGAAGTGGAACGACAAGGATCCGATGGGCGCTGCCCTGGTCAGAACTCCTGGCTCTCGACCAGTCCGACCAGGTCAGCCATGATTACAGCCAAACGGTAGTCCTTAGGCGTGTAGACAGCGGCGACGCCCAAGGATCGAAGTGTCGCCTCGTCCGGCGGAGGGACTATCCCGCCAACGACGACTGGAACTTCGAGACCCTCGGAGCGCAAACCCCGCATCACGTCGCCCGCCAACTCCACGTGGGACCCCGAGAGGATCGACAAGCCGACGACGTCGACCCCCTCGTCCCGTGCCGCTGCCACGATCTGAGCGGCGCTCTGGCGGATTCCCTGGTACACGACTTCGAAACCGGCGTCGCGCGCTGCGACGGCGATCTGCTCGGCCCCGTTGGAGTGTCCGTCGAGACCGGGCTTGGCCACGAGCAGCCTCGGCGGCCCCCCGCGTGCTTGGGACAGGGCACGGACGCGCTCGCGAACGATGGCAAGGTCGCCGCTTCGGACACCGAGGCCGCCCGACACCCCTGTGGGAGCTCTGTAGCTTCCCCAGACCTCTCTCAGCGCTCCGGCCCACTCCCCGGTTGTGCCGCCTGCGCGCGCTAGTTCCAACGTGGCGTCCATCAGGTTGTCCGAGCCTTCGGCGCTGAAACGGAGCAAGTCGAGGGCCCTTCTGACCGACGAGGCGTCGCGTCGGTCTCTCCAACGGATCACCTCGTCGACAAGGGCCGCCTCTACGGCGGGATCGACCCTGAGAATCGACCCGTCACCGACGAGTGGGGAGGCCTCGCTGGTTGTGAACCTGTTCACCCCCACCACGACCTGCTCAGCGGATTCGATGCGCCTAGCTCTGTCCGATTGGGAGCGAACGAGGCGGGCTTTGAGCTCGTCGATAGCATCGAACGAGCCGCCCATACCAAGAATCTCCTCCAGCTCCGATCGTGCTTTGCTGACAAGTTCGGCGGTGAGAGCCTCGATGACGTGCGAGCCTTTGAAAATGTCTTCGTGGTCGAGGAGGTCCGTCTCGTAGGCGAGGATCTGCTGTATCCGTAGCGACCACTGCTGATCCCACGGCCGGGGAAGCCCGAGTGCCTCGTTCCACGCCGGTAGCTGGATCGCTCTTGCGCGAGCGTCCTTCGAGAGGGTCACCCCCAGTGTCTCGAGGACGATACGGGTCACGTTGTTTTCGGGCTGCTGTTCTGTGAGTCCCAAGGAGTTGACCTGTACGCCGTAGCGAAAGCGGCGCATCTTGGGATCCGTCACCTCGTATCGCTCCTCGCAGATCTGGTCCCACATGGCTGCGAACGCCCGCATCTTGCAGACTTCCTCGACGAAGCGGATACCAGAGTTGCAGAAAAAAGAGATCCTTCCAACCAGCTTCGGTATATCTCCGGGGGCCACCTGGCCGGAGGATTTGACTGCGTCGAGCACGCTGACGGCGGTAGCCAAGGCGAAGGCCAGCTCCTGCTCTGGTGTCGCCCCCGCCTCTTGGAGGTGGTAGCTGCACACGTTGATGGGGTTCCAACGTGGAGCGTTCCTGAGTGTCCAGGCGATGGTGTCGACCGTTAGGCGCCGGCTCGGTGCCGGACCAAAAATGTATGTTCCTCGTGAAAGGTACTCCTTGATTACGTCGTTCTGGATGGTCCCGGTCAGGGCCACCGGGTCCAGCCCTTGGTTGCGCGCTTCGGTGACGTACAGGGCGAACAGCCACGCTGCCGTTGCGTTGATCGTCATAGAGGTGTTCATCTGATCGAGCGGGATGCCGTCCAGAAGTTCGTGCATGTGTCCGAGGTGGGCTACGGGGACTCCGACTTTGCCTACCTCACCCGCTGATTCTGGCGCGTCGGGGTCGTAGCCGGTCTGGGTCGGTAGGTCGAAAGCTACCGACAGGCCAGTCTGGCCTTTCTCCAGGTTCTTCCGGTACAGAGCGTTCGAGTCACGGGCGGTGGAGTGCCCGGAGTAGGTTCGCATCAACCACGCTGCATCGGTCATGAACCACTATCCCGCAAAACGGCGCCGGCTGGCCATATCACCGGGCGGTTCCCAGCCGACACGGAACTTGCGGTGGCCGAAGGGGCTGCTACCTACTCGCCGTGGCTTCGGCGATCGTCGCGTCTAGGTCTCGTCGAGCTCGTAGGCCGCGTCACGGTGAGCCGCCCAAGACAGCGTCCCAAAGAGCGTGACCACGAAGATCGCCAAGGTCAGGATGTGCACGGATGTGCACCAAAGGCAGATGGCGTGGATCTCGAACAGCTCGTCGTAAACCAGCTTCAGCGCTGACGCTATGCCTACTACGCACCACGCAATCCTGGTCAAGTTCAGCCAGTGCAGGTCGCTGCGCCAAGCCCAAGGGGACTGCAAGACGAGCATGGCAGCAAAGAAGAAAAGCCCTAGCAGTGCTACGGGAATTCCGTATTGCACCGAGTAGACGCTCGTGGTCACCTTGAGGCAGTTGATGGCGCCGTTGGCGCTCCCCGCCGGACATGATAGCGACTTCGAGCCGGTGTAGTGCTCGTAGGTGAGATAAGCGGCTACCCCGAAGCCGAGAACTCCAAGGAGCATTCCCACCAGAGAGGGCCATCTTGGCCCGCCAGCCTCCCTCGTCGCTCTTACCCGGTCGTCAGCAGGCCGACCTTCTGGTGCTACCTCCGGGGATGGGACGGGGTCGTCGACATGCCCGGAGGGCACCCTGATGGTCACGGCGGGGTCGTCGAGCGACCCGTAGGCTTGGCCTTCGGGGCCGCGCGACGGCCGGCTGGTTTGCATAGGATTTGCCTAACCTGCGGAGCTCGAAGCGGAGTTGCCGCCGCTAGCTGTGGAATTGATCGGTGCCTGCACGTTGGAGAATGCGGAGCAGACGGTGGAGGGCTTGTTGCCCGTTACGTCACATATGTACTTGGTCATGGCAGCCGCTGAAGCGTCGATGCTTGCTCCTACCGTGTTGTTGTTTGAACCCACTGTGCTCAAAATGGCCGAGAAACTCTTGTTGTACACGATTGAGTCGTCATATTGCGCGCTCAGCATGAGGTATTTCCCTGCAATGTCGATGAACGGGTACGAGCCGCCTTGCCCCAGGTACTTGGTCTCGTTTGCAGTCCATATCGCCTGCTCGGATGCAGTTGGCTGTTCGAGGGTCTTGTAGGTGTTGGTCTCGTTTTCTACCGAGGTGAAAGTAAGGTACGGACTGGTGTAGGTCGAGCCATAGAAAGACCAGGTTCCGACGTCGCCGTCGGTGACAGCGGAGTGGGTCTGCTGGAGGTTGGTGAATGTCCCGAACTTCGACAGCGCTATTATCATCGGCCACCGCTCGGCTGCGCAAAACGGACAGAACTCGGCTCCGATATAGAGGAGCTCCGGTTTCCCGGCCGAGTTAAGGGGGCCGCTGATACCCGGAACCGCCGGGTAGAGGTTGCTGATCTTGCCGGCGGCGGCGGTCAGGACGCTGTTGGGCACGTTGGTTATCTTCGTAACGGCGGCCTGAGGGGCAGGCTCCCGCAGCGGCCCAGAATTAGAGTTGCTCGCGATCCCGACAATGACAAGGGCGGCCACGACGACGAGTACGGTCACGACGGCTGCTATCGCGAGGTTTCGGTTTCGTCTCGCAGCGGCTTGTCGGGCCTGGCGTCCGCTGGGTCCACGGCCCGCAGGGCCTGAACGATTGGCTTGGGGGCGGCCCTTTTGACCCGGTCTCGGCGGTACCGGAGTCGAGCGCCCAGAAGTGGTTGAACTCACACCCGCATACTAAGCCAAGCCGGGCCAAAGATGCTTTCGCCGTGACGGCCGAGTCCGGTCGCTCGAGTCGGGCTCGCCGGGCCGGATGTCGCTGGGTCAGAGAATGCGGTTGATCAGATCGTCGCCCAGGCCGAAGCCGGCGCCGGTCGCTATGGCTCGGCCGAACCCACCGCCCATGAAGCGGCTCAGAAGACCGCCTGCCATTCCACCTATGGCCGGCTGTTGCATCTGGTAGGAGGGCTGCGGAGCGTAGGTCGGAGGGTAAGAAGGCTGCCCTGTGCCGTAGCCGGCTCCTGCAGATGGATCCGAAAGATGGTTGACGGTGAAGTCGTGGACTGCCTGCATGAGCGACTGCATCTGAACGTGGTCGGACTGCACGGATAGTGCTATTGACTTTAGGTCGAGAAGCCACTCGCGTGCGTTGGCGTCGCCGGATGTAGCAGCGGCCTGAAGTTTCTGGGCGAGAGTGTCGATGGCTTGGGCGGTCGACTGCACTTCTTGTTCCAACTTGGAGTACTCGGCGTCTATCGTGTCCGGATTCACGGCCTTCTTCCCTTCTGTCTTGGCCTAATTCGTTTAGAGGTCTTATAGGGCTATGTGTTCGCGTCGCTGCACCCGCAACCTTACCTGCAATTTTATGCTGTGCTGGAGGCGAGAAGTGGGATCCAGTGGGATCTGTTTCGCGTGCCGTTCTAGCTATCGGGGTCGCTCGGGTTGCCCGACTGGGGGGGTAGAAATTCGAACCAACCTTCTGGTAACTCGTAGGGGAACGCCGCCAGCACGTTGTCGTGGTCGCACAGGGAGCGTTCGAAGCACTCCAGGAGCATCGTGGCTGGTTCGTGAAGGAGATCTTCGCTTTGGCGTCCGTCGTCGACCAGCGCCCTGAGGCGCTGGTCGAAGCGCCTCAGGGCGTCATCCCAGATCCCAGCGAACTCGGCACCCTCGAGAGAACCGCCGGCCCACCACGTCACCAGACGATCGTGGAGCTCTTCAAGGCGAGAGTCGGTGTCGGCCCACGTCTCCCCGGCCAGTACCTCTGGGTGTTTGGTCATACGTTCCTCCTGTTCGTTACCGCTAGTGTCGGGCCAGTACCGAATAGAGTTAAATGTCTGATTAGTCGAGTTGTGGCGATCCCAGAAGGTAGGGGTGTTCCAAGAGATGACAAGATAGACATGTCCGACCGTTGGAAGGTCCCGGCGGACCTGCCGGGAGGCGATCTGAGACATGGATGCCAAAGTACTGTTGTGCGACTTCGCCGAGGTGAGCGGGGGAAAGCTCTTCATAAGCGGCGCGGGAATCTCCATGCTCGCCAGCAACACCGACACCCCTCCATACCCGGTGAACATCTTCTTGGCCGTCCTGGTCTCCATAGCGTGGACCGAAACCGACTCGAAGCACTTGATGACCGTCGAGCTCGTGTCGGAGGCTGACGGTTCGCAGCGTAGGGTCTTACTAAGTGACCAGTTGCCCGAGGAAGCCGACCCGGCGGATAGGGGCATGATCGCAGTAGTGTTCACAGCGGTACGGATGCCGACGATGATCGACGGCGACGAGTCGGCGATGCCTCTGGCGATACCACTCTTCGGTCTTCCTCTGCCTGCGCCAGGCCCTTACTTCTTCAGCGTTCGAATTGACGGGAGGGAGATGGATAGGGCGTCGTTTCGGCTGGTCTCCAGGGAACAGATGCAAGCCCAGCTCGGTGGTTGAGTCAAGCGACGCTCCAGTTGCGGCAGCATCATGGCCGCACAGGACTTGGTGAAGGGATCTGCGTTCCGCGAACGCAGATCAAGTTCGCCTGGCGGCCGACCGAATCTCCAACGTGTAGCTGTGGGATCTCCCGATGGCTGCGGGGAACTGTTAGACGCAGCTCAGGACAGTTTCATGCAAGACGCTGTAAATTTGATATGGGAGAACGCTTCAACGCCCCTTTTCGGCCTCCCTCTCTTACGATCGATGGCAGGTGATCGAGATGTTCGAATTCGCATTCTTGGCTTGGGCAGCGATGAGCTTCGCCGGCTGGGCGGTTGGACGAGGTAAAGGTCGCCCTTTAGAGGGTTTGGTGCTTGGACTGGTGCTCGGTGCGGTAGGGGTCGTCATCATCGCCCTGATGCGTCCGAGACCCGGGTACGGTTCCCGGTCGATCAGAGGACCCTACGGCCCGGGAGGCCAAATTGGCGGATATCCTGGCTACGGAGGGTACGGTCAGGGCGGTTTCCCGCCGGCAGCTGGAGATCCTTACTCGCGGCCCTACCAGTACGGGTATGACCAGGGCGCTCAAGTGTCTCCAACGGCCGCCACCGGTGAGGGTTTCCCCGGCCCTACCTACGACGTTTCGTCGGCTCCCGCTTGGCGTCCTGATCCTTCCGGGCGCTGGGAATACCGCTGGTGGGACGGCCACGACTACACCTCGTATGTTTCTCGAGGAGGCGTTCCCTACACTGACTCTTTACCTATTTGACCTATAGCGGCCTAGCCGTAGCCGCCAGTGGCGGCTACGGCTAGGCCGCTTGCTTCTGAACTTATTACCACTGCGGCCAGCCCGAGGGCAGGATCCCAGTGGGTGGATTGTTCTGAAGAATTCCGCTTGGAGCGCCGAGCGACGCTAGGAGAGCTGAGAAGTTGTAGCCGAACGCCGTCGAGTTGGCGCCGCTGAACTGACCGGCGCCGTAGGCCATCGTCGCTCCGATGCCACCGTCGGCCCATCCGGTCTCCATCCCGGCCGGTCCCTCGTAGAGAGTCCCGAGCACCGTGGCGGGGGTGACAGTCTCTCCGACACTGACAGAGGGGTAGATGTCCTCGGCGGCGTACACGGTAAGGCCTGCGGCCGGCCCACTTGTCAACCTGTACGAGATGAAGGTGCCGCCGGGCCACCCCCCGTTGGATGTGGAGAGGACTACGCCATCGCCGAGGGCGTAGATCGGCCCGTAGCCGCTGTAGTCGACGCCTTGGTCGACTCGCTCGGGATGGAGCAGCGAGACTGAGCGGAGTGGGTTTGCGTAACCGCTCGCTCCGCCGGGTGTTGGCGGGGGACCTGCCGAGATCGTCGTCGGAGGGCTATGTGGCGGCGGGTTGGTGGTGGTGGTCGTGGTCGCTTCGGCTGTACTAGGAGGTTCAGCGACAGGAGGGCCGCTCGTAGCTGCCACCCGGGGTTGTACGGGGGGAGCCTGAACGGTGGCAACGCTTGCCGCTAAGGCCTTCTCTGCTGCCTGCTGAGCGGCTTGCTGTTGGGCTTGGGCCGCTGCAAGAAGTTGGGCAAGGTTCCCTTTCACCTGGTTGAGGGTCGCCTCGTCGGTTGCCAGGGCTTGCAGCGCTGCCTGCCTTTGTGCTCCGAGGGTCGCGACAGTCTTCTGCGCCTCGCTGGAGAGGTTCTCGGTGGCTGTGGTGGTCGTCGCTACGAGTTTCGCGTCGACAGCGTAGCTTTGGATCGCCTGTGTCACGTTCAAGCCGGCCACTTTCACGTATTCGCCTTCTACCATCGCTGAGTCTGCCGTGCTCACGAGGGAAGACCCTTTTGCTGAGCGTCCAGCCTGGGGATCTGGGCCGTCGACGTACTCCTGAACTGCCAACTTGCGCAGGTTCGCTGCCGCTACCGCTTCGTTCGTTTGTAGCACTACAAGTTGCTGCTTGTCTTCGGCCAGCTTTTGCTGTAGCGAAGTCAGCTGAGCTTGAGTTGCATTGGTTCGGCCTACGAGCTGTTGGAGAGCGGTGCCCTCGCCGGCGATCTTCGCCTCGATCTGGGCGATCTGCGACTGATCCGAGGTCACGCTGCTCGCCGACGCTGGCCGGGCTGTCGCAGCTGTAATAGCGAAGACCGTGGCTGCCGCTATGGAGGCGACGACTACCCTGGGGCCACCAGTGCACAGGTGGGCGGCTCGAGCGCACCAGGGGGGAAGTTTTCGACTCGACCAGGCTTTGGACACCACCATGTAAACCTGTGAGGCTCCTGTGTTAGCTGGGCTACAGTGGACTGTTAGGAAGGCTTTGGGGACGCGCACTACCTCGCCTGGGCGTTTGTCGGGTAGCCGCTATGGAGAAGAACGGACCGAATAAATGTAGCAGGGTGCGCCTTCGCTGTCACTGCTCACGGTGGGCGAGGCGCCTTCCGGTTATCCTCTGAGCGACGATCTCGACCCAGTGCGTCCGTTCGCCTGGTACGGCGGTTTGTACTGAAAGGTGGCGGAGCGCTTCGGAGCGGTCGTCTAGGGCGGAGCTGATGTCGTTGGCAGTGCCTGTCACCACGACGCTCCAACCGTCGCCGGTTACGGGGTCGACGTTATCAATTTCGAATGCGACTCTGGCTAGGTCTGACCCTGCGAGCTTTGTCCCCTCGTTACTCATGAACACAACGCAGTCGTCGGCGAAGCGGTAGTTCACGGGGAATATCATCGGCTGCCCCCCTGTCGCCACGGCGATACGGCCGAACGCGTTCGATTCGAGCAGAGCCCGGCATTCGTCCTCGCTGATCTCGTCGTAGACGACCAAAGTCTTTGAGTTGCCCGCTTCAGGTGTCATGGTCTAGCTCCTGTGATCTCGTCGTTTGGTCAGCTTGTCAGTTCCGAGGGTCCCTTAGTAGAGACGAAAGTCCCAAGGGGGTAGATTCGAGGTTGTGGAGGCCAAGACTTGGATCGGTGGGCCAGTAGGCGACGCAGCCCTCACTTTTTCCTGGGTGCCGTTGGCTCTCGCTGGCCACTTCAGCGAAGGGCACCACCGGGTTCTTGGCTTGCTGGTTGCCTGCGTAATGTTCTTGTCCTTCGCCCATCAGCCCCTTACCCTGCCTTTCGTCTACGCAAGTCCCTGGCGCTTGAGCAGCCACCGGCGGCTTTTTCTACTGTCCCCCGCCATCGCCATAGTAGTCGTATCGGTCTTCGCCACGGTAAGCCCTGTAGTCGTAGCGGTCGTAGGTGGCCTGTGGAACGCCGAGCACACCTTGATGCAGCGTTACGGGATCATGCGCATCTACGGTCGAAAGCTGGGCGACAGCCAGGCTAGGACCGAAAAAGCAATGGTGTTGGTCTGGTTTTTGGTCCCTCTACTATACTTGGTAGCACATAAAGATATTACGCGCACTGTCAATAAATTTGGTGTTATAACGGTGGCTGGTAACGCCGTCAGGATCCTTGCCGGAATGGCGACGGAGGCAACGGTCGCACTTCCGCTCGTGGCAGTGGCGGCTTGCTACCTCGCGGCCCGCTGGTTGGCCGGTGAGGTTCGTTTTGGGCGCCGTAACCCTGGCAAGTGGCTCTATGTCGTCTCGACGGCCGCCTTGTTCGCCGTGGCGATGGCTGATCCGATCGCTGGGCTTGTGGGATTCGTGGGATCCCATTCGATTGAGTACCTCGTCATTGTCAACCGGTCTGTTGCAGGTGAAGCCCGCCATCCTGGTCGACTGGGTGATATCGCCCGGATGCCCGGCGGGCGGAGCTTGTTCTTCTTGGTCTACTTCGCAGCGATCAGTGCGGCTTTTGCGCTGCTTTACTACGTCGTGCCAGGCACGGTCTTCCTCGTAGCCGTGCTAAGCGTGGGGGCTCTTCACTTTTTCTACGACTCGTTCATATGGAAGCTGCGTAACCCAGAGGTATCTGCATCACTGGCTGGTATGCCTTCCCGGCATGTGACGGCCGCCTGACATCAGCAGCCAGACCGGCTAGCTGTAGCCGTCACCACTTATCGGGAGGTTCCGAGTCCCTCGACGGCGGAACGGAAGGTGTCGCCACGCTGCTTGTAGTTACTGAAACGACCGAAGCTTGCAGCCGCCGGCGACAGCAGCACTACTGTGCCTGGCTTCGCCCACTTAGAGGCCTTGAAGACAGCTTCGTCGATGTCGCGACACGCCACTCCAGTGCCACCCCTGGATAGGACCTCCCTAAGTATCCGGTCACCGCTGTCGGGCACAGTGAAGACCATGGAGGCCTGGCCACGTGCTGCGAGATGCTCCGCAAGCGGCGAGTAGTCGATATCACGGTCGAAGCCTCCCGCTATGAGAGCGAGCGGCCTGTCAGCGAAAACGTCGGTCGCTGCGATCGTCGGCAGGACGTTCGTGGAGAGGGAATCATCGACGTACTCGACTCCGTCGTGAACTCGAATTGTCTGTAGTCGGTGGGGGAGTCCATGGAAGCCGGTGGCTGCTTCGGCGAGCCGATCAGGATCTGCTGCTTCCACTATGCCGATCTCTTCGAGGCATGCCGCAGCGATGAGAGCGTTCAACGCGTTGTGACGTCCTCTCAGGCCTAGAGCCTCCACCCAGGCCGGCAATCGCGGCCCTGGGACACCACCGACTGCGACGCCAGGGTATCGTACCCATCTCGGCCCTGGACGTAGCCATTCCTCACGCTCCACCAGGCGGTCGTCGTCCCCGTTGGCCACTACGATCCGCCCGCCCCGTCGCCCGCAGATCGACAGCTTGTCGCGGTAGTAGGCGTCAACAGACCCGTGCCAATCCAAATGGTCCGGATGTAGCGACGTTACAGCCACGACCGCTGGTGACGACCACAAGTCGGTCGCCTGGAAGCTGGACACTTCCACTATCCAAAGCCCGTCCAGGCCTGGTCCGTGGATGGTGCTCAGACCGCTCCTGGCAAGCGGCGAACCAGGTGAGGCGCTCTGCCCGGTGATCGGCTCGAGGTCGGGGAGTCTGTCGGACGGGTCCCAGGGAACCATGCCGAGGTTGCCTCCGACAAAGCAAGTCCGCCCGAAAGCTGACGCTAGGTGCCCGGCCACTGAAGTCGTGGTCGACTTGCCTTTTGTGCCGGTGATGCCGATTACGTTGGCGGGGCCGACCTCCTCCAACCAAAGCCCCATTCCACCCACGACCGCCACGCCTTTGGCTTCGAGGCGCTTCACGCCTTCGCCGTGACGGGACACCCCCGGCGATTTGATTACCACGTCGCAACGCAGCAGCGCATCCAGGCCCCCGTCAGCTGTTCCGAGCACCCAAGGTTCGTTCGGGTGGTCGTCGACTACGACGAAAGGGTCGACGTCGCCCGCTTGCAAGCGGCGAATGGTTGCCCGACCTTCGGAGCCGACCCCCCAGACGCCGATCCGGTGGCCAGGAAGGTCAGACCAGCGTAGCGGGTGTGAGGTCATGGGGTATGTGGTGGGTTCCCATCGGACGCATGAAGACTGCCGGGTCAGCAAGAGAAACAGAATTACCGGTAGTGCTGTCCAGTTTGTCCAACAGGCGGGCAAGGACTTCGTTTGACACCCTGTCGGGCCTGGCGGCAGCGAGACGGAGAGCCATTTGGCTTTCGTCGAAATCACCGACGCACTCGAATGGCTTGAACCCCCTCCCGATACCAACAAGGGCTTCGAAGACTCCGGCCAAGTCGCCTTGCTCTAACGGTTCGTTCCCTTTGAATATCTCAGAGAGCTGGTCGCGGTCCATGAACGGAGCGAGGATCAGGTCGATGAAGCAGCACTTATCGCAGCGTCCACACCAAGCGTCGAGACGTTGAGCGGGGTCGAGGTGGAAGGCACGGTTGCAAGAGTGAAAGACACCGTGGTAGGCGGTCATGGAGGCGAAGCGTTGCGCAACCCATAGTTCGCTGAACGGCCTGAGCAGCGAGAAGTACTCCACGAGCGAGCCGAGAGAATTCTTGAGTATCGAACGGAAACCCGCCTCGAACAGGTCGCTCTTGGAATATTGGTGGTTGATCCCACGGCCGTTGACGGTCAGGTTCGGTTTGCTTGATGACCACTCGTTCGACATCACGACTTGCCCACGGCCATCGAGGACGGCGCACAGTACGGCTATCGCGGAGACGATACCGGTTACAGGGACGTGGCCGTTAAAGACGTTCTTCTTGACTTCAGGGCTGAGGATCCAAGGGTCGATCTCGCGCTGGGCTCGCCTTATCGCAAGCCCCGTAGTCGACGCCGCCCGCTCGATCGCCTCGAAGGGGGGAGTCCCTGAGCGGTTGAGAACGAACAACTCCATGTCAGGGTTCGCAGGCTTTAGAGTCTCGACTGTGACGATCGAGTCAATCCCTCCACCGAAAGGCACGAGCAGGCGTTGCTCAGGGCTGGCTTTTAGATCAGTCTCGTTGAGTTCGACGTGTGGGGCTGGTGTCCCCCCGACGAACTGCACTTCGGTGAGATCCAACTCGTTTCGGAAGGCGAATTCACCGAGACCTTGGACGTAAAAGTCTCGCAGGAACTCGAGGTCCCCGGGTCGGAGCGGGGTGTCGCCAAGGTCCACGACCGGAGGCGCGCCCGCCTTGAAGTAGGACACCCCTGCCAGGAGGCCGACGATTCGGGCTGCTTCACTAGCGGCGGGACTCCACTTGTGTCCAGGGCCAACGTCTAGCTCTTCAACAAGCTTAACTGCGTCGAGACTGTAGTGGAATCGCAGGGTACCGGCTCGCTGGTCGATTTCCACCGGACCGTAGGAGAACCGCTCTGAACGGACAGGACTGCTCACTTCGACGTAAGGCTATCCCCCACTGTGAGCGACGACAAGATCTATCTGGTGTTCTGCGAAGGGCACCAGACTCTCCGGGACACTGGTGGTGGAGGCAGGCGCTTTGCCTCATCCCCCGAACGGTATCGCCGGGTCGAGCGAGGCACTTTCATCGGTACGCGCTTGCGCGGCACTCAGACGCCCTACCGCTACGAGCCTTGCAAAGACATGACTTCTGCGTGCTAGCGCCGCACTGAGGTGGGTGCGAGGGTCGTAGGCTGAAGGCGCTTGCAGCAGTCCGGCGACGAGGGCTGCCTGACCCCAGGAGAGCTGGCTAGGTTCCAGGCCGAAGTAGTGGAGGGCCGCCTCGGTGACGCCGTAAGCTCCATCACCGAAGTAAGCCGCGTCGAGGTACATGGCGAGAATCTGGGTCTTCGTGAAATTATTATCGAGCTTGAAAGCCATCACGACCTGTTCGGCAAGCGCACCTGGGTTAGACCGGCCCGGGGTGTAGAGCAGCTTCGCAAGCTGCACTTCGATCGTCGCCCCTCCCAGGTTGGGGTTGGCGGTTACGAATCCCCAGGCGGCACGCAGGGTGCCTTGGGGATCGAGAGCGGTATCGGAGTAGAACCTGCTGTCCTCGGTGGCGAGGACAGCTTCCCCAACCCTTGCGGGGACAACCCCGTTGTCGCTCGGAGCGTGATGCTCTGCGAGCATCACCTTTACCCTCGATGGGGCGTTGCCGGCCGAAGGCGTTACAACGATGGCTATCACGGTTGCCATCAACGCCGCTAGGACCACCGCTGTCGTGACTCCAGCCAAGCGCCGCAGGTATCGCCGCCGGACGCGGTGAGCCGGTCCCCGAGAGCCGCGCCTTCGGGTACGGTTGTGTGGAGCACTCCGATCTTCTACATCGGTCGTTCCCGTACGGCCAGCCGGATCCCTGGTCGCTACCACCGCAGCAAAACTACCTCTGTCGCCGGTAGCGTTGTGGGCATGCAGCGCTCAAGCCACCTGATCGCGTCGGTAGCTGACGCTGCCTTGGAAGCGTCTGTCGTGGGCAGCTTCAGCCGGCTCGGCTTCGACGTGCGCAGGCTGAGCGGCAGATGGGAGGATCCACCTCGCTTAGACGGCAGGACCGTGCTGGTGACGGGGGCTTCGTCGGGCATCGGACGCGCTGTCGCCTTAGGGCTCGGTCGTTGCGGAGCGAACGTCATATTGACGGCTCGCAATCTTGATCGGCTCAACCTTGCAGCGAAGTCCGTTGTAGGCGTTGGGGGCACGGCTGTTGTCGTGCCGGCAGACCTGGTAGAGCCATCCCAGGTGGAAGCGCTAGTCGAGCGGATCGGAGCCATCTGCACGGGGGTGGACGCCGTTGTCCACAACGCCGGGGCTTTGTTCCCTCGTTACAGCCAGGCTGCTGACGGCAGCGAACTCACTGTGGCGACACACGTGCTGGCGCCTTTCCGCCTGACCCGTCAGATGTCGACTTTGATGAACTCGCAGCGCTACGTCCTAGTTACTGTCTCGTCTGGTGGAATGTACACCGAGAGGTTCGACCTCAGTCGTCTTGAGATGAACCGGTCGGACTACCGGGGGGCAGTGGCATACGCCCGAGCCAAGAGGGCCCAGGTTGTTCTCGCCTCGCAGTGGCAGCTCAGGCTCGGCACCGGCGTTCTGAGCTACAGCACCCACCCCGGTTGGGTTAGAACCGCAGGGCTGGACGCCGGCCTACCGGGGATGGCGCGCCTTGGGCCGCTGCTCCGCACACCCGAGCAGGGAGCTGACACGATCGTGTGGCTCGTTTGCGAAGCCCTTGCGGGGGGACAAGCGCCTCCTTCAGGTTTCTGGCACGACCGACGCCTGAGGGGCGTGTACTACCGTCCCGGAACGAGGCGAAGTCCTGCACAGGAGCGTTCGGACGGTGAGGCGCTTTGGTGTTGGTGCGTCGACCGGACCCGAATTCCGTAGGCACCCCGGGTGAGCAGCGGCGACATGGCTCAGCAGGCAATTGCTAAGAGGCTGTCAAGAAGCGGCCGACAACCTAACTAGAGTCGCGCCTGTTAGTGGAGTTGACCGGCCAGACTGGAGAAGCGTCGTGTCGGACGAAGAACTGATCGCCGAGCAGGTGGTGGCGGTCGAAACGCAACGGGTAGTAAGGGTCCGAATCTCTCAGCACCCTGTCGAAGACTTCTGGAGAGTGGATGTCACCGGTGGTAACGGCTGCGGTGCGGGCCGTGTGAGCGCTACTGTCTTGCCCGGGGACAGCTTCTTGATGAACTTGATAGAGGGAGCCATGAGCGGCGAGACCGTCGCCTGGCGCCACCTAGCTGAATGGGGTCTACACAGTTTCAGCGGAATGTCCGGAATGCCCGTTCCGCGATTCGCTTAGAGCCTCCCAAGCGATGTTAAATTCAGCAAGCCCATGACTATCGACGACGAAGCCGATCTGACAGTACGCGCCCGCCAAGAATCGCGGGCGCTCGGTTCGCCACGTTTCGTGCTTCTGCCACCCCGAGCTCAGGATGCAGCCGATGAGGCCGAGCGAATGCTCGCCCAAGGAGAGTCTGATCCCGAAATCCTGGCGCGACGGATGGGCAATGACCGCGAAGCCCTCCAGCAGGCCCGAGACTTCTTCGTATCACTAGTCAGGGCGCACGCGGATGATTTTCGTGCGACTGAAGCACTCAGGCTAGTTAACAGAGCAATGTCCAAAACCCCGATCGTCGATCCACTGGACTGGAAACCGCGTTGGCATCAGCGTTTCCGCAGGCCGTGAGCACGGCTTAGCCTTCGCTGTACTGATAGGGCCGAAAGTCCCTTCCAAAGCGGCCCCTCTGAGACTCATAATACTTGGATGCCGTATCAATACAGCGAGACCGGGTTGGAATTACAAGATCAGGTCCGTCGCTACATGGAAGCATTCGTCTATCCGAACGAGGAGCTCTACTACTCGCAGCTGGAAGGCTCGACCGATGGCTACCCCTCGGTGATGGGGAAGCTGAAGGCGGCTGCTGTCGAGCGTGGCCTATGGAATTTGTTCCTTCCCGATCTCGAGCCTCATCATCCGGGTACAAAACTGTCGAATGTCGACTATGCGCCTATTTCGGAGGCGCTGGGCCGGGTTGGGTTCGCATCGGAGGCGCTCAACTGCTCTGCTCCAGACACCGGCAACATGGAGATCATCCACAAGTACGGAACGGACAGGGTGAAAGCGACGTGGTTAGATCCGCTTTTGGCTGGGGAGATTCGTAGCGCCTTTTCGATGACCGAGCCGGACGTGGCATCTTCGGACGCCACCAACATCGGACTGCGAATAGAGCGGACCCCCAGTGGATACGTTCTGAACGGTAGGAAATGGTTCAGTTCGGGGGCGGCGTCCCCCCGCTGCAAAGTTCTCGTGGTGATGGGAGTGACCGATCCCGAGGGGCCACCGCACCTGCGCCAGTCGATGGTAGTTGTCCCGCTGGACACTCCTGGCGTATCGATCGGCATGTTGCCGAGTGTATTCGGCTATAGCGAGGTCGGCGGCCACCCGGAGGTCGTCTACAGAGATGTCAAAATTCCCTCCGACCATCTCCTGGGCCAAGAGGGGGGAGGCTTTGCCATAGCCCAGGCCCGGCTAGGCCCCGGAAGGATCCACCACTGCATGCGTTCTATCGGCGTCGCCGAGCGCGCCTTGGAGCTCATGGTGTCTCGTTCATTGGAACGGCATGCTTTTGGCTCCTCCTTGGCGCACAAGGGGCTCATACAGGACTGGATCGCAGAGTCGCGCATAGCGATCGACATGGCACGGGAATATGTGATGAAGGCTGCTCACCTGATGGACACGGTCGGCAGCAAGGCGGCCGCTACCGAAATATCGGGCATTAAGGTGGCAGTACCCAGGATGGCGTTGGAGGTCATCGATCGTGCTATTCAGGTACACGGTGCGGCAGGCGTTACCCAGTTCACCCCTCTTGCTCACATGTATGCGGGGATGCGGACTTTGCGTATAGCTGATGGTCCTGACGAGGTGCACAAGATGACCATTGCCAGACGGGAGATCCGCCGCCATCAGCCGGCGTTTAGGATGGGATCTAAAAGTTGATTCTTTAGGGGCTTCTCGGCTCAGGCAATGTCAAATGTCCCCACCAACGAACTCGGAGATAGTGACACCTAGAGCAGCGAGATCCCGAACGAACGCGACAGGATCGTCGATCATCTCCGCGAGACCGCCTGATCCCCAACGCGCGAGGCGACCTTGCGCCGCCCAGCGCGCCGCGACGGCGCTGACCGCTGCAGCGATCCCAGCGGGCCTTCCCGCTGCTCCGAGTGCCCGAGTTACGGCCTCAGTGCCGACGAAACCTCTCATCTCTACCCTTACAGCACCGATCAGGCCTTCTGGGTGAGGTCTGCGCAGCATCGGTAAGGGAGAGGTAAGCCGGTCCCGCCGGGTGGCTTCGATCCTTGATGTTATCCTCCTCGCTGAGGGATAGGCACGAACGAGGAGCATCGGATCAGCCAAGAAGGCTCTGTAGCAGTCGGCTCCTCCAACCGGACCGGGAAACCACACGAGTTCGCGTCCGGAGCCTCCCGGCCTACGCCTCCATGCGCCTTCTTGCCAGTCGACGGAGATGGCTGCTAGCGCCGAGTGGTGTCGCCGGGCGCACGTCGGTCCCCCCGTGCCAGCGCTGGCCACATGGACTTCCTCAACTGAGTCAAAACCGCCCCCGTAGCCCAGCCCTGTACCAGCTACTCCTAGCAGACGGCTGAGGATACAAGACAAGCCTGGGGCCATCCCCGTGCCCAGGGTGATGCCGCAGCGACGTTCCCGGGCGGTATCGTCAACTCTGAGAGCGCGACGTAGGACGCTCGGTTCGTCGACAGGTGTGACCAGGTTGCCGCCCGTTTCGAGGCTACGTTCCATGAAGTGCCTGACCAAGTCTGGGACTGTCACCACAGTGACGTCCACGTCCAAGTCGGTAACCTCCCCGATGTCCCGAAAAGAGACTTTCAGGTCTGTCGCGGTGACGCCAGTGCCGTCTGCGGTTCGGGCGGCAGACCTGGAACCCCTTCGTCTAGGACGCGATCCTCCGTGTATCGCGACTACAGATTCCACCTCGTCCGAAGCCGCGAGGAAGTTGATTACTTTGGAGCCTACGGCTCCGATCCCGACAACGGCTACGCGTAACATGTAGATGTCCTCAGCCGAGATCGTCGGTGGATATTTCTCGCCACCCTCCGCGTTGGGGTGGTGTGCCGCCAGTTCCTCTGAGGCGCACGATCACGGCAATGACGGCGGTTACCCCGAGGGCCATCACGGTCCGCCGGATGAGTCGCACAACCGGGATCATAGACGACTATCTCGATGGTGACGATACGGACTCCTGCATTCCGCTTGGAACGAAACAGGGGCTTTCTACGGTTGGGGGGCCACCGCGAGAGGAAGGGCCAGGGTCGGCTGACCGTCGGGTGAAGGGCCAGACCATGCGAGTGAAAGCTTGGAGAACTGCAAGCCGTTTGAGGTTTGCGTGACGTCACTGAGGGTGAGGTTTGCTGCAGCGCTGACGGACTTGCCGGCCACGTAAAGATGTACCGTGCCCATCCCAGCAGCGGTCGTGGATGACCACGAAGTCCAGGATACGCCGGTCACGATGGTGGCGGCGTCCTTGGCTGCGTTGGCGCAGGTGACTAGGAGGGTTTTGGGTTCGAAAGCTCCACCACCGCAGTTGAAGACGGTCGGAACTGTCTCAGACGATGTTCCCGGTCCACCTGCCGCCGAGGTCGGTGTTTCGATTGTGACTGTTCCTTGAGTGGGGATGATCTTTGTCACCGAGGTCTGGTTGGAACCGCACGAAGCCAGGAGGAGAGCGCCTAAAACCAGAAGGCGGTGCTTCGCAGGGACTCGCCTTCTTGGACATCGCGCCAGTCGCTTCATCTCGCGGCAGTGCCCGACGTGACCTTGTCGGATGTGCTAGTTGGGCTAAAGCGAGGAGAGCTAGGCTTGTTCCGACCCTTAGCTGAAGCAGTGGCGAGAGGCGCAAGGCTTGAAGCAAGCACTGCCAGGGGAAGTCCCGCCGACCAAGCTGCACGAACGCCAAAACCACCGGCGGAGGCAAATACCAAAGCCGAAACTAACGCAACGAAAACTCCGACCTGCGAGATCGAAGAGGCCAGGCGCACTGGATTTTCGAAGCGCTCTAGATTGGAGTGAATCGAGCGAAGCTTTGAAGGAGTTGAAGCTTTAGCTCCAAGAAGTACTGTCACCCCCCGCGCTAAGCCAAAAAAGCTGCAAACGGCGAGGGTCGGTATGACTGAAGCGCTTGACACTCCTGCGGCGATGGCCAGAGTCAGTGTCAGCGCGACGCCCGCGGTCATGAGGTAGGTGGCGAAGCCGAAGCCGATCTGCCATCCGAAGCCGACACCGTACACCCACGGCCTCAGGCGTCTCATCCAACCGTCATCGACCTGGCGCTGGATGACGGGCAGGACCGGACCCATCAGTCCAAGGTCAACTGCGGATCCCGCAATGGCTATCAGCGCTACAAGTGCGCTCAGCGCTATGGCGGGACTTTCTTCCAGCGGTGCTGCAGCATCCGGCGAGCCGGTTGCGATCCTCGCGATGAGCGCCACGAGAGTGCCGAACCCGCCGAGAGTTGCCCCTCCCAGCACACCTCCTGTTATGAACCAACCTGCAGTCCATGCGAACCGAGTTCCCCGGGCGCGTTCGCCGAAGGGGGTTATGCTCGACAGCATCGAAAGCCCGCATGGCGACCAGGTCGAACGGGCGGCCGACAGTAGCGCTGTTACCAAACCGAGGTTTAGGTACAAAGACGACATCAGTCGAGCGACTCCTGTTTGCGTTCCGTGGTCGATGGCCGGTAGGCGAGAGCGGAGGTCACTGGACCGCCGGGTATGCCACGGCGTCGCCAAAGGGGTAGACGATGCCTAGTTCGGAGACCATCCAGTACCCCTTGCCTGTAGGCGTTGCTGCGATTCCGACGATAGGGCTGGCCAGCGCAGATGCTCCAAGCGAGCCGTAGAAGCCGGCATCTCCGAAGCTGAAGACCCCGCCGTCGGCGGCGACGAGCCAGTATCCCTTCCCGCTTGGAGTTGCCGCTATGCCCACTACGGGCTCGTTGAGAGTTACGGCACCCATCGAGCCGTAAAAGTCCGCGTTCCCAAAGCTGAACACCCCACCATCAGAAGCAGCCAGCCAATAACCGGCGTTGTCTGGAGTTGGCGCCATGCCCACGACGGGCTTGTTAAGGACCATGTTCCCGGTGGACCCATAGAAGGGGGCTGAGAAGTCGAACACTCCTCCGTCCGCAGCGACGAACCTGTAGCCTCCCGAGTGTGAGTCGTCGCTCATTCCGACGATCGGCTTGTTCAAAGAGATGTTCCCGGTGGAGCCGTCGAATGCCGCGTCTCCGAAGCTGAAGATCCCGCCGTCGGCGGCGACGAGCCAGTACCCGCCGCCATCGGATGTGGAAGCTATCCCTACGACCGGCTTGTTTAGAGCAGTCCCGTACATGGAGCCGTAGTACATGGCGCCTCCGTATGCGTGCACCCCGCCGGCGGCGTCTACCAGCCAGTACCCGCCGCCGTTTGGTATAGCCGCGATCCCGACGAAGAGCGGACTGAAGGTCCGGGGGCCGTCCTGGCACGGAGCGTAGTGGTCGGCTGTGCTGTCGTCGGTCTGCGACACGGTGCTGCACGCCGGATCGAGCAGCCACGGAGGGGTGCACGACACGACACGGCAGGCTATGCGACCGGTGCATGCGATCTCTTGATGGCACTGTCCGTAACGGAACTCCGTACATCCGACGTGGCGGTTATCGCATGAACCGAGCGCGCACTCGCAGGTTAGGTTGTCGCAGGTGGGGCAGAAGTTGCTGCCGTCGCAGCCGCACCCCTGGCATTCGCCCATGCAGTCGATGTAGTAGCGGGGGCCTGCGCAGTACTGCGAGCCGTCCGCCTTCCACCATCCCCCGGCGAATGTGCCCGGCGGGCAGCCGTTGATGCCGTTGTTGATGGTGCAGCAGAACTGCGTATAGCCGTCGCAGCACATCGAGGAGCAGCCACAGCCAGTTCCGGGAACACACTCGCATATGAATCCGTAGGCGGTGCCAGGTTTGAGGAGGAAATCGACTGGTGCAACGGTCATTGCTGCAGCGGCGACGGTCGCTTTCGCGAGGAAGCCGCGCCTCGACGTTCGAGTTACCAGGAAGTCGGCGACCGGTTTGGCGAAGTCCAGGTTCAAGGTTCCTCTCCTTCGCGCAAAGATCCCTCCTCCAGAGGTCTTTCCCTTACGGGCTGACCGAAACGGTTGTATACCCCAGAGCCTAGCTTAGGTCCTCGTGCCAACGACGAAGCTCAGTGCGGGACGAGTCCAGACAAGATAGGCGAGTTGGGCTAAAACGAGGCTTACTACCAACAGGGCAATCCCATGTCCGGGTTGGTGGTCAACTATCCGCCATCCGCTGGCGGGGGGCTCTATGGCCCACCAGCAGGCGCCCGCGGTGGCCGCCAGGTTGAGGACCAAGTGCGCCGGGCCCGGCCGGGCGTCAGGACGACCGAAGCATCCGCACGACGACAGCGGCCATCCCCTCCCAATAGCGGTGGCCACGAAGGCAGCGAAACCTGCGTATGAGAAAGCCACCAGCGCTCCTGTCAGCGTGCCGGGTAGGGCGAACGCGGAGATTGACACGGCTAACTCCACTGCCCCGCCAGAGCGGACTGTCCACGGATGGCCAGGTAGTCCGGCCATGCGCAAGGCTCTGGACGTGTCACCCGGCTTCAGTACCTTGGCGACTCCGGCCACCCCGAGGACCGCCGCCGAGGCCAAGAATACCGCAGATGCCGGTTCGAGCGCAGTCACTGCCCCTCCTGCACGCGAAGAGAACCGATCAACTCGTTAGCCTGCCCGCAGAGAGCAAAGCGAGCTGTGAAAGCCCCGATAACCGAGTACAGGCAGAAGCTGCGTCCTGCAATGGAGAAAAATCGTTGGACCCCAGCCTGGCCTGGAATGGTCCGCTGCAGCTGTCTAGCCCTGAAAGAGTCGGGGCTGAGCTCCGGAACATCGAGCACCGAAGGGAAAAGGGCTGAACCTGCAGCCTGCGGCCCGAACTCCAAGAACGCAACGAAGACGTCGTTCGATCCGAGACTTTCGACGATGCCGCCTCCGTAGTCCCCGCGTTGCGACGGGATCGGCACCGTTGCGGCTTGAATTACCGGGTGCGTCGCCTCGTCCGCTGAAGGGACCCGTCGGTATATGACAGCCTCCCATCCTCGTGGGACGGTCAGGCTGAGACCGAAACCGGAGATGTATGTCGTCAACTTCCGCCACCGGCGTCGGTGATCGATGTGGGGTACAGCCGGGGGTCGCCAGGCTCGATACCCGCCTCGCGGAGCTGGCGGTCGACGAAGTCGTCGCGACGCTGGTCGGCCGGTGACCGGGCTCTCCAGCCCTTTTTCGGCGCAGTCGTTCCGTCAGTCACAGCGTTGGAGACAAGGAGCTTCACTTCCTCCCAACCAGCTGCGACTCCTTCGCCGACCACCTGTGACCCCGGACCCGAAACGTAGACGAAGTAAGGGGCGTAGGGGATGTCATAGTGCTCCCACACTTCGCTGGACATGACGACAGGCAAGTCGCCGGCCAGGTTGGCTATCGCCCCGGGCGATTCCGCTTCAGAACCTCGGGTAACGACCACGAGGCGGGCTCCGCCGGGCACCTCTAACTCCGATGATCGGAACGCCTCCCAAAAGCTCCGGCACGTTGCGCAACCAGACGTCAGGAAGGCGATGAGGGTGTCGTGCCCCACGCCAGCGACGGCCAGACTGACAGAGTCCCCGGACGGAGTCGACCCTGTTAAGTCGACTACGTCACTTTCGCTGGGGCGCCGCGGGGTGGGCCGTGTACCCACCCGCCGGGCTGTCCCCGGACTTCTTACCCCAACCCAACCGGTGTTACTCTCGCGCCGCGGAGAGGACGACGGGTCTAGGTCAACACCAAGCTCATGGAGGGCCCGTAGGACCTCGGCGTGGCCTCTCAAGAGTCCCGCTACAAGCACACCTAGAAGGGCGACGGCCACAGCCAACCCGACTACGAGCACGGTCAACGACGTTCGGGTCCCGTCAGCTCTGCAGGGGTTCTCACTCCTGCCATGATAGACCCGCTCGGTGTCTAGGACGACTGGGTGGCTGGCGTGCCATCATCAGGGAAGCTTAGGAGAACAGGCCGTCACTCATGGCCTCGGCGACTTCAACCTCGTCGATTTCGAGAAGCTCCGGGTACACCTCGAAGTTGTCTTCACCTGGATAGGCGGCCGGCCGGCGGTACGGTTCCAGATTGGACCTTCCAAAAAGTGCCGGGAAACGGTCGTAGGGTCGCTGCCCGAAGGTCGGGTGCTCGAAACGTCGCCACATGGTTCGTTCCTCGAGCTGAGGGTCGGCCATCAGGTCCCCAGCATTCTGTAACCTACCTGCCGGCACCCCGCCCTCTTGTAGGGTCCTCTCGGCCGTTTCGGCGGGCACTGTAGCCACCCAGCCGCCGACGAGCTCGTCGACCTCAGCGGTTCGAGTGACGCGCTCGGCAGCGCTAAGTAGCGAAGGGTCGGCTTGTAGCCCGGTCGCGTCGAGCAGGCGACCCCAGTCGTCGTCGTCGCGGCAGGTGACTGCGAGCCAGGACCCATCGGCGGTCGGGTAGCAGTCGTTGGGTGCCATGGGGGTGAACCAGTCGCCGTTGCCTGCAGGTTCAGCCTCCCGGTCGTTGTTGAGGTAGTCGATGAGCGCTGGGCCGATCAGGTAGCCGCCGGTCTCCATCTGGGAGATATCGACGTGCTGGCCGAGGCCACTTCGCTCACGCTCTTCGAGGGCGCCGAGCACAGCGAACGCCGCTGACAGGCCGGCAGCGTGATCGTTGAGGGAGAAGCCCGGCCCGATGTCCCCACGCCCGGGTGGGTTTGTCAGATAGGTGAGCCCGCACAGGGCGTGGATCGTGGGAGCGTATGTGACCAGTTTCGACCACGGTCCGCTGTGGCCGCACCCCGACATCGTGACGTAGACTAGCCGTGGGTTCCACTGGGCCGCCTGGCCGTATGACAGGCCCCAACGATCTAGGACCCCCGCTGAGAAGTTCTCGATCAGCACGTCGGCCGACCCAATCAGCTTACGCATGACGCCAGGCGCTCGCTCATGGCTCATGTTGAGAGTGACCGCCCTCTTCGAGCGGTTCCACTCGTAGAAGTACGGGTGTGAAGGATCGTTGACCGTCGTCGCTCGCTGCTGGGTCTGCACTTTTATCACGTCAGCGCCGAGGTCGCCGAGGATCCGAGTGCACATCGGCCCGGCTAGGACGTGGCTCAGGTCGAGGATGCGAAGGCCGGCAAGTGGTTTGCCCACCTCGATGGGGGGGCTTCCGTTACCCGACGCGACATTCACGAGGTAGGGAGCCCGGCGCTCGAGGAAACTCTCCTCCTGGAATACCTCTGCGAGATCCTCGGGTGGACGCGGGGTGGGGGCGGGCGTCCGGCTGAAATGAGCAACGGGACCCGGAATGGTTACCTTGGGGCCGCCCCAGTCGGTATCACGGAAGAACCCCCGGTATTCATGCTGCGGGTTGGTGGCTACCTGGGACACGCTTTGGACCTCGGCGAAGGCAATGTGGCGGGACTGTGCTTCCTTGAACAGGTCTCCGGCATCTTTGGTGGTAGCGAAGTCACCGACTACCGCCATCACGGTGTCCAGGTCTCCTATCAGTTCCGCCAGAGGCCGCTTCGCGAGCTCGACTGCGGCCGGGAATCCCTCCTGTGCCATCCAGGCGAGCAGGCCCGGGGCGTTAGGTGTCGGTGTGACCATGGCCCAGCCGCGTCGAGCCGGCACTACCTTGTAGGCGCGAATCCAGTGAAGTGACCCTTGGCGTTCGGCGACTTTGGGGTAGGGGAGGACGTCGTCGAACCAATACTGGAACAGCAACTGCTCCACTGTCGTGCAAACCGCCTCGTGGAGCGAGACGTCTACGAGCTCACCACAACCCGAGCGTCGCGACGCTCTCAGTGCTGCAAGACCACTGATAGCTGCAACGAAGCCCGCCACGTTGTAGGTCTGCCTTCCCCAGGAGTTGAGCGGTAACTCCGGAAGGCCAGTGAGTGACATCACGCCGCCTAGAGCGCCCGCAACCAGATCGCTGGTTTGCCAGTGCGCACGGGGGCCGGTCCGTCCGAAAGGTGTCAGCGAAACTTGCACGAGGCCCGGGTTGGTGCTTGCAAGGTCGGCGTGGTCGATTCCCAACGCCGAGAGCCTCCCCGGTGCTTCGGTTTCGACGAGTAGGTCACAGGAAGTGGCGAGACGTATGTAGGTGCTGCGACCCTCATCGGTATCGAGGTCTACTTCGGCCCTGCGCTTGGAGTTGTCGTACCACCAGTCGGCGACCCCGCCGATCTGCCTGGCTGCCGGGTCGACCATGGCAGGTCCGGCGGTGCCACTGCCGATGCGGATCACGTCCGCTCCGGCTTCGGCGAGAAGCTTCGTAGCGAATCGCCCGGTGTCGTTTGTCAGGTCAAGCACCCTTAGACCTTCAAGCGGACCCTGTGTCATGCTTCTCCCTCGTAGTAGGCGTCGCTTGAAGCTAGCCATTATCGCCTCGTCGATGCCAGGAGTACCGCAGGGCGCGAGGTATGGGTCACAGTATTAGGGTGACTAGTAGCGATAATCGACGGTTCGGCACGCCGTCGGGGCCGGGACCGTCACCCAGCCTGTTCGAGCATGCCCTTGAGGAGCGTCTGCGTGAGGGGGGCCCCTTAGCGGCGAGATTGCGCCCCAGACGGCTGGCCGACGTGGTCGGTCAAGACCACCTCCTGGGGCCGAGGGGAGTTCTGACCGCGCTCATCGAGTCTGGCCGTCTCAGTTCGGTGATTCTCTGGGGGCCGCCGGGTACTGGTAAGACTACGATAGCAAGGCTCCTAGCGGACTCCGTGGGTGCGGCATTCGAGCCCTTGAGTGCTGTGACAGCGGGAGTCAAGGACGTCCGTGAGGCTGCCGAGCGGGCCCGACGACGTCTCGCGGAGGGCTCCACGGCGACCGTCCTTCTCGTCGACGAGGTGCACCGTTTCTCCAAGTCCCAACAGGACGCTCTCCTGCCGAGTGTCGAGGACGGAACCTTGACCCTGGTGGGCGCTACCACCGAGAACCCCTTCTTCGAGGTGAACGGCCCGCTGCTTTCCCGATCGACGCTACTTCGTCTGGAACCTCTGAGCAGGTCATCCTTAGAGACTCTCCTGAGAAGAGCCCTGAGACTGGAGGAGGTATTGATCGAACCCGACGCCGCGGATGCCATCGTGAGCTCGGTGGACGGTGACGGCCGTGCTCTGCTGACCACCCTTGAGGTCGCCGTCGCTGTCGCTGGGGAGGGCCGTAACGTGACGCTCGCCGACGTGGAGAAGGCTCGCTCCGCCCGGGCGCTCACCTGGGGTCGTGACGATCACTATGACGTGGTCAGCGCCCTGATCAAGTCGATACGCGGTTCCGATCCCGACGCGGGTCTGCACTGGCTGGCCCGGATGATCGTCGCGGGGGAGGACCCCCGCTTCATCGCGAGGCGCCTCGTCGTTCTGGCCAGCGAGGACATTGGAATGGCGGATCCGACGAGCCTGCTGGTCGCGACCGCCGCGGCGCAGGCTGTCGAGTTCGTGGGTTTGCCTGAGGCCCAGCTGAACCTTGCCCAGGCCGTCGTCCATCTGGCGACCGCGCCCAAGTCGAACCGGACCGCCTTGGCAGTCTGGGCCGCCCTAGAGGACGTGCGCTCCCGCCCCGGCGGACCGGTTCCGGCGCATCTGAGGGACGCCCACTATGGGGGAGCTGCGACCGTAGGTCACGGCGTTGGTTACAAATACCCTCATGACTTCCCGGGGGCTTGGGTGGCCCAACAGTACCTGCCGGACGCTTTGATCGGGGTACGGTACTACGACCCTTCCCCCTACGGACGAGAGTCCCGCCTGGCGGGTAACGCGGGGTCCGCGGCGCCAGCAGGTCCGCAGTCTCAGGAGACCTCAAGCGGGGTGGCCGGCGACTCGACCACCGGATCCGGGCGGAGCTCTCAACGTCCACAGCCCGACACCCGTGATAAAGGCGACAGTTGGCAGGGGGCTTGAGAGACGTGACGGGAGGAGCGCATACCCGGCGGCGGCCAGCGCTGCGACGCACAGAGCTAGAGCAGCGACCGGCCTTAGGTCAGCGGCGGGGACGATTGCCCTGAGCCAGCCTGGAGGCTTCGTTCGTTTCGAACGGACAGCTGCAGCGACGAGCAGCGTGGCGCTGAGAACGAAACCGAAAGCGATCCGCTCGCGAGAGGCAACGTCGGGTGTCACGAGAACCCAGCTGACCAGGCCCGCAAAGGCTACGAACAGCTCTGGGGCATCCACCACTAGCAGCGTCGCCTCGGCCAGGACCAGGTACGAGCTCCAGAGGATCGGGCTGAGGAGCAGGCTTGCCAGTATGAGCATTCCAAGCATCTGCCTGTCGGTCAACGTCCGGCGTTGCCGCCAGATTGCCAACAGGCCGGCGCCTACGAGAAGCGGGGCGACCTTGGTGGCCACGGACACGTCCAACCCTGCTCCTATCATCAGAGAGGCGAGGGACCAGCTTCGGGCGGTCTCGTTGTGCTCGAGGGAGCTCAGCATCGCAAGGTAGGACCTCGGGCCGAGCGAGCTGAACGCCAGGCTGAGGCCGAGGGTTGCACACGCTGTTAGGACAGCCGACAAGGTGCTCGCTTTGCGGCGGGTGAGAACAGGCCAGGCCAGCAATGGCAGGAGGAAAAGCTTTGCGGATCCGATCATCCCCAAGAAGATCCCGGACAGCAACGGATGTCGGTTCCGAAGGTGCCAGGAGACTCCCAAACCACCCACGAGGAGGCCATTGATAGTGCCCATTTGCAGGCCAACGATTGTCGTGGCGCTCGCTATGACGAGCCCGGGGACGAGGGTCTCCCGTCGTCCCAGCAGCCTGGCACCGCCGGCGATCGCAACGATGGAGGCAACCTCGAAGAGCCTCTCGGCGATGTGCAACGGGAGAAGCGCCAGGGGGGCGAACACCCACGCGACGAAAAGCGGGTAGACGAAGGCGTGGCCTGATCGGAACTCCGGGGAACTCACGTTCACATATGGGTTGGAGCCGTGCAGCACGGCCCGACCGGCGTCGATAAAGACGATCAGATCGAAAGGGGCTATGAGTCTGCCGAACAGCAGCCCGGCTATGGTTGCGACACCGCCGACAACGGCGAACTGTCGCAGACTATCTCTGGACGGCGAGCGGAGAATCAAAGCCGGCAGCTCACAGTTCCGCTACGGCTGGTATCACCCGCTCTCCGAGGACCTGCAGAGGTGTCAGAGACGCTGCTCCTGGGACCGAGCCGTGGTAATGGCTGACTCCAAGTGCAGACAGGCGGCGCATGGAGCCGATGAGCTCGTCGACCTTTTCTCCGTCCCGGCCGGGGTCGAGAGGGCCGATCACCGTCTTGTCGATTTCGTCGTAGTCGCGGCCTACATCCTCGCAGTGCCTGCGAAGTACAACTAGCTTGTGCTCAAGGTCCGCCGCCAGAGGCAAGTTGCAGGCTTGGGCGTAGCGGGCAACCAGCCTGAGGGTCTTGCGTTCACCGGCCCCGCCGATCAGGATCGGAGGATGAGGACGGCGGATAGCCTGGGGGGAGTTGAGGGTACGCCCCAGTCGGTAGTGCCTGCCCTCGTAGGGGGAGTCGCTGTCCGACCACATGGCGAGGCATATTTCGAGCGCTTCCTCCAAGCGCTCGAAACGCTCTGACAATGGAGGGAAGAAAAGCCCAAGGCCGTCGGCCTCCTGCTTGTTCCAAGCGGCTCCGATTCCCAGCCAAGCTCGCCCGCCCGACAACACGTCCAAAGTGGTTACGGCCTTCGCCAGCAGACCGGGGTCCCTGTAGACGACGGCTGTCACCCATGCGAGGAGCTCGATCTTCTCGGTTCTGGCCGCCAAGAACCCGAGCGTGGTGTATGCCTCGAGCATCTCCTGTTCGGGTGGTCCGATGTGACCTATCTGCCACAAGTGGTCCATGACGCTCAACTTCGCAAAACCGTACCGTTCGGCCGTTGCGGCTACGGCAGAAAGGTCGGCTGCGGTGGAGCGTGCTCCGCCCGGCCAACTGAAGCTCGAAACGTGAAGACCTACCTCCATGTCTACATCATCCTCCTGTCGTGCGCTTGGCACTTGTACGCCTGGCACTTCGAGTGTGGCACAGCCCGGCTCTGAGAGTTTTCCAAGCCTAAAGCCAGACGATCCCAAGGGTCGTCTAAGTCGTCGCTCATGGGGCATGGCGACTATAGGTGCGTGAACGTCGACGCCGGTCGATTTCGGGCCGACACGGGTAGGAAAATACAAAGGAGCAGAAATGACCGAACAGCCATATGACCAGCCAATCGAGGGTGTAACCCCGCGCAGGCGGCGGAGAGTCCCCCGCGCCGCCGCTACCGTGGGCTTGACAGCCTTGCTCGGCTTCGGAGGGGCTGGAGCTGCCTTCGCTCTCTCCGGGTCGCCGTCGACGCACTCGTCCGCAGCGTCACTCGCAACTTCCACGTCGAGCGGTTCGTCTTCGTCGACGGGAAGTTCCTCGTCATCCACCAAGCCCCCTGCGGGGCCGAGAGGGCACTTCGGTCCCGGCTTCGGCGGCCCGATGGGAGGGCCGATGATGGGCGGCGACGTGCTGCACGGTGTGTTCACCGTAAAGACCCCATCCGGTAGCTATGTGACCGAGGAAACCCAGGTGGGCACGGTCAGTTCCGTGTCGCAGAGCTCGATCACGGTGAAAAGTGCGGACGGCTACAGCCAGACCTACGCTGTTACTTCGTCGACGGTCGTGGACTCCCAGGCCGGAGGAATCGGGGCGGTGGCCCAGAACGACTCGGTGCGTATAACCGCCGAAACGCAGTCCGGCAGCGAAACTGCCACTTCGATAGTGGACACGACCAAGATTGGGGCGAGCCGCCAGGCGTTCGGCCTCGGGGCTCCGCCGTCGTCGTCCTCGACGAGCGCGAGCGGTACCAACTCGGCAGCCTGACCCGGCTAATAAGGAGCGAAACCCAGCAGCCGGCGACCGCCCGGGTGCAGCCCAGACCAAGGGCGGCACCCGGGCTGTTTCGCGCCGCGGCCAGTGCGACCCTACGCCCCACGCTTCACGGCAGGTGGGAATACTGTCACTCCTGTGACAGTTATAGAGAGCGTGGCGCAATCCGACGATACGACTCTCCTCGAAGGCTTAGAGGCCGGAATCGGGTTCCGCCTGAGCCGGGTCGCTCGGGTGATGCGCTCGGCTTGGGCTGCGGAACTTACGAACCTTGGTTTGACGCCACCTCAGGTGGCGCTTCTGCGCGCTCTCAGCGACGATCCTGGGTGTTCGCTGCGTCACCTTTCCAGGCGTCTCGGTACTGACCCGATGAGCGCCAAGCGATGCGCTGACGAACTCGAAGACCGAGGCCTGATCCGCAGCGCCCACCGGGGAGGGGACCGGCGTCCGCGATCGCTCGAAGTCACGGCGCAAGGCGCCGTGATGGCATTGAAAGTGGAGGGCATGGTCGCGTCTAGAGAAGGTCATCTGTCGCAGGTGCTCGGAGAGCACCGACGTAAGGCCCTGATAGACGCCCTTGGTGTGCTGGAAGATCATCTCGGCCTGCCGGCCGACGCACCCAGGCGGCAGCGCCCCGGCTTCCCGCTACCTGCAAAATCGGCCGCATCCGGGGCTCCTGGCATCGGTTCCCAGGAGCATACAAGACCTTCCTTGACCGCTACAGCTACGTCGAGCCGGACCCATCCGGGCAGACTGCGAAAGGAGCTCACATGAGCCTCGACCCTTCAGGGCACAATTCCTCCTGGCCCCATCATGGGCACTCGGTCGCCCCCGGCCCCTCAGGTCCTGGGGCTGTCTGGGACGAACGCTTTGCCTCGGCCGAATGGCCCGGCAAGCCCGACGAGTCTCTCGTGGAGAAAGTCGGCCCTCTGAGGCCGGGGCGGGCACTGGACCTTGGGTGCGGACCGGGCCGTAACGCCATATGGCTGGCTGGCCAGGGCTGGCAGGTGACCGGAGTGGATGCCTCGGCCGTCGGGCTCGGCCAAGCAGCCCATCGGGCCGCCGAAGCCGGGGTAACGGCGGAGTGGCTTCGGGCGGATCTGGCAGACTACGAGCCTCCCGCCGCTCAGTTCGACCTTGTAGTGCTAGCCAACATGCATTTTGCACCAGGCGAGCGCGAGGAGCTTTTTCCCCGCTTCGGTCGTGCAGTGGCCCCCGGAGGGCACTTCTATGTAGTCGGCCATCACCTCGAGTCGATCGGCAGGGCGGGGCCCCCTGACCCGGTCAGGCTCTATACGGAGGCACTGCTGCAGGGTCTCTTCGAGGGGTTCCAAGTAGAAGTTGCACGCCGTGAGCGCATGGGCGGAGACGGGGAAAACCCGCTGGTCGACGTGGTGGCTTGGGCGACGCGCGGCACCGACGCCGATGGGAGTAGGTCGTGACAATGACACCGGCGCAAGAGGCGCCGCAGGCTCAGCGTAGGCACAGCCTTGCTCTGGTCGTCATCGCGGCTGCGCAGCTCATGGTGATGCTCGACTTGACCATCGTGAATATAGCGCTGCCGTCCATGCAACGCGAGCTCGGCTTCTCAGCGACGAACCTGACCTGGGTTGTCGATGCCTACGTTCTTGTGTTCGGAGGAATGCTACTGCTCGGGGGACGAACCGGTGACCTCTTTGGCAGAAGGCGGATGTTTGCGGTGGGTATCGCTGTGTTCACGGTGGCCTCACTCGCAGGGGGGCTGGCCACTGACCAGGCTTGGCTGATCGCAGCCCGAGCAATACAAGGCGTCGGTGCTGCTATCGCGTCTCCCACGGCGTTGTCCCTCATAGCGGTGACCTTCGACGAGGGTGCCGATCGTAACAGGGCCATGGCTGTGTACGCCGGCATGTCGGCCGCAGGCGGCGCTCTGGGGCTACTACTCGGTGGTGCCCTTGTGGACGTAGCGTCGTGGCGGTGGGTCATGTTCGTAAACGTTCCCATCGGCCTAGCGGTTTTAGCTGCCATCCGTCCTACGCTGCCGGCGACCCAGAGTCGCAGGGGCCGTCTCGACGTGCCCGGCGCGTTGTCGGTGTCAGCTGGCATGGCGCTCGTCGTCTACGGGTTGGTCCGAGCGCCGACGTCGGGCTGGGCCAGCGCTACCACGGTAGTTTCACTGGCCTTGGGTGGCGCCGTGCTCGGAGCCTTCATGCTCATCGAGCGGGTGTCGGAACGGCCGCTTGTACCCCTTGCGTTCTTGGCCGATCGTCAGCGGGCCGCTGCTTACTCGATGATGTTCCTGCTTGGCGCGGCGATGCTGTCGCTGATCTATTTCTTGACGCAGTTTCTCCAAGACGTTTTGCACTACAGCCCGGTTGTCGCCGGGGTGGCGTACCTGCCGATCCCTGTCACGGTCGCGATCACCGGGGTGACGGTTTCCAAGAAGATCCGTCGTTACGGGACCAGGCCATTCCTGACTGTCGGGCCTGCCTTCGTTACAGCTGGGCTTATCTGGGTGTCGTTTGTTTCTTCCACCTCCAGCTACCCTTCGGTGTTCGGCCCATTAGTCCTGGTGGGTCTCGGGATGGGCCTGTCCTTCGTGCCTCTGACGCTTAGTGCCGTGGCTTCTGTCGGCTCTCATGAGACGGGCTTGGCGTCCGCCCTGTTGAACACCAGCCAGCAGGTTGGAGGTTCTCTTGGCCTGGCTGCGCTGGTGACCGTGGCTGCTACGGCTACGAAGGATCAGATCTCCCACGCGCTCTCCCACCTGGGCGGTTCTCCCCAAGGGGCTGCAGCGCTGGCGAAGGCGACCTTGGCTGCGTCGGTCCACGGCTACCAGATGGCATTCAAGGCGGGTGCCGTGGCGGCTGGCGTCGCTTTCATCTTGGGGGTGCTGCTGGTCCGCCAGGGCCCGGCGCCTCGGCCTGCTCCGTGACCCTTGCGGCAGGGGTATGCCCTGACCCATACCGGGCTGAGCTGCGTTTTGCCCAGCCCAGCCTGGGCCCGATGAGCCGTCTGGGGAGCGTGACCTTGACGGAGGTAGCGGTCGTCTCTAGACTGTTATCGAATGATAGTAACCAGGGGTTCAGGGGTCAGTCGGCTGGGAGCCTGGAAGTCGAAACGTGGTCTTGAAACCTATGTTTCGACGTGGCCGTTGCTCGCCTGCTTCGCTTTCTCAGGAGGTATCAGATGAGGAGGATAGGCCTGGCATGCGCTACGCATCCCCTGAGAGTTCTGGCTGTGTGGGTGCTGGCCGTGGTACTCGCTCTTGGCCTCAGCCACAAGATAGGTTCCACCTACAGCGATAACGTCAACCTTTCCGGCACAGAGTCCGCGACAGCGTTCAACCTGCTAACTGCGAACGACCCGAGCGCTGGCGGTCACGTCGGTGACGTGGTCGTCGAATCCACGACTGTCGGCGTGGCATCGGAGGCTGCAGCCGTCGGCGAAGCCGTCGCCAATGTCGAGAAGCTACCCGACGTCACCTCGGTAGCCAACCCACTGTCGTCGAAGACTCCACTCGTCTCGCCCGACGGCAAGATAGCGATCATCAGCGTCCACGTCGCGGTCGTGCCGTCTTCGCTTGGTAAGGCCTGGCTTTCCAAACTCGAAAATGCGGATGGACCTTTGGGCAAAGCTGGCCTTACGGTCGCCTACGGCGGTCAGTTCGACCAGTTGACCAACCCCAAGGCGAGCGACATAAAGTCGGAGCTGGTCGGCTTCGCTGCGGCCCTGGTCGTGCTGCTCGTAGCTTTCGGGAGTCTCGCAGCGGCCGTAACTCCCTTGGTGGGTGCACTCCTCGCAGTGCTCGTCGGTCTCGGATCGCTCGGCATCGCCGCGGCCTCGTTGACTTTTGGCACCGTCGCCCCGACCCTTGCGACGATGATCGGCCTGGGCGTCGGTATCGACTACTCGGTGTTCCTGATAACCCGGCACCGCCAGCGCGTGATCGACGGTGCCAAACCTGTCGACGCAGCGGTCGATGCAGTGGTTACCAGCGGAAAATCCGTTCTAGTGGCGGCCACCACTGTGTCGATAGCGCTCGTGGCGCTGTTCGCGTCAGGGGTCAGCTTCCTCGGGATGCTCGGGGTGGCAGCAGTGTTCGGGGTGCTAAGCGCTGCTGCGGGGGCGATCACCTTGGTTCCGGCGTTTCTGGGCCTGCTCGGAAGCACCGTCGACAAGTTCAAGGTGAGGAGGCGTCCAGTTGCCGAGGCAGGGTCAGAATCGGACTGGTGGCACCGCTACGCTTTGGGGGTTAGGCGTCGTCCTGGCACTCACCTGGTTGCCGGTCTCGTCCTACTGGGTGTGATCGCCATCCCGCTGGCTTCTATGCGCATCGGCACTATCGACGACGGGGCCAACCCGCTTTCGTATTCCTCAAAACAGGCCTACGATCTCATCGCCAAAGGGTTTGGTCCTGGAGCAAACGGACCCTTTACCGTAGTAGTCCAACTCGCTCACGGGACGTCCTCTGCCGCTGCTCAGTCCCTTTCCGCCAAAGTGACCAAGGATCTCGCAGGCGTCCGCGACGTCGCGCGCATGTCGCCACTCACGCCGACACCGAACGGGGTGCTCCTCGTCGGCCAGCTGATCCCATCCAGCTCACCCCAGCAGAGCCAGACCACTACGTTGTTCGACCAGTTGGTAGGCAATTCGATGCCTCAGGCCCTCGCCGGGTCCGGCGCTACTGGCTACGTCACGGGGAATATCCCTCTCAACATCCAGTTTGCCTCAACTCTGGCGTCCAAGCTCCCGCTTCTCATCGCAGTCGTAGTGGCGTGCGGTTTCGTTCTCATAACGACGGCCTTCCGCAGCCTCGTCCTGGCAGTCAAAGCGGCGTTGCTAAACCTGGTCAGTATCTGCGCCGCTTACGGGGTCGTGGTAGCGGTTTTCCAGTGGGGTTGGGGCAGAAGCGTTTTGGGGGTGAGTGAGAACGTCCCGATCGAGTCTTACGTGCCGGTGTTCATGTTCGCAATCGTCTTCGGCCTTTCCATGGACTACGAGATCTTCCTCGTGTCGCGCGTCAAGGAGCACTGGGATCGAACCGGCGATGCAAAAGAAGCGGTAGAGGCGGGCCTCGCTGCGGTAGGCCGTGTCGTCGCGAGCGCCGCTTTGATAATGGGAAGCGTCTTCGTGGCCTTCGTGGGATCCACTAGCGTTGAAGTCAAGATGATAGCCGTTGGGCTGGCTGCTGCCGTCATACTGGACGCGTTCGTCGTCCGGATGGTCCTGGTGCCGTCGATCATGAACCTGCTCGGGCCGCTGGCATGGTGGCTCCCGAAGTGGCTGGACTCGAAGCTGCCCCGCATTGACGTAGACCCACAAATCGAGACGAAACCGGCTGTGACGTCCAACGCTGCGGCCCGCCCCTGAAGCCCGCCGGCGATGTCACTGCTCAGTGATCTGAAAATTGATCCACGACACGGGCCCGAGATAGCCCTGCTTTACACATTCCAGGCTCTTCGACCGCGCCTGGAGAGTAACTGGAAGGCACATCAAGCCCTACTGGCGATTCCCTCCGACGGTGCTCAGAGAAGCTCCGGGGCGAGAGTGTCGTTGGCGGTTCCCAAGCGTGCTTTATTAAGGGCCCGTCGTGACGGGGCGATGACGGGCACCTCGTTCCTGATTGCCACTCCAATCGGTTTGCTGTCGATCTGGTTGAACCAGCTAACGATGGTGCTCGGGATAGCTGCTAGTGCCGGACTCGACCCTTCCTCGCCGCAACGGCTGGCGGAGTTCCTGGTCTTCTCTGGCATGTATCCGAGCGTCGACGAAGCTACCAGCGCGTTGTCGTCGATACCTTCTCAGGGCGAGAAGGTTGGGCGGAGAAGCCTTACGGCAGCCCTTGTTGCCTTGGTAGCTCAGATACCGGCCCTGCTCGGCGTCACGGCACGACGGGCGCGGCGGATGAGCGTGCGCCAGATCGCTGGCCTGGTGGTGACGGGCATAGGCTGTGTCTTCCCGGTGGTGGGAGTGCCCGTGTTCGCCTACGGCTCTGCGAAGGAGACCCGGCTCCTCGGAGGCAGGGCGGTCGAGTTCTATGACTTGGTCGCGTCGGATTACAGGGCAAAAGTGGTCCCTGCAGGGCTGTCTGGGCGTTTAGAAGCTTCGGAGTCGGTGGGCGCAAGGCGAACTTTCGCTGGTGTGGCGGTCGCGATCGTAGCCTTGCTGGTGTTTGTCACGGGATTTTGGCTAGCGCGCCGTCATGGCGTTCGGGTCGATGTCGCGCTCGGAGTCCTCTGGGTGTGGGCGCTTGTCAGCTGTGCAAACGTGTGGGCTGCTCTTCGAAGCGCAGGGCGGCCTTTTCGGTGAGACCACCGGCTGGATGCCTCACTTCGACTCGACGGTAGAGTGTCTTGTCGTGCAAGGCAACCTAGCTGGTGACGCCGCAAGGCGGTGGGCTGAGGCTCTCGGGCGATGGGCGATACCGGAGTGGATTCTCGCTCGTGCTGTGGAGTCTCCGTGGGCTTTGCCGGTTTCGCTTTTCGCCGCTGACGCAGCCCCGGCGGGTGCTCTCCAGCGCTTAGCGGCTGAATCGCTGCCGCCGGGCGGGACTGTCCTAGACGTCGGCTGCGGCGGGGGACGGGCTAGCCTGCCGCTAGCGGGTCAGGCCACTCTTGTCGTCGGCGTGGACGAGTCCCCTGAGATGCTCGAGTCGTTCGCCAAGGCCGCCGCGTCTCGTGGCGTGGACTTCGAGGGGATCCTCGGCCGATGGCCCGACGTGGCACAGGGCCATGAGACCGACAAGCGGATCGGGGCGTTCGACGTAGTCGTGTGCCGCAACGTCGTCTACAACGTGTCGGAGATAACGCGCTTCGTATCGGAGTTGGGTTCTCACGCTCGGTGCGCAGTAGTGGTGGAGCTAACAGAGAAGCACCCCACGGCTTGGTTGGCTCCCCTGTGGAAGAGCTATTGGGGTCTGGACTTGCCCGACGAGCCGACGTCCAACCTTTTCGCAGAAGTGCTTGCGGAGCTCGGGTACACGCCGGAGCTGCACCTCGACAGCCGTCCGCCTGCCAAAGCCGCCGAGTTGGGTGACGACTATGTATCGTTCGTGCGGCGGCGACTGTGCCTTGAACCATCCCGTGACGGCGAGGTCCGCTCTTCCATCGAGAGGCTGTGGCCCACCGGACCGCCGGCGCTCGACTCGGTCGTCGTGCGCTGGCCGGGCGCGGCCTGAGACGTAGAAGGCCCCATCGCCGAAGAATGAGCTGAAAATCTCCTCCACGCGTACGGCCCAGACAGGAAGCGGGTGTAGGTTGAAGCGGTAGAGCCCCACCTCGGAGGTGCGCCATGGCTATAGAACCCGTCCGTCGCGGACATCCTGTGGTGAAAGCAGCAGTCGCTGGCACCGCCATACTCGTAGTCGCGTTGTTCGCTCTCTCCGCGGTCGATGCTGTCGTGGGGATGGTATGGACCGTTATCAAGCTCGCTCTGCTCGTTGCTGTCATAGGTGGCCTGGCACACCTTCTGTGGGGTCGGTCACGCCGAACCTGAGCACCTCGGCGTGCTCCGGGGCGTAACACCGGTGAGAACTACTGGCAAGTCCCAAAGCAACTGCCCGAACCCGTGCTCTATTTCGCCCGCTCGTTCACGAATTCCGAGAAATCGAGGTAGCGGCTAATAGGGCAGGTGGCAGCCACCGACATCTGTAAGTGGACACGCCAAGTGTTCGTCGTATCTCCAGATAGCCGAACCGACTAGCCGGAAGGGAAGGAAGATGTCGGACCTCAGCATCGCAATCGTTGGGTCGACAGCTAAGCCGACCTACCCCCTGTTCGCTCCGGCCGGATCTGTCGCAGCCTCGGTAAGCGCCCTCGACTCTTACTTCCAGGCGCTGGACCAGACCCCCGTGCCCTCACCTGGCAGATCGTCGACCTCCGGTCAGCGCAGCGACCAAAACCCAGGGTCGGGCGTCAGCCAGGCCGCCAACCCCCCAGCTTCTCTGCCAGGCCCGTCGTCGAACTTCGGCGGATCAAGGTCGGCCTCGGGGCCTGCTTCCCCTTACGCGTCGGCCGGGAGCGGAAAGGCCACGAGCGGAAAGGCCACGAGCTCCGGCGGGTCCGGCCGATCGGTCGGACTGGTCGACACCTACGGCTGACCCCGGGCGCCCCTGCCCCCGAGCTGTCCCGCCGTATGATGCCGTCAGATAGCGCCAGTTCCCGCAGTCTTGCTTGCAGGGCCTGTGGTTTCGGACTGATTGCGTTGGATGCCCAGGTAAAAGAGTCAGGGACCCTCGAAAGGGTCCCTGATCTGCGGAGGGAGTGGGATTTGAACCCACGGTGCCCAAAGGACACAACGGTTTTCGAGACCGTCCGATTCGGCCGCTCTCGCATCCCTCCAGCTGCCATCATGCGCTGAGGGCTATGGCCGTCGCAAACTCTATCCGAAACTCTGGGCGGGGTGGGTACCACGTTGGCCACTTGCGTGGGATGTGAGGACTCTCCGTTGCCTCGGCTGCTAGATTATAAAATAGGTGATGGGGTTCGCCTTTAACCGCCTTCCGGGCTGATGACTCCTAGACAAGCAGATCCTCTAGCCCGGAGCGTCACTATCAGCGATACACCTAAGTCTTACAGTGTTCGGATGCAACACCCCGGCGATCCGCCCGAAGGGCCGTCCGACGCAAGCCAAGTCCCCCTAGCAGGAGCACCTGCATCCCGTAGCCGAGTTCGCTTTGTGTGGCCGCGACCGGGGATCGTGGCAGCGGTCGCCGCTGGAGGAGTAGTCGGAGCATGTTTACGCTACGAGGTGGCTCAGGCGTTACCGGCCGGGCCGGCTGCGTTCCCAGTCTCGACGCTGCTGATCAACATTACGGGAAGCTTCGTGCTCGGAGCGCTCCTTACGGTGCTGCTCGAGCGCTGGCGACCCAGCGAGTACGTGCGGCCGCTGATAGCGAGCGGGCTCATTGGGGCCTACACCACGTGGTCCACCTTCATGGTGGAATCCGACCAGCTTTTCCAGCATGGCCACCTTTCCACGGGCTTCGCCTACCTCGCAGCGTCACTCTGCGGGGGGCTCGTGGCCGGCTGGGTGGGCGTGCTCGCCGGTCGGCTGGAACCCCGGGCGCTGCTGCCAGTCGAAGCTTTCGCCAGGGACAGGAAGCGCACGACATCCTCCCAAGCCGGGAGCACGACGTCTTCGGGGGCGTCGAGGAAGCCGCGAGACCGTTGACGGCTCTGCCGGAGCGCTGCGAGCGGCTGAGCGTATTACTGGTGGAAACCGACCGACACGGCAAGCTGCCGCGCTACGTGGAGCTCGTCGAGCGGGCCCGCCGGGCCGGACTCGCAGGGGCTACCGTGACGGCAGGGATATCAGGATTCGGGAACAGTGGCCATGTCCACCGGCGTCACGCCGTGTCGCTGAGCGAAGACGTACCGGTCGAAGTCACCATCGTCGAGAGCCCCGAGCGTCTCGACGAGTTCCTCTTACAAGCAGGGGACCTCCTCGAAGGTCACCTAGTGGTGCGCAGCCCAGTTCGCGTGGTGCTCCACCGCCAACGCTCCCTCGGCGGCCCACAGTCGTGATGACCCTGTTGGAGGTCGGCGCCGGCGGGATGCTTGGAGCACCCGCCAGGTACCTGCTGGACCAGTTCGTCTCGACCAGGACTGAGGGGTCGTTCCCGTGGGGCACGTTCGTCGTGAACCTTACGGGGGCGTTGCTACTCGGTTTCGTCGTGGGACTGTCAGTCCACCACCGCCTCGGCCCTGCGCCCGTCGCCTTGGTAGGAACCGGCTTCTGTGGTGCGTATACGACATTTTCCACGTTCACTTACGAGACGGTCGCCCTGATGGCAGAGGGCCGTCACCTGTCCGCCTTGTGTAACGCTGGGGGATCCCTCGTCCTCGGGCTTGCCGGCGCCGGCGCAGGGCTGGCTTTAGCCGCGCTCGTATAGCCCTTACGCCCTCCCCGGGCGCCACCGCTCTGGTCACGTTCGACCCGGTCCACAAGTAGCCTTGAGAGATGGACGACGTTTTCCAAGGAGTCGAGCAGCTGTCAGGCGTAGAAGGCGACGCTCGCGACGGACGTGAATGGTGGCGTGACGCAGTTATGTACCAGGTCTACGTGCGCAGTTTCGCCGACTCCGACGGTGACGGCGTGGGCGACCTGCGTGGCGTGGCTTCGCGCCTCGACTACATCGCCGATCTGGGGGTTGACGGCATCTGGCTGAACCCGTTCTACAAGTCGCCCCAGGAGGATGGCGGTTACGACGTCGCGGATTACTTCGAGGTGGACCCACTTTTCGGGACGCTCGCCGACTTCGACGCCCTGCTCGGCCAAGCGCACGCGCTCGGCATGCGAGTCCTCGTAGACCTCGTGCCGAACCACACGTCGTCACGCCACGAGTGGTTCCAGGCTGCTCTGGAATCTCCCCCAGGTAGCTTCGAGAGGGACCGTTACATTTTCAGGCCCGGCAGGGGTCCATGCGGTGACGAACCGCCGAACAACTGGCGGAGCGTGTTCGGCGGTTCCGCTTGGAGCAGAGTCAGCGACTCAGATCCCCAAGGTGCCGGCGGCGTTCCGGCGGAGTGGTACCTGCATCTGTTCGCGCCGGGTCAGCCGGATCTCAACTGGGAGTGTGAGGAGGTAAGGAGCTACTTCGACGACGTCCTGCGATTCTGGCTCGGTAGAGGTGTCGACGGCTTCCGTATCGACGTCGCCCACGGTATGGTCAAGGACCAGGACCTACCGGACTTCGACGGCGAGGAAGAAGCCGACGGCGAACCGGACCCGTCGGGCATGAACGGGGATGACCACCCCTACTGGGATCGAGATGAGGTCCACGATATCTACCGACGGTGGAGGAAGATCCTTGATGCCTATCCGGGTGAGAGGGTCTTCCTCGCCGAGGCTTGGGTGAAAACCCCCGCGCGGTTAGCTCGCTATCTGCGCCCCGACGAGTTGCACATGGCCTTCAACTTCGATTTCCTAAAATGTGACTGGGACGCCGACGCTTTTGCAAGGACCATATCTTCGACCCTGTCAAACCTGACCCAGGTGGGCGCGGCGCCTACCTGGGTGTTGTCCAACCATGACGTGGTACGCCATGTAACCCGGTACGGTGACGGGCCGGCCGGACTATCCCGAGCACGGGCGGCTCTTCTGTTGATGCTGGCGCTTCCAGGTAGCGCATTCGTCTACCAGGGCGAAGAGCTTGGCCTTCCTGAGGTGACAGACCTGCCCGATAACGTCCTGCAAGACCCCACTTTCTTGCGCACGGACGGCAAGGTGCGGGGAAGGGACGGCTGCCGTGTCCCGATCCCGTGGGACGAGAGCGGCCCAGGTTTGGGTTTCTCGACTGCCGCTCCGTGGCTACCACAGCCGGTGTCGTGGGCGCAGCTGTCGGTTAGCCACCAGAGCCATGACGCCACCTCGACTCTCGCTTTGTACCGCCAAGCCTGTGAACTGCGCAGACGCCTACGGCCCTACCTTGCCGGCCCGGAGTTCAGCTGGGTGCGCGCAGCCCCGGGGCTGGTAGCGTTCAAGAGGGGAGACAACTTAAGCTGTGTAGTTAACTGCTCCGAAGAGCCCGCGGAGCTACCCGCCGGGGTACTCGATGCTGGACCTGTCGTGCTTTCGAGCGCCCCAGCTGCGACTTCGCTGCTCTCGAAGTCGAACACCTCGCAGGCCGCCTCTCTGATACCCGCCAACTCGGCATTGTGGTTCGCCCGAACGCCGTCTTGAACCCGCGCTACACACGAACACTCCGGACCCCGGTCCTCCTCCCAGTGAACCTAGCGACGCAAAGCGAAGAACCCGCTCAAAAGGGACGCGCATTGCTCGCCGAGCACGCCGTGGCTCACCTCCAACTCGTGGTTGAGCCGAGGGTCGACACACAGGTTGTATAACGATCCGCACGAACCTGCCTTGGGATCCGGGGCGCCGAAAACAACGCGTTTCAGCCGGGCGGCCACCAACGCTCCTGCACACATCGGGCACGGCTCCAACGTGACGTACATCGTGGCATCGCTGAGCCGCCACGTTCCGAGCTTGAGGGACGCTTCCCGCAGGGCGATGATCTCGGCGTGGGCGGTCGGGTCGTTCGACTTCTCGCGACGGTTCGAGGCGACAGATATGACCGGTACGCCGTCAATCAAGTCATAGCCGCTCGCCGCGCTGACGATTACTGCGCCGACTGGCACTTCGCCGCGCTCGGCGGCCTCGGCGGCGGCATCGAGCGCCAAGCGCATGAAAGATTCGTCGTCGCCAGTGGTCGAAAGAGGCCGAGGTGGTTCCATCGCCTCGAAGGCTACCGCTGCCGGCACACCGGTAGCGCGGGCCGCATCAGTGCGGTCTGCACCCCCCGAAGATGGCGTTTTCGAGGTCTTTCCAGTACACGTCGACGGCTTCGAAACCGGCGTCTTCGAGCCAGCGAAGCTGCGGGTCGAGAGGAGAAATATAGCGGATATGGTTTTCCCAGCGCTTCTGCTGTTCTGGGGTGCGGTTCGCTCGAGCCGCCGGGGCGGCGGGGTCGCGACGATCACCGACCCGCTGCCAGGCGTCGGCCATGACCGGGGAGGTGGCCCCGACCGGGTCGTAGTTCAAGTACCAGCCGCCCGGCTCCAGGTGCTCCAGGATCTCCGCGAAAAGTTGCTTTTTGCGTTCGTCGGGAACGTGGTGGACGCACAAGGAGCTGATAACAGCGTGAGAGCTCCTTGGAAGCTCCGCTGGCCAGCCTGGGGCTTCGAGGTCCATGGTCACGTACCGGAAACGGCCTTCGTAAGAGGCCAGAGAGGAAAGGCCCTCGGCCATCATCTGGGGCGAGAAATCAGCGAGGACAGCCCTAGCCGAGGTATAGCGGTCGAGGACTGCTCGGCTGGCAGCCCCAGTTCCAGCGCCCAGATCGACGAAGGTGAACTCCTCGTCGTCAGCGAAAGGCAGGAGGTCTACCATCACCTGGCGATGGGCGCTGCGGGTGTGTTCCCGTTGGGATGACGAAGCTACCCAGTCCGCCACTTGAGCTTCGTCGGTCCATATCGCTGCGTTGTGGTCTGCTGGCACGGCGTGACTCTACTCGTCAGTTAAGGACCCGTACAGGCAGGTTCCTCGGGCCGCGCACCTGGCCCCCAGACCAGCTGACAGCTTCGGGGTCTGCGAGCTCGAACTCGGGGTAGCGGGCGATCCACTCTTTTAGGGCCACGGTGAGTTCCATCCTCGCCAAGTTCGAGCCGAGGCAGCGATGTATTCCCAGTCCGAAGGCGGCGTGACGGTTCTCCTGCCTGTCGATCAGGATCTTGTCGGCGTCGGGGAAGACGGTCTCGTCCCGGTTGGCAGAGGGGAAAGGAAGGAGGACCCAGTCGTCTTTCTGCATGCGGTGGCCGTGGAAGTCGAAGTCTTCTATGACGAGACGGCCCATCGTCACCGGCGCGTAGGCTCGCAAGAACTCCTCGATAGCGGTCGGCCAGAGTGAAGCGTCCGAGGCCAGACGGCGCCTGTCGTCGGGGTGGGATCCAAGATGCCACAGGGCGGCCCCGATCGCCGACCAGGTTGTGTCGATGCCGGCGACCATGAGGAGGATCATCGTTCCGCGGACGTGTTCGATGGCCAGCTTGTTGCCGTCGATCTCGGCTTCCAAGAGGAACGAGGTGAGGTCGTCACGAGGCTGGGCCCGGTGAGCTTCGATCTGATCGTTGAGGTAGGCCTCGATCTCGCCTTGCATGAACATGTCTAAACGTTCCTCGCTGGGAAGGTCGACTTTCTCTAGGACCTGGGTTATGAAACGCCGAAAGATGTCAGCGTCTTCGAGAGGGAACCCGAGCATTCCGACGATCACGCCCACCGGGATGTGCTGGGTGTATTCCACGGCGGCGTCGAAGACAGAGCGTCCAGCGGTCGCGTCCAGCAACTCTCCGCACAGCTTGCGGACCATCGGCTCTAGAGAGGCAATTTTCTTCGGTGCGAAGGCCGGAAGAAGCATCCGGCGTGCCACGGCGTGGAACGGAGGGTCCGAGGTGATGGGCGGAGCAAGACCGATTGGCGCAGGCAAGTCGAGTTCCGTCGGGCGCAGGTTGTCCACGACGACCGCCCGCGAGGTGAAGTGCTCTGTGTCGTAAGCGACCTCGGACACCAGTTCGTGGGTGGTCGGCAGCCAAGTGCCTCCGTAGCGCTCGCTGTGAGCGACCGGACACTGCGCTCGGAGGTCCGCCCAGATGGGGTAAGGGTCACGAACCCAGGTCGGGTCCGTGTGGTCGAAGTCGGTCGTCCAGTTCCCGACGGGGGCTTGGCGGCCGGTCATCCCTGGATCTCCGTGACCGTGATCGCGTACTCGGGGCAGTTCGCAGCAGCGTTTTGGGCCTTGGCCCCGAGTACGCCGTCGACGGTCCCCTCGCCTACTACGAAAGCGTTGCCGAGGTCGTCTACGTCGAATACCTCAGGGGCGATGGCGAAGCACCGGTTGTGGCCCTGGCAGCGGTCGGGGTCGACCGTCACCTTGAATTTGACTGCGGTCATGGGGCGTCTCCTCCTAGGCTCCAATGTGCCCGACGACACAGTAACTTAACAGCATTCAGTTGCGTAGGGTCAAAGCGTTCAGCCGGTGTTGCGCAGACCCGCTGCGATCCCGTTGACGCACAAAAGCAGGGCGCGTTCGACGTCGGGATCCTGGGTGTGTCCGGCTCGTTCTGCAGCTCGTACGCGGCGCAGAAGGGAAAGCTGCAAGTCATGTATGGGGGTCAGGTAGGAGTCCCTCACGGCCAGGGTCCGCCGCAGCACCGGAGCCTTTTCGAGGAGACTGTCCTGGCGGGTCACTTCCACGATTGCGGCGACGGTTCGGGCGTGCTCGGCTTCGATCATGTCGAACAGTCGCCAGGTGTGGGGGGGTGCAAGGCTTTCCACGTATCGCCGAGCGATTCCCAGGTCGGTCTTGACGAGGGTCATCTCGACGTTAGATAAGAAGTTTGAAAAAAAGGCCCACCCGTCGCGCATCTCGTCGACAATGTCGGTCATCCCCGCAAGGGTTGCCGCTTGAAGGCCTGAACCCACCCCGTACCAGCCGGGAACGATCTGGCGGGACTGCGTCCAACCGAACACCCAGGGAATTGCGCGAAGGCCCTCTATGCCAGTCGACCCGTCAGGCCGTCGAGACGGTCGAGACCCCAGGTGCAGGGCTCCCAGCTGGTCGACCGGCGTCGAGGAAGTAAAGTACTCTGCGAGCATAGGGTCCTCTACGAGCTCGCTGTAAGCACGGTAGGCGCCTTGGGAGATGGCGTCCATCACCGGGGCCCAACGCTCTAGTTCCCCTTGTCTCAGGCGGGGGGAACTGTGGAGGGCGGTAGCTTCGAGGGTCGAGGCGAGCATCAACTCCAGGTTCTCCTTTGCGAGCGCCTTCAATGAGTACTTGTCCGATATGACTTCGCCCTGCTCGGTTATTTTGACCGACCCTGTGATGCTGCCCGGTGGCAGGGCCATGATGGCGTCGTGGGTTGGTCCGCCGCCACGGCCGACCGTGCCTCCTCTACCGTGGAAGAAGATCACTCGAACCCCAAACGAAGCGCACACATCGAGCACCGCTCGTTGTGCCTTGTGGATCTCCCACTGAGAAGTTGTGATACCAGCTTGCTTGTTCGAGTCGCTGTAACCGAGCATTACTTCCTGCACGTTTCCGCGAGCAGCTACGAGCGACCGGTACGAGCGTGAGCTCAGCATGTCGCCGACGATCATCGCTGCGCTGCGGAGCTCCTCGACGGTCTCGAGAAGCGGAACGAGCCCGATCTTGGCAACGCCTAGCACAGGATCGACGAGGCCGGCCTGTTTGGCGACGACAGCGGCTGCGAGCACGTCGTCAGCCCCTTTTGTCATCGAGATGATGTAGGTCTCGGCTGCTTTCGGGCCCAGCAGCCCTTGAGCTGTGCCAATAGCCTCGAAGGCCCCGAAGACTCTAGACGAGCCGGCGCTGAGCGGGACGGGCCTTGCTGCCAGAGGCCGCCGGTTCTCCAGTTCGGAGCTGAGCCGCTCGAGTCGTTCATGGCGGGTCAGGCCACGGTAAGACTCCCCGAGACGCTCGTACAGCTCGCTCAGCAGTCGGTGGTGCGCTTCGGAATGCTCCCGCACGTCCAGTGACGCCAGGTGCAGACCCCAGCAGGAGATGCTGCGGGCCGGACCGTCGAGGGCGGATGCGACAAGATGTCCTCCGTTCGCCAATAGGGAGTTGCGCATCAAAGCCATGTCAGCGAGCACGCCATCACCGTCGAGGTAATCCCTGCCATCCACGTGGGCTGAACCGTCGTTCAAACGGCGGGCTGTGTTCCTCAGTTTCTGGCTGATGCAGATGCACTTGAGCCTGTAGGGCTCCTCGGAGTTGAGGCGGAGGTAGCGATCCTCAATCTCGGGTAGCACCCGCAGATCGGCTTCGATAGAGCTCAGCAGCTCATGCGAGACGTCTTTGAGCCGGGTTGACATCGCAAGCTGACCGCGTAGGGAGTCCACGGCTCTCACAGCCAGGTCTACGGCGTGCGTGTGTGCCAGGAGAACGACTTTCAAGGTTATTTCTGGGGTTACGTTCGGGTTTCCGTCCCGGTCTCCCCCGATCCAGGACCCGAAACGCAGCGGAGTCGACCATGCTTCGGGACCGTCGGAGCCGACGATCGAATGCCACTCGTCGAGCACCTCGGGTACGGCGCCTCCCGCCAGTTGATCGAAGTAGTAGAGCGCGTTTCGGGCCTCGTCGAGAGGGTCCGGTTGGGCGACTCGAAGGTCGTCGGTCAGCCAGAGCAGTTCGACGGCCCGCGCGAGTTGCGTGTCCACTTTGGGCCCCGGCTCGACGTCTAACAAGTCTGCTATCTGCGCTAGTTGCACCAGCTTGGTGCGTCTCGCCGCCTCGGTTGGATGCGCCGTGAAGACCGGCCGCAACTCGACGGCGGAAGCGATCCTGCGCAGCTCGGCATCGGTGATGCCCGCTTTGCGCGCTGACGCGACAACGTCGGCGAGCCACCCTGTGCGAGTGGTGCGCGCCCTGTGCACTTGCTCGGTGACGTTCGCAAGGAGGAAATAAGTGCTGAAGGCGCGGACCAGCCGCGTAGCCGACTCCACGTCGAGCCGGTCGAGAAGCTCGGCCGTAGCGTCGCGGTCATCCCGGCTGCCCGAACGTACCCTCTCGACGAGCTCGAGCACCTGCGGGCCCTCCTGGCGAGCGAGCGTGTCGCCGAGCATGCCGACAATCCGGCGGATGTCAGCTCGAAGCGCGGAGTCATCGACTTGGGAGGTCTGCATGCCGTCCATCTTTGTGCCTGGCGACAGCTATCCCGCGCCAGCGGGTCGGCTTGACGTGCAAGCAGGAGGCTCAAGGGATGATCACCTACTTAGCTACTTATCCCGGCCGGCCGCGGAGAGGACAGACCCCGGAGTAGCCCGCTGATCTGTCGGGAGGCAGTTCCGGTCAGCCTTGAGCGGGGGTGAGAGGCCCGGCGGGCAGGGAGACGACCATGCGTGTACCGCCGCCCTGACCGGTAGGCGATTCGGCGTGCACCCGGCCCCCCATAGCAGCCACGAGTTCGTGGACGATGGCCAGACCGAGGCCGGATCCGATCGGTCGGTCCGGACCGGGTCGGGCCACGAAGAGCCTTTCGAAGACCCGGCTGAGAGCCTCGGCCGGAATCCCTGGTCCGTCGTCGGACACCGTCAAGCCGACCCAGCCGCCCCATCCTGCGGTGGGGAAATCGCCCTCGCCGATCGGAGTCTCGTTCGTCGAGCGCCCGGCGCGTACCTCCACGTAAGACCCCGCATATCGCAGGGCGTTCTCGATCAGGTTTGCGGTCACTTGGGCTAGTCGGTCGGGGTCCACGACGGCGGTACAGACGCCGGGCGGTGCCTCCACTCGCAGGCTGATGCCCAGTTCGTCCGCAGCCGGGTTGAAGGCGGTTGCCGCAGTCGAAACGACAGCCCCGAAGTCCACGGTCACGGTCTCCAGAGTAAACCGGCGCGCCTGAAGCGTGGCCAGGGCGAGTAGGTCAGCGACGAGTCTCTCGAGCCGTCGCGCCTGGCCGGCGATCACTCGCGCTGCGGCCGTAGCGTCCTGGGTGGCGCCGTCTTCGATGGCCTCCGCGAAGCCTCGGATCGAGGTAAGAGGGGTACGAAGGTCGTGTGAGACGGACTGTAAGAACCTGCGTTCGTCGGCTCTTACCCTCCCGAGGTCCTCGGCCATGGAGTTGACTGACCTGGCGAGCGCTGTCAGCTCCGGGTCCCGCTGGTTGTGGGAAGGCAGCGTTACCCTGGCGTCGAGATCCCCGGACGCTATGCGGCTGGTGACGATCTGCGTGGCCCTGATCGGCGAGACGAAACGTCGCCCCAGGCGGTAAGCGACGATCCACGCGGCCGCGATGATGGCGAGCGACGACACCAAGAACCAAGGTCCTGCGGTGGACCAGGCGCTTGGGGGCGTCCGGGTGAGGACCACGGCTTGGACCACCTGACGGGTCTGGCCGAGTATCAGGATCGACGCCTCGTACGGCACCGCTGCGAACACTACCCCGCCGGTCTCGCCTGAGACAGTCCGAAGTTGGTACAGAGCGGCCGTGTCTAGGTCTGAGACGGTCACCCCCGGGGGTAGAACAAGCTTTGCCCGTGGGGTCACCGGGTCGAAGGTCCTCCCATCCGCGAGAACAGCGACTACAGCCGATCCGTCCAGGCGGAAAGGGCCGCGAAGTGCTAGCAGCAATGATCGCAGCGCCCTGGCAGGGTCCCCACCTGGAGCGTTCTTGGCCTCTTGCTGTACTCCGGCGGCGAGCCCGACACCTTCCCTGACAAGTTCGTTTCGAGTCTGGGTGCTGTTGGAAAGAGCGGCAAGATACAACGTGACAAGGCCGGAAAGAACCAGGGCAGCGACGACCATGAGCACCATGGCGGCGGTGAGGCGTCTAGTCATGGGGGTGCGCCGGCCTAGTCGAGCCTGTATCCCACACCCCAGACGGTGCTGAGGGTGAAATCCGGCCCGAGCTTCTTGCGGAGCTGCCCGATGTGGACGTCCACAGTCCGGTCGTCGCCGTACCAGTCAGGGCCCCACACGCCGTCGAGGAGTTGGCGCCGTGAAAGTGCTAGCCCCCTGTTCGCCACGAGGTAGGCGAGGAGGTCGAACTCCCGTGTTGCGAGCGCAACGGGGCCGCCGTCTAAGAGAACCTCCCGGCGGGCCGTGTCGACGGTGATATGACCGAGGACCGCGACGGCTCTGTTAGTTGTTGCGGGCTGCGTCGAGCGGCGGATAATCGCCTTGACCCGGGCCGCGAGCTCTCTAGGCGAGAACGGCTTGGTCACGTAGTCGTCAGCTCCGAGCTCGAAGCCGAGCACCCTGTCGATCTCCTCGTCGCGCGCAGTGAGCATCACGACTGGGACGGAACTGTTGGCCCGTATCCTGCGGCATACTTCGAAACCGTCGACCTTGCCGGGCAGGCCGACGTCCAAGATGACCAGGGACGGCCTCTCGCGCTCCACAGCGGCGAGGCCTCTCTCGCCGTCTACGGCGGGGACGACGCGGTGACCATCGCGGCGAAGGTACATACATATCAGCTCTGAGATATTGGGGTCATCCTCTACGACCACTATCGTCGCCGCTTCGTTGGGCATCTTGGTGAGAGTCTGCCACGCGCGGCGCTAGAACGAGAGGCTGTGACCCACGCTATTCGCTGGCCCTCCGTGTGGCTGCGGGTTCCTAATCAGCGTCTCCACACAGCAGACTCCCAAGGTCTAAGCGTGATCGAGGGGCCTGCGATGGGCGCTCCGGCCATGTTCGCCAGCACCAACTTTGCGTGCCGCCAGTCGTCTTCGATGGCCAGAGTGGCTGTCTGGGTCGCAGTTGAGAAGTTCGCGGCTACGAGCAACTCTCCATCTACGCTGCGGCGGGTGAAGCACCACAGATTCGGGTGGTCCCCGGCGAGGAGATTGAAGTCGCCATCAGTTACGACGGGATCGCTGTGGCGGAGATGGATCAGCCGTATGTAGTGCGACAAGATCGACTCGGGGTCGTCCAACTGGGCGGTCACGTTGAAGCGTTCGTAGTCGGGGTTGGCCATGATCCAAGGTTGCGCGGTGCTGAAACCCCCGTAGGCGCTTGCGTCCCACTGCATCGGCGTACGACCCTGGTCGCGGCTGCGTTCGAACATGGCAGCTTCGAGACTGTCCATGTCCGTCACGCTTTCGAGGAGGCGCTGCTTGTGGAAGTTGAGGACCTCGATGTCGCGAAAGTCGTCCATGGACGAGAAGGGCGCGTTAGCCATGCCTATTTCCTCGCCCTGGTAGACAAAAGGAGTCCCCTTGTGCAAGTGGAGAACCGTGGCGAGCGTCTTCGCCGACGCCACCCGGTGCTCGCCGTCGTCCCCGAAGCGGGAGAGGGAGCGGGGCTGATCGTGATTTCCCAGGTAGAGAGAGTTCCATACTCGACCACCGCTGCCCTCCTGCCACTTTGCCATCACGGCCTTGAGATGCGGGAGATCCAAGGGGATGGGATCGTAGCGGTGGGTCGCGAAGTCAACCATCACATGTTCGAACGCGAAAACCATGTCCAACTCGTCGCGTGTCGGCTCGCAGAAAAGCGCCGCCTGTTCGACGGTCACCTTGGGTGTCTCGCCGACTGTAAGGACGTGGTGGGAGCGGCCGGCGAACACCTCTCGGTGCATCTCCTGGAGGAACTCGTGGTTGCGCGGCCCGCACAGGAAGTGCGGGTCGCCGAGCCCGTAGGCGGACCCCGGGACCGGTTCCACGTCGGGGAAATCCTGGTTCTTGCTCAGCATGTTGATCACGTCCATGCGGAACCCATCGACACCGCGGTCAAGCCACCATCTCATCATGGAGTAGACCGCATTGCGAACGTCGGGGTTCTCCCAGTTGAGGTCGGGCTGTTTCGCCGAGAAGATATGCAGGTAGTACTGCTCGGTGTGGGGGTCCCAGGCCCAAGCCGAACCGGAGAACCGCGACGCCCAGTTGCTCGGCTCGGAGCCTGGTTCTCCGGGGACGCCGCCAGGGCGGGGATCCCGCCAGATGTACCAGTCCCGTTTCGGATTATCTCGCGATGAACACGACTCGACAAACCAAGGGTGCTCGTCGGACGTGTGGTTGACCACCAAGTCCATCATCAAAGCTATGTCGCGCCGGTGTAGCTCGGCTATCAGTTCGTCCAGGTCGTCAAGGGTCCCGAAGAGCGGGTCCACGTCGTAGTAGTCGCTGATGTCGTAGCCGTTGTCGTCCATCGGCGAGCGGTAGATGGGCGACAACCACACGAAATCCACTCCCAGGCGCTCCAGGTGATCCACGTGGGAGAGGACCCCTCGAATGTCGCCCACCCCGTCGCCGTTGGAGTCGGCGAAGCTCCTCGGGTAGATCTGGTAGCCCACGAAACTGTGCCAGTCCCCGCTGCGACGCCGCTTAGACAATGTTATGGTTCCCCTCGCTGATTTTTGGTGAGACCCCGCGGCCTTAGCCTATGGCTATCGGCCCGATGCGGTAGCTCACGTTAGCCAACCGCCTCGGTGCCCGACAGGAACCTGACCGCGTCGCCCGCATCCCAGCCCTCCGGATGGGTAAGGAGCATCTCGGCCGGCCCTGAGAGGTCAGCGCCCAAGGTGACGGCGGGAGGCTCCGAGTAGCCGCCGCGCCGAGTCTGACCCAAGCCGATGTTGGACATCAGCCCGTTGCACAGGCACAGCCTGCCGGCAGTGGCCGCCTCGGAACCACCCTTGTGCAAGAACGATGCTGTCCTCTCCGCCGGGCATCGGTAGCTAACTGTACCTTTAGGTGTTACATACGGCGTCCTGAGGTATCCCAGATCGCAGGAGCGCTCCCGTGCGAGGCGGACATCGGGGTCCGACATGGTCCCTTCCAGGTCGGCGAGCTTAAAGGGGAAACCCGTCGGCGAAGCGTTCGGGTCGCTTCTCACGGCGAGCTCCCCGCGTGCAAGTCGGGCTAGCATCTCCCGGCGAAGTCGGGGTTCGATCCCGGATTCGTCGCAGAGTGCGAACAGCGTCCCAGTCTGGATACCGCGAGCCCCGCAGCGCCTTGCCCGCGACAGGCTGTCGCTGTGGGACTGCCCACCGGCGAGCCAGAAGGGCAGTCCCAGCCCGGCGAGCTTTCCCATGTCCGCTCGGTCGCGGGGGCCGTAGATCGGCTCCCCCCGGTCGTCGAGCCGTAGCTGACCTCTAGGTGGTGCGTTGTGTCCGCCCGCTTCGGGAGACTCGACCACGAAACCGTCGGGGCGGGTCGCGGGGTCCCTGGCCAGGAACGTTGCCAGGGTATCTGAGGAAACGATCGCCAGGAACCTCGGGGCGTCCATCTCGTCGAGGGCTTTCCCGATCAGCGACGCTGGGTCGAAGACGAGCCGATGCTGTTCCCGGCCGGCTCCTTCTACATCCACGGGCAACTCGAAGCGCTCGTGGCGGGCGAACGCTTTAAGCATTTCGGGGAACTTCGCTGGTATGCCCGCCCCGACGAGAACAGCGTCGACACCGGCCAGCATCGCCCCGAAGAGTGCTGGCGGATTGGAGAGCTGCACCTTCTCCAAGAAGTTGATCCCCACAGCCCCTCCGCCTTGGGCTGCGCGCTTGGCGAGATAAACCTCAGTGAAAGCCGACAGGACCGAGACCCATTGACGTTGCGGGCTCGGCGAGAAGGATGGGCGCGCCAGGAGCCTGTAAGGGGACCCCGCAGTGCGGCCCCGGGGATTCCAGTAGCGGTCCAAGACGTACCGTGAAATCTCGGGTACGGGGAAGGCGTCCAAAGCTTCGCGTATATGGCTCCCTGGGTCCCCGTCCTGGAGCTTTCTCGCCACGATCGTGTCCAGAGCCACTCCCGACACGACCCCCATCGCCCCAGCCCTGGCTACGGCACCCGCTAAGCGCCAACCCGAGACACCTATGCCCATGCCTCCCTGGATTATCTCCGGGATCTCCACTCGTACAGTAACCATTACCAAATCACACTACATTATGTGTGATACTGAATGTACCGCAGCGCTGGAGGTGTTGGGCTTTCTATCGGTACTTAGTCCCACCCGAATCCGCCGAGGTGCCTAGTCTTCCGAAGCGTCCAAGTGGTCTAGGTGGGTCTTCCTGGTGGCTTCATCGAGGAAGGATGCCTGCAGCGAGTTGCGGGCGAGTGTCCGCAGCGCTCGGGAGTCGAGGCCGACTCCTTCGGCGAGGGCGGCGAAGTTGTCCTCTACGTAACCACCGAAGTAGGCGGGGTCGTCGGAGTTGACCGTGACGGCGAGGCCGGCTTCGAGCATCGCCGCGACCGGGTGCTCCTCGATCGTCTCTACTACCTTGAGGCGGACGTTGGACAGTGGGCACACGGTGAGGGGTACCTGTTCGTCGGCGAGGCGCGCTACAAGGTTGCGGTCTTCGAGAGAGCGCACGCCGTGGTCGATGCGTTCCACGCGAAGAACGTCCAGGGCCTCCCACACATAGCTTGGAGGCCCCTCCTCCCCGGCGTGGGCGACGCAGTGAAGGCCTTGCGCTCGGGCCCTCGAGAAGACGTCAGCGAACAGTGCCGGTGGGTACCCCACCTCCGCCGAGTCCAGCCCGACGCCGATGATCGCGTCACGGTGGCGGAGCAGTTGGTCGAGAGTGTCCATCGCCGCATCTGGACCTTGGTCTCGTAGGAAGCAGGCGATCAGGCCGGCGGACATGCCGTAGCGACTTCGTGCGGCGCTTACAGCAGAGGTCAGGCCGTTGACGACGGCCTCCAGAGGGACGCTCCTTGAGGTGTGGGCTTGAGGGTCGAAAAAGATCTCGGCATGGCGGACGCCGTCTTTCGATGCACGAGCGAGATAGGCGTCAGCCAGGTCGAAGAAGTCCTCTTCTGTGCGCAGGACGGCCATGCACGAGTAGTACAGGTCGAGGAAAGAGCCCAGGTTCGAGAACGAGTACCTGGCCCGCAGATCCTCGACTCCCGCGAAAGGTAGGCGGACCCCGTTGCGGGCTCCGAGGCGGAACACCATGTCCGCTTCCAGCGTCCCTTCGATGTGGACGTGAAGCTCGGCCTTGGGCAATGCGACGCGGTCCGGCTGGGCCGGTCTGTCCGCGGGGTGTGTCGGGTCACGCATCGGCTGAGGCTATCTCGCCGGACGGTCGAAACGTCCGGGTGGTGGGCGGAACCTCATCGCCACTACGGCGCTCAAGCCTTCCGAGACTATCCTCCCGTGCATCTTCGACGCCCCGTGGACACGTTCTTTGAATCTGAACGGCACTTCCACGATGCGAGCTCCTCTGCGGTGGGCGGCGTAGGTGGTGTGGATCTGGAACGCGTAGCCCGATAGGCTCCCACCTACAGGCGATATCGAGGCCAAAAGGTCAGCACTCCAAGCCTTGAAGCCCCCCGTCAAGTCCCGGTAGGGAAGCCCGAGAACCAGGCGGGCGTAGGTATTGCCGGCCACCGAGAGAGCTTTGCGGTGCCACGCCCAGTCGGGATCCGTGCTGCCACCTGGTATGTAGCGGGCCCCCAGGGCGAGGTCAGCTCCGCCAGCCAGAGCGCTAAGCAGCGCCGGCACGACAGCCACCGGATGTGACCCGTCGGCGTCCATCTGCACCACGGCCTGGTAGCCGCGTTCGAGGGCCCAGGCGAAACCTGCCCGGTAGGCAGGGGCAAGTCCCTCGGGACGAGGTCTCACCAACACGTTGATCATCCCCGGACGGTAACCCTCGGCCAGCTTTACCACCCGATCGGCGGTGCCGTCGGGGCTCGAGTCGTCGACGACGACCACGTCCACGCTCGGCCGGTCCGACTCGTCCAGCCTGACGGCCTCGTCGATCTCGGCGAGGCCCGATATCAAAGCATCGACATTGTCGACTTCGTTGTATGTAGGAACTACGACTACTGCTCGCACCAGCCGGCTCCCATTCGGTCGTGGAATGTCGATATGAACAGGACATGGTATTCCCCTCGGCCGAGCCCGTACCGTCAGCGCTGGTAGCCTGGAGGCCATGTCCCTGGTGGTCATGAAGTTCGGAGGAACCTCGGTAGGAGACGCGGAACGGATGCGTTCCGTCGCTGACTACGTGGCGCGGACGGTCAAGCGCGGAAATCAGGTCGTGGTTGCGGTGTCAGCGATGGGCAAGGAGACCGATGAGCTCCTTCATCTAGCGTCGCAGGTGTCCTCCACGCGTCCTGGCCGGGAAATGGACATGCTTATCACCGCCGGCGAGAGAAAGGCGATGGCACTTCTGTGCATGGCTCTCCATGACATCGGAGTCCCGAGTGACAGCTTCACGGGAAGTCAGGCGGGGATCGTGACCGATACCGAGCACACCAAGGCCAAGATCGTCGAGGTGAGGCCCGAGCGAATCCGGAAGGCTCTTGCCGACGGCAGAGTCGCTGTGGTCGGGGGAGCCCAGGGCGTGTCCACCGATAAGGAAGTCACCTTCCTCGGGCGCGGAGGGACCGACACGACTGCAGTCGCGTTGGCGCAGGCGTTAGGAGCTGACTCTTGCGAGATATACACCGACGTCTCCGGGGTCTTCACGGCTGATCCCCGCGTGGTTCCTGAGGCGCGACGCCTCAAGCGGTTGAGCTTCGACGAGATGCTCGAAATGTGCGCGGCGGGTTGTCCCAAGCCAGCCATGCGCTCGGTCGAGTTCGCGCGCAATCACGGGGTGCGCTTACACGTTCGTTCGGCTTTCACATGGGAACCGGGTACCTGGATCGAGGAGGAGACACCTGACATGGAGCAGGCCATAGTTTCGGCCGTAACGTCTGACAGTTCTGAGGCCAAGGTGACCGTGGCCGGCGTGCCGGACCACCCCGGAGTTGCCGCCCGACTGTTCCGGGCGCTGGCGGAACGTTCCATCAACGTCGACATGATCGAACAGAACGTGTCACTAGCTGGGACAACAGACATATCTTTCACCGTTCCGCGTGAGGATCTCGACACTGCCTGTGCAACAGCTGAGGAGCTTCAAGACGAGATCGAGGCGCGCCAGGTCATCGCCGACAAGGCGATCGCTACGGTCTCCATAATCGGAGCGGGGATGAAGACCCATCCTGGGATATCGGCGACGATGTTCGAGACTCTCGCCGCTGAGGGCATCAATATCGAGATGATCTCCACGTCGTCGATCAGGCTTACATGCGTGGTGCGCTCCGAAGTAGTCGACCAGGCTGTGTCGGCCTTGCACCGAGCGTTCGAGTTGGAAAGCGAGAGGACAGCATGCTGACAGTCGGGATCTACGGGGCGACCGGCCAGGTCGGGGCGGTGATGCGCGAGATCGTCGCTTCGAGATCACTACCGGTTGAGCGTCTGAGGCTGTTTGCGAGCTCAAGGTCAGCCGGCCGTGTCCTAGATGGCACCGTCGTCGAGGACGTCGCCACTGCCGACCACGGTGGTGTGGACATAGCTCTATTCTCGATGGGCGCGTCGGCGTCTAAGCTCTACGCGCCAGCCGTCGCCGCTGAGGGCGCCGTGGTGGTAGACAACTCGAGCGCGTGGCGGATGGATCCTGACTGCCCGCTCGTCGTCCCCGAGGTCAACGCTTCCGAATTGGGTCACATCCCCAAGGGGATCGTGGCCAACCCGAACTGCACGACGATGGTCTGCATGCCAGCGCTCGCACCCCTGCACGCAGAGGCCGGTTTGGAGCGCGTTATAGCCGCAACCTACCAGGCGACATCAGGGGCGGGCCTAGCCGGAACGGCAGAGCTCGACGAGCAGGTCCGGGCCGTGGTTGACAAGCAGACCGAGCTGGCATTCGATGGGCGCTCTCTCCAATTCCCCGCCCACAAGGTGTTCCCGGCCCCGATCGCTTTCAACGTCGTGCCCTATGCAGGCAGCTTCGAGGGCGACGAGACGACAGAAGAGCTCAAGTTCAGGAACGAGAGCCGGAAGATCCTTGCCATACCCGGCTTGGCGGTCAGCGTCACCTGCGTGAGGGTACCTGTCTTCACCGGGCATTCCCTGGCGCTGAACCTGACCTTCTCCCGTCCTCTAAGCCCTGAGCGGGCCAGGAAGCTGCTCGAAGGGGCTCCGGGAGTGGAACTGGTCGACGTCCCAACAGCTTTGGCGAGCGCCGGGGGTGACACCAGTCTTGTCGGCCGGATCCGTGCTGACTACAGCGACCCCAGCGGAAGAGGCCTGGCAATGTTCGTCTCGGGAGACAATCTGCGAAAAGGCGCGGCGCTTAACGCCGTGCAAATCGCCGAGGAGCTCCTCTCCCGAGGTGTCGTATCTCCCTGAAACCCTAAAGTACCACCAGGGCACGGTCTTCTACGACCCGGGGATGACACGGTAAATCAACCTTCAGCCCGATGTGTATCACGGCCCGAAAAGCCGACAATGAGATCATCGACCACAAACATCGAGGTGACGATGATCGAGATTTCACATCTGACTAAGCGCTACGGGACCACGATAGCCGTTGACGACCTCTCGTTCCGGGTGGTACCCGGGAAGGTGACCGGCTTCCTTGGTCCAAACGGCGCTGGTAAGACCACGACTATGAGAGCCGTGCTCGGCCTCGACCTTCCAACGAGCGGAACGGTAACGATCGACGGTCGCCGCTACCGGGATCTGCCAGTCCCGTTGCGCGAGGTCGGAGCGCTACTCGACGCCAAAGCCCTTCACGGGGGCAGAAGCGCCACGAAGCACCTGCAAGCTCTGGCTCTGAGCAACGGCATACCGCTTAGCCGAGTAGGAGAAGTGCTTCAGATGGTAGGCCTCCAAGGCGTAGCACGCCGTCGCACAGGAGGCTTCTCCCTCGGGATGAGCCAGCGGCTCGGCGTTGCGGCGGCCCTCCTCGGCGACCCGGCGATCGTCATGTTCGACGAACCGGTCAACGGCCTGGACCCCGAGGGGATCCTCTGGATTCGCCAGTTGATGAGAGACCTGGCATCTGAGGGTCGGACAGTGCTGGTGTCGAGTCACCTGATGAGCGAGATGGCGCTGACCGCCGATCACCTGATCGTCATAGGACGGGGCCGCCTGATAGCGGACACATCTATTTCGGACTTCATAGAGTCAGGGTCCGTAAGCCAAACGCTCGTGAAAAGCCGCGACGACGAACTTCTCGCCTCTCGTCTCACCCAGGCGGGATTGTCGGTACGGCCCGGCGACGCCGGTGGCATCGTCTGCTCCGGGCCGGGCGTCGAGCGCATAGGCGACATAGCCCTAGAGGCTCGTGTCGCACTCGACGAGCTGACACCGATCAGAGCCTCCCTCGAGGAGGCATTCATGGAACTGACCCGCGACAGCGTCGATTACATAGCCACAACGCCGAGCGGAGCACACAGCTCGCAGTCTGCGGCGACCTCAGGAGGGTCCCTCGGCCAACTAAACAACCTTTCAGAGGAGGCCTACCGATGACCACAGCTATTGCCACATCCACAAGCCCCACCAATAAAGGTGGTGCATCCGGTTCTCGCCGGCCGGCCGGCTTTGCCGACGTTGCTCGCTCGGAGTGGGTAAAGCTGACGAGCGTGCGTTCCACCTGGATCACCTTGGCCGTGACGGTGCTGCTCGGAGTCGGGGTAGGGACGCTGATCTCCGGGCTGGCGGCGTCACGGTACTCGACTGATCGCCAACTGCACCAGAGTTGGGATCCGACTTCGGTCAGTTTCAGGGCCCTCGTCATAGCCCAACTGGCCGTCGCCGTGCTGGGCACCCTGGTGATCACCTCAGAGTACGGCACCGGGCTGATCCGGATCTCCCTGGCCGCAGTGCCGTCCAGACGGCGCTTCTTGGCTGCGAAGGCCGCCGTGTTCACGGCCGTGGCACTCGTAGTGGGTGAGGTAACCGCTTTTGCCGCGTTCTTGCTCGGCCAGGCGGCTATCGGGACTTCCGCTCCTCACGCGACTCTCGGCCAGCCCGGTGTGCTGCGCGCCGTGATAGGAGCCGGCTTGTACCTGGCGGCCATCGGCCTGCTAGCGGTCGGGATAGGAACATTGCTGCGCAACACCGCCGCCGGCATCTCGGCGATGGTGGCTCTCCTGTTCGTGCTGCCGGGACTGGTACAGGCGCTGCCGTCATCGTGGGCGAATGCCATCACCGAGTGGTGGCCAACACAGGCGGGAAGCCAGGTCTACGCACTGCAGGGCGGAGCCCATACGCTTAGCGCGTGGGCCGGGTTCGCCGTTCTGATCGCTTTCAGCGCAGTCGTGTTCGGGTTCGCCCAGTGGATGCTCGTGCGCCGCGACGCGTGAGGACCGTTCTCGCCGGTATAGCCGGGCTGTCCCCGGAGGGTTTCACCCCTTCGGGGACAACGTCCGTAGAACGCCTAGGAGGGCCGCCTGAAGCTCGCGACGGTCCCGAGGGTGACGCCAGGAAGGTTGGTGAGACCGGTTCGGCTTCGCCGTGGTGGTGGCGTCGGGCCGTGAGTCTCTTAGCCTGGCTGGCAGTTCTGGCGGTCGTCGGCGGTTCCTTAGCAACGGCCTTGTCCGCCGACGGGAGCGCCTCCAAGGTCGCCGCAGCGGCGTTCAATACCGTGGCAGCAGCCGCTCTTCTCGGTCGTGCCCGTTGGCCTAGAGGTGTTCTAGGCATAGTCGGCGCCCTTGCGGTGATGACGACTATCGCCACAGCCAGCTTCGCCCGGCATGGAGCCATTCTGCTCGTGGTACTCGCTGTCTACAACGCGGCAACGTTGGAAGTCCCTCGAACTTCCATACTCTTGGCGGCGTCAGCGGAGGTCGCGATCGGCCTGTCGGGATTTTCGAGCGACCGGGCCCTCCTGGCGGATCTGGGTAGCGTCGTCTCTGAGGTGGCGTTGATAAGTTGCTCGGTGGCGGTCGGCATCTCCGTTCGTTACCAGCGCTCCATGCTTCAGGCGCTACGGGAACGGGCGGAGCAGGCCGAGCGCGAGCAGAGGTGGGGAGCGGCGAGAGCCGTCGCAGCGGAGCGGGTCCGCATAGCACGGGAACTGCACGACGTCGTGGCTCACCACGTGAGCCTTCTTGTGGTCCAGGCTGGAGCAGTCAGGGAGACCCTGCCTTCCGATCATCCGACACGGCCGGTTCTCGACACGATGATCGCGGGTGGGCGTTCGGCGATGGCGGAGCTGCGCGACATGCTGGGAGCTCTCCGCCTCGACGAGCAGCCCGGAGTTATCCTCCCTCGGCAATCCGATTATCTCACGATGCGCGAAGCTGCCCGCCACGTCGCCTCCGACGAAGCCTCCGTTGGATCTCCCCGCTCGCCTCAGCCTGCGTTGGGACAGCTGGCCACCCTCGTCGACGGAGCCAGGGCCGCCGGGCTGCCGGTCACCCTCTACCAGAACATCTGCGCCGCGGAGATACCGCCCGTCGTTTCGCTCACCGCTTATAGGATCGTTCAGGAGGCCCTCACCAACGTGATCAAGCATGCGCCCGGTGCCTTCACGACGGTGACTGTTAACTGCGAAGGCGGCTGGCTCGACCTTTCGGTGAGAAATGGCATGCCGCCTTCGGTGGGAACTCCTGCGGGCAGAACCTCGGAACGCTCTCCCGTTGGCCACGGCCTCGTGGGAATGGCTGAACGGGCAAACCTCGTCGGGGGGACCTTCAGCGCGGGATCTCTCAGAGCCTCCCGGCGCTCCGAGGGTCGGGGATCTGTGATCGGACGGTCCGACTCGGCCAAGATAGCCGGCGACGGTTGGGAGGTATCGGCCCGCCTCCCGGTAGGTGACGCTCCTGACGTCCTTGGTGGGTCGGGGGATGGCGGTGAGTGACCTTGGCGGCGGGCATAGCCAGGGGGGACTGATCCGCGTCGTTGTCGTGGACGACCAGCCGCTCATCCGGCAAGGCTTCTCGATGATCCTCTCGGCGCACGGCGACGTCGATGTCGTCGGCGAGGCAGGGGACGGTGCGGCTGCTTTGGAAGTGGTAGCGGGCGCTAAGCCGGACGTGGTCCTGATGGACATACGAATGCCTGTGATGGACGGGATAGAGGCTACGCGCCTGGTTCGCCGCGACAGTCCGGACACTCGGGTCCTTATCCTCACCACCTTCGCTCACGACGACTACGTGACGGATGCTCTGGGAGCTGGAGCCTCGGGGTTCGTCTTAAAAGACGCCACACCAGAGGAGCTTTTGCATGCGGTTCGCGTCGTCGCCGGAGGGGACGCTCTGCTCTCACCGGCTGTAACCACGCGGCTGATCGAACGTCTCTTGCCGGCGCTAACCTCGACGCCGGGTCGAGCGGCACAGCGCGGCCTGGAGGGGTTGACAGATCGGGAGGTAGAAGTGCTCCGGTTGGTCGCAACGGGGCGTTCCAACCTCGAGATAGCTGCGGATCTCTACATTTCGGAGGCGACCGTGAAAACCCACGTGTCGCACGTTCTGGCGAAGCTGGAACTGCGGGATCGTGTCCAGGCGGTGATCGCAGCTTACGAGTTGGGGTTACTACAGCCCGGTCGACCTGTCGAACCTGTCAGGTCCCAGAGTGACTGAAGCACGGCAGGCGGTACCTCGGGGCCGCTGTAGTTCGAGCGCCGACGGCGTAACCACAGAAACAAGGACGTCAAGCCCAACCACGCGGTGATACCCCCCGACACCGCCGCCGGCAACCAGTCGAAGCTGCTTCTGGGGATGCTGCCCGGCAAGGCAAGAAGCGGTGTCGGGCCCGACGTCCCGACTGCCTGGAGGGTGTCTCCTGGGCTGAGCTGGGTCCGTTCGCCTCCGATCAGTGCTTCGTAGGTTCGCCCGGCGACACTGTAGGAGCCGTAGCAGTCGTAGAACTGCACGAGCTGACCTATGCCCGAACTGACAGCTTCGCAGCGAGTTACCACCGCTTCCACGGGTTTCCCGTGACTTGCTAGGCGGGCACCGACCGATCCTGAGCGCAGCGCTGAAGTGGCAAAGTAGACCGTCAGGATCCCGCTGGCGAGCGCCGCGACCGCGACCGCAATAACGGCCACTAGTCTCCCGTCTGCAGCCCGGCCGGTCGTGCCTCGAATGAACTGGTCGGCGGTCGTGGTGGCGGGGTTCGTGGTTCCGATAGCTGCGGCGGTGGGGGCTGACGTCCTTGGGTTTGACACCACGGAATCTGAACATAGCCGGCGTTCCCTGTCCGGAGACCTCCCTCGCGAAGATCGTCTCCAAGTGTTAACAATGGGGGCGCCCAAGGCCGGCGTGTCTTCGCGGAAGGCGAAGGTCGTAAGGGGAGGTGAGAGGGCTCCCAGCAAAGATCCTCGGCGGTTAGACGACGAAGCGCTCTTGGGGCATGATTTAGGAGCGAAGCAAAAAGCAGGCGAACCGAAATGGGGGATTGCCGTGTCCGACAACGCTGGGTCGACTAGTGACGTGGTAGTGGTAGGCGCCGGTTTTTCCGGCTTGTACCTCATCCACCGTCTTCGAAATGCAGGGTTGACCGTGAGAGTGTTCGATGCCGCCGACGACGTCGGGGGCACTTGGTATTGGAACCGCTACCCAGGGGCCCGTTGCGACATCCCCACGACCGACTATTCGTACAGCTTCGACCCGTCCCTCGACTCGGAATGGTCCTGGTCGGAGAAGTACGCGACCCAACCGGAGATCCTTGCCTACCTGGGTTTCGTCGCAGACCGCTACGACCTGCGACGCGACATCACCTTCTCGACCCGTGTCAGTTCTGCGGTGTGGGACGAGGCGGAGAGCCGTTGGTTGGTGACCACAGATCACGGCGAGCAGGTCAGCTGCCGGTTCTTCGTGATGGCGAGCGGCTGCCTGTCCGTCCCGAAGATCCCCGACATCCCCGGAGCGCAGAGCTTCGACGGCGAGGTGTACTACACGAACCGGTGGCCTCACGCCGGGGTCGACTTTACGGGCAAGAAGGTGGCCGTCATCGGTACCGGCTCCTCGGGCATCCAGTCGATTCCTCTCATTGCCGCCCAGGCCGACCAACTCACGGTATTCCAGCGCACCGCCAACTTCGCTGTACCCGCCCACAACGGCCCGGTACGCCCGGAACGTCTCGAAGCGTTGCTCGCCGATCGGGACGGCTACCGTGAAGCGGCCCGTCACTCCCGCGGTGGCGTGCCGATCCCTCCCACCGAGGACATGGCTCTCTCGCTGAGCGAGGAGGAGCGCAGGGAGCGTTTCGAGGAGGCTTGGGAAGCCGGCGAGCTCTTCTCGATCCTGAACGTCTTCGCCGATCAGCTGGTCAATCCGGTCGCCAACGAGATCCTCTCCGAAATGGTCCGCGAGAAGATCCGGTCCCTGGTCGAAGACCCCCAGACCGCCGAGGACCTGTGCCCGAACGACCATCCGATCGGCTCGAAGCGGACCTGCCTCGAAACCGACTACTACACCACCTTCAACCGACCGAACGTAAGGCTCGTCAACCTTCGACGCCAGCCGATCCGGTCGATAACTCCCACCGGCATCGATTTTGACGGGGAAAGCCTCGACTTCGACGCGATAGTGTTCGCCACGGGCTTCGACGCCATGACAGGGGCTCTGGTCTCCGTGGACATGTCGGGGCGCGACGGGATTACTTTGCGTGAGAAGTGGGCTGACGGACCGTCCACATACCTCGGCTTGCTGACCCAGGGCTTCCCGAACTTCTTCGCTATCACCGGGCCGGGAAGCCCGTCCGTCCTGTCCAACATGGTCGTCTCGATAGAACAGCACGTCGACTGGACCGTCGACTGCATCAGATGGATGCTCGAAGCCGGCTTCGACACCGTCGAGCCGACGGCGACCGCTGAGGCGGGCTGGGATCGCCACGTCGCCGACTGCGCCGAGATCACCCTGATGCCCCAGGCCAACAGCTGGTATATGGGGGCTAACGTTCCTGGCAAGCCGAGGGTCTTCTACCCTTATATAGGAGGGGTAGACGCCTACAGGGACGCTTGTGACGAGGTGGCGGCCAGGGGATATCTCGGTTTGGAATTCCACGGCCCCAGCGGAACCCAATGTAACGACGGGGTGATCCGCCAGGTGCAACCCGACGTGGCGATGGTTCTCACGATGATGGCGGCCATGGAATTGCCGCCCATAGAGACGCTGGGAGCGACCGGCGCAAGAGAGTTCCTAAGAGCCAGCTCGCAGGGCCGGCCACCCGGACCGGAGTGCGGCTCGGTCGACGATTCGGTGATGCCGGGGCCAGGCGGAGACTTGCCTTACAGGGTGTACAAGCCTTCCGGGCCGGGACCGTACCCGGCGGTAGTTTACTTTCACGGCGGGGGATGGGTCATAGGCGATCTCGACTCCGACGATCCGCTGTGCCGAGACCTGTGTGTGCGTTCGGGTGCGATGATCGTATCGGTCAACTACCGCCACGCCCCAGAGGCGCCGTTTCCGGCTCCGGTCGAAGACGCACTGGCCGCGCTGCGCTGGGTGTCGGACAACGCCGAGAGCCTCGGTGCGCTGCCCGGCCAGATCGCCGTCGCCGGCTGGAGCGCCGGCGGGAACCTCGCGGCCGTCGTCTGCCAACTCGCACGGGATGCCGGAGGGCCGGCCGTCGCAGGACAGTTGCTCTTGTGTCCTGCCACAGACGTCGACATGTCGAGAAAGTCCTATACGGACAACGGTGACGGCTACGTGCTAACGGCGTCACTCATGAGATGGTTCTTCGAGCAGTACCTGCCCGACGGAGTGCCCGCGGCAGACCCTCGGCTCGCCCCGCTGCGGGGAAATCTGTCCGATCTCCCCCCGGCTGCCATCGTCACCGCTGACTTCGACCCGCTACGAGACGAGGGCGACGCTTACGCAGAAGCGCTCGCCGCCGCCGGAGTGCCCGTAACGAAGATCCGAGCTCGTGGTCACACCCACACTTCTGTGGGAATGGTCGACATGGTCATCTCAGCTGTGCCGGTCCGGGAGGAGATGGCAGCAGCTCTTCGCAGCTTTTTCCCTTCCCTCGTCGGCTCACAAACCTAAGAGCGTCGGGCGTAGCCGCTCAGGCGGGAACTTCGCAGGCGTCGCCGTCGCACACCGCTGCGGCTGGGCCGGTTATCACCTCAAGGTTAGGGTGGCTTCGCTGCCACGCACGGCGAAGGATCGCCAAGAGGGTATCGGGATCCTGCGCGCCGGGAACGGCGAACGAACGGTCGAAGACGAAGAATGGCACTCCGGTAGCGCCCAGTTCGGCCGCTTCGCGCTCGTCGGAACGAACCTCGTCGGCGAATCGGTCACTCGCAAGAAGCTCGGCCACTTCCGCCCCGTCAAGCCCCACCGACGCGGCGACCCTGGCGAGCTCGTCCGGCTCGCTGATAGCCACCCTATCCACGAAGTATGCGTGCAGGAGAGCCTCCTTGGTGGCCGCTCCTGTCCCAGGGTCTATCGAGTAGCCGAAGTGGATGAGCCGGTGAGCGGCGAAAGTGTTACCGGGCTTCGTGTCCGCCAGGGCCATGTCGAGGCCTTCCCCTGCAGCCATGGCGTCCATGTGCTCGAGTTGCCTCTGAGCCTGCCCCAAGCTGAGGCCGTACTTGGCGGCCAGGTGACCTGCCATGTCACCGCTTCGGCGGAATGGCGCTCTTGGGTCGAGCTCGAAGCTGCGCCAGCGCACCTCGACTTGGTCTGCGTGCTCGAAGCGCTCAAGTGCCTTCTCGAAGCGCCGCTTGCCGATATAACACCAGGGACACACGACGTCAGACCAAATTTCGACGAGCATGTGGATCTAAACAACGTATCCGGTGGATCTGTTCCGACGCTTACCAACCGTGACGGTGCTCGGGACGTGACATCCTCGGTCCCCGGCGGGGAGGCCACGCCGAAGGCGTCAGCTCCAACAGCCGGGTCACCCTGTAGCGGTGCGGTCGCCACGGCTCATAGAACGCTTCCACTTCGGTGTCACAGAGCTGCCTGCCGGCGAGAGCAAAGCTTGTGAGAGCAGGCAGGTTGTAGTCGCCGACGGACAGTGCGTCGGCGTCGCCCAGCGCCCGGTGCCCCACCTCGGCGCAAGTCCACGGCCCGATCCCCGCAAGGGACGTCAGCGCCCGGTAGGTGGCAGGGTGGTCTGCTCCTGATGTGGCGGCGATGCGTTCCAGAGAGCCCGCGCGCGACGCTGCTAGGCGAATGGTCGTCACGGCCGACGGCTCCACTCCCGCCCTGCGCCAATCCCATTGCGGGACCGCCAGCCAAGCCTTGGGCGACGGCGGTAGCCACATGGGGAAAGGTAACGGCCCCGGCGCCGGCTCGCCGTGGCGACGGACGAGCCAGGACCAAGACTCTGAAGCGTCGCGCCCAGATATCTTCTGGTGCAATACGGCCGGGATGAGGGCCTCTAGCAGCCGCCCTGAGCAAGGTATGCGAAGTCCCCGAAGGCGCCGCGCCGCTTCGCGTAACAGAGGAACGCCCGGTCTGAAAGACTTGGGATCGTCGTTGGCTCCTAGGAGTTCGGGGAGTCTCCCGATCGCCTCGTCCGCGCCGGGACCCCATGCCGATGCCCGCACGCGGTTCTCGCCGAGGCTTCGCACCCGCAGAGTCGCTGCGCCGGTGTCCATAAGGCTGGCTCTCCAAACCGAACCGTCTGGGGTGATCCGCTGACAGGGGTCCCTGGCGCCGACGGACAGCACGCTCAGGGTGAGTCGGACGTCGACCTCGAAGTCGGGCTGCCAGTCGAGCTCGGGCACTTCGGAGAAGTTAGCCGGAACGTGTGACGGCCGAGGCAGGTCCGTCAAGGTTGTTTTCGGGGTCGTATCGGCCGATGTGGGCGCGTAGCGCCTCGACGAAAGCCCGGGCGGCGGGCGAGAAGGGCCGGTCGCTGCGCGACGCCAAGCCAACTGTCCGGGCCAGCGACGCGTCGTCGAAGCAGACGGAGCGAAGCGAACCGCCCGATGTAGGGATCACCGATTCCGGTACGACGGCTGCGGCGACTCCCGCTCCTACCAAAGCCAACGCCCCGTCCATTTCCATCCCGCTGATAGCGACCAGAGGGCTGAAGCCGGCCTGGTTGCATGCAGCCAACGTCGCCTCTCGTAGGTCATAACCGTCCTTGAACATCACGAGCGGGACCCGTTCGAGATCGCCGATCGGGATCGATCCCCTGTCGGCGAGGGGGTGCCCCGGGTCCACGGCGAGGACAAGCCTCTCCCGGGTCAGGGCAGAGCATGTGACCCAGGGGCGGTCGACGGGTAGGATCACTACTGCGACGTCGAGTTCGCCCGAGCCGAGCCGCTCCACCAAGTCACCTGAGCCGGCTTCGCGCATGAGCAGTTCGACGCCGGGATGGCTCCGGTGGAAAGCCGCAATGACTGGAGGTAGAACGTTCGTCGTGAGGCTTGGCGTGGCCCCGATGACCAGCCTGCCGCGTCGCATCCCGAGCAGGTCCCGCACTGCGGCCGCCCCGGCCTCGCAATCGGCGAGGATCTGGCGGGCCCACGGTAGGAACACCTCACCCGCCCCTGTCAGGGAGACCTCAGCTTTGTCCCGGTAGAACAGGGTGGCTCCGAGCTCCCGTTCCAATCCGGCAATAGCGGCCGAGATGGACGGCTGCGCGACGTGAAGGCGGTCGGCAGCTCGGGTGAAGCGCCTCTCCTCTGCTACTGCCACCATGTAACGGAGCTGGTTGAGCTGCATGCCATAGGCTAGCTCTATAGTTACGAAAGGAACTACGTCCTTTACCTTTCGATCAGCAAGGCTTATATTTCCGTGATAGCAGATCGCGCCGTCGCCTGCGCTGGCTGCTAACACGACGTCCAAAGATCGACGAAGGAAAGCGAGACCCAGTTGGTCGCACCAGTAGTCCCCACTCCGGCACCAGCGCCGAAGCCTGAGATCAAGGCCAACCCGCGCGCCGCGATAGCAGCCAAGACCCTGAGGAACGACCGGTGGTGGGTTTCCCCCGCCATCTCGTTCGCAGTCCTGTCAGCATTCGTTATCTACGCGACATGGGCGGCTTTCGACAATGGCAACTACTACGTAAAGCCATACATATCACCTTTCTATTCCCCTTGCCTAGCTCATATTTGCGGTGCTGCGCACCACGGGAACACGGGCGTCCCGCCCCACTTGAGCATCTTCGGAGCGTGGTGGGCGATCTCCCCGGCGATAATCATCTTGATCTTCCCTCTCGGCTTCAGGATGACCTGCTATTACTACCGGAGGGCCTACTACCGGGCCTTTTGGATGTCACCGCCGGCGTGCGCGGTCGCAGAGCCGCACAAGTCCTATTCGGGTGAAACCCGATTCCCGCTGATCATGCAGAACATCCACCGCTACTTCTTTTACGCAGGCCTCGTGTTCAACGTGCTTCTCACCTACGACGCCGTGGTAGCGTTCGTCGAGCCTCGGGCTGCGTCTTATGGGGGTGGCTACGTGGGTCTGGGTAGCTTCGTGTTGCTGATCAACGCAGTTCTGCTGTGGATGTACTCGGCCTCCTGCCATTCCTGCCGTCACATCGTCGGTGGCCGGCTCAAACACTTCTCCAAGCACCCGATCCGCTTCAAGATGTGGGGGGTCGTCTCCAAGCTCAATACCCGCCACATGCAGCTCGCATGGACGAGCCTGATATTCGTAGCTTTAACTGACGTGTACGTCCGTCTGGCTGCGAGCGGCGCTCTAGGACACGGAAGGTGGATCTGATGGCGACAGAAGTAGAGACCCATGCCTACGACGTGATCGTCATAGGGGCCGGCGGAGCTGGCCTCAGAGCGGCCATCGCCGCCCACGACGCGGGTGCGAAGACAGCGGTGATCTGCAAGAGCCTGCTCGGCAAAGCTCACACTGTGATGGCCGAAGGCGGGATAGCGGCGGCCATGGGCAACTTGTGGCCCGAGGACAACTGGAAGGTCCATTTCCGCGACACGATGCGCGGCGGGAAACTCCTGAACCACTGGCGGATGGCGGAACTGCATGCCAAGGAGGCGCCCGAGCGAGTCTGGGAGTTGGAACAGTGGGGAGCCCTCTTTGACCGGACACCTGAAGGCCTGATCAGCCAGCGTGACTTCGGTGGTCACCGCTACGCTCGCCTGGCGCACGTCGGTGACCGTACCGGCTTGGAGATGATCCGGACACTTCAGCAGCGTGCCGTTGCCCTTGGCATCGACGTGTTCATGGAGTGCACCGTGACGGCACTGCTAAAAGACGGTGACCGCATGGCCGGGGCGTTTGGCTACTGGCGGGAGACAGGCCGATTCGTCTGCTTCGAGTCCCCGGCTGTGGTCCTGGCGACCGGTGGGATAGGCAAGTCGTGGAAGGTGACATCCAACTCGTGGGAGTACACCGGCGACGGCCACGCCCTCGCGATGAAAGCCGGAGCCGGCCTCGTCAACATGGAGTTCGTCCAGTTCCACCCGACTGGCATGGTGTGGCCACCCTCAGTGAGAGGAATCCTCGTTACGGAGTCCGTCAGGGGCGACGGCGGGGTCCTCAAGAACTCCGACGGGGAACGCTTCATGTTCAACTACATCCCCGAGTTCTTCAAGGCGGAAACCGCCGACACCATAGAAGAAGCCGACCGCTGGTACACGGACAAGAAGAACAACCGTCGTCCGCCGGAGTTGCTACCTCGCGACGAGGTGGCGCGCGCGATCAACTCGGAGATCAAGGCGGGCAGGGGATCACCCCACGGTGGGGTTTTCCTCGACATCGCCAGCCGCCGCAGCGCAGAGTACATCCAAAAGCGACTTCCTTCCATGTACCACCAGTTCAAAGAGCTTGCCCAAGTCGACATCACCAAAGACGCCATGGAGATCGGCCCCACATGTCACTACGTGATGGGAGGGGTCGAAGTGGACCCCGACAGCGGCGAGTCCAAGGTGACCGGCCTCTACGCAGCGGGAGAAGTGGCCGGAGGCATGCACGGAGCGAACCGCCTCGGCGGCAACTCTCTTGGCGACCTTCTCGTGTTCGGTAAGAGGGCAGGTGAGTACGCTGCCAAGTACGCAGCGAGCCTCGCCGGATCGGGGCCGGTTGTGCACGCTGACGACCTGGAGGCCGCAGCCACGGAGGCACTCGCCCCCTTCAGCACCGAGGGCGGCGAGAACCCCTACAGCGTGCATCAGGAGCTTCAGACGGTCATGCAGAACCTCGTCGGTATCATCCGAAACGAGGAGGAGCTAAACACTGCGATCAAGGAGATCGACGCGTTGCGCAGGCGCATCGACCACCTGAGCGTCGAAGGCCACCGGCAGTACAACCCGGGTTGGAACCTGGCGATCGACTTGAAGAACATGCTTTTGGTTTCAGAGGCTGTCGCGAAGGCGGCCTTGGAGCGCAAAGAGAGCCGGGGTGGTCACACACGCGACGACTTTCCGATGACCGACTACGCCTACTGGGGTAAGCGCAACCTGATCTGCGAGATGGCAGAGAACGGTGAGGTCCGGACACGCGAGCAAGCCCTTCCCGAGCCACCCCCCGAGCTGGCCGAACTACTTGAGGAGCACTGAGCAATGACCTACGACCTGAAACTGCGTATCTGGCGAGGCGACGCCAAAGGCGGGGCGCTCCAGGACTTCACCGTACCCGTCGACGACGGGGAGGTCGTCCTCGACGCGGTTCACCACGTGCAGGCCCTGCGCGCCGGGGACTTGTCAGTGCGCTGGAACTGCAAGGCCGGCAAGTGCGGGTCCTGCTCCGCAGAGATCAACGGACGGCCGCGCCTCATGTGCATGTCCCGGTTGTCGGATTTCCCCCGGGACGAGCCGATCACGATCACCCCGATGCGCACTTTCCCGGTGATCAAAGACCTGGTGACCGACGTGTCCTTCAACTATGTCAAGGCCGCCGAGGTGCTGGCTTTCACGCCGACAGCAGAGCAACCCAAGGCTCCCTTCCGGATGGCACAGGTTGACGTAGAACGCTCCCAGGAGTTCCGGAAGTGCATAGAATGTTTCCTCTGTCAGGACGTGTGCCACGTGGTCCGGGACCATGAAGAGAACAAGCAGGCGTACGCAGGACCCCGATTCTTCTTACGTTACGCCGAGCTTGACATGCACCCCAACGATGCGCTTGACCGCAAAAAGTTAGCGCAAGAGGAACGAGGACTAGGTCTGTGCAACATAACCAAGTGCTGCACTGAAGTGTGTCCAGAACATATCAAGATTACTGATAACGCGATTATCCCGATGAAAGAGAGGGTGGTCGACGTCAAATACGATCCGATACGGTTCTTGCGTCGGAAGCCGAAGGCCAAGGTCTGACCTGGCTGTCACGGGCCGCCGCCAGCTTGATCGGCGCAACTTCCTGTCCGTTCGCGTGCAATTGGTCGGCACCCTTCTCGTCGAGCGGCTAACGTAATGCATCGCCCTCCCCTCGGGCTCCGCCTGAGGGGATCAGGGACCTGTGGTGCAGCTTGGAGTGCACGCCGGCCTGTCAAGCCGGAGGACGCGGGTTCAAATCCCGTCAGGTCCGCGGTCGGATAGCTCAGTTGGTAGAGCGCGCGCCTGAAAAGCGCGAGGTCACCGGATCGACGCCGGTTCCGACCACCAGCAAGCTGCGACAAGTATCCGAACCAGCCGGCCGCTCGCCGAGGGCCGTAGGATGCAGTCGCGTGAAAAGCGGCGGCTACACGTGCGTGCTGTTCGATCTTGGCGGCGTACTTGTGCGCCTTCAGGCGGTCGGACCTATGTCTCAGCTGGTCGGATCAAGCTCCGATGCCGAGTTCTGGTCTAAGTGGCTGGCGAGTCGGTGGGTGCGTGACTTCGAACGGGGTAGGTGCAGTAACAGCGAGTTCGCCGCGGGGATCGCTGCCGAGTGGGGCATGACGGCCTCGGCCGATTCGTTTCTAGAAGCCTTCGAGAACTGGCCCGAGGCCCTCTACGACGGAGCCCGAACTTTGGTGGCGGATGTCCGACGAGCCGTGCCCGTCGGTTGTCTGTCCAACAGTAACCCTCTGCACTGGAATCGCTTCGCCTCTCTGTGGCACCTGGATCGGCTCTTCGACGTACGATTTCTTTCCCACGAGATGGGACTAGTAAAGCCGGATAGTGAACTGTTCGAACACGTCGTGGAGCGACTCGAAGCGCCCCCGGAGTCCATCGTGTTCCTCGACGACAACCAGGCCAACGTGACTGCCGCTCAGGAGGCCGGGCTGACGGCGGTGAAGGTTTCGGGGCCGTCCGAGGCTCGCCGGGAGTTGGAGAAGTTGCGGATCCTCTCCGCTCGACTGCAGGAGCGTGACTAACTTGCTGAGGTTGCCATTGGAAGGCGCTCGCACTCGGGTTCCGCCTGCAAGTTGAGCTTGTAGGACCGGTATCTCAACTCAGCGCCGCCCGGCATTATTGAGCTATGCGAGACGATTTTCACGACGACCTGGCGGATCTCCTCGGCGAGCGCGTTTCGCTGCTGCATCCCCTCCGAGGTGGTGACGTCGCGGAGGCGTTTCGGGTTGACCTCGCCGGCGGCCGGACGGTTTTCGCCAAGACCCACCGCCGGCCGATTCCGGGCTTCTTCGTGACCGAGGCGTCCGGCCTGCTGTGGCTTGCCGAGACCGGTGCCGTGCAGGTGCCAGCCGTACTCGCCGTCAGGGACGACGACAGCGAGGAGACCCCGTGGCTCGTGCTCGAATGGGTCGCCGAATCCGCCGGTGTCGCTCCCGACGAGACCGCTTTCGGTAGGGCGTTGGCGGAACTCCACGGTGCCGGCGCTTCCTGCTTCGGCCGGGAGGACGCCCGGCGGACTGGTAGTCGTGGTCTTCCTAACGAGCCCTGCGGGTCGTGGGACGAGTTCTACTCAACCCAGCGGCTGCTCCCGCTGGCTGCCCTTTTGCGCAACGCGGAGCGGCTCGGCGCACAAGCTGACCGGCTGGCCGATGGACTCGAAACCGTAGCCTCGCGGATAGCCGAGCTCGTCGGCCCGGCCGAGCCACCGTCGCGGCTACACGGAGACCTCTGGGCTGGCAACCGGATCGTCGACCGGGACGGCGTGTCCTGGCTGGTCGACCCGGCGTGCTTCGGCGGCCATCGCGAGTTCGACCTGGCCATGATGCGCCTCTTCGGTGGGTTCGGTCCCGCGGTGTTCGCTTCGTACGAGGAAGTAGTGCCCTTGGCCGCTGGCTGGAAAGAGCGGATCCCGCTGCACCAACTCGCTCCTCTCGCTGTCCACGCCGTCAAGTTCGCCGGACCTTATCCCGAGAGCCTTGCCAGAGCTCTGCGGGCGCTCGGCGCCTGAGATGGAATGGAGACGAGGCCTGTTGCGAGCTCAGTGTTCTTAAGGGCGGCCCGGGCTTACTAGGCCGCTTTCGTACGCGATGACGACCAGTTGCGCCCTGTCTCGGGCTCCGAGCTTGGTCATGGTCCGGCTCACGTGGGTCTTGGCGGTTAGAGGGCTCATATATAGCGACTCGGCTATCTCGTCGTTGGTCATCCCGCTCGCTACCAGTGCCATCACCTCGCGCTCGCGGCTGGTCAACGTGGACAGTAACGAAGCGTCGATCGGCCTTTTCGTTCCTCTGGCGGAGATCGAACCGATCAGCCGCCGGGTTACGCTGGGCGAAAGAAGGGCATCCCCTCGTGCGACTATGCGGACTGCGTCGATAAGGTCGTCGGGTTCTGTGTCTTTTACGAGGAAGCCGCTGGCCCCGGCCCGGAGTGCTTCGAAGATGTACTCGTCGGCCTCGAACGTGGTCAGGATCACGACTTTCAGCTCGGACAGGTCAGAGTCGTTTGCGATGAGCCTTGTTGCTGCGATCCCGTCGACGCCGGGCATGCGGACATCCATGAGCACGACGTCTGGTCTGCTCAAGCGGGCCAACTCGACGGCGGTCTGACCGTCTCCCGCCTCGCCTACGACGGTGATGTCATCCGCAGCGTCGAGAAGGACCCGGAAGCCTGCTCTCACCAGCGCCTGGTCGTCGGCCAGTATCACCCGGATCAAGACTCAGGCGTCCTAGCCGGGAGCGAGCGGGCCGAGCCCGAAAGCTGGTCCGCGTCAAGGTGGGGCCCGTTGGGGCGCAAGCGGCGACGCTCGGCGCCAGGTTCGGCGCTGGGCCGTGACGAAGCTCCACTCGTGACGACTGGAAGAAGCGCGCTGACCGTGAAACCTCCTTCCGGGTCCCGACCAGCCTCGAAAGAGCCGCCGAGAGTCCTGGCCCGTTCGCGCATGCCGGCGATGCCAGTGCCCGAGCCCTCCGTGAAAGTGTCGTTAGTGCCTGTGGCATCGTTGCTCACCTGAACCATTATTGCCGAGTCGACCTGCCGGACGGTCACCGAGGCGACCGACCGCGCAGCGTGGCGGACGACGTTGGTAAGCGACTCCTGCACGATACGGTATGCTGCCAGGGCAGTACCGGGGGTCGTGTTAGACAAGTCCGTTTCCCATCTCAAGGCGCATTCCACCCCAGCCGACCGGGCTGCTTCGACGAGAGCTTGGAACGCCCCCCGGTCGGGCAGGGCGACGGCGGGCGTTTGGTCGTCCACTAGTCGCAGCACCTCGAGAATCGACCTCAGTTCTCTCAAGCCGTCTTTGCTCGCCCGCCGGATGGCCTGCAGCGATTCGGAGACGCGGAGCGGGTCGGTTCCGACGAGTGTTGCAGCGGCGCTCGCCTGCACGTTGATCATTGCCATCGAATGCGCTACCACGTCGTGGAGCTCCCTTGCGATTCGTAGGCGCTCGGAGACAATCTGGCGGCGCATCTCGTCTTGCCTCGCTCGCTGTTGGTCCTCCAAGCGGAGCAGCTCGCTCGCCTTCCAGTGTCTGCGTGCTGAAACGAAAGCCCCCGCGGCCCCGGCGGCGATCATCTCCGCCCACATGTCGAGTTGAGGTCCTCCCCACCATCCCCAAGTTCCGGTGATGCCACCGGCTCCCCAAATGAAGAGGGCTCCGGCGAGACCAAGTGCCATCGGAGCGAAACGTCCTGGTCTCTCGACACATAGCGAGAAGTAGGCGACCAGGACCATCACGAGCGCGGCTCCGTACACCTGACCGATGAGCGCCCATGAGACCACACCGGTAACGGTCGCCGCGTAAACAGCGAGAGGGTGCGAGCGCCTCCACACCAAGCCGGCGGCGGGTATCGCTAGGAAAGCGAAAGCGGCGTCGGCGGGATGCGAGCGTAGGTGCAAGCCGGCGTAGACGTGACTCGGATAGGCCTCAGCGGCCGAGCCTGAGATCACCATGGCGAACACCACAGCGACGCCGAACGGCTCGGCCCATCGGTTCTTGGCGAAACGACCCAACGTCGACAGCATCCCCGGACAGGCTACGACCCGCCAAGCGTCACCGCCATACCGTAGAAGATGACAAGCAGCTGCTCCAGTCGCTGTAGTGCCGGAGGAATGGCCGTACGGCAACGGTCGTAGTAGTTCTACCTCCGACGGAACGACGACAGACGACGAACCTCCAGAGGAAGCTAAGAGGGCCGCATCCAAGCGGCCTTACAAGATCCAAGGAGGATCAGATGTCCCCAACACGCCGTAACCGTCACGCCACCATCGCCCTTACCGTCGGCGTCGCCGCTGTGTCGTGGGTCCTCGTCACCCAGCTAGCAGGGGTGAACTTGACCGTGAAGTTCCCGCACAGCTCGCCTTCGAGCGTGGCTTTCGGGGCTGTTGTCGCGGCTGCCGCCAGTGCAACTATGGCAGGTTGGGTCTTGCTCGCAGCCCTGGAAAGGCTGGTTCCCCGGCCTTTGGTCGCGTGGCGCTGGCTTGTCGCAGTGGTCGTATTGGTATCACTGTCGGCTCCGGCAGCTTTCGCCACGACTCTTCCAGTAGCAGCCGGTCTGATAGCGATACACCTCGCCGTCGGGACCACGGCAGTGACTGGCTTCTCCTTGGCCGGTAGGAACGTTGCCGTCAACGCCCCCACGGGCACGCCTGGACGCCTTGTGCGCCGTAGCGCCTAAGGCCGCTACCGCACTTCGGGTTGGGCCAGGTAGGCGGCGACCACGTCGGAGAGGGCGGCGATCCGGTCCCGTGTGCTGCGATAGCCGCGTAGCGGGCCGCCTACCGGGTCGCCCACCTCCAGCTTCGACGTGAGAGCCAGCAGGTCGGACCTGCGACGCCCGCCGTGCAGCAGAGCGACCTTGCTGCAAAGGTCGCCTTTGTTGTCGAAGGAAGCCTTCGTCGAACCGTCAGGTCCAGCGACTGCTGGGGAGGCATCGCCGATCCCGGTCGACTCTACGAGGTACGCAAACTCTCCAAGCAGGAACGTTTTGGGCCAGCAGGAGTCTTCGAGAAGCACCAGTTCCATAACGTGCTGGCGGGTCATCGCCAGGACCAGGTCCGCTTCCACGAGCATGGCCCTATCGACGGTCCTGCTCCTGTGATGTGTCAGGTCGACGCCGATCTCGCCCATCACCTCCAACGCCCCTCGTTCGGCCGGAGCTCCGGAGGGGCCGAAACCCGCCGATCCCACCGTGAACTCCCCGTCGAAGGTTCGGTCCAGTGAGCGGATGAGCAGAGCCTCGCCCATCGGTGACCTGCAGCGGTTCGCGGAGCACACGGTCAGCACGGTGAAAGGTGTCATAGGATGCCCCGAGAATGTACTCGCCGCAGTCCCAGCCATGAGAGCACCCCTCAAGTCGCCGACCGAGCAGGTGAAGTTTTGAGAGTTGAACGGGTCGTGCTGCGCCGCTTGGCAATGCCGCTGGTCAGCCCGTTCCGTACTTCGCTCGGGGTCGAAGCCGCTCGCGACGTCCTGCTCGTACAAATGGAAGGCCCCGATGCCGTCGGGTGGGGCGAGTGCGTGGCGATGAGCGAGCCGCTCTATTCCCCCGAGTACGTGGAAGGGGCGCACGCTGTCATCCGATCCCATCTGCTGCCTCGCCTGCAGCGGCGACGAGGCCAACTCCTGGCGGACGAAGTGGCACCGCTCTTGTCCGCAGTAAAAGGGCACCAGATGGCCAAAGCGGCGCTAGAGGCGGCGGTACTAGACGCCGACCTGCGAGCGGCAGGTGTCAGCATGGCTTGGCACCTTGGTGGGGTCCGTGACCGTGTTGGCGCAGGAGTGTCCGTCGGTATCACAGCCACCATCGACGACCTCCTGGAGACCGTAGCCGGTCACGTCGAGGCGGGTTACCTTCGCATAAAGCTAAAGGTCGAGCCGGGCTGGGACGTGGAGCCGCTAAGAGCCGTAAGAGAGCATTTCGGTTACGGGCTGGCTTTGCAGGTGGACGCCAACGCGGCGTACACGCTGGGTGACGCGGGGCACTTGTCGAAACTCGACGAGTTCGAACTCGTCTTGTTGGAGCAGCCACTTCGCGACGACGACATCTCGGGTCACGCAGTTCTGGCCCGCAAGTTGCGAACCCCGATCTGTCTCGACGAGTCGATCACTTCGGCGGCGGTTGCGCTGGACGCTATTGACAGAGGTGCGTGCTCGATCATAAACGTCAAGGCCGGACGTGTCGGTGGATACCTAGAGGCCAAAAGGCTTCACGACGCCTGCTTCGAGCGTGGAGTTCCCCTCTGGTGCGGGGGAATGCTCGAGACGGGGATAGGCAGGGCGGCTAACGTGGCTCTCGCGTCGCTTCCGGGCTTCACTCTCCCCGGTGACATCTCGGCTTCCGATCGCTACTTCCGTCGCGACATCACCGAACCTTTCGTGCTCCAAGCAGGGCACCTTATGGTGCCGCAGGGCCCCGGCGTGGGTGTCACGCCGGACTTGGAGGTTATCGACGAGGTGACCACGTTCAAGGAAGAGATAATCTGGCAAGCGACATGACTGACTTTCCCCAGTTCGATTCGCACGTCGCCGCGATGATGGTGGCTGCGGACGGATCGGGTTCGGGTGGCCTTCCCGGGTATCTCGGGATGAAGATCGTAGACGTCGGACCGGGAGTTCTCGCCTGCGAGCTGGAGGTGACCGCCGAGCTTCTCAACCCGTTCGGAGCTGCCCACGGTGGGGTGATCTCGGCTCTCGTCGACCATGTCCTCGGAGCGGTGTGCATGCCGGTCGTGCCGCCGGGATCATGGCCTGCGACCAGCGAGTTCAAGCTGAACTTCACCGCCCCGGCCCGTGCCGGTACGATGCGGGCTGAGGCGAGGATCGTTTCGTTGTCGAAGCGCACGGCGATCGTGCGGGTCGACGTGACCAACGAGTCCCGCTTGGTGGGAGTCGCGCAAGGAACCGTCACGGTAATGGCGCCTCGCTGACGTTCAGTCCTCGAAGTAGTAGAAGCGCTGATTGCGCGTGCTAGGACAAGAGCGCCTCGATGTCGCTGGCGCTGAGCGACGCAGACTCGAATCCGCCGGAGTCCATCACCCCAGCGAAGAGCTCCGCTTTGCGGGCTTTTAGCGCCATCACCTTCTCTTCTATGATCCCGCTGGCCACGTAACGGTAGACGATGACCTTGCTCGTCTGGGCGACGGCGCGAACCCCCCTGCTCCAGGCACCATGCCAGCTCGAGCGTAGGACCCGGGCTGTGAGTGACGCAGCAGACGACGACGTCAGCAGGAGTTGGCGGGGGAGCATAAGAGGCGTCACAGGATGTGACGGCCATCTGGCGGCGAAGTCGGGGGCGCAACTCGGCTTCGAAGACGTCCACCTCCTTTGCCGGTACTTCGATAGTGGTGGCCGCTTTGATCAGTTCGACAGCCCGGAGCGCTTAACTGCTGCGACAGAGGCGCAAGCAGCAGCGCTGGAGTACGGGTCGTCTGGGGCGTCCCATCCCAACACACGAGTCCGTGGGGTGGGTCGCCGACTAGGAGCAGGCTGTCGGATGCCAGCAGCCGCCCGCCGTGGACGAGATTCGGCGTGATCCGCAGGAAGGAGCCGTCGAGAGCGGCATCCAGTTCCGCGGCGGCTGCCTCTTGGCTTAGTGTCACGGGTGCGGCGTTTCGCCCAGCAGCGACGAGGTAGAGGCCCAGCTCGCTCGCTTGGCCTAAAAGGTCCTAGAGCCGCCGGCTCCCAACCGACTCAAGCCAGACGGCCTCGTCCCCCGAGGAAACCCAGCGACGGTTGCCGTAGAGGCGCGCTAGAGCTTGCAACTCCCTGAGAAGTGAGATGTGCTCAGTACAGTAGCTCGTCGCACCCCAGCTTGCTCGCCAGCCCACCAGGTACTCCAAGGAACCTCAGGTCACGTTGCTGCGCACCCAGTTACCCGTGCTGGAATGTGTCACAGGACGCAGTCGCACTCCGGGGCGCGTGACCCGCTGCGAAGCTGCCGTGGAGCCGCGAGCTGCTATGGGCCGGGAGGGGACCAGCTCGAATTGCAGGCCGAGCGGTTCAGGCTCACGGTCTGTTGCCCCCGGCGACGGCTGCTAGGGGCCGCCGTGCCGGCCGGGGTGCTTCGAGACAACAATGACTCCAAGGGCTCCTTCCAGCGCCCCGCCGTCCCGAGCGTCACCTAGACGCCATCTGATCGCAACCTTGCTTTCACTACGGGCGAGTTTACGGGTCACCCGGTCTTGTCCTGTCAGGCTCTCACATGACAACCAGGTTCGCCGTAGCCTATCGTTCGGGCATGGACATTCAAGGAACTTCGTCAATAGTCACCGGGGGTGCCTCCGGGTTGGGTGAGGCGACCGTGCGCAGACTCGCCCAGAGAGGCGCCCGCGTCGTCGTGCTCGATATGCAAGAGGAGAAGGGAGAATCCCTCGCCAAGGAGGTGGGCGGTGTGTTCGTGAAAGCGGACGTCACCAACACCGAAGAGGTGATAGCAGCAGTCGAGGCCGCCAAAGAGCTCGGCCCGCTTCGTTCTCTGGTCAACTGCGCTGGTATAGGGGCGGCTAGCCGGACCATCGGCAAGGACGGCACCTACGAATCGGCTTTCAACCTCGACTACTTCGCCAAGGTGATACAGATCAACCTGATCGGGACTTTCAACTGCATCCGCCTCGCCGCGACAGCCATGAGTCTCACCGAACCCCTCGAGGACAACGAAAGGGGGGCGATCGTGAACACGGCCTCTCTAGCGGCCTTCGACGGACAAATCGGCCAAGCCGCCTACTCCGCTTCGAAAGGTGGAGTCGTAGGTATGACACTCCCGATCGCACGCGACCTAGGTGTGGTCGGAATCCGTGTCAACACCATCGCCCCTGGGCTCATCGACACGCCTATCTACGGCTCCGGTGAGGCTTCGGAGGCTTTCAAGGACAAACTGAAGAAGGACGTGATCTTCCCCGACCGGCTCGGCAAGCCCGACGAGTTCGCCTCCCTCGCATTGGAACTGGTGACTAACAGTTACATGAACGGTGAGACCATCCGCATCGACGGCGCTGCCCGTCTCGGCCCCAAGTAGGCTGCTGTGGCGACAATCGACTACGCCGTCGACGGCCATGTAGCCGTCATCACAATAAACCGACCGGAGGCCCGAAACGCCGTGAACGGCGAAGTGGCCAGGGGGATCGAAGAGGCCATAGACCGTCTCGAATCTGACGATTCGCTTTGGCTGGGAGTGCTCACCGGTGTGCCCCCGGTCTTCTCCGCCGGGGCGGACCTGAAAGAGATCAACGCTGGCCGGGGTGCCGATCTGGGTACAGAGCGGGGAGGGTTCGCCGGCATCGCCAAGCGGGAAAGGACTAAGCCGATAATCGCCGCCGTGGACGGACCCGCCCTCGCTGGTGGTACAGAGATCTGCCTGTCCTGCGACCTCATAGTCGCGTCGACGACAGCACGATTCGGAATCCCTGAGGTAAAGCGGTGCTTGGTGGCGGCGGGTGGTGGCCTGTTTCGCTTGCCGCGCAAAGTGCCTTTCAACATAGCGATGGAGCTTGCCCTTACCGGTGACCCAATTGACGCCGAACGCGCCTACCACTTTGGGTTGGTCAACAGGCTCTGCGATCCAGGTCAGGCGCTTAGTACTGCGATGGAACTGGCCCGCCAGATCGAAGCCAACGCCCCCGTCGCCGTCAGGGCGAGTCGCAGGGTTATCTACGCCGCCATGACCGAGGATGAAGACATGGGCTGGCGCCTTTCCGGGGAGGGAATGGCGGAGGCCATGCGAAGCGAGGACATGAAGGAAGGCCTGACGGCTTTCATCGAAAAGCGTCCGCCTCAGTGGTCAGGTAAGTAAAAGTAATTCACTGCAGCCGATGGCCGGCGCCGGGGAGCCCTAAAGGTTACTCGGCCCGGCCCGGGTTTCAGGTACTTTTCAGGTCGAGGTCACTGCTCGTTCAGGTCCCCGCAAGAACATAGCCAAGTGGGTTCGGCGTTGCGCGGAGATTCGGTCCCACGACTCCAAGGCGGGGCCCGCTGCCATCTGGCAGCGATCGACGTAGTCCGATTCCTCACGATCGGTGGCGTCATCCTCGTGCATTCGACGTCTTTCGCCAACTCGAACTCGTCGCTTGTAGCCAACGCTGTCCTACAGCTGGCGCATGTGACCCGGTCGGTATTCCTGATGCTCTCGGGGTTCGTGCTTACCTACAGCTACCTCCGCCGGCCCCTCGGTCGTCGATCGTTCTGGTCGCGGCGCTACCCTCTCATCTTGGTCCCGTACGTCATGTGGAGCGCTATCTACTTCGTAGCTGACGGCGAGGTGCACCCAGCTTGGAGTTCGCTCGGTAACTTCGTGGTCGACCTTAGCGATGCCCACGCCCACTTCCACTTGTACTTCTTGTTGTTGACGATGCAGCTCTATCTCGTTTTCCCGGCGCTTATGGTTGCACTCCGGCGCTGGCCGAAGGCGCTAACGCCGGCATTGGTCGTCACCGGCGTCGTGCAGTTGGCTTTCACCGGGGCTGCCGAGTACGGCTGGCGCCCTCCTGTGCTCGGAATGTGGTTCGAGCATCCGAGCTCATGGCTGTTCAGTTACACCTTCTACGTGGTGGGAGGGGTCGCTGCCGGGGCGCACTTCGACTCCGTGTCGGTGTGGGTCAGGTCCCACTACCGCCTCGCCGGCTTGTCGATAGCCGTTGTGGCGATAGTCGGCCTTGGAGTGTACGTGTTCAACATGGAGGTTCTCGGGTACGCTCCGATCAAAGCCAGCGCTGTGTTCCAGCCGGCCAACGTGGTCGAGGTGGTCGCTGCAACGCTGTCCCAATTCGCCCTGGGAATGTGGCTCGCCGAAAGGGCTTCGGCTGCTCATCTCTCCTGGCTGGAGAGATCGTCGGACGTGTCTTTCGGGGTTTACCTTGCCCACCCCCTGCTGCTATCCGCCGTCCTTGACATTGCGGTCTCGAGCGGTCTTTCAAGCTTCTTGTCCGGTGTGCCGAGTCCACTTGTCGAAGTCATGGTCGTCTTTGGACTCGTCCCATTCCTTTATACGGTAACTTTTGTAGTTATACAACTGGCGCGCCGAAGCGGGCTGAGCCTTGCTTTGACTGGGCGTCGCGCTACGAAGCGGCCGGCTACGGTAGTTTCAGGCGTGTCTGTAGCAGGAGACGTAGCCGTCATAGCGGGTGCTGCTAGGCCGCACATCGCTGGCGTGGCGACTACCGGCGATGCAACTCCTGCGGTGCTGGGATGATCGGTCGGCGCGAACTGGGGCAAGACCGTAGGAAGCGCGGCCTCGCCTATCTGGCGGTCCTGCTCGCCGCCGGAGCATTAGTGCTCGCAGCTGTGCTTGTGGGCGATCCAACTTTGACTAACGCAGCGTCGCACGCCGGGTCGACGCCCCACGCCGTAGCCGCGGCTCGCAGCGAGCGCACAAGTGCCTCCGCTGTGTCGCAGGCTTCGACTCCGGCTGGAGACAGGTCGACCCCTACCGGGACTGAGATCATGTGGTCATCGAAGACCTATTCGATGACCTTCGACGGGCTTACGAGAAACTACATGGTTTTCACGCCCGAGCTGGTCTCAGCTAGTCAGCTGCCAGTCGTCGTCGAGCTGGGCGGGTGTTGCACCACAGTCGACGTCGAGGTCGCGCGGGCCGACTTCCGGCAAGTTGCTAGCCCGGCGCTCCTCGTTTACCCGGAGTACGTGGACGAAAACTGGAACGCTGGAGCTTGTTGTGGGACGCCGGCGACTGACCACATCGACGATGCCGGCTTCGTGAATGCTGTTATATCGCAGGTCAAGGCCTCCCAGCCTGCGGCCTCCCAAGGGCCCGTCTACCTCGCCGGGTACTCGAATGGCGGGAAGCTGGCGATGATGTTGGCGTGTCAGAATCCCTCCCAGTTCGCCGCTGTAGCGGTCTACGGAGCCACTCGGACCTCTGACTGCCCTGCGGTCGATTCGGAGTCAGTGCTGATAATGGCCGGCAGCGCGGACCCTGCGACGGCGATCTCCGGCACTCCCGTCGTTCAGAACGCGTACACGGAGCCGACGGTCGACGAGCTCGTAACTGACTACCGAAGCGCCGACGGCTGTAGCCAAGCGGCCGTTACGAGGGTGCTGGGGACGGCGACCGAGGCGCTGTGGGGAGAATGTCAGGGGGCCAGACAGGTCGCAGAAGTCGTCTACCAAGGCGACAACCACACTTGGCCGGAGACGTCAGGACCGACTCCCTCTGCCCAGTCCGTAATGTGGAGTTTCTTCGCATCGCTAGGCGCCTAGCGGGCTCAGGCTCCCCGGTGTAGCCCGAGGGCGGTCGAGCGGGGTATGCTCTAGGCTGAGTCACACTGCACAAGCCGTACCGACCCGGGGACGTAGCTCAGCCGGCTAGAGCACCTGCTTTGCAAGCAGGGGGTCGTGGGTTCGAGTCCCATCGTCTCCACTTGGCACATGTGGCCCTATGCGCTACGGTGAGGTTGTCTGTAGTAAATCCGTCCGCGACTTGCGAAACACGGTCAGCGAGGTGCTTCGTCGGGTCGAGGGCGGGGAGCGGTTGACCCTAGCGGCAGACCGGTCCCCTGTGGACGAGATCGTGCCAATCCGCCGCCAATAGATGCCGAGGTGGCGCGTCAGTTTGCCCGCATCGTTGCCGCGCTGCGCGCACGTAGCCGCCGGGTCCCGATCCCCGACGCGCTTGTCGCTGCCACCGCGATTGTCGAGCAGATCCCAGTCGTCACCCAGGACACCGACTATCAGGCGATCCCCGGCGTCGAAGTTATCCGGGTCTGATCTCCGCCCGCCGCGCCTGAGGCAAGCCGTCGCGACCCGTACCGCCATCGCTAGCAGCCGGACTTCCTCTCTTTCCGAGACATCAAGGAATCCTTTGGCCGCCCCGACGATACGTGACGATGGTGACTTCTGGGGCAGTGAAGTTGCAGCGAGGGCTAGACGACGAGGTAAGAGCAGTCGACGAAGAGGACCGTGCCTTGATCCACGCTCTCCGTCAGTGCCCGCATCCTGTTGTCATCCACCGGCAAGGGAAGATCTGTTGGGCTAATATCGCAGCGACGGAACTTTTCGAGGTCGAAGGCGAGGCCCGGGGACTGCCGCTGAGCGTCTTCATCACCGAGAGCTCGACAGACCTAGTACTGCGGCGAATAGGCGGCGTCTTCGACTCAGGGAAGGCCACTGTAGGAGAGGTTCGACTGCGGACCGCCAAAGGTCGCCCGCTGGTTGTGGAAACGTGTGCCAGTCGCACAAGCTGGCAGGGCCAGCCAGCTGTCTACCTGGTGGTTTGGGACGTGACCGCGCGGCGGGAGCAGGCGGATCGCCTGTCCTGGGCGGCTAATCATGACGCGCTGACCGGCCTACCCAACCGTTTGATGCTCGCAGATCGGCTCCGATCCGACATAGCTGGACTGTCGGCCGGGCCGGGGATGGTAGCGGTGTTCTTCGTCGATCTCGACGGCTACAAGGCAATCAATGACACCTTCGGGCACATAGCCGGCGACGAGGTGCTACGAAAGATCGCTTCACGCCTCGCCGGGTCAGTGAATCCGGGTGACCTCGTAGCTCGATACGGGGGTGACGAGTTCGTAGTCGTCTGCACCTCTCCGTCGGTCCGGAGGATCGAAGACGTCAGAGCCATGGCGTGTCTACTCCAAAGCGCCGTGGCCAAGCCAACGAGACTTGCTCAGAGCCGGGTGGAGATCACCGCAAGTGTCGGGTGGGCCACGACGAGCGATCCCACTTGCATCATCGGGGACTTACTGGCTCGGGCTGACGAGGCGTCATATGAAGCTAAACGGTACAGGCGGCCGGCCCTGTCACCTGCCGCGGGATGCGTATGTGACTGAGATGCACCCAGCGGGCCTCTCGGAGCTGCGCAGCGTCAGTGCGTGTCGGTGACTCTCTTTCCCGCTGCTGCATGCACCGCAGCGATGAGACGTTCGGTTCCTTCTTTCGCCTCGGTGTCGTTTAGCGACAGCGGCGGAGCGATCCGAAGCACGTTGCCGCGAAGGCCACCCCTGCCGATGAGCAGGCCGAGAGATCTGGCCTCCTCCACCACTTTGGTAGCTGCCGTGGGGTCGGGCTTGTGTGTCGACGGCTCGACGAGCTCGACACCTATCATCAAGCCCTTTCCCCGAATATCGACAATCGCTGGCAAGTGTCCCACAGAAGAGCGGAGCCGTTCGAAAATTAGATTCCCCACGCGCTGAGCGTTCGACTGCAGGTCGTGGGACAAGAGGTACTCGAGGTTCGCCAATGCACCCGCCGACGCCAACGGGTTCCCCCCGAAAGTAGATATCGAGTTGACGTGGACCGAATCGATCAAGTCGGCCCGACCTACTACGCCGCCCATGGCCAGTCCATTGCCTAGCCCCTTAGCGAACGTGATCAAGTCGGGGGTGATCGAATGGGCTTGGTACCCCCAGAAATGCTCCCCGGTGCGTCCCCATCCGGTTTGAACCTCGTCGGCGACGAACAGGATTCCTCGTTCGTCGAGTACCCCTTTCAGGGCACCGAATAAGCCGTCGGGTGGTACGACGAACCCCCCTACGCCCTGTATAGGTTCGGCGATCAAGCAGGCGACGTCGCCGGCGGTCGTGGTATCGAGTGTCTCGCGAAGGTCGTCAGCGGCGAGACGGCAGTGGTCTTGGTCGCTCATACCGGCGAACGGTCCGCGGAGGCGATCTCCACCGTGCAGGTAGCTCACCTGAAAAGGACTTAGGCTGCTCGAAGACCAAGAACTGTTTCCTGTTACCGCCATCGCAGCGAATGAGCGTCCGTGGTAGCTGTTGCGCATGGCGAGCACCTGGTTGGAGCGGCGCGCTGCGCAGCACAACATCAGTGCAGTGTCGTTGGCCTCGCTGCCCGAATTCACGAAGAACACCTTCGCATCAGGTATCCCCGACAGTGAAGCTATCTTCTCCGCCAGTTCGACCATAGGGCGGATCAGATAGAGCGTGGAAGAGTGCAGGATGCGACCCGCCTGTGAGCGGATGGCATCGACTACCTCGGGCACGGCGTGCCCGGTCATGGTGGTTAGGATGCCCCCGAAAAAGTCCAGGTAATCGTTTCCATCGGAATCGGTAACCCAGCACCCGGATCCGCTCACTAGCTCGACCGGATGCTTGTAGAGGAGGCTCAGCCACGACGGCATTACTGCTCTGTGACGGCCCAGCAACTCGTCGCTATTGCTCATGTCATCGATCCCTTGGTCCCTAGTCTCGAGGTCCGCACCACGAGCTTGGATCGAGGTTATCTTGAATTAGGCAGCGGTTGACGCTTGGGCGGGGTGCTTGCCAGCGGGCTTTCAAGGCACGGATCGGGCTATCACCACAAAGAGCTCAGGGAGTCCGCAGCTCGGTCGTGAAGGCTGCATCGGACACCCTCAAGCGAAATGTTGCAGCTCTCGGAGCGAACGGGACGGTGATCTAGTAGCCCGTCGACCTCAGGCGGGAGGAATCGGGTCCGCTGTGCGTACGAGTGGTGGTCGGTCCTCCCGGCAGGCCGGTCGAGGTGGAAGCGCAGAGGCAAGAAGATGTGCAGATGTTCCTTGGCGCGAGTGAGAGCAACGTAGAAAAGCCGCCTCTCCTCCTCGATTTGGCGTTGATTCCCTGTTGCAAGATCGGACGGGAAGCTGCCGTCGGCAGCTCGTATCAGGTGTACCGCCCTCCATTCCCCGCCCTTGGCGGAATGCACCGTGGACAGGACCAGGTAGTCGTCGTCGAAGTGTGCCGCTCCGGCAAGATCTCCGGTTGACGCCGGTGGGTCCAGGGTGAGCTCTGCGGTCATGACGGTGCGGGAGCCATATGCCGATGCGACTTGGCCGAGGGCTTCGAAGTCGGCGATGCGAGAGTCGAAGTTGTCGTAGCAGCGCCGTATGAGAGGTCCCAGCGCGTCCCGGAGTCGGTCGATCTGAGCACCTGGATCAGCGTCGAGAGACAGCGACCTGCATTCAGAGAGGGCCGCTACCAGATCGGCCGCCTCACGGCGCGCTGAACGCGGTAGCCGGTCGGTCAGGCTGGCCAGAGCTGACACCGGGTCACGGGGCCGCCCTTCCGGATCCCCGGATGGCGTCCCGCTGGACTCGCTGCCACTCTGGTTGACCCCGATCCACCCCATGACCCGTCTGGCTGTCACCGGACCGACGCCGTCTAGAAGTTGGAGCAACCTGAACCACGCGAGTTCGTCAGCGGGGTTGTCGAGGATCCTCATAGCTGCGAGTAGGTCCCGAATGTGAGCTGCCTCCAAGAAGCGGAGCCCGCCATATTTGACAAAAGGGACTCGGCGCCGGCGAAGCTCCACCTCCAGGAGATCGGCGTGATGAGAGGTGCGGAACAACACGGCCTGGTCTCGCAGTCGGAGGCCCTGCTCGTGATGCTCCAACACGACGTCAACTACCGCCGCAGCTTCGCTCGCCTCGTCGGGGCAGGTCGCAAGTTGTGGGCGTCCGCCCAGCGTGTTCGTCGTCCAAAGCGCCTTCTCGTATCCCTCCTCGGCACGGGCCAGCACAGCGTTGGCCAGGTCGAGGATCGGTTGAGTGGAGCGGTAGTTACGTTCCAGGCGGACGATTCGGGCGGAGGGAAACCGTCGTTCGAAACCGAGAATGTTGTCCACCGTGGCAGAGCGAAAAGAGTAGATCGCCTGTGAGTCATCACCGACTGTCGTGAGGCCGGCACCGGCCTCGTGCATCAGATAGACGATGTCAGCCTGCAGGAGGTTGGTGTCTTGGAACTCATCGACGAGGACGTGGTCGAAAGATCTGCCGAGTTGGCTGCCAACGTCGCGGTCGTTTGCAGCTGCTCTCCAATAGACGAGAAGATCGTCGAAGTCGAGAAGGCCGTCGGCTCTCTTGCGGGCGGTGTACGAACGGAACGCCTCTGCCATCGCCGTCTCATGATCGACCAGCCAGGGGAAGTGTTCGGAGAGGACCTCGTGAAGTGGAACCTGCGAGTTGACCGCCTTGGAGTACACGGCCAGCAACGTCTCCTTGCGGGGAAAGCGTTGATGGCGGCTTGGTGGCACGACCTGAGGTACGCGGTCGCTCTCTGCGTCCCATGGTCCTTCGGGGATGTGCCCGTCACCGCGACGGCTCGGGTTCGAGTCGCGAACGTCGTGGCTCGCCATGGCCATCAGGTCGCAGGCGTCGCTTTGGTCTATAACGGTGAATCCGCCGCCCAGGCCGAGCAGGCCAGCGTTTCGGGATAGAAGCCGGTGTGCCACAGAGTGAAAGGTCCCAGCCACGATTCGCCGGGACACGTCGTCTCCCACCAGGGCCCCGAGGCGCTGGATCATTTCGTGGGCGGCCCGTCGACTGAAAGTCACGAGAAGAAGGCGTTCGGGGGGAGACCCCTCCTCGATCATCCGAGCTAGGCGACAGACCAGCGTACGGGTCTTGCCGGTCCCTGCGCCAGCGACGATAAGCAGCGGGTTGGAGGGTTCTCGTACTGCGGCCAACTGGTCGTCGTCGAGGTCTTTGGACCAAGAGGCAGGACTCGCAAGCACTGCGTCAACCATACCACCAATGCGAACAAATGTTCTCTATCGGGTCAAGCCCAGGCTTCTTGCGGTGGAGGCTAAAGAGTTGAGATGGGAGCGAAGGTCGGCGTTGCCTGCCCGCATCGTGTCCACGGACAGGTGTGTGGCTCCTGCCTGGCGCCACTTGTCCGCAAACCTCGCAGTGTCGTCACCGGCGGGGATGCGACCTTCCATGCCTATCGAGCCAGGGTCCCGGCCGGCCTGCTCGGCGCCTGTCGAGATGTTTCTCAGTGCTTCTGTCAGGCGTTCCCCAGGAGCCATCATCGGGAACCAACCGTCTGCCACTCGGCCGATCCGCTCGAAGGCTGCGGCCGAGGAAGCTCCCATCCATATAGGGATTGGACGTTGCGCCGGAAGCGGGGCAAGTCCTGCTCCTCGGATGATGTCGAATTGACCTTCGAAGCTCACGCTCCTTTCGGTCCAGAGCTTTCTCAGGAGGCTGACCTGCTCTTCCAGTCTCCGACCCCTGGTGTGAAAGTCTTCGCCAAGGGCGTCGTACTCCACCTTGTTCCAGCCGGTTCCTACACCGAGCCGGAACCGACCCTCGGTTAGGACGTCGACTTCGGCGGCTTGCTTGGCCAAAAGCGCGCTCTGGCGTTGCGGGGCTATGACGATCCCCGTCGCGAGCTCCATCCTGGTGATCCCCGCAAGAAAGCCGAACAGCACGAACGGTTCGTGGAAGGGGGTGTCTATGTCGTAAGGTCCGCTCCATCCGGCATGCACGGAAGGGTCTGCGCCCAAGACGTGGTCGTATACCACGACGTGGTGGTAGCCGAGGTGTTCCACCTCGGTCACATAGGTACGGACGGTGACCGGATCAGTGGGAAGCTCGGTCTGGGGGTAGATGACGCCGATCTGCACGCCCATGTATAGCTCTATACGTCCGACCGGCGCACGCCGTAGGCCAGCCGGCGCCACGCCGGTCAGCGTCTGGTGCTATGGCTCGACTATGACCTTCCCCACGACGCCGGCTTCTACTGCCTCGTGGGCTTGGACGATATCGTCCAAGCCGTAGCGGTGAAGGGGCAGCTCCGACAGGGCTCCTTCGCCGGCGGCGTCGGCGATGTCCGCTGCTGCTGCAAGCAGAGCCGGACGTGGCACACCGTAGAGGAGCATGAAACGGAGTAGCACGTTGGCGCTCATGCAACGTCTTACCGGTATGGTCGGGTCCGGGCCCGACGAGGCGTACACCACCAAGGTCGTTCCGGGTCCCGAAAGTTGCAGGTCGACGTCGAGGTTGGCCGGCAGGTTCACCTCGACTATGCGGTCCATGACAGGAGCGAAGTCCCGCAGGAGGTCCAAAGCATGCGGGCTTCGGTAGTCGACGACCAGGTCTGCTCCCGCGTTCCGGGCAAGCTCTGCCTTTGCCGTGCTGCTGACAGTCGCCGCTACTCTTGCACCGGCCCTCCTGGCTAGCTCGATCGCGTAATGGCCGACAGCGCCAGCGCCTCCTGCTACCAAGACCGCAGCGCCGTCGAGGGGGCCGTCGGCGAACAGGCAGTGGTGGGCTGTCATCGCAGGGACCCCAAGGCACGCGCCGAGAGCGTAAGAAGACCCCGCTGCGAGCGCTACGGCCTGTTCGGAGGAGACGAGGGACCATTGGGCTGCCGTCCCCCATTGGCCCACGGCCGCCATCCACAGCCATACACGTTCTCCGATCCTCGAGGGATCGACCCCCTCGCCGACGGCTTCGATCACCCCAGCGCCGTCTTGGTGGGGAATCTGGAAACCTGGGATCGGCCTCGGCGTCAACCCCGAACGACTTTTCACGTCGGTCGGGTTCACCCCTGAGACGGCGACCCTGACTAGAACCTCACCGCGCCCAGGCGACGGTCGAGCAATCTCGTCGACCCGCAACACTTCCCCCGCCGGACCCGTCCGCTCGTATAACGCAGCGCGCATCCACGTAACGATAGCGACGGTGGAGGAACCTCTGAGCGACCTATGGTGGCGCCGGCACGGTACGGCCAGCTGAAAACAGAGGACGACAACATGACGGATGAAGACAACGTGGTGGAGAGTTACAACATGGCGGAGGGTGAAGCGAACGACGGGGGTTGGCATGCCCCATTGCGCCTCATCTCGGCCGCGAGCCTTTCGTCGGACACGGGCCAGACTCCGGGCATGGTCCGTCGAGAGGCAGTATCGGCTCGAACGGTCGGATCACAGAAAGTCTGGATGGGAGAGACGACCGTGGCAGCACGAACAGCCTCGTCCAACCACCACCATGGTGACTCAGAAACTGGAATCTACGTCGTTTCGGGCAGCCCGGTCTTCGTCTTCGTCGAAGGCGGCCGAGAGGTTCGCCTCGGCCCTAAACCCGGGGACTACGTGTTCGTCCCTCCCTATACCCCTCACCGGGAGGAGAACCCATCCGACGAGACGGCCGTGGTAGTCCTGGCGCGCAGCTCCCAAGAGGCGATAGTCGTCAACCTTGACGGTCCCCTCACCTGAGAGCACCCGGCCACGAATGAGCGCACTGTCATCCGACCTTGTCTCCAAGATAGCGGCGTTATGCCGCAAAGCGGAGTCCACCGACTCACCTCATGAAGCTGAGGCCTTGATGGCCGGTGCCCAGAGGTTGGCGACGCTGGCGGCGATCGACCTCCAGGTAGCTCGAAGCTATAAGCCTCTGCACGAACGCCCCAAGTCGCTCATAGTGGAGTCCGTGGACATCGGCCCCAAGCGCAAGGTGGGACTCCGCACCTACGTCCGCCTCTTCGTGGCCGTAGCCAGACCCAACGACGTCCGGGTGACGGTAGCTACCGATAACACCAGGGTCTTCGCTCATGGCTACGATCACGACGTCGCCGTTCTTCGGTGTCTCTATCCGTCGCTGCTGGTGCAGATGGTGGCCGCCAGCGACTCCTATGTAAGGAACGGATCGTGGCGAGAGGGTTACTACACAGACAGGCACGGTGTGCGCAGACTTGTAACCGCCCGTCAAGCTCGCATCTCGTTTCAGGAGAGCTACGCCGAGACCATAGAAAGCCGTCTCTTCGCCGCCCGACAGGACACGATACTTACCTTCGGAGCATCACCTGATGAGGCTAACGGTCCGTCTACGTCAAACTCGTCGGACGGGGCCTCGCAAAGGCGTGCCCAGTTGGCGCTCGTAGACAAATCGGCTGAGGTCGAAAGGTTCTTCCGTTCCAAGGTCGCGACCCGCTCCTCTTGGCGCCAGGCTGTCGCAGTCTCGCGGACAGCGGCCCGGGCAGGTAGCGCTGCAGGCCGTAAAGCGGTGCTGTCATCGCCTAATGCACTGGGATCCTCGAAGGGCTACCTGGGTGCCGGCTGATCCCGACCGCAAGCGGGTTTATGGGGCGGAGACAGCGCTACGCGAGCTTCTCGACCAGGCCACCTCCATGCCCGGACAGCCTGTCCCGGTGGTGGTCGGTCGTTCCCAGGTCGTGCTGCCGCCGGAGGTCCGCTTTGCTGATGTCGCTTCGGTGCGCCGTTACTGCGAGCAGGTCATGGCGCTCGACCCGATAGCGTCCCGATGGCCTGCGAGACCGGTCCGGGTCCGCGTCCGAAAGGGTGCGACGAAGGCGCACTGGGAGACCACGGGTACCATCGCAATTCCCGACGAGAAGTGGGCGATGCGAGAAACTGTCGTGCTTCACGAGTTGGCGCACCATCTGACCCCGTGCTCCCTCGCCCACGGCAAGACGTTCCAAGACGCCCTCTTGGACCTTTACGAAGTCGCCATGGCTCCCGAGGTCGCCTTCGTAGCTCGGGTACTCATCTCCTCGTAGGGCCGAGCGGCGTAGACCCCGAAGCCGGCATTGTCATCGTCTGGGTCATGGGGACAGCGAATACCCTCCGACGTAAGATGGAAGAACAATGAAATACTTTGTCATTATCTCCCCAACTCCCTGTTATTGAACGACGAATTGGTTATCAACCTATGATGGAAGAAACTCGACAAGGGGGAAGCGCAGTGACACAGGAGAACGCCACCGAGGCTGTCGACCTCGATGCGATCGTGGTCGGTGCCGGCTTTGCCGGGATGTACATGTTGCACCGACTTCGCGAGGCTGGCTTTAGGACTCTTGTGATCGAAGCGGGCGATGACGTCGGCGGAACCTGGTACTGGAACCGCTACCCGGGGGCTCGTTGCGACATCGAGAGTATCGACTACTCCTATAGCTTCGATCCCGAGCTGGAAAAAGAATGGGTCTGGAGCGAGAAGTACGCCACCCAGCCCGAGATCCTGCGCTACGCGCAGCACGTTGCGGACAAGCTCGACCTTCGCCGGGACATTGAGTTCTCCACGAAGGTGACCGAGGCGGCCTGGGACGCGAGCATGTCATGCTGGCGGGTCAAGACCGATAGCGGTCGGCTACTGACGGCTCGCTTCTGCATTATGGCCAGCGGTTGCTTGTCGCTGCCGAAGGAGCTCGACATCGAAGGCGTCGAGCGTTTCGGTGGTGACGTCTATTTCACGAGTAGATGGCCCCGAGGCGGTGTCGACTTCACCGGCAAGCGGGTCGCTGTAATCGGCACCGGCTCCTCGGGAATCCAATCCATACCGCTCATAGCTGAGCAGGCAGACGGCCTGACAGTCTTCCAGCGCACTCCGAACTTCTCGATCCCGGCTGGTAACGGCCCTCACCGACCCGAGCAGCTTGCTGCCTACCAGGCGGACAGGAAGCAGTACCGGGAGCAGACTCGCATGTCTGCGGCGGGGATGGCTTCCCCTGTGGCGGAGATCAGCGCGCTGGCTGTCACGGAGGAGGAGCGCAACGCTATCTACGAGGAGTCTTGGGGTACCAAGGGCCTCACCTTCGCAGCGGTCTTCACCGACATCCTCACTAGCCCTGAGGCTAACGCCACTTTCGCCGACTTCGTGAGGAACAAGATCCGCTCCATCGTCTCCGACCCCGACACGGCCGACGCCCTATGTCCGACCGATTATCCGATCGGGACAAAGAGGTTGTGTCTGGACAGCGGCTACTACGCCACCTTCAACCGGCCCAACGTACGCTTGGTCGACCTGCGCAAACGTCCCCTTGCCACTATTACCGAGACAGGTGTCGACCTCGCTGGCGAATCTCTGCCCTTCGATGCCATCGTGTTCGCCACCGGTTTCGACGCCATGACCGGAGCGATCCTCGCAGTCGATGTCACTGGACGTGACGGGATCAGCCTGAGGGAGAAGTGGGCTGACGGTCCCAAGACCTATCTTGGGCTCGCGGTCAGCGGCTTCCCGAACTTCTTCACTATCACCGGGCCGGGAAGCCCGTCGGTGCTGTCGAACATGCTGACGTCTATCGAACAGCACGTCGATTGGATCGCGGACTGCATCCAGCGGATGCGCAAGGACGGAGACGACGTGATCGAGGCGACGGTAACCGCTGAAGCGGGCTGGGTTAGTCACGTCCGGCAGTTCGCCGACCTCACCTTGCTGCCGTATGCAAACTCCTGGTACGTCGGCGCGAACGTGCCGGGCAAACCCCGTGTCGTGATGCCCTACATAGGCGGGGTGGGCCGTTACCGCAGCATCTGTGACAGGGTTGTGGAGCGGGACTATCTGGGTTTTAGGTTCAGCGGGTCGAAGGGCACCCGTGTAGCCGACGGTGTCATCTGGCCGCTCCAAGCTGATGTCGGGGTGATGCTAGAGATGATGGCCGAGATGGGCGTACCTGCCCTCGAAACCCTGACGGTCGACCAAGCGAGAGGTTTCGTCGAACAATCCGCTTCTGCCAGTCCGCCAGGGCCTCCAGTAGGCGAAGTCCTAGACGGCATCTACAAAGCAGCAGCCGGCGATCTCGCCTACCGGCTGTACCGCCCTGCAGGTCAGGGTCCCCACCCCGTCGTAGCGTACTTCCATGGTGGGGGTTGGGTGCTCGGGAGCCATGCTTCGGACGATCCGATATGCCGGGACCTGTGCGCCCAGTCCGACTGCATAATCGTCTCCTTCGACTACCGTCACGCGCCCGAAAATCGTTTCCCGGCGGCAATCGAGGACGGCTTCGCAGCGGTCAACTGGCTTGCTGACAACGCCGAGAGGCTGGGAGGGATCCCCGGCCGGCTGGCGGTGGCCGGGTGGAGCGCAGGTGGCAACATTGCTGCGGTAACAGCCCAGATGGCCCGTGACGCCGGTGGCCCGGACCTGTCAGGGCAGCTCCTCATAAACCCTGTAACGGACTCTGATCTCGGGCGGGGTTCGTATGTCGACAACGCTGAAGGGTTCTTCTTGACGGCGAACCTGATGAGGTGGTTCTGGGATCATTACGCCGACCCTTCTGAGAGAACCGACCCGAAGGCCGCCCCGATCCGGGCTGTGGACCTGTCAGGTCTGCCTCCGGCTGCGATTTTCACGAGCGAGTTCGACCCGCTTCGCGACGAGGGCCAGGCATACGCCGAGGCTTTAGACAAAGCAGGTGTTCCGGTCCAATACACGCCCGGCCCCGGACAGATACACACCTCCCTTGTCGCTACAGGGGGGATCGTCTCGGCGGCGGCCGCTCGCTCGCAGATGGCGGCAGCTATTCGCGGCTTCTTCGACAGCTAGCACCGCCCGAGTGGTTGATGTGAGAGCCGATAATTGGCAGGGCACCCGAGTCTAAGAGTAGACAAGCGAGGAAGCAGGCATGCGGATCCTTTACGTAGATGTCGATACCCTGAGAGCCGACCATCTGGCCCCCTATGGTTACAGCCGACAGACGGCCCCTAACCTGGAGAGACTCGCTGAGCGCAGCATACTTTTCGACCGCTACTACTGCTCCGACTCTCCGTGTCTGCCATCTCGGGCTGCCCTCTTCAGCGGGCAGTTTGGGATAACGAACGGTGTGATAGGTCATTTCGGGAGGGCTGGCCAGTACCGCCTCGAAGCAGGTCACGGATCCGCTCCCGGCCGCCCCCTGGCCGGCCAAGCATTACAGGAGAGCGGCTGGTATACGGCAGCTGTCTCTATGTTTGCTGAGCGGCATCGGGCGTACTGGTTCTGCGGTAACTTCCGAGAGGTCATCAGAGCGAGCGGCGAGCTCAACGACGAGCAGGCCCATCAGGTGAACCCAGTGGCGATCGACTGGATCCGGCGCAACAAGGACCGCGACAACTGGTTCTTGCACGTGCACTACTGGGAACCACACACCGACTATTTGGTCGGTCCAGAATGGGTGGAAAAGGCGGCGTCCACCGGAACCGTCCAAGAGTGGCCCGACGAGGACACGATCTCCGCCCACGGGGAGCAGATCTACGGTCCTCGGTCGGCGCTGGACCTTCACTACACGAGCCGTGGACCTCGCCGCTCGGCCGTCCCGCATGCAATGCCCGACGCCATCCGGAGCCGAACGGACTTTGAGCTTCTAATAAACGGCTACGACGCAACGATCCTCTACTGGGACCACTACTTCGGCCAGCTCCTCGATGTGCTCGACGAGGTCGGCCTCTCAGAAGACACTGCGATAGTAGTGACCGGGGATCACGGTGAGTCCCTTGGGGAGAACGGCTCCTACGCCGAGCACGGACTTGCGAACGAACCGACGACGCGCGTGCCACTGATCGTGTACTGGCCGGGAGTAACGGACAGCCTGGCAGCTGACAGACGCCACCGTTCGGAGCTCCTTTACAACATCGACTTCGCCCCTACGCTCTGCGAGCTTCTGGGCATTACCGTCCCGGCGGGGTGGCAAGGGAGGTCGTTTGCCGCGGCATTTCGCGGTGAACAGGTCAACTCCCGCCCCTACCTTGTGCTGGGGCAAGGGGCTCACACCTACCAGCGGGCGGTCCGAACGGCGGATCACCTTTACGTCCGAACCTACCACCCTGGGGCTTTCCGGGCCGAGTGGGAGCAACTCTTTGACGTTACCGCCGACCCTCATCTCAGCGTGGATCTGCTCCTGGATAAGCCGGAGGTGGTCACGGAGATGCGGTCGATGCTGGTCGAATGGTGGCAGCGCCACGCTGCCACCCCAGGAGCCCCTCCCGATCCTATGCAGGCCACGATGCAGAAGGGTCCGACCTTCTACAACGACACTGGTGTGTACGCGTCGCACCTCCGGGCCACCGGCAGGTCGCACCTAGCTGACGACCTCCTCGCCAGAGTCGGCTCCGCGGCGGGAACCCCTAGGGTGTGGTGGGATTCTCCGGAGATCGCCGGTGTATGACCATGACGTGGCAGCGAGACACCCGCGTCATGCAGGGGCACCCCGTAGTCCTGAGACGACGATGATCGATATTGCGCTGTACTGGGCCGCGTAAGCCAGGACGGTGAGGGAGTGGAAGACCTCGTGGAAGCCGAACACCTGGGGCCACGGGTCGGGACGCTTTAGCCCGTAGACCAAGCCGCCGAGGCTGTATAGAACTCCCCCGGAGATGATCAACGCGAAAGCCACGGCGCCGGCCCCGTGGAGTAGCTCGGGCATCACGAACACCATCACCCAGCCGACGATCGCGTAGAGGGGGGTGTACAACCACCGGGGGGCGTCGATCCACGCTAGGCGGAAACCGACGCCGATCGCGGCGGCGGACCAGACGGCGACGAGTACCGCCACCCGGGTTGTCCCGTGTAGGGCGAGGACGGCTACGGGTGTATAGGTTCCCGCTATGAGGAGGTATATGTTTGCGTGGTCGAGGCGCCGCAGGACAGCCCTGACGCTCGGTTTCCAAGAGCCGCGGTGGTATAGCGCCGACACCCCGAAGAGCACCGCAGACGTCAGCATGTAAACCCCAGCTGCTATCCGTCCCGGGAGAGTCGAGGCCTCGAACACCAAGGCGGCTCCAGCGGCGAGCACCGCTGGAAATGCCACTTCGTGTATCCATCCTCTTAGCTTCGGTTTGGGCGTTGCGACCGGTAGCATCACTACGATCATTGCATCCCGGCGAAGCCGACGGTCAGCGCTCGGCGAACCAGGGATCGACCTTTAACGCTGGTGGCCCGCTACAGGAGTCCCTTCTCGGCACGTTCAGGACGAGCCCGCCGGGCGCGCGAGGCGGACAGCAGGGCAGCGAGGGCCAAGAAGCCCATCGACGCGTAGAACGCCGAGTGCAGTCCCTGGGTGAACACCACCGCTACGCGGCCGTGCAGCTTGGTGGTTCCCACGAAGATGGCGAACGCAAGGCTGCGAGGTATCGACCTGGAAGCGATCAGGATAGCCATAGAAAAGGAGAAGACCATTCCAGTGTTCTGAAAAGTCCGCAACATGCCCGACGTAATGCCGAACACTTCTTTGGGGGAGGCTTTCATAACCGCCGAGTTATTGGCAGGAAAGAAGCTGCTGGCGCCGATACCGTTGACGATGCTTGCAGCCACGACGAGCAGGAGGCTGGTCGTGGCTGCAAGGTGGGCATAAAGGAACAGGGCAAAGACCTGCACGCCGAGGCCCACCGTCGCCGGTATAACCGGGCCGATCTTGTCCGCCAAACGGCCCGAAAGGGGGCCGACCGCCAAGAACGATGCCCAGCACCGCTCCGGTGCTCCAGCCGATCCCGTTGAAACCGTACGCCCTGCCGCGTTTATCCGCCGGGAAGAGGTCGGCGATCACCGCCCCGGAGTTCGCGCTGACAAGGGCGCCGCCCACTCCTTGCAGGGCACGGAAAGCGATGATCGAAGCCTGGTCCCAAGACAGGGCACACAGGGCGGAGCCGACGATGAACACGACGAAACCGGTTTCGTACATACGGACCCTGCCGTACATGTCACCTAGACGACCTACCTGGGACGCCAGGAGGGTGACGACCAGCAGATATCCGATCACCACCCAGATGACCGACGCTAGGGCTACGTGCAGGCCCCGTTCGATCTCCGGCAGAGCGAGAACAACGATGGTTGTATCAACCGCAGTGATCAGCACTCCTGTCATCACCACGACCAAGGCCAGCCCGGTTCGCTGCCCAGTTGGGTAGGGTCCTATAGGTGACGAACCTGGTGACCGTGGACTTCCCCCTCGACTCGGTGGCAGTGGTGACGATGACCAACCCGGCTATCGCCAACTTCGGTTCCTGGCAGGCGATCAGCGATCTTGCAGACGGCCTCTCAGGGGCGCGCCTTGAAGGGTCTCGGGTTACGGTCGTCGCGTCGGGCGTCCCGGGCTACTGGCTTCAACACGCTTGGCTGACGGATCTTCACAACGCTTTTGCGGGCGGGCCGACCAGCGGGGACGGTGCGGCATGGTGGCGGTGCCTGGAGGAGCTGACAAGCACCCCGGTTGTCACGATTGCCGCAGTGTCAGGTGATACCTCAGGTGGAGGTTGTGAGCTGGGTTGGGCCTGCGATCTGCGCATAGCCGAAGAGCAAGCCCTCTTCGGCCAGCCTGAGGTGGCGATCGGTGTCGGGACGGGCATCGGAGGGACTTCGCGTCTCCGTCACCTGGTCGGCCGGTCGGCGACAGCGGAGATGGTGCTCCTCGGAGCCCCCATGACAGCTCAACGGCTCTACGAGCTTGGCGCAGTAAACCGCGTGGTCCCCCACGGCTCGGCCCTAGACGTGGCTCTGAAATGGGCGGAGCGCATCGTTTCGCACTCGCCGGCGGCAGTTATGGGTATGAAGCGTATGCTGAGCGAAGGAGACGACCTGCTCCGCATACCGGAGTCGGTGGCCAACGACCAGCGGATCTTCCAAACCTTCAGCGGCTCGGTTGAGGCGTTGGAGTCGATGAAGCGGATCCAGGGACGTTTCGACGCTGGCGCGACCCCACGGGACGTCTACGGTGATCCGATACCGTAGACGTCCCGCAGATTCCCAGATCGCGGGGTTTGAAATCGTGTCAATCCGGCGAGCCGGGTTCATCGCCAAGTGCCGGCGTCGCGACACGCCAGGCTTCGCCCGTGCTGAGCGCCCAGGCTGTCCTCGCTGCAACGACAACCCAAAATCCGATCAAAGTGACGAACAGCACGCCGGCTGCCCAGTCAAGCGTTCGCATATGCCAAGCCGATCCCAAAGCTAGGGTCGCCACGGTGTACGCACCGATGGGGAAGGTGAAACCCCACCAGCCGATCCCGAAAGGCAGGCGGCCTGCGCGCAGGTACCTGACCAGCAGCGTCGCTGCTACAGCGAGCCACCAGACTCCGAACCCCCAAAGGGCGGCGGCGGCCACCTGGGACGTGGCTGCGATCGCGGAGCCTGAGGGGCCGAAGACGGCGCTTGCGGCTGCGCTCATCTTGATCAGCGCCAAAGCCCCGACGCCTATAGGGCCTAGTCCTATCCACAGCGACGGTGCCAGGGCGGCGTGGGGAAGCGGGTGCAAGACGAGGCGGGTGTGCAGCATCCCCAAGATGAGGAGGTAGAGCATGAACCCCATTCCCCAGAAGGCATAAGCGATCAGCATCAGCCCGCGAGCGGTAGCCGGAGACGATCCGTGGACGAGGGGTACCAGTACGAGCGGCATGACGATGGTGACGACAGGAGGGATGAACCACGAGCCGTTGACTTTGTCCTGTCTGAGGTACGGACCGACGAAGAGTGTGTACGCGAAGACGACGCTACCTACGAAAGCCAGCGGGGCTCCAAGCCAGACGAGGGAGACCACGAGATCTCGGACGGTCTCGGCCGAGAACCACGTCGGGCCTACCGCCGAGGCGGTAGCGGCCAGTACGAGGATCCCTCCCGGAATCGTGCCGTAAAGAGCTCCTACTGTTGGGTCGTTGAGGTCCGCTAGAGAGGCGCCGGCGTGCTTGGCGAACCGGGCTATGTAGCCAACCAGCAGAGGTACGGCGATAGCTGTTGCTGCTATAGCCATCACCTGGCTGAGGGTGCGGTCCGCTGAGGCGAGCGCTGTCACGCCTCCGGGATTCTGGGAGGCTGCGATCGCGACGATCGCCGTGCCCATCACCGCCCCGAACCATCCCGGGCTAAAGCCTCTGAGCTTTGAGGTTCCGGCGAACCCCGCTCCGCCGGTATCGTTTTTGGCCTGGTCGCCTGCGTCTGGCTCGTCGAGATATCTTTTAAGCATGCTATCGCTCCTCGCGGATGGCGTTGCATCCTTTGGGTGCAACGCTGTCACGCCTCAGGGCATTCTGTCCGGGACTAGAAAGGGCCGAAAGTCCTTAGCTGGCATCGCCGAAACGCAACGGGGAGTTCTCGGAACGTAGCTGGGCGAACAGGGCTGCACCCATCACTACCACCGGCACCTCCACTAGGAGGAACATGTGTGCATAGCCGACCAGCCCCGCCAGCCAGCCCGAAAGAAGCGGCACCACCACGCTGACAGCGTTGGCTGAGGCCATCAGCTGCCCGTTGGCCCTGGCTAGATGGGCCCTCGGAGTCCGTTCGGCTAACATGCCTGAGGCCAGTGGAAACGTGGCCCCGTGCGGTATTCCCAGCAGCACCATCGCGAAGACGAGCGGGGTGAAGCTGCCTGCCACCGACAGCATCGCAACCCCGGCGACGGTCGCGGCCACGGAGCACACCAACAAGGTCACCGTGGACGGCTTAGGTGAAGCGAAGGCTAGGAGGCCCCGCACGGCGAAAGACACCCCGAAGAAGACCCCGAACGCTACCTGTGCGCCAGCGGCGGAAGTGTGGTCTGTGTTGCGCGCCAGTAGAGCACCGAACGCTACAAGGGCGGCGAAAGGTACCTGGTAGGTGAGCATGACTGTGACCGCCAGTTTGAATGCGGGGGAACTTCGCCACGAGAAACGGTCGACGTCACTGCGATTTTCGTCCGATGGCCCCGTTCTTGCAGCGGGGCGCTCCTCGACAGGAGCGCCCCGCTGACGCAAAACTGCGATTAGCGACGCGGCCGTTGCGGCGGCTGGAAGGGGCAGCAGGACAGCGAACGTTTCTCGTAGCGAGTCGTGTGTAGCGCGTAGCACCACCGCCTCCAGTAGGGGGCCGACCAGCAAACTTACCGACAGCGCCAGGGCGAAAACCGCGAGAGCCCTGGCCCTCTCGTGGGCGGGTCCGCCAGCGATGGCGGTCATCAAGGCGGGGAAAGCGAGCCCTCCCCCTAGTCCGAGGACGCCAGCCGCCAACCAGACTCCTATGGTGCCCGTGGGGGAAGCTAGCAATCCGAATGCCACAAGACCGAACATCTGGCCGGCCGCGACCAGCATGAGGGTGTGCTGCGGGCGGCTCCTGCCGACGATCTGCGTAGCGCAGACTACCGAAGCTGCGGCGGCCAACCCTCCCATCTCCCCGACTGTCGTGTTGCTCAGGTGCAGCAGGTTACGGGCTACCAGAGGGTAAGTGGTCTGCCCCGCATTTTGCCCCGAACGCCCAAAGGCGGCTATGGCAAGCAGTAGAGGTGACACGGTCCAAACAAGACCCGACGTCTTGGGAGATCTCAAAAGCACTCACCAGTGTCGTATGGCAAAAGCCCGCGTCTGAACTCGATCACTTTCTTCTCATTTTACAGTCTCCGGTGGTCGTGCCGAGAGGTGCTTCGCTCGCCGACGTCGCTGTAGTGTTCCAGTGCAGCATCCGCCGGCCGGTCTCGGTTGGCGTCATCTCAGTTCGCCCCCAAGAAAGGAACCGGCTGTGGATCTCGGACTGTTCGCCAAAAGGGCCATTGTCACTGGTGGAAGTCGTGGTATCGGTAAGGCCGTGGCTGCAGCGTTGAGCTCTGAAGGGGCCAGCGTCGTCATAGGAGCCCGGGGCGAGGAGATGCTCAGCCAGGCTGCGGCCGATCTGAGCGCAGGTGGGGCGAACGTGATACCTCTGCGCGTCGACACCGGCGACAACCATTCGGTGAAGGAGTTCGTAAAGCGGGCGGTCGGAGCGCTCGGGGGCGTTGACATCCTCGTGAACAGCGCTGCGCAGCCGAGCGGGCAGGCGAAGCCACCCAAGGTCGTCGAGGTTGAAGGCCCGGCCTTCTTCGCCGATATCAACGTGAAGGTTCTCGGCTACCTGCGGATGATCAAGGAAGTAGCTCCACTCATGGCAGGCCAAGGTTGGGGTCGGATCATCAACGTAGACGGCCTGGGTGCCCGGATGGCCGGCTCGCCGGTAACCTCGATGCGCAACGCTGCGGTGGCGGCACTCACAAAGAACGCCGCCGACGAGCTTGGATCGTCGGGCATCAACGTCGTCGCCGTGAGCCCTGGGCTGGTCCGCACCGAGGCGACTCCTAGCGTGTTGTCGTCCCAGGCCGCTTCCCAAGGCAGGACCGTCGAGGAGCTCGAAGCCCGCATCGGAGCCGGCTACGCTATAGGGCGAATGGTGACGGCCGCCGAGGTCGCCGCTGTCGTCGCATTCCTCTCCTCGCCTCTAAGCGTCTCCATCACAGGTGACGTGATCGCGTGCGGAGGTGGTGTGAGAGGACCGATCTACTACTGAGCGGCCCGGCCAATTCGCCGGGCGGCGCTGCCGGCTTGTCAAATATCGTTCTCGAAACAGGTGGTGCAACGTGGCCGTGAAGCGAAGTTTGTGGATGTTCGGTCTCGAGGCGGACGAGCCGTCCTACGAGGCGAGGGTCGCTGCAGCGGCCCGGCTTTCCGAGCGTCTCGGCGTCGAGCTCCAAGCCCCACGAATCCCGCCAGTCGAAACCCTGCAGCTGCGCGAACCCAGGATCACGCCGCCAGAAGCCCTAGCCGGCTTCTGCCGCCAGGATGTCAGGGACCGCGCCTACCACTCTTACGGCTACGACCGCGTCGACCACGGTGTGTGGGGGAACTACCCCAACCCGCCGGACGTCGTAGCGCACCCTCGAAGCGACGAAGAACTCGAGGCGATCCTGGAGTGGGCCGATAACGGTGGTTTCTGCGTAATCCCCTTCGGTGGGGGCTCCTCGGTGGTAGGGGGAGTGACACCCCCCGACGACCTCGGACCAGTGGTAACGGTATCCCTGGACGCTATGGACCGCGTGCTGGAAGTGGACGCGACCTCGCGGGCCGCTCGCATCCAGGCTGGAGTGTTCGGGCCGCACCTCGAAGAGCAGCTCCGTCCGCTCGGGTTCACTCTCCGGCATTTCCCGCAGAGCTTCGCAGGCTCGACCTTGGGCGGGTGGATCGCCACGCGGGCCGGCGGGCACTACGCGACAAACCACACGCACATCGACGACTTCGTAGAGTCGCTACGGATGCTCACCCCCAGCGGTTGGTTGGAAACCTGCAGGCTTCCGGCGTCGGGAGCCGGGCCAGACCCGAACAGGCTGGCGATCGGCTCCGAAGGTGTCCTCGGGATCATCTCCGAAGCCTGGATGCGCATCCAGCTGCGCCCGCGCTTTCGCGCTAGCGCGGCGGTGACCTTCCCAACATGGGACGGAGGTTGGGAAGCCACCCGAAGGATCGCCCAGGCGAAGCTGTGGCCGGCCAACCTGCGCCTGCTCGACCCGGATCTCGCCAGGAGCAGCGCCGGTACGGGCTCGGGAGCGGCGTTGCTCATAATAGGTTTCGAGTCCGGAGAGTTGTCGCAGCGCTCCAACATCGCCGATGCGCTGTCGATAGCACGCGACGCCGGAGGGGTCGTCGACGATGCCGAGGTACGCGTCGAGGACGGCTCCGAACGTCCAACCGGCAGGGGAGGTGCCATCGGTGCTTGGAGAGAGGCCTTTATTCCCGGGGAGTCAGGCGGTGGTCTTGGCGGTCTGGCCGGTCTGGGTGTAGTGGCGGGGACCTTCGAGACCGCGGTCACCTGGGAAAGCTGGCCCGAACTCGACTACAGGGTTCGCTCGGCTACCCATGAAGCGCTTCAGGTCACCTGCGGGGGAGGTTCGCTCAACTGCCGTTTCACCCACGTTTACCCTGACGGACCCGCCCCCTATTACACTTACGTAGGGGCCATGCCCCAGGGGATGAAAGCGGCAGAAGCCCACGGCGCAGTCAAGCAGGCAGCCTCCGATGCGATCCTCGCGTGCGGTGGGACGATCACCCACCATCACGCGGTGGGTCGCCTGCACCGCCCCTGGTATGACCAGGAGCGGCCGGACCTCTTCGCTCGGGTTCTTCGTGCCGCCAAGTCGACTCTCGACCCCGGGGGGATCCTCAACCCTGGGGTCCTAATCGACCCTTGAGCCCACGTCCGAATGCTGAAAGGCTCTGAAGTCGGTTGGTGGAGACTGCCTCAGGCCGGTTCGGTCGGAAGGCCGGTTAAACCCGGGTCCAACTGGACTCTAAGGCTCTTAAGGGCCATCGCAACCATATGGTAGTGGCCTACGAGCATCGGTAACTCGATGAGCTGGGGCACGTCGTAGCGTGCGGACAGGAGCTCCCAGACGGCGTCGCTCAGGTCGTAGGTGCTGTGAAGCTCGTCCGCAGCGGTCAAAAGCGCTGCGTCGAATGGCTCCCATCCGGCTTCTGACCCGGACGGGATGCGAGCGATCTCTTGCTCGGTGAGCCCCGCTTCAAGACCAAGCCTCCTGTGCTGGGCCCACTCGTAGCCAGCCTGACAGTTCCAAGCTGTGCGAAGGATCAGCAACTCCCTGTCCCTGGGCGGGAGCTTCCCCGAAAGCAGTTTACCGCCGAAGGGCAGCCACCTGCGGGTGAGACCCTCGGCCCGTATCAGGGTGGTGAAGATGTTGGCTTCGGAACCGGCGACGCTCACGCCTTCCAGCAGAGCCTGCGCTGAGGGGGAGCGCTGATTCTTCGGCAGGGGAGCCACGCGAGGGGCAGTAGTTTCTGACATGAGACGAGGGTAATCCGGCATCCGGGGGCGTCGTCGCCGGTAAGGGTTCGGATGACCGACGCCAGCTGAGAGGCGTTAGGCTCAGCTCCAACTCAGTCACGAAACGAGGGGAGCGCAGGTGGACGGTACCGTACACGAGGGGGCATCCGGCACTCCTCTGGTAGCTCTGGACGACCCCGGTTCGTTTGCCTCAGGCCATCCTCACGCGCAGTACCGATGGCTTCGCTCGAACCACCCGGTGTGGTTCCATCCCGAGCTCGACGGGCCGGGATTCTGGGCGGTCACGAAGTATAGAGACGTCCAGCGAGTGAGCAGGGACCCGGAGAGTTTCTCCTCCTGGTTGGGCGGGGTCATGCTCGCCGACTCCGACGAGGCGACCCTTGCGGGCTCCCGGTTGATGATGCTCTTCATGGATCCTCCCGACCACACCCGCTACAGACGGCTGGTCAGCAGAGGTTTCACTCCCCGGGCGGCGCGAGCATGGAAGGAGCGGATCGACGCGCTCGCCGTCCGCATCGTGGATAAAGTCGCCCCTGTCGGTTCCTGCGACCTGGTGGGCGAGGTGGCCGGCGAGATGCCTTCGCTGGTGATAGCCGATCTGATGGGCATTCCGAGCGACGACGGCCGGCGTCTCTACCACCTCACGGAGATTATGCACTCTTCTGACCCCGCTCATAGCGTCGAGGACCGGATTGCAGCCATAACCGAGATGCACGAGTACGCGACGTCCACAGCTACGGAGAAGATCGCCCGTCCCGGCGACGACCTGGCGACCCTCCTGGTGCACGCAGAAGTGGACGGGGAGCGTTTGAGCACCGACGAGTTCAACTGGTTCTTCCTGCTTTTGGTGAACGCCGGAGGCGACACCACCCGTAACCTGGTAGCGGGCGGCGTCGAGGCGCTCCTCGACCATCCCCGCGAACTGGAGCGCCTAGCAGCGGACCCGACCGGGTTGATGCCCAGCGCCGTAGAGGAGCTGCTCCGTTATGTCAGCCCGGTGGTCCACATGCGACGAACCGCGACCGCCGACACGACCCTGGGGGACCAGCCGATTGCACAGGGCGACAAGGTAGTGGTCTTCTATGCGTCGGCGAACCGCGACGAGACGGTGTGGTCCGATCCCGACGAGCTGGACCTGACCCGAACCCCGAACGATCACGTGGCGTTTGGGGGTGGCGGCCCCCACATGTGCCTCGGCGCTCACTTCGCCCGCCTAGAAGCCGCCGCTGTGCTCCGCGAGATCGTGACCCGAATGCAAGATCTGAGGCCAGCCGGTCCAATCGAGAGGCTCCCATCTACTTTCATCGCTGGGCCACGTCACTTTCCCGTCGAGTTCCGCGCCCGGACGTGAAAGTCGACAAACCGGCCAGCTTCGAGGGCAACGTGACGTTCGTGGCCTCTCCGCGCAACCTGCCGTGACGTCCGAACGATGTGCAATGCTGCTCAAATGAACCGTGGTTGCTCCTCGAAGGTCCTGTCGATCTGAGCGAAGCGGCGGCGGATGGACTCTCGGCTCTCCTCGTGGGGTAACACGTAGAGCCGTCCGGCCTCTATGGCGTCCACCGTCAGGTCGGCTACCATCTCTACGGGCAGGACTCTACCTGCGAGGTCGCCGTCATCCTCGGACATGTCACCCGCCTCGCGCGTTTGGGCGGCCTCCCCGTAGCTGGCACTGCGGTTTCTCTCAGATCGGCCGATAGCGGTACTGACCCGCATGGGGCACAGTACCGACACTCCGATTCCCTCCGGGCGTAGCTCCCTGCGCAGCACCTCCGCCAAAGCGACCACGCCGTACTTCGCCACGCAGTAGGGCCCGAGCCCGACGTTGGGAACCAAGCCGGCGAATGAGGCGGTGAAAGCCAGGTGACCTCCCTCCCCTTGGCTGATCAGCCGTGGCAGGAAGGCCTCGACTCCGTGTATCGGCCCCCAAAGGTCCACGTCTATCACCCAGCGCCAGTCGTCGTGTGACATGCCGGCTACGGGACCTGCCACGGCAACGCCGGCATTGTTGAAGACTACGTGCACCTCTGACAGGACAGAGAACGACCTTTCCGCCAACTCGGCCATCGATTCGAGGGAAGTAACGTCGCAGATTGCGCCGTGGGCTTGTGCCCCGCCTGCCCGTAGGCGACCGACAGCATCGTCTAGAGCGTCGGCTTCGATGTCCGCGAGCAGCACACGGGCTCCCCGCTCAGCAAGCCGGGCAGCAGTAGCGAATCCGATTCCGCTGGCACCACCCGTTATCACAGCACCTCTACCGGCTATGGTCGTCATGGATTGACATTAGCTGTCCAGCAATATCTGCCCTGTCGGGGAAAGTGGAGTCCAACCGCCGCCCGGTCGCACGCAGGGAGTTACCTTCGTGATCGACGGGGAGTCCAGCGCGCTCCAACTCGGATCGGGAACGCGCCAACCAACGCCGTACAAGGCGCTCAGGTCGGCGTCACTGTCAGCGGCGCAAGGCCAGTCACAGCCCCACGCGCGGATCGATGCGAGACTTTGAGCGGGCACGCTTCCTTCGATGAGCACCACCCCGCCATCACGCACAGTGAACGCGCGGTAACGAAGCTTCCCGTCGTTAGCATCGTCTAGAACCGAGAAGTCGTAGTCGAACCCGTGCCTGACAAGGTGAAGCGCCACCAGTTCTCCACGGTCGAGGAAGTTCTCGCGTGTCTTGAAACCGAGCGCCGTGAGACTGTCTATTGTGCGCATCAGCGCCGGTAGGTCCTTGCGGCGGATGGCAACGTCGAGGTCACGATCCCAAGCGAGAATGTCGCCGCTGCGGCGTAAACCTAACAGCGTGCCCCCCCAGATCCACCAACGGCCCGATAGCTCGCTAGACGAAACCGCCTGGTAGAAGCACCGAAGATCGCGCCTGCGTCTCCATGCGTAGGCTTTGCGGTAGGCGGCTTTCAGGATGCCTACGCGTCCCAATGCAGTCCGGACAGCAAGCGTCGGGTTCCGGGTCATCTTCCACGTGGTGACTGTTCGAAAGGGATTGGTGGTGAGCGCTTCGGCATGAGTTCCAAGCTTAACTATCGGCCGGCGCGTGCCGAAGCATTAGGGGCGCTCTGAGCGTGAGTCGCTGTCATCTACGTCGGGACGGTACTGCATGGTCGCTGGATGGTCGCCAGCTCGAGGATTTTGGGCGCATCGCAGGGTTGCCGTCACTGGCGCTACAGGTTTCCTCGGAAGCCATCTCGTCGGTCACCTCGTCGATCTTGGCGCCGAGGTTGTGATCCTGGTGAGGGATACCGTTCCGGCTTCGAGTGTCACACGCCGGTGGATTGGCCGTGTGGGAGAGGTTCGTGGTGGTGTCGAGGATCAGCGCACCATGGAGCGTTTGCTCGGCGAATATCAGGTTCAAACCCTGTTCCATCTGGCTGCCCAAAGTCAAGTGGAAGTCGCCAACCGAAACCCCGTGTCGACATTCGAAGCGAACATAGTCGGGACGTGGACGGCCCTTGAGGCTGCACGCCGATCGCCGACGGTAACGGAGGTTCTCGTGGCGAGTAGCGACAAAGCCTACGGGGAGCAGCATTCGCTGCCCTATGACGAGGCGATGTCGCTCGACGCCGTGCACCCCTATGACGTCTCCAAGGCTTGTACGGACTTGCTAGCGCGGTCCTACGGTGTCACGTTCGGCCTGCCAGTAGTAACCACGCGCTTCGGAAATTTCTACGGTCCCGGCGACACAAATTGGAACCGGCTGGTGCCAGGAGTCTGCAGAGCAGTAATAGAAGGACGAAGGCCGCTGATCCGTTCTGACGGGACTCTCACCCGTGACTATATCTACGTAGTGGACGCCGTACTCGCCTACCTGCGCCTGGCCGAGTGTCTCGACCGTGACCCGTCATTGGGGGCTAAGGCGTTCAACTTCTCCTGTGAATCGCCGATTTCAGTGCTTGATTTGGTCGGCCGAATTCAGGCGACCGCCGGGACGTCCCTGGATCCGATCGTGGAGGCGAAAGCTTCCGGTGAGATCCAACACCAGTACTTGTCGTCGGCGCTGGCGCGCCGACTGCTCGGGTGGGAGCCGGCGTACAGTATGGACGAAGCGTTGGCTGAAACTCTTCGGTGGTACCGCCGAGAGTTGGAGGCCGGACCAGCGCCGTGGCGACAATAGTTGTAACCGGGGCGGGAGGGTACCTGGGCGGCGCAGTGACGTTGGCGGCCTCGCGGGTGGGAACAGTTCGCCCGGTGACCCGCCGACCGAGCCCGTGGCTGCCCGGAGAAGCATTGGTCTGTGATGATCTCGTGGCCGCAGCGGAAGTAGCCGTCGAAGGGGCGGACGCCGTAGTGCACCTTGCCGGAGCCAACGAGATCACCAGTAAGGACGACCCCGACGCTGCTCTGGCGGCGACAGCATCGGCGGCGCGAGCGGTAGGCGAAGCCTGCAGGAGGCAGAAGGTGGCGCGGCTGGTGTACGTGTCGACGATACACGTTTACGGCACGTGGCTTGCTGGGACATCACGGATCACCGAAGAGGTGATCCCCGCGCCGCGCTCTGCGTATTCGGTAGCTCGTCTCGCTTGCGAGCATATTCTAGCGGCAGCAGCGGGAGATGACGCTCTTGTAGTGCTTCGTCTCAGCAACGCTGTCGGTGCTCCTGCAGACAGTTCGATAGACCGCTGGAGCCTCCTGGTAAACGACCTGTGTCGCAGGGCGGCAAGAGGTTTTCCGTTGGAACTGCGAACTCCTGGAGGGTTGCGGGACTTCATCGCTCTTGGGGACGTAACGCGTATCGTCCTGGCTGCATGCTGTCCGGAGCGCCTCGACTCTGGGACCTACAACCTGGCTTCCGGTTCGACGATGACTGTGGCGGAGATGGCCACTCTCGTCGCGGACGAGTCGGAAAAAGCCGGTATGAGACGCCCCGAGATCATCGGGGTGCACGACCAGTCCCCCCGGAAGGTCCACGCTCAGGGAGACCTACTGGATCGGGTCGGAATTTCCCCTCCAGCAGCCGTCGAGGAGCGCTATCGGATCGACGCGAGCCGCCTTGCATCACGGGGACTGTCAGCTGAACTTCCCCTCGGTGCAGCTATAGCAGAGACGTTACAGATGTGTAGAACTTGGAAGGAAGGATGGAGAGAGTTGTGAGTGATATCGAGGGCGTAGTCGTTACACCTCTGAGGCGTATCCCAGACGAGCGGGGAGCGATACTTCACATGCTCCGCGACGACAGCCCACTGTTCGAACGCTTCGGGGAGATCTACTTCTCTATGGTATACCCCGGAGTCGTCAAGGGCTGGCACAGACATCGGGAGATGACATTGAACTACGCAGTCCCGACAGGGATGATCAAGCTCGTCTGCTTCGACGACCGGCCCGATTCACCCACTAGGGGCGTGACCGCCGAATACCACATCGGCGAGCTGAACTACTGTCTGGTGACGGTACCCCCTATGGTCTGGAACGGCTTCAAGGGGGAGGGTCCCCATAAGTCCATCGTCGCCAACCTTGCTTCGGTCCATCATTCTCCCGACGAAATAGAACGGATGGAACCAAGCAGCGACCTGATCGCCTACGACTGGTCAATACGTCATGGCTGACACGACGATACCCACGATAATCCTGTGCGGTGGGAAGGGGACGAGAATGTCGGGTTACGATCCGACGATTCCCAAGCCTATGGTCCCGATCGGTGGCCGGCCTATTCTCTGGCACATAATGCACATCTACTCGGCATTTGGCTACTCAGACTTCTGCTTGGCTTTGGGATGGCTCGGGGATGTCATCCGCCGCTATGTCGTGGATTTCATGGCCCTCAACCACGATTTCACCGTCGACCTCACCCGGCCGGACAGGTTAGACATCCTCGGCCCGTCCGGCTGTTACGACTGGCGCATCACCTGTCGGGAGACGGGATGGGACGCCTTGACCGGTAACAGAGTAGCTCAGGTGGCACGCCAGCTCGGAGCAGAGCGGTTCATGGTTACCTACGGCGACTGTGTCGGTGACATTGACGTGACAGCCCTCGTCGAGCACCACGTCAAGCACGGCAGGCTCGCCACGGTCACTGCGGTGCGCCCTCCGAGCCGCTTCGGTGAGCTCATATTGGGACCCGGGGAAGAAGTGAGGCGATTCGAGGAGAAACCTCTTACGAGCGCTGGAGCTATCAACGGCGGGTTCATGGTCTTCGAAGCGGAAGCTCTGGAGATGTTCCCAGCAGACGGGGACTTCATGCTCGAGCGGGAACCGTTGAGCGCTCTTGCCAACGCGGGTCAGCTCACCGCCTATGTGCATGACGGGTTCTGGCAGCCGATGGACACTCCCCGCGAGAGGGAGCTTCTCGAAAACCTGTGGGACTCAGGCGCCCCGCCGTGGCGTGTCTGGAGCCAGTAACGGGAGACCCAGTCGAATCCCTACGCCGAGTGCGACCGAGTGTGCAGCCGGCGGTTGCCAAACGTTGTGACGTGCGTGACGTTCCGGCCGAGGCCGACGGTATTAATATGGCGCGGCTGGATTCTTGCAGAGTTGCACCGGAGGTTACGTGGCATACCAGGTCGATTTCAAAGAGGTGTCCACAGTAGGGTTGGAATCCTCCCCCGTAGCCGAGGCGCTCGCTGGTTTGCGAGCAAACGAGGCTCGCTATTTCAAGACCAAGTACGACCACGACTTCGTGGTGCATCCAGCGAGCGAAGCCGGCGAAACTGTCGACAGGGTTACCCGCATCCTCGAAGAGGAACGCAACATCTCGATCGCCTCGCCGCCCTTGGAGGCGTGCACTGCCGTAGTCGAAGGTATCCGGTGGGACCACGTCTTCTACGAAAGCGGCCTTGCGGTCAATGCTATGTACTCCATCGACGACCCCAAGAAACGAGCCGTCGGTTTCAAGCTTTCCGATGGCATGGAGATACCCGACGAGCTCGCTTCCCGCTTCAAGTTCGCACGTCAGAGATCCAAGCTTGCCGGGACTATCCGAGGGTCGTTCTTCGTCATCAAGAACGAGTACTGAAACAGCCCAATAGGATTGGATGGTCGATGCGGTGCTCGGTTCGCGGCGGGCTTAGGATCTCAGGGGCTCGATTACCATCCAGTCCCTCCGGCGAAGCTCGGCGGCTAGCTGCTCGGTGTCTATTCGCCTCAGGAGCTGCTCTTGGGCGGATTGCTGCCATCGCTGCGCCGGAGCCTGGGTGACGGGGAGGGCTTCATCCTCTTGGAGCCGTCTTATGAACTCGTCCGCTTCGTCGCGCGTGAACCTGCCAGCGGCCTGGCGCTGGGTGAACCCCATCGGGCCGCGAGCATCCTTGAAATCGCGATGTCCTGCCGCCTGGATGAGCGCAAGCAGTTCTTGTACCTGCCTCGACGAGGCCGGAGGGCCGGGCTGCTGGCCAAACGCCACTTCAGGTTCCCTCGCCGATAAGGAGACTTGGCGCGAGTCGAAAGCTATCCACACCGGCCAGCCTAGCACGAACAAGGGAACATGTGTTCGGGTTTCTGTGTGGCCCGGTTGTTTAGATGTTTTCCGGCCGGGTCTAACCAACCTCGCCGTGCGGCGTGACTCCTTTAGTTCTGTCGTGGAGTTATTTGGGATATTTACGTGCCAAAGGTCCGGTGTCGAGCGAAGCTGGCGTCGCCGCTGAGGTATGCGGATGGTTGGCGTTGCTATCCAGTCGTGTGGCCGGATCAAGTTGTTGGAGTCGGCCGCACGCTCCGTGGTCGTGGGTGGATTTACAACACGAGCGGGTCACGTCGATGAGAGCGTCGCGGACTCCCTGAAGGGCTGCCAGCTTTTCTTCTATGACGTCCAGCTTGTCTCGAGCCAGGCGTGCGAGGTCGTTGCAGGTGATCGGCGAGTCGGTGCGCAACGCCAGGAGGCTCGAGATGTCGGTGAGGCTGAAGCCGAGTTGCTGGAGGACCTTGATCTGGCGCACCCGTTCGACGGCCACCTCGGGATAGCAGCGATATCCTGAACGGGATCGGGCAGGCTCGGGCAGCAGGCCGCGCCTCTCGTAGTAGCGGAGAGTCTCGACATTAACCCCTGCACGGGCCGCTGCTTCGCCGCTGCGCAGGCCCGTGGGACCTTTTGGTGCGTCCGCTTCGGGGGGCTCAGCGGGATTTTTTTGAAAATAGCCTTGACTCCGTAGCATGGTACGGAGTTTATGGTATCGGGGACGGTTCGAGTGGGCCGTCCGGTCGCGAGGCCTGGACTCAAGGAGGTTTTGGTGTCGAAGCAGTCGATAGTTTCGAAGGTTGATTCAGAGGCACGGGGCTTGGGAGTAACCGACAAGGCGCAGCTCGTGGCTATTGGCGGCGGAGGTGGCTGCGCTTGTTGTAGTCCACAGGCGGGCTCCGCGTCCGAAGCGCCGGGGACGATGGATGCTTCGTCCGGGGAGGGTGCGCTTGGGGCAAGTTGCGGCCCGTCGTGCGTCGCGGCGGGCTCGTGTGTCTGCGAGGCCGGCCACGGCGGCCCTGAGTCGCGGCTCGACGGGTTGGTCCGATGAGTGCGGGAGGGACGTCGGGGATGGAGCGGGTCGAGGCGTTCTTCGATTTCACGTGCGAGTTCTCGAACCGGGCCCGCCACTGGCTCGATGCGATGCCGGGAGTGGAGGTGGTGTGGCGGCCGTTCTCGCTGTTGGAGGTCAACCGTCACGACGACGCCGGGCCGGTGTTCGACAGGCCGGAGCACGCCGAGAACGTGTCGTTGGTGGCCTTGGCGGTCTTCGAAGCGGTTCGAGCTGCCGGTGGGGACACCGACAGCTACCGCCGCCGGATGTTCAGTGCGTGGCACGACGAGCACGACCGCTACGGGAGGCTGTCGAGCGCGGACATTGTCGGCTTCGCCGAATCGGCCGGGCTGGACGGTTTCGACCACGATACCGCCTTCGCTCGGGTCGCGGCCGAGCACGCAGCGGGTCGGGCGCTGGGTGTGTTCGGCACCCCGACGCTCGTGTTCGGTGAGGATCAGGCGGTGTTCTTGAAACTCGACGCCGTGCCCGAACCCGACCGGGCCTGGGGACTGTGGCAGGCTGTGCGGGACATGGCGAGCGCCCAGCCAGATCTGCGGGAATGGCAGCGGGTCAGCCCACCGGGAGTGTCGTGAAGGTGGATCGTCTGGTGGTGATCGGGGCTGACGCGGCGGGGATGAGCGCGGCGTCGGTGGCTCGGCGGATGCTCGGCGCCGACCGTCTGGAGATCGTGGCGTTCGATAGGGGCCTTTACACCTCGTACTCGGCGTGCGGGATCCCCTACTTCGTCGGCAGGCAGGTCGGCGATGTCGGCTCGCTGATCGCCCGGAGCCCCGGGCAGTTCGCGGCGATGGGCATCGACGCACGCCTCGGCCACGAGGTGGTCGAGATCGACACCGCCGATCAACAGGTGCGGGTCCGTGCGCTCGCCACGGGCGACGAGCAGGTAGAGGGCTACGACCAGTTGCTCGTGGCGACCGGGGCGGTCCCTGTCCGCCCGGCGGTGCCCGGCGTCGACGCTGTCGGGGTGTTCGGGGTGCAGACCCTCGACGACGGCCTGGCGTTGCGCTCTTATCTGGAGGCATCCCCGCCCCGCCGGGCGGTCGTGGTCGGCGGGGGCTACGTCGGCTTGGAACTGGCCGAGGCACTGTGCGCCTGGGGCGCAGAGGTGACCTTCGTCGAGCGGGCCGCGACGCCCATGACCACCCTGGACCCGGATATGGGCGTCTTGGTCGCCGACGCGATGCGCCGGTTCGGGATGGTCGTTCGCACCGGCGAGACCGTGGAAGGGATCGAAGTGGACGACGCCGGGCGAGCCCGCGCTGTGATCACCGATCAGGCAAGCGTGCCGGCCGACGTGGTCATTCTAGGTCTCGGGGTTCGCCCCAACGTCGCCCTCGCCGAGGCGGCCGGCATCAGCGTCGGTCTGAGCGGGGCGATCGCCGTCGACCGGGGGATGGCGACCAGCGCGGCGGGGGTGTGGGCGGCCGGGGACTGCGCCGAGAAGCACCATCGCGTCTCCGGGCGGCCGGTCGCCATCGCGCTCGGCACTCATGCGAACAAGCAGGGGCGGACCGCCGGGGTCAACATCGCCGGGGGTAACGCGACCTTCCCTGGGGTGCTCGGCACAGCGGTGAGCAAGATCTGCTCGCTCGAGGTGGCCCGCAGCGGTCTCGGCGAGGCCGAGGCGGCCGCGGCCGGCTTCGACGCGGTCGGGGTCATCACCGAGTCGACCACCCGGGCCGGCTACTACCCCGGGGCCAAGCCCATCAGGGTCAAGCTCGTCGCCGACACAGGCACCGGCCGGCTCCTCGGAGCCCAGATCGTCGGTGAGGAGGGCGCGGCCAAGCGTATCGACGTGGTCGCCATGGCGCTGTGGCATCAAATGGCCGTCGAGGAGATGGTCAACGTTGATATCTCCTACGCCCCGCCGTTCTCTCCCCTGTGGGATCCGATCCTCATCGCAGCACGCAAGACCACCGAACGGCTTCACGATCAGCGGGGCATTGCGGCCACTCCCGGCCCGGACGCGGCCGGACAGGCGCAAGGCGCGACTCCGGACCCGTCGGAGCGGGCCGGAGCCCGGGCGAGGAGCGAACCCTGACCAGGATGGCCGCCGGTCGCGATCACCCCGTCGACCAGCACCGACGTCGGTGGCGGCGCCCCCATACTGGGCGTTGGGTGTGGTGGGCGCTCCCGGCGGTGCTCTGCGTAGCCGCGGACCTGGCCAGCACGGCGTGGGCTCGCGCCTCGCTGTCTTCGAGCCGACCACGCGTGTTCATGGGGGGATTGGTCGATCTCCGTCTCGTTGCCAACAGGGGTGCAGCCTTCGGGCTTGGCTCGGGCCATGAGACGCTCGTCGAGGCCGCAGCAGCAGCTCTTCTCGCCGCGTTGATCGTCATCGCACGGGGCCAGTCGCCCCTGGTTGCGGCCGGGCTCGGCGCCGCCCTGGGTGGAGGGCTCGGCAACCTCTCCGTCCGCTTGACGGGACCCGACGGGCCGCTACATTCCCCCGTCGTCGACTGGATCCACCTGTCGTTTTACCCCGAGACGTTCAACCTGGCCGATGTCGCCATCCGTGCCGGTTTGCTCATCGCGGCGCTCGGTCTGATCGCCGGCCGCACGCGGCGCCGAGCCCGGCCAGCCACCCGACACCGGAATCGCGCCGACACGCCCGCCGCGGAGACGGCGCCCGGATGAAGACACCGAACGTGGTCGGTCGCCTCGTCGACCGTCTCGACGGGTTGCTCGTGCCTCTCGTGGTGATCGTCGGCGCCGTCGGTGTCGCCCTCCCCGGGCCGGGGCGGGCCGTCGACCACTCCGCAGCGATCGACCCCACCCTCGCCGTGCTGGTCCTGACCGCCGGACTGTCCATCGAGGCCGCCCAGCTACGACAGCTCCGGGCCCGTCGGGCACGGATCGGCCTCACCCTGGCTGCCACGACCACCCTCCTCCCGCTTCTCGCATGGGCGCTCAGCCGGGCCGCCACCGGCGGGACCCGCCAGGCCATTCTCGCCGCCGGCGTCGCCCCCTCCGAGGTCGCCTCTATATCCCTCACCGGCCTCGCTGGAGGCGAGATCCCCGTCGCCGCCGCCCTCCTGATCGCCTCCAGCCTGATCACCGTCGTCACCGCCGGGCCGATCCTCGGCCTCCTCGCTCACACCCCCAACCTGCACCCCACCGGCCTGCTCGCCACCCTCGCCGCCGTCGTCGCCGCGCCCCTCGCTGCCGGCGCCGTCCTCCGCCCGCTCCTCCAAAAAGCCGAGCCCGCCGCCGACGCGGCCCGTCTCCTCGGCAGCGTCACGCTGCTCGTCCTGCTGTGGGAGGTGGCCAGTCAGGTACGCCTCGAGGCCAGTTACCTCCTCGCCACCGGCCTGCTGGCCGGCTACCTGCTCGGCGCCGCCTCCATAGGCGCCATCGTTACCCACGGCCTTGACACCGCAGGAAAGCCTGGCCTCCTGCTCCCTGTGGCCATGCGTGACTTCGCCGTCGCCGCTGGAGTCGCAGCAGCCGCCTTCGGTCCCGCCTCCACCGGCCCCTTAGGCATCTACGGCCTGCTCGTCCTCCTCTTCGGCGCCCTCACCGCACGATGGGGCACCAGAGCCCCCAAACCACATCAAAGCTGAATCCCAGCCGACTTTGATCGGCTTTGCTACGGCCCGAGGTTAGGGCGTAGAGTAAAAGTGAGTTTTCCTTTGGAGTCCAGCAGGATGAGAAGCGAACCGACCCGGACCCGCAGGGGAGGACGGTAACCATGGACAAGCACTACGTCGAAGTTCTCGGACACCGGATGGCCTATTTGGACGGGGGTTCTGGATCCCCGATCGTGTTCCTGCACGGTAATCCGACTTCGTCGTTCCTGTGGCGCTCGGTCATACCTCACTTGACCCCGCTGGGTCGCTGCATCGCTCCGGATCTGATCGGAATGGGCGACTCCGACAAGCTGACCGAAAGCGGGCCCGGGTCGTACCGGTTCGTCGAACACCGCCGCTACCTCGACGCCTTCCTCGACGCGCTAGGCATCGCCGAGGGGGTGACCCTAGTCATCCACGACTGGGGATCCGCGCTCGGCTTCGACTGGGCCGCCCGCCACCCCGGTTCGGTGAAGGCCATCGCCTATATGGAGGCCATCGTCTGCCCGGTCACCTGGGACGACTGGCCCGACGCGGCACGAGACATCTTCCAGGCCTTCCGATCCCCTGCCGGGGACGAGCTGATCCTCGAACGCAACCTGTTCGTCGACGCTGTCCTCCCCGCGAGCATCCAACGCCAGCTCACCGACGCCGAGATGGCCGAGTACCGCCGCCCCTTCGCCCGCCCCGGTGAGGACCGCCGTCCCACCCTCACCTGGCCCCGAGAGATCCCCGTCGACGGGGAACCAGCCGACGTGGTGGAGATCGTCGAGCGCTACGGCGCCTGGCTGGCCACCTCGTCCCATGTCCGGAAGCTCTTCGTGAACGCGGATCCCGGCGCCATCCTGACCGGCCGTCAACGCCAGCTCTGTCGCAGCTGGCCCAACCAGACCGAGATCACGGTCCCTGGCATCCACTTCATCCAAGAGGACTCAGGCGACCTCATCGGCACAGCTATCGCTTCATGGCTGGGAGCATCGACAGATGCAGGAGACTGCACCGATGAAGGGTATAGGTAGTCGATGAGCAGAGTTGAAGTGGTGGTCTTCGACGTGAACGAGACGTTGTCGGACCTGGCGCCTATGGGACGGCGTTTCGCGGACGTGGGCTGGCCCGAGGAGACGGCGAAGATCTGGTTCGCTGGGTTGCTGCGTGATGGGTTCGCACTCACCGCCGCGGGTACGACAGGGCGCTTCGCTAACATCGCCGAAGAGACGCTCCGTGGCATCCTGGCCGGTTCGGCGTCCAGCGTCGACGCGATGGCCTCCGGCGTCGACGCGGCCGTTGAACACGTCATGGACGGCTTCTTCGAGCTTCCGGTCCACCCTGACGTTCCCGAAGGCATTCGCGTTCTTGCGGCATCCGGCGCCCGGCTCGTCACGCTGTCCAACGGATCAACCAACGTCGCGGAGGGTCTGTTAGGCACCGCCGGGATCCGCCACCACTTCGAGCGGTTGTTGTCCGTCGATGATGCTGGAGTGTGGAAGCCCGCACCCGGCGCCTATGCGTACGCAGCGAAGGTCTGTTCCGCTGTCCCCGACGCCATGATGCTCGTCGCCGTCCACCCCTGGGACATCGACGGGGCAAAGCGAGCCGGAATGAGTGCTGCGTGGATCAACCGCCGGGGACACCGCTACCCGGCCCATTTCCTCGCTCCCGATTACTCGGTCACAACCGTGTCCGAGCTTGCCGGCTGTATCGGGTAGGACCGGCCGGCCACTTTTCGCAGCAGGATGACAGCGACGGCAGATGCCGACACGGTCAGCGCAGCGAAGCTGCTCAGTCCTACGAGCGGTCCAGCGGCGTCGATCAGAAAACCGAGACAGACAAGGACCACTGCGATGACCAGATATCCGACGAGGTAGAACGCGGCGGCAGTTTGACCCCGGTCGGCTGGCGGGGCCGAGTCGAGCAGGGCGGCCTGAGTGGCACGGTGGGTGATTCCCTGGCCGACCCCCGCCGCGGCTGCTCCGACGGCGAGCAGCGCCGACTGGCGTTGCGACAAGGCCAGGGGTAGCAGCCCCATGCCTACGGCGAAAACGACGAGGCCCCACCGCATCGAAGGGCCGTTCGCGAAGCGCCTGGCGAACAGCTGCGCCGAGGCGGACATGACGAACGCGTCGAACACGATGGCTGCTCCGACGATCGGGTCGGTGGTGTGCAACACCAAGTCGGCGAAGGTCGGGCCCAGAGCGAAGAACATGGCCGTGCCGACCCAGCCGGCTGAGAAGGCGATTGCGGTGCGAACGAAGAGCGACCGCATGCCGGCTGGTACCGACGGGCGCCGGAGCTGGCCGACACCCAACCTCATCCTCGCAGCAGTGCCGGTAGACGTCGCCGGGGCAGCCCTGGTCGGAGCCAGCTGTCGCGGGAGCATCGCGACGCCGGCCAGGCCGGCGGCGAGGACGACCAGAAACACCAAATACACGAGATGCTCTGGCAAGGGTGCGTAGCGCACGAACAGTCCGCTCACCATCGGCCCGATGGCGAGGCCACCGACGACAGCAGCCGAGGCTATCGTCGACGCTCGCGCCACGTTCCCGCTCGGTTCGAGGTCGGCCAAGGCGGCTGGCCCAGCTGCCGTGACCGCCCCGCTGGCGATGCCGCTGGCTACCCGCCCGGCTATCAGCCAGCCAAGTGCGCCGGACGTAGCGAAGCACGCAGCGCTAAGGATCGAGAAACCAAGGGCTGGTACTAGGACTGCCCGGCGCCCGAATAGGTCCGACGCCTGGCCGGCCACGCTCAGCGTGGCCGCTACCGTGACCACGTAGGCGACGAAGACCACCGTCAGAGTTGCGGTGGAGAGGTGGTCGACGCTTTGGTAATGCGGGTAGAGGGGCGTGGGCAGGTTGGCGGCGGCAAGGACCGCGGCGATCGCATAAGCCACCGCCCTGAACCGCCACCCGTCCCGCTTTCCCTCCGGCTGTTCGATCACAGGACGCCAGACCGGGCGCTTGGTATCACCTTCGGCGTCACGGGGTTGACTGAGTTGCGACGACCGCTTCCAGGGCGACTATACCCTCGGTCACAAAAATTGGGCGGTGCTGACTGCCGTTTGGGCCTCGTCTGTTTGGGCTGGGAGTTGGAGACTTCCCTTCGTTCTCGGGCCCGCGCAACGGCACTCCGCAGGATCAGCTCGCCGCCTACTGTGCCGGCGGATGGCGTCAGCTTCCGATGGCGTCACGGCGGTGTCCTGCTTGCCAGTCCTCCTCGGCTCCGACCTCGTCCTCGCCGATCCCAAAGGCACGCAGCTGGGGGGTCTCCCGGAGCGACCGCTTGAGCTCGGCGAACCCGCCGAAACCTGCGAGGGCGACGACGTGGTCCCACAAAGCGACGGCGTCGTCGGCATTCGGGAGCCGGCTGATGACCGGCCCGAAAAGTGCGGTGCCCTCAGGAGGCTGGAAGTGCAGGATTGGGGTTCCGACGTCACGGCCGACCAGGGTGAGAGCGCGATCGGTCTCGGCTCCGATCTCGGAGTCGAAAGCGGCGTCCGACACCGCGCCGGCCAGTCCGGCAGGCAGACCGAGCCGTTCGAGGATCGGCGCCACGAAGCCCTCCGGGTCGTGGTGCAGGTCGGCTTGGCGACCGGGGGCGGAGTCGAAAATCTCAGCGCCATAAGCAGCGTACAGCGCGTCGACCGCTCGGCTTCCGTGGTCCTTGCGAACAGCGGCTGCGACCCTGAGCAGTTCGAGTCCGGCGTTATGGCCCCGCTCATAGCCGGCAGGGAAGTGGGTGGCGTAGTCGACCTCGGCGTTTACCAGGCGCAACGAGATGAACCGCCATTCCACGTCATAGCTGCGCTGCTGGGCGACCTTGCGCACCCACTTGCTTGTCATCCACGCAAACGGGCATACCGGGTCGAAGTAGAAGTCCAGATCGGCCATCACGCCTCTCCTCTCGGGGGGTATTCCTTCTCAACGAAGAACTTGATCGCTTCGACCAAGTCCTCGACACGCGGTCGGGCGGCGGGCATCGAGTTGATCGCCACCATGTAGATGGTCCCGTCAGCGCGTACCAAGAAGACACCCGGCTCTGCGAACAGCTCCGGTTCGGGGTCCTTCACCCCTCGGGAGATGAACAGGCCCCACGCTCGCATCGAGGCGACGCTCTGCGCGTAGCCGACTCGGAGTTGCTCCAAGTGCCAGTTCGCTACGGCGCGCTCGGCGCGCTCGGAATCGTCGCCGCTCACGGCGATCACGTCAACACCGAGCCCGGCGAGCTCTTCGACCGCCCGGTCGAGTTGGGCGAGGTAGCCCCGGCAGATCGGACAGTGCCACCCGCGGTAGAACACGACCAGCGTGAAATGCTCAGGACGTGCCTCGGCGAGCACGAAACGGCCCCCGCCGACCAAGTCGAGTTCTAGGGGAGGCGCCGGATAGGTCGGTACAGGCGTCTGTCGGACCGGAGAAGTGGACGGTGTCTGGGTCACAGCGCCGCCAGTGCGGCGAGCACGTCATCGGGCTCGGCCCGCTTGGTGTAATCGGCGTCAGCGAAACGCCAGGCGATCGTACCGTCGACGCCGATCACGTACGTGGCCGGAATCGGCAAGGTGAACGTGTCGTCGCCGTTCGCTGCGGGAAGGTCGAGGCCGAAGCCCGCGTAGACGTCCCGTAGCGCCTCGGGCAGAGTAAACACCAGGCCGAAAGACTCCGCCACCTGATTGCCTCCATCGGAGAGGACCGGGAAGGCCAAGTCGAGCTTCTCCGCCGTCGACAGCGAGGCATCCGGAGTCTGAGGCGACACGGCCACCAAGGTGGCGCCCGCCGCCTCTATCTCGGGTAGCTTGGCCTGTAGGGCTCGCAGTTCGGTAGAGCAGTACGGGCACCAACCGCCCCGGTAGAAGGCGAGCACCACCGGACCCTTCGCCAGTAAGGTCGAAAGTGACACCTTGGTCCCAGTGGCGTCGGGCAGATCGAAGTCGGGTGCTTTCGCTCCAACCCCGAGACTAGACCCGGCGATCCCCGAAGCGGCGAGGTCGGCCGTAGAGCCGTCCATCACGGCCAGGGTCTCGGCTGGGATCATTGCCCTTCCTGCTTCGTTCTGCTCCCTCAGCTGTTCTGCCAAGCTGGCTGTCATGTCTTTAGCTCCTCCAGGTATCGGTCGGCGCCCGCAGGCGTAAAACTCGTTCGTCGGACATGGGTATGAACAGACCGGCCTGTCTTTCTATTCCTTCAAGGTAGGATTCGTACGTGACCGTCCCAACCCGGAGCGCTCGGGAACGTCTAGTCGATGTGGCCAGCCGGCTGTTCTACGCAGAAGGCATTCACGCTGTAGGCGTAGACCGGGTCATCGTCGAAGCCGGCGTGGCCAAGGCCACGCTCTATGCCCACTTCGCCAGTAAGGACGAGCTCGTTGCCGCCTACCTCGCCCGACGCAGCGACCAGTGGGTGGCCGCAGTCGAGCAGCGGGTCGCGTCGGCACCCACGGCGTCAACTGAAGCGATCTCCAAGGCGCTAGTCCCCTTCGACGTACTCGCGGAGCGGGCCGCAAGCGCCGACTATCGAGGATGCCCGTTCATCAATGCCGCCGCCGAGTTCCCCGAACCAGGGCCGGTTGCCGACCAGATCACTGCCCACCGTCGACGCATCCGCGAGACCTTCTCCGACCTCATCGGCGAGCCGGGCTGCGACCCTGGGCTCCTGGCGGTGATTGTCGCCCTCTACGACGGTGCCATGTCCGCCGCCTACCTCGATCGCGAGCCTAGTGTCGTCGACCACGCCCGACAGGGCGCTGCCGAGCTCCTCTGCGGCCATGCTGACTTGTAGCTCAAGGCGCCCGCCTCGGCCGTCGCGACCCGCATCCGTAGCCGATCGCCAGGCCACAGTCGACTCCATGACCCGGAACGGGCTTATCGGAGACCAGTTCATTGAGCGTATCAGCCGACGCCTCCACGGTTCCGGACTCCTGGTACGTGCGGGTAGTCGTCTCGCTCATCTATGCACCAGTAGATATCCACCGGGGTACTATGACAGCAGAACCTTCCGACGAGGGCCTTCTTGGAAAGCGAGCGACGGGAATCGAACCAGAGTTCTCAGCTTGGGAAGGGGCCGTCGCCCCCTACGCCCATCAGGTGTTTCGTTCGTTCGGGCAGGTCAACGGCCATTTCGGCTTGACTAAGTGGAACCGGCCGCGGCCGGGTTTGACCGACCGTTGTGGCACGAATGTGGCACGACTCAGGCGTCCAGCAAAGGGTCAGCACCGGACTCCTCCGACAGTGTCGAGCCGACCAGTAGCTCGACGTCGCCGTCGGGGTAAGTAGCGACGAGGTGGAGCTCCTCCCGTGGCGTTGACGAAGCGACGCAGCCTGGAGAGCAGCAGATCGGTTCGCCGCTCGAGGCGGGAGATCTCGCTTTGGTCAATGCCCATCGCCTCAGCGACAGTCGCCTGAGCAAGAGCCCGCAACTTGCGGACCTTCGCCAGGCTCGCCTGGTGGTGCCCGATCTCCTCGCTGGCACGTTCGTAGGCGGCCTTGCCTGCCGGGTCGGCGAGAATACGATCCCGCAGCGCACCTGCTGAGCTAATGGCCTCCTCATAGTCTCCCCCGTCGCCGACCTCGCCGCTGGTCTTACGATCATCGACCGGGAGGCCCCGGCGAACGTCGGTCATCTTCTGGTCTCCTCCGTCTCCTGTATCCATGGGTCTTGGCTCGGTCATCTCGCGATCCTCCAGCCCTGCTGTGCAGCGAAGACCGTGAGTCGCCGCTCGGCTTCGGCGAGGTTGGTCGGGTACCAACGGATACCGAGGTCGGTCTTGTCACCTCCGAGGAGCAGCACCGCTCGCAGCTCTTCTCGGACCGGAGCGACGAACCCTAAGAGGACCCTGATCACCGGAGGGCCCTCGGCGTCGGGCGTCACGCTCGTCGGCGGTGTCCGGCGAAGCGATCTCAGTCCCAAGCGTGACGTGACGACCGGGTGCGACTCCGGGTCACCAAGACTTCGGCCGTGCACTGCGAGGGCATCGATGAGAGCTTGGATGTCACCAGCGACCTCGACATCCACATCGACCAACTCCTCGAACCATTCAAGGAAGTAAGGGTGGTAAACAACCTCCACTACCCAATTCCACCGCCGATATGTGCTCAACACCACATCTCCTTGGGAATGGGCATCGACTCCGCTTCATGCACGGACCACACAGGCCGGCGGTACCCGCTGCGTCGGTCGAAAATCCATGGCGGTGCTACCAACCGCTCCGACGACCACCACGCCATCGTTGGGAGCGTCGCCGGCGCCCGCCATTCCGGTCGTCCCATAGTGATGGGATGACAGAGCATTTGCGTCGCTCTTGCTGAGTGAGCCGGACGGAGGGTTCGGCCGCAGCCCAGTCCTTGGAGGGTACCGCGATGGCGGCGAGCTCGTCGGCGAAGACGGTGAAGTCGACACGCAGCGGCGCTCGGCAAATCCGCACGCCTGGAGGAGTTGTTGGCATCGGACCTAGATGGGGAGTCGATCTCGCAAGCTTTCTGGCATGCGTGCGCAGCAGGGCAACGTCGAGCGGCTGAGCGCCTGCTGAGGGCGGGCGCCGACGTCGAATGGTCACCGGACTACGCCTATGGGACGGCGCTTGACGTTGCGCTCGGGCGGTTCGCGCGGCAGCACAACGTTGTGGGGTGGCTACGCAGTCTCGGAGCGCGAGAAGCCAGAGCGGTCAACTCCGAAGAATGATGGTCGGACAGGCGAGGCTAGGGTCGGGCCGGCAGAGCGCCAATCGTCAGAGCCCAGAGACTGCTCGCAGACCTATCACATCATGATCTGAACGACACCGTCGACGCCCCGCGGAACCGCTCGAAGTCCTCGACCGACGCGCGTGAGATACAAAACCGCCCAGTTCCGGCGGGGGACTTCCGACTATCCAACTCACCTTCCGGCTGACCTCTCCCCGGAATGGCGGCCCACAACCCCATCGCCGGGAAATCACCTATCGCCGGGTTAAGGAGACGGTGTCACTATTCCTCCCCAGAGAATCGTTCCCAGGCGGATTGACGGGTCATTCCGAGTGCTTCACCGATCCGGGCCCAGCTGACCCCTCGTTTCTTGAGTGCCGCTACGTGGTGAGCCACAGCCCGGTCCACGTTCTGGTGGGCGGCGTGGGCTCGTACCATTTCCTCCAGCAGCCCCTGATCGGATAGGCCGTCCCACGCCTTGATCGTTGTCGGATCTTGCGACTCGGCTGACCGGCCGGTCTTGGGGGGTTTGGCCTCCTTGCGGGAGAGCTCTTCTGCGATGATCCGATCGCACAAGGCGACGCATTCATTGCAGATATAGACGCCGGGACCGGCGACCAGCTTGGCGACCTCCGACTGACTCTTGTTGCAGAACGAACAAGTCAAGGCCTCGAGCTCGGCGGTGTGCATTCGCCTCCTCCTCACGGTCACGGCAGTCAGGGTAAGCCTTACGGTCAGTCAGGGTAGGCCTGACATCACGGGCGAGTCAAGACTGCCGACCTGCCCCCAAACGTTGATCTTGGCCATCCCGAAACTGAGGACGGCATAACGCCCTGATCGCCGGCTGTGAGACGCCCCCTAGAGGAGCTGAATACTCTATCGGTGGGACACGACAAGCAATGACAGACACTGGGAGTGCTTATCGATGCCGACTCGGAGCGGTCCCTCCAGCTGGGCGCAGATGAGGTCCCCTGTTGTTGTGTAGGGCAGCGATGTCCCCGGCTACAGCCTGCTGGGCATCCGTTCGCCGCTACCTGGAGGTCGGTGGCCAACAGCCTTCTGTGAGCGCGTACGCACGGGCGATCACCGGCCTGTTGTGGTGGGCGTGCCCGAGGTGGGCTCTGGAGTGGGAACGGGCGGGGTCCAGACGATTGCTGCGAGGGCAGCGAGGTGGTCGTCGAACGCCCGCTGTCCGGCAGCGGTGAGAGAGAGCCAGGTGCGAGGGTATTTGCCCACGTAGCCCTTCTTGGCCTTTACGTAGCCAGTGTCCTCGAGGTTGGAGGCCTGTTTGGACAGAACCGAGTTGCTGACCTCGACTGTGTCCCTGACGAACCCGAACTCTGCTCTGTCTGTCGCGTTCAGGCAGGCCATGATCGACAAGCGCACCGGGGAGTGGATCACAGGGTCTAAGCGGCGACGAATCGTTCTGAGCGACGGTTCCGGCTCCGAAGGAACTCGTCCATAACGCGCGCCCCCGAATCTCAGGTCGAGGCTATCCCGCAACGCCGGTCCGGTGGCAGCTCCGGGATCCAGTCGACGTCGCCCAGCAGGGGTCTATGGCGCATCGTCGACGATATTCGGCGAAACCGGCGGAGGAAGATGCCAGTATTGATCGATGATCGACGCAGCCTGGTTCTTGGAAGCACCCCAGCCGAGATCTCAGCCG
>JAKBBA010000314.1 GCA_021808665.1 Actinomycetes bacterium
AGATCATCAATCACGCCGACGAACTGGCCGCTCGATTCGAGAGCCACGACGCCGATCCGGCCAACCTGGTCGACGCCGCCGCCCTGCGAGCGGTACGGGCGGCCTTCGCCGAGCGCGTCCAAGCCGAGGCCCGACTGGCCGATGCTGTCTCGGTGGCCAGAGCCGAAGGCCACTCCTGGGTAGCGATTGGTGCCATGGTCGGCACGTCGGGTGAGGCCGCCCGACAGCGCTACGGCCAGCCCTCGGCACGTCACTGAAGGCAGCTCCAGCGCCCGGGTTTTCGCTTGCCCCCCGGGCTCGATCACTGGTATGCCTGGCCGCTATGGCAAATTTGGCGAGGTTGCTGTACTACGACGACCGCGAGGAGTCCATGGTCTGGTTGCGAAAGGCCGCTGAGAGCGGGGTTGTGGCCGCGATGAAGATGCTGGCGGCGGTGCTCGAGCCGACCGATTGGGGAGAGGCCCGCTCATGGATGCAGCGGGCATGTGATCTAGGAGACGACGACGCTTGCGTCATGGTCCGTCGGGCGCCCTTAAAGGCCCCAAAAGGTCTCCGGGTACTGTTTTACACCAGGGCCGCCGAGGACTGGTTGCACCGTAGCGAGCGGACCCGGAGCGATCGCCGTCCCGGCGACTAAAGGCAGCCGACTGATCGAGGCACAAATGCTGAGAGCGCTCTCGGTGCGGCTGGTAGTGCGAGCCGACGGAGACTCGGAAGCCATCGGTTGTGTTGGACGTATTTTGGGAGAGCGGGTCCGGTGCCAACTGCCGATCTGAGCCACCGCCCGCTTCCCCCGGGCCCCCAGCTAGCCGGCTAGCACCTTCAAAGGAGGGGTAGTGCACCTGGAGGACTCGTCTGTCAGGTTGGGGTGTAGCCCAACTGGATGTCAGGCACATCGGCAGAGGGCCGTCAGGTTGGCGTCCAATCCTGCATTGATTGACACACCCCTCGCAGGGTCATGGAGCCCAGCCTGACACTTCCGAGTTCCGTACCGGCGTAGGTACGCCGGTACGCCGGAGAGAATTCAGAGGGTCCGGGGCGCTTCGCATTGGGGGCCTTCGATGTGGAGCGGGTCGTAGACTGGAAGGGTGAGCAAGGTGAGCCGCCAGTACCACCAGGACCATGACGGCGGCGCGGAGCTGACCCTCACCTTCGAAGAGCTTGCCGAAGCGTCGCGCCACGCACCTCCTCCGACAGACGACGACGTCACGGTCACCTGGGACGGGCGGGTCATCAACACCAAGGAAAAGCTCCTCGCCTGGTTGAAGGAGATCGATGCCGAGCGCGCAGCGGGTCTGACCTTCGAGCAGCTCGAGGCACGTGCCCGCGAGCACCAGGAGCGCCACGGCCCGGCGTGGACCCACCTCGACTGGGACTGGGACCCTGCCCGAGCCCCCCGAGCTTGATCTCGCCCGCATAGTCGAGGCCCTCGATCGCCACGGCGTCGAGTACCTGATCGTCGGTGGACACGCGGCTCGCGCCTACGGAGCGAGGTTCCTTACCCGCGACAGCGACTGCCTGGTCAAGATGGAGCGGGAGAACCTGTCACGACTTGCCGCCGCTCTCCGCGAACTGCACGCCCGGCTGCGAATCAGCGGCCTCAGCGACGAGGAGTCGGCCGCTCTGCCTGTCCAGATTGACGCGATCTTGGATCAGCAGACCGACTTCAGTAACTGGCGCACCGACGCTGGCGACTTGGACGTGATGAAGGCGATGCCTGGCCCCGACGGCGCACCACGCCACTACGAGGACCTCGCCGGCGACGCCCGGGTCCTCGACTACGCCGGCGTGCGCATCCGCGTCGCCAGCCTGAACGCGATCGTGGCCTCCAAAGAGTTCGCCAACCGGCCGAAAGACCGAGACGCCCTCCCCGAGCTCCACCTACTCCAGGAGCGGATGCGGGGAGCACGACACGACCGTCCGAACGCTGCACCGCCGGCGGCGCCTCCTACTGGCCCGCATCGCTGCGAGCCTCACCGCCGTGGGCCGACGACCGGCCGGTGACAACAGCCGTGCGGCTCTCCTTGGCAGGTGCCGCCTGTTCCCCGGCGCGCTGGATGGCGCGATAGACGGTCGAACGGGCGACGTTGAACAGCTCGGCCAGCTCGACGCTCGTGTGCTTGCCCGCCCGCCACAGCTCGACGAGGTGCGCCTCTTGCTTCGAGCTGAGCTTGGGCTTCTTGCCGCGCAGGCGACCCTTCGCCCTGGCCACGGCCATGCCTTCGCGGGTGTGGGCCCGGATGAGGTCGGCTTCGAACTCTGCGACCATGGCCAGGACATTGAAAAGGAGTCGGCCCACCGGGTCGGTCGGGTCGTGGACCGATCCCACGAGGTTGAGCTTGACCTGCCGGCGCGTCAGCTCGTCGACGATGTCGCGGGCATCGGTGACAGAGCGGGCGAGGCGGTCGAGCTTGGCAACGACGAGCATGTCGCCCGACCGACACGCCGCCATCGCCTGGATCCACAAAAGTTGTTGGGCGTGGCGCTGTTGACCATCCGCGGAAAAGGTGCCTTGACCTGGGATAATAGTGGTTGCGAATCAGCTATTTGGCCCCAAGGTCGGAGGCACCTTTTCGATGCAGACATCTTTGCAGGTTTTGGACCGCGTGGAGGTGGTCTTCGACGACGACAACGCGGTCGGCAACGGGGGCCTGGTTCTGCCGATGAGCTTGGCGGGCCGCCTTGGTGTGAGGGAGTTGGTCGACGAGCTGGTGGATTTGGGTGACGCCCCGGGCCGGGCGAACGTCGGGTTGAAGACGATAGGTTTGATCGCCTCGGCGTTGGCTGGCGGTGACAGTATCGATGACGCTGACGTGTTGCGCTCGGGACGTTCGCAGGCGGCGATCGGCGCCTGGATGCCGGCGCCTTCCACGCTGG
>JAKBBA010000076.1 GCA_021808665.1 Actinomycetes bacterium
TGGGACCATGCTGCCCGCGACGAGCTTCGGCTACGACGGCGACGGCGGCCTCGGCGACCGGCTCCTCGCAGCCGTCCTGAGCGGCAAGAAGACGGCGACATCCTCGCTCGCCGTCCAGTACCTCTCCAGCGAACCGCTACCCCGGGCCGGCTGGCGGTCGGATCTGGTCGACCACACCGGCCGCAGTCACGGGATTATCGAGACGACACGAGTCCGGATCATCCCGCTCGGCGAAGTCGGTGACGACGTAGCAAGAGACGAGGGCGAGGACTTCCGAGACGCCGCAGAGTGGCGCCGAGCCCGCGAAGCGTTCTGGGCCGACACCATCGAGGCGATCCGCCCGACGCTGGCGATCCGAACTGGCAACTACGAGCTGACGAGGCAGTCGTAATCGAATGGTTCCGCCTAATCGACGACCAAGAATCGCCAACCACGAAACACTGACGCAGCGCTGCAGGAGATCATCACCCGAATCGAATCGCTGCGCCATTAGATCCCTGAAGCAGATGTGCAGCGCCTCGTATGGCCAGGTTGGATATGCGAAGCGAGTGATTCCGCCCTAGGCGCACGGCTGGCGCCCAACGGGGTTCGCCTGGCTGAAGACCGCAGTGCGCGGCTAACACGGCGATGACGACTTGGAGGGGCGGTGTCACTAGCATTGGGACTAGTGGTCCCAACTGGCTTGAGTTTCGAACTGTTCGTCGATGATGTAGAGGCATCGGTGCGGTTTCATATGGCAACTCTCGGCCTGGCACCGCCGGACAACTGGTCCGTCGATCGCTATGTGTCCTTAAGATCAGGGGCGGTGATCGCTGGTCTTCAAGATCGCGCGAACCTGCCGGCCGAGCATCACTTCAGTCCTGAGAAACTCGTCGGGCCGCGCGGTGTAGGACTGGAGATAGTTTTCGAGGTTGACGATGTTCACCGTGCCTATGCGGAAGCCTGTCCCGACGCTGAACGTTACGGTGGAGCGATCGAACCACTCGCCGATCGACCATGGGGGGCCAGGAATTTCCGTCTGATAGATCCAGAGGGATACTACGTGCGGGTCACCTCCCGAACGGTTTTAGCCAACTAACACTGGTCCCCGGCAAGGATGGCACAAAGAGACGAGGCAGACGCGTTACCCGCCTGCCAGGAAGGGGATCTCGGTGAACCCCGACGGAGGTGTAGGGGCGAGAGCACTCAAGTTCGATGGTGTCGGGGAAAGCCATTAGCATGTCACCGTCCCGGTAGGCGTCGTCGTTTGGACTGGCAACCCCGAAGCTAGGTCGACCCAAAAAGTGCTGGAACTGCCGCCCGGCAGATTGATCTGAATCTCTCGGGTTGAATTTCCGTTGACGACGACGACGCCTTTCACGACGGCGCGGCCATTTTCCAAATCGCTCTCAATCTGTCGGGCCAACGCTGCTCCAGGCGGCAGCCGCGTGGGTGAACTCGTGGGCGCCGCACCGGCCGTCTCTTGGCGGGAGAAGGTTTGGGCCGTGAAGTCAATGAAAATCCGAGAGTACGTGGTAGTTCCTCGATCCACCGTCTGGCGCGCGGGTGTCCAGTCAGCGAAGCGCAAAGGGCGGCTCGTTCAGCCTACGAAAGCCGTTCGACTGCCCTTCGCTGCCCTGGTGCGCGATTCGTCGATGCTGTCCATCTTGTACAAGAATCGCTTCTGCCCAGCCGCCGAGTGGCGGACCCGTCGCACCTTCTCCGCCTCGAAGCCGGTCTTGAAGCGGCCGGATCGGTCAGTGGTCTTACCGTCCACGTACCTGAAGCTAGACGTCATCTACTTGCCTGAACCCACTGACCAATCTTTACCGAGGCGGCACCTACTTCGAGTTCGCTCACCGGGCGTCCGGCCTCGAACAATCGCCCACCGCGCGTGCCACCAACTACGACCCGTGAGCCATCGATCTCGAGCCATGCGCCTTCCCTCAGGCAGACGACCTGACTCCTATTCTCCTCGAGGAACTCGGCTAGCCTCTCGTCACGTGTCTCGCCCATGAAAGTGCGGGGGCCCGTCGGTTGATCGGGGTAGTGGCAATTTAAATGAAAGCCGACCAACCCAAGGGCGACGAATGATTCCGGCTGGACTATCGGCATGTCGTTAGTGGTCCGGATGCTCGGGCCCGCGATAGCGCTGCCGGCACTGGCTCCCATGTAGCTGGCACCTTCTACAATCCGTCGACGGATTACGTCGATCAGCCCCCGACTTTGAAGTTCCCGCAGGAGCCTGAACGTATTGCCTCCGCCGACGTAAAACGCATCCGCCTGCATCACCTCGATCGGGGATAGATCTTGGACTCCCCTGATCTCGCAGATTCCTCTGAGCGCTTCGGCAACCCTGGCCGTATAGCCGTCCCAGTCTTTGAGGGCGAAGGGTACGAAGACTACCCGAGGCGCGCTACCCAGAATCTCAGCCAGACGATCCCGGGCATGCTCTAAGAGGCCCATCCCAGCATTCGTGGAGTTACTCATCAAGAATGCTTTCACGACGCGGGTCCCAGTTGCCGCAGAAGGAGCCTGAGGCCCGAGTCCAGGAGCAGGCCGAGTGCCGAGATGATAATTATGCCGCTGAAGACGAGGCTGGTTACTAGGTAGCTACCTGCTTGAAGGATCACATAGCCCACCCCACTTGTCGCCGCGATCATCTCTACTGCCACGATGCTCGTCCACGACACGCCCATCGCGATTCTCATTCCCGTGACTATGGCGGGAAGGGCGGCTCTGATTCTTACGTGTAACAGGTTATACCTGGCGTTCGCTCCAAGAACCTTTCCTGCCTCTAGGAGCTCATTGGGCACCGCTTCCAGTGCCCCGACCGTGGCGATGGCCATGATCGGAACTACGCCGAACATGATCAGAAGGACTTTCGATGTTTCACCGATCCCGAACCACACGATGAATAGAGGTATAAATGCAAGTGGGGGCAGCGGCCGGGTCACCTCAATGATTGGGTCCACTAAATCCTTGACGATCTTGACGCTTGCCATGGCCGCCCCGACGATCATCCCCGCCAGAGTGCCTAGGACGAAGCCGGCCAGGATGCGCCCGAGGCTAACGAGCGCGTCTTCCCAGAGGGGAACACCCTCGGAGGGATAGGGCTGTCCCATGTAATGCACGAATGTGCTCACGGTGCTCTGGACGGAAGGGAGGATGACTCGATCACCTATCACCAGTGAAGCGACTTCCCAAATAGCGACGAAGCCTACGATGCCGATGAGACGCCGAAGTAGTCTATTCCCTCGGCGACTGGTATGGGCCACTACACCCAGGTCGAGTGCTGTCGGGGCCAAGGGAATCCCTCCCGTCGGCGTCAACGCGGTCTCAGTGAGCCGCTGGCGGTCGTCAAGCATGCCCGACCCGCCCAGGATCGGTGGCCATGATGTGGGCCAACTCCCCGCGCAGCGTTCGCCTGAGTTCGGCACTCGCAGGGGAGTCGACGTCGAGGCGGTCCGGCCGAAGTACTGGATTTGTCACGATCTGGTGGATCCGACCGGGTCTTGGCGACATTAGAACTACCCGATCACCAAGTAGGGCCGCTTCGCCCACGTCGTGAGTGACAAACACGATCGACATGTTCGACTCGGCCCATATCTCGATAAGCAGTTGTTGCATCGACGCCCTCGTGATGGCATCCAATGCAGCAAAGGGCTCATCGAGAAAAAGTACTGAGGGCTCGTTAATCAAAGCGCGTGCAAAAGCAGCGCGATGCTTCATACCCCCCGACAACTCTCGGGGATACGCTTCACCAAAGTCCGCTAACCCGACTTTCTGAAGGAGGTGCTCGGTCTGAGCCGCCGCCTCCGGTCGGGAACGTTTCTGCGCCTTCGGCCCGAACATAATGTTTTGGCGAATGGTTAGCCACGGAAAGAGGGACGGCTGCTGGAAGAGCATGCCGCGCTGTGGGTCCGTCCCGCTCACTGGACTCCCTCTAAAAAGGATCCGTCCCGCCGAAGGTTCGGTGAGGCCAGAGAGCAGCGATAGAAGGGTCGACTTGCCACACCCCGACGGGCCGATCAAGCATACAAACTCGCCCGGTCGCACTGCCACTGACACTTCTGAAAGAGCGACGAGCGGTGTCCGACCGCGCCTTTGGAAGACCTTGGTGACCTTCTCGGCTTCCAAGACGTAGTCCATCTGTTCACCATCCCCGTGTATCGCGGCAGAACTAGTGGCCGTGCTGCGAGCCTCCATAGGCGGCAGATCGGTTCGCACCATCAACATTTCCCTGCAAGGGCGTTTAAGGCGAACGTCGAGTCAGTGAGCCCGGATAGCGTCGCGTCACTCGGCGGGGAAGCTAACGTCCCTTGGGTCTTGAGAAAGCTCGCCGTCAGTTCGTAAGCCTTCGTGACTGGGCTGATCGTTTGTCCCGCCGCCGGAACGAGCCAGGACTTTTCTTGGGCTACCGGTATGTTTGGCCACTGCTCAGTGGCGCTAACCGCCTCGGCCACAGGAACACCCTGGAGTTTCGCAGCGGCCCCAATGAACTTAGCCCGAGTGGCGGCAGATCCCGTGGTCAGAATATTCGTTGCCTGTAGCTCCGCGCACACGTAGCTTTGGACAGCGGCAGGATCCTTCGCTATCAATGAATTGGAGGCCACTAAGACGTTCAGCGATGGGTATCCTGCCGTTGCGATTTTTGCAGCCGTCGTCATCATATGTCCACCATGAGACATCAACTGGTCGGCGACGTCAATCGTCACATAGGCGGCCGGCACCTTGCCCGAGAGCCATGCCGCACCCGCTGCAGCGTCGCTGGGAAATCCGAGCACCGTCGTCTTTGACGTGAGGCCATTCTCCTGGAGGTATCCCCGAAGCTCGAAGTCCTCAGAGGAGCCCTCGAGATCGGCAATTGTCTTACCAGCCAGTTGGCTAGGTGACGTAATTCCGCTGTGGACCATCAGCGCCGCTCCGTCAAAGCTTTGTACCCATATAACCCGCAGGCTGGTACCCCCAGCGACAGCCGACACCACCGGGGGGTTGCCGACTTCCGATACCATGTCGAAGGCGCCAGAGCGCATCTCCGACAGCGCCGCCAGACCGGCTGTGATGGGCGTGAAGTGAAGATTTGCCTTCACCGTGGATGCCAGCTTCGGATCACTACCGATTATCGTTTCGGGTGCGCCGACTCCTCCACTGAAGTAGCCGATTGTTATTGTTGGTTTCGAAGAACTAGAGCTTGTCGACGAAGTCGTGCTCCCGCAGGCGACCAATCCAGCAGCGGCCGATCCGGCAGCTGCTACCCGCACCAAAGTTGTCCACATGTTCATGATTATCTCCCTATATTTGTGATATGAACTACAGTTCTACCAAAGCCAGTATCCACATATGTCGCCTAGTTAGTTCTGCCAATAGCACCCTAATCAACCAATGTTACAGATGTGTTAATCGAATGTTGCAAGGAGATGTCTCTTAGCTGGCTGTGAGCTTACGGAGGGGTGGGTATCGAGCTGCCTTTTTGAAGTATCGGGGGATTCGGGCGAACTGTGTCCGGGTACTTAAGTCCTGAACCAGTGTTGAAAATAACTACCGAATCGTCTTGGCTGATCCATGACTCTTTTTGGAGAATATCCACCGCTGCGAAACAGGCCGCGCCTTCTGGGCAGATAAAGGCACCCTCGTTGCGAGCTACGGCCTCCTGGGCGCGGAGAATTTCCTCGTCGTCAACGGCAACGGCACATCCGTCAGTTGCGTACAGAGCCTCAAGGATTAGGAAATCGCCCAACGGATTAGGCACTGTGATACCAAACGCTATCGTGGCGGGGTTCTTCCAAGGCTTTGACACGTTGTCGCCATTTCTCCAGGCATCTACGATCGGAGCGCACCCGGAAGCTTGGACAGACACCAGCCGCGGAAGCTTGGGACCGAGCCAGCCGAGCTCTTGACACTCCTTTAAAGCCTTGTGAATCCCTATCAAACCAACACCGCCCCCCGTTGGGTAGACGATCACGTCGGGCACTCGCCAATCGAGCTGTTCGAATAGCTCGAGACCCATAGTCTTTTTTCCTTCGAGGCGGTATGGCTCTTTCAGTGTCGACACGTCGGTGTAGCCCTGCACACCGAGTGCTGTGGCAGAGATCGCCCCAGCGTCACCAATCAATCCGTCCACCAAAAACAGCCGCGAACCGGCAACGGCACACTCAGCCCGAGTGATATACGGTGCATCTACAGGCATGACGACCAGAGCTTCAATGCCACAGCGAGCTGCGTAGGTTGCCCAAGCTGCACCCGCGTTTCCGTTGGTTGGCATAGCTATCCTCGTGATGCCCAGTTCATGGGCCTTCGACACGCCGACGGTGGCGCCCCGAGCCTTGAAAGTACCCGTCGGGAGAAGGCCCTCATCCTTCATGGACAGCTGAGCCAAATCAAGCTTCGTGCCCATGCGGGGCATGGGCACGATGGGGGTCATCCCCTCGCCGAGAGACACCACTGCAGTCGGGTCGGTAACGGGAAGCAGTTCGTGGTAACGCCACAGAGTCGGAGGGCGGCGTGAAAAAACTTCCGGTGTTATAGCCTGGCGCAACGCGCCGAGATCGTAGCGAGCCAGCAGAGGAGAACCGCAGGAACAAAGCCCCTGAGGGACTGATGCTTCGTATGTTCCCTGCAGCGACCACACTCCAGGTGAGTGATGTAGCTAAAAGGCGCCTTAAGTGCGCCGGCAGTGTCGTTCAGATTGGCGCTGGAGGTGCTCTCTTTCATGTCTTCGTATTCCTCTGCTGCACGCCCTTCAAAGGTGCCGTCCGCCGCGCTGAATCTGGCGACTTTAGGAGGGTGCGCGGCCCAGCACTAGCCACGATTCTGTCGACCCGCTCCCTCTCGGCGGCAGTAAGCGTGGTCGACATCGAAAGGTTCTCGACTACCGAAACAAGGTGAACGCGACAAGCGTGCGCCGCACGATCAGGATCGCGCTCGATGACCGCTGACGCCATCTCCTCGTGATGACCGAGCCAATCCCACGGAAGGCCGCTATCATCCCAAGCCCGGGCTCGAACTGAACGCGTTACAGCATCGTCCCCCGATCGAAGCAGACGTTCAGCCGCGCTAGAGAGCGGTCGGTTCCGACACACCCGCACTAAGGCCGTGTGCACGCCTAAGTCTGTCTGCGGGTGAAGATCGGGCTCGGACAAGGACAGTTGCATACCCGTAAGGATGTCCTGCAGGTTGCCGAGGCCCTCCGGATGAGGGTCGACTGCAGCCATAGCGACCGCGGAAGTTTCTATCACCAAGCGCGCCTCGATAAGATCAAGAGCGGTAACGCCATGTCGGCTCGTCGATGCTTTGGCCCATGGGCCACCGCCATCCACGACATCGGCGAGCACAACCGTTCCCGAGCCTCGGCGCGGTTCGACGTAGCCTTCGAACTGAAGACAACTCAAGGCTTCACGGACAGACGGACGGCTCACGCCAAAATGCTCCGCCAGGACCTGCTCGGAGGGAAGACGGGCCCCCACCGCAAAGCGCCCGTCGACTATCGCTTGGATCAGTTGCGTAGCTACCTGCGCGAACACGGGCAGCGGCCGCACGACGGAAGCGAACTCTCCTGGCTGAAGAGGCGCGTCGCCGCGTTCGCTTCCCCGGGATCTCTTGCTGATGGATTTTTCGCTGATCGTAGAGATAATCAAATGATAAAGGTTGCCTGACAACTTGTCAATAGTCAAATCGTGCCCAAGCACGGACACGGAGACGCGATCATCCAAAATGCAGTCCTCCGGGTGGTCTGTTCGACCTGCCCGTACAGGTGGAACGGCACATGGCGGCCAGTAATTTGATCGAGGCGCCCCAAAAGTTCGCCTACAGTCCTTTAGGTTTAGGTTTAGGCAGCTGTGAAGTCCAGAAGGAGCACGTGGGCTGCTTTCTAGATCTAGGCAAGTCCGTGACGGGTCGGCCGTCGGCTCTGACCGTAGCTTCAAGTGGTGACCTTTCCAGCTAGCCCAGACACATAGAAACCGCTGCCCCGATCGAGTACGGTGACGGCGCGCTAGCCAGTTACGTTTGGGTGTGGACCGACATCGCTCAAGGCGTCACGGACCCCGACAAGCCGCTGTCGTCCCTGCGGCCAATCAGATGCAGGCCCTCGGCGGCTTGATCTACGACCCTGAGACGGCCCGATCAGTGAGTTTTTCACGTCGGCCATCTTCGACGACACCGTCGAGTCATGGGCCCGGGTCATGAGTCTGGCCGCCCCCGCTGGTCAGGGCCGTGACGCCGCTATCAGGAAGCCCCCGCCGCCGACGTCGAGGTGCGCCCCGGTAACCCACGACGCTTTCCGCGAGAGCAGCCAGGCGATCGCCTCGGCTATTTCGTCGGCGGTCCCCATGCGGCCCATCGGGATGGTTGCCTCAACGCGTTCTCTCGCTTCGCTGTTGCTGTGAACGTCGCGGGTCATGTCGGTCACCGTCGCCCCCGGTCTGACGACGTTTACTCGTATGCCGTCGTCGGCAACCTCTTTGGCCAGACCGGTGGTGAAGACGTCGACCGCCCCTTTGGATGCGGCATACACGGTACTTCGCGGCCGTCCCCCGATAGTTGATGCCATCGATGATACGTTTACGATGGCGCCTCCGACGCCCCCGCGGCTCAACGACATCCGCCGAACCGCTTCACGGCAACACATCATCACCCCGACCACGTTGACAGCGATCAAGCGCTCCACTCGCGCCGCGTCAAGATCTGCGACCTTGCTCGACATGCCGATCCCGGCGGAGTTGACCAGCCCGCCAAGGGGTGGCATCCTGCGCTCGACATCGCCGAACAGCGACTCGACATCCCCGGGCGTGCCCGTGTCCACCCGGAACGCCGACGCTTCGACGCCTAGGGCCCGGATTTCTTCGACCGTCGCCTCGGCTGACCTTGCATCACTGCGGTAGCCGACCGCCACGGGTGAGCCGCCCCGCGCGACGAGCAGTGCCGTCGCCCGGCCGATGCCCCGGCTGCCCCCGACGATCAGGCATGTCCGAGCGGCGTCCCCGGTCACTGCCGCCTCCCTCGAGCGGAGCCGCTGCTTCGCTCAGGGTCGGCAGCGGTGGACACGGTTTGCCAACCGATGAACTCGTCGGCCCCCTGCACGCCTCCCTCACTGCCGATACCGCTCCTCTTGAACCCTCCGAAGGGAACCTCCGGCGTGTTCGGTGCACCATTGTTGACACCGACAATGCCGATTGCTAGCTGTGCGGCCAGATCGGCCGCGTGCCCGCTGTCGGCACTGCACACGTAACCTCCCAACCCGAACGGCCAGCTGTTGATCTCGGCGATCACCGCCGCCTGATCGTCGTAGGCGCGTATAGCCGTCACCGGCCCGAATATCTCCTCGTCCCACATCCGGCAGCCATCCGGGACTTCCACCACCGCTGGAGCAAAAAACGAACCTTGGCGTGTCACCGGCGCCGCCTGCGCGATCACCGCACCATTAGCGCGGGCGTCATCGAGCAGACCCGCCAATCGCACGACGTGAGCCGGGGTGACCATCGGACCGAGCTCTACCTGGTCGTCCATCGGGTCGCCCACGACAAGGGCCAGCGAACGCTGCCTGTACGCCTCGACAAAGGGAATGTAGACGTCGCGGTGGACGAAGACGTTGTTGGCGGCGATGCAAGAAGCCCCGTTGTTGCGGTACTTCGCCACCATCAATGCGTCCACGGCCTCGGCCACATCAGCGTCCTCGCAGACCACGAACGGGGCTTTGCCACCCAACTCCAACGTGGCCCTGGTCAACGTGGCGGCGCAGCGGACCGCGATCAGAGTCCCGACCCGCGTCGAGCCCGTGAAGGTCACCGCGGCGACCTCGGGGTGGTCCGCGAGCGCGTTGGAGACCACCTCGCCATCGCCGACAACGGTGTTGCACGCACCGACCGGAAGGTGCTCTTCGAGGATCTCCGCGAACCGCAGCCCGCTCAACGGGGTGAACTCCGACGGTTTGAAGACAGTGGTGCAGCCGGCCGCCAGGGCGGCGGCGAGTTTCCGGGCTGGGATCGACGCTGGAAAGTTCCACGGGGTGATCACCCCTACCACACCTAACGGTCGCCGGCGGATCACAAAGCTCCGGCCGGGAGTGTCAAGCACGCCCTCGCCCTGTGTCTCCGCCACATCGGCGAACCAGTCGAAGTAGTGCGCCGAGAAGGCGACCTCGCCCCTCGCCTCCGCGAAGCGTTTACCGGACTCGCGTGTGATCAGCATCGCCAAGCGGTCGTCGCGCTCGGACCGGAGACTTTCGGCGACCGCCCGCAGCGCCTTGGCACGCTCCGCCCCCGCAAGCGCATGCCACGCATCGAGCACACCATGGGCGACACCCACAGCCCTGGCCACCTCCGCCGATCCTCCCCCATGAACGCTGGCCAGCTTCTGACCGGTGGTCGGGCACACAACCTCCACGGCGCTGTCCCCACCAAACGCCTCCCCGGCGATACGCACCCCAGGGATCACCTCGCTGTCATCATTGCATGGCGTCATGGCTGGCCCTTTCTATTTCGTGATGCGGCTCCGTTTCGGTGATGCGGCCCCGTTTCGGTGATGCGGCGGATCGACCCAGAAACTCGTAGGACCCGACCTCGAGGGCAGCGAGGGCAGCGAGGGCAGCGAGGGCAGCCTCGTCTAGTTGCACCCCAGCCCTGGCGCGGACGGCACTGCCAGCATGCCCCCCGCCACCTGCAGCGGGGCGGCGAGCAGATCGCTTCGCAGGGGATTGTCCCGAATGTCGAGCTCCAGCTAACGAAGAGCGCCAGACGCCGCCGCCACACGAGCGGAGGCGAGCACCGTCACGGCGCTCCCATAGCAGTGAGGCTGAACGCCTTACCGCACCGTCAGCCAAGACCGACACGTCCCGGCCGTGGGTGATGCCCCCCGTCTTCGACACGTCCGGCTGCACATGAGCCACCCCCGCACAACCCAGATAGTGCTCGGTGTCAGCCAGTCCGTACAGGTTCTCGCCGGTCGCAAGCGGCATCCCAGTCGCTTCGAACAGCTCGTCGAATCTCTCCGGCGCATCGTCGCAGAGCGGCTCCTCGCACCACTCGACGCCGTAGTCGGCGAGGAGACGGCACATCTCCTCGGCCTCGGGCATAGACCATGCACGGTTCGCGTCCGCGAACAACCGCAGGGAATCGCCCGACACCGAACGCGCACGCTCGACCGTCAATCTGTCCGTGCGGGAACCGAAGCCCACCTTGAGCTTCGCCGCAACGAACCCGGCCCCCAAAGCCCCCTCCGTCAGCATCTCCACCCGCCAGGGACCGATCCAGCTCGCATAGACGGGCACCGCCCCCCGGGGCGTCCCCCCAAGAAGCGCTGCTACCGGACGCCCCGCAATCTGGCCGGCCAGATCCCAAAGGGAGACATCCACCCCGCTATCAGGTTCCAGCAAGCCGCTACGATGTCGGCGACCCACGTCATGGCCAACGAGATACGGCTCGCGCCGGAACAGCTCGTAATGCACTATCGAGCGGGCGTACTCCTCTGGCCACTCACCTTCAAGGTCCGCCTCGTCGAGGCAGTACCGAAGTGTCTCGGCTGACAACGTGCGGAAGCTCTCGTCGAAGCGACGCATCTCGGCGCGCCATTTAGTGGTGAGAGCTTTCGGGCACAGCGCTAACACTCGATCGAGCTGCTGCCGACTTGAGAGCTCCTTCAGGATCAGACCGGCCTCGATGGTCTTGCCGACGCCAACATCGTCGGCGATCAAGAGACGGGGCTGATCCGCCCGCAGGAGTCGGAGAAGCGGTTTGAACTGGAAGGGGATGTGCTGGATGCGAGCTGCGCGTAAGGCGTAAATGTGGTCGACCTGCGGGTTGTTCAGCCGTGTCGCCATCAGACGGGCACGAAATTCCGAATGACTGACAAAGCGCTCTTCAAGAACGCGCCTGATCCACTCGTCTCGTGGAACTTCCACCACCGCAGGCTCGATCTGATCTTCGAAGTAGTCGCGGACCTGTGAGGCCGAGTGGTAGACACGAAACCGGCGATGGCCTCCGACCGGCTCCAGCTCGGCGATGATCGGTCCTGCGCGGGAGTGATCCGCGCGCAACGCGACAATTTCGCCAATGGCGAGACTGTCCTTCACGTCGTCATAGTCGTCCGAGTCCCCGTTCACGGCACCGGTGGGGTAGAGCGCCTCATGACAGGTGCGGTCGTCAACGCAGAATTCAACCGACGATGGCGTCTGGCTCGACCGCCTCGACATAGAACGAGTCGGCATCCTCGTAGGTGTCGATTCGCTGGCGCCGCCGTATCCTGCCGCAACAGAACCTCGACGGCACTTCCAGCCGCTTCGACCTCGGCGAGTACGAGTTGCCAATGCGCATGCAGTCGCACAAGAAGCGTTATGAGCGCGCCACGTTCACTGGAGGTTCGCGTCGTCATACTGTAAGGGCACACGTGTTCATTTAGCTGCTCTCCCTGCCGTGATAGCCGACGCTAGCCGCTCCGCCAGAAGCTCGGCCTACAGTCCTGCCGCCGGACACAATCCACCCCGAGGCCGCTCGATGAGCCTGCGCTTGGGTCCTCAGCCACTGCGGCAAGGTGCAGGAGTGCCGGAAAGCACTTTGCGCTCCAGACAGGCACAGGCAAGAACACGTTTGGACCCTCAAGAGCCACAGCCGGGCGCCACTGTGGCTCTAAGTTTGGCTCCACCTAGATCTTCACAAGCCGCCGGGAGGGGCACGAACGGATGCCCTCGCCGGTGGACGGACCTTTCGGAAGTGTCAACTGGGTAACGACATAGCATGACAATTTGTGATTTATACTCTAAAGAGTAGAGCGCGGGGCGATAGCTCCACCTAGACCAATGACGATCACTCGCAGGACCAGGACACCCCCGCTGAACTGGACTTTTTTGAGTGCGCTCGGAGGGAGTCGAACCCCCAACCTTCTGATCCGTAGTTCAGAGCAAAGCGTCTAACGGCGTTTGATTTCGTCAAGAACGTCCAGGTCAGAGCTATAATGTCTCCAGAAGGGTCTAAAGATGTCCAAGAATGTCGGCTCCACCTGTCGCTCCACCTTGTCGTTTGGATATGCCAATTTCACAGTCACTACTAACCCTACGAACGCTTTCCTCGGGCGCTGTAGATCCACTCGTTTAACTCCTCCGACTAACGTCGACAGTCGAGTCTGGCATTGAATCATCGCAACGCTTAAGGTCGTTACGACAGTGGTGGTTAGCGGCCACCAATCGACTCCCGGCAGTCGGGCTGGGTCACCTCATTCGATTAGGCATGGGACGTGGACGTGCTCTGCCTTCGGTCAAGCGGTGATGGCGCTGCACGGCGACAAGCGGGCCGGAGAGTCCGACGGTGCACTTGAAGTGAGGCGCTTGCGGTCAGGCCTCCGTTCTCTCGCCGTGGGTTTATTCGGCCCGCCAGCTGCGCTGCAGGTTGTCGGCAGTGACGTGCTCGAAGATGGTCTCGAGCGTTTGTGGCTCGTCCGCGATCCGGTAGTTCTCGTCGGGACCGAGATGCCGGTGGTGGGGTCCGGCGCCTAGTGATTCGTGACCGGCATGGCAGTCGTGGCGCCAGCACAGGGCGCCGCTGGCGAGTCGGAGGTCGAAGTTGTAGAAGTGGGCTGCCAGGTCGGCGTCCATGTTGATAGCAATCGTGAGCAAGGTGCCGACGCGGAAACCGATGCGGAAGGGAGGGACACGGAGCACAGCCAGACTGCCGGTCGTGTCAGCGATCTCGTCCCACTCGATGCCGTCGAGCAGTTCGCCGCCGATGATGTCGCACCACGTCGAAAGATAATCCAACGCCGCCTCGGGGGTGCGAACGTGCGGGGGGAACAAGCCCTCAGCGGCCGTCGACGCGAAGCCAGGCGTCGTAAGTCTGGCTCCAAGCGTGGAAGTCGTCAGTCTAAGTCAAGCTCCCTGTGGAGTCTCTGAAAGCGTCGACCAGCCGGTCCGAGGGAACCCCATAGCGGACCTCCCAAGCATCCAGCTCGGCGCGCACGTCGACCGGGAAGAGCCGGCGGCGGGTAACACCTGGCTGGGTCTTAGGCACGCCACCAATGCTACCCGGACGCGCCTCGAAAAGAGGCATACCGGGTGCTGTGGCGATCACGTCGTGGCTTCAACTCGAAGTCGCTAGGCCGACGGATCGTACGGCGCTCCGTAGTCTCACCGTACCAATCCTTATGCGGGGCACCGGATATCGACACTTCTTCAGCGCTTTCGACAAGGTCAACATGGGAAGTCTCGGGTTCATCGCAGTTCACGGCCTGGTCGACTGCGGGTACGCCGACCTCGGCTTAGCAGCCCCCAAAGCTCCCTCCTGCAGCCGATACTGACGCTCAGGGACGGAGAGGGCCGCAAGTTTCAGCCCGGGGTCGAGTCGTCTGCGATGTCGAGGTCGTCGAGCAGGGTCGCATGCGAGTAGTGGCGGAGGGTGGTGGAGACGTCGCGGTGGCCGAGGCGGCCCTGGGCTTTCAGCAGCTTGCCGTTGTCGAAACTGGTACGCGGCTAGAGGTACAAACTCTGCCGGCAGCCCGTCTAGGCGCTGGACAGACAAAGCTAGAGGAGGGTCCGATGTTCGAAGTATGTCGAATGCCTCTATGGGAACGTTATTGGGGTGGGGTGATTCGGCGTGGTTCGCGATCATCGGGTTCGGGCGATCTGGGCGGCGTAGGTGTTCCAGTCACCTCCGGCGGCGGCGACCCAGTGGACGGCGGTGGTGGGGTGCAGGTTGAGTAGTTCGGCAAGCACTGCGGCGGGGAGTCGTCCGGCGAGGTGCATGAGCGCTGATCGGCGGGCGGGCATGGTGGAGACCCCGAGTTTCCGTAGGCGCGCACCGAGGTGGCTGGGGTTGAGGGGGCGGCCGGGGTGAAGACCGGCGAATAGCCAGGGACTGCAGTGTGGGGATCCAACGCCGGTGTATCGACGACCTTTGGTGGATAACTCGACGAGCAGAGCGCCGAGCGGTTCGGGAATGATGACCGGGGACTGGCCGAGGTTGAGGTGCACGTCGCGGCCGCTGGTGGTGATGTTCTCCACTTGTAGGGCCACGACCCGGGTGAGTTGTTGACCGTAGAGCAGGACCAAACAGCCGGCGACGAGGTCGGTGAGTTCGATGGTGTCGTCGTGTAGAAGGCGTTCGACGATGGCCCAGCGGGTCTGTTGGTCAAGGCTGGTCCCCTGGCGGGAGGGCCGGTTTGGTATCTCAAGATGTCGGGTGAGTTGACGGCTGGCGGTCCAGTCCAAGAAGTCCCGGACGTCGCTGGCGGAAGGACCGCCTTGTTCGATCCAGGCGTCGATCTCGCTTTGGTCGGCGACGTCGAATGTCAGGTCGTGATGGTCGAGCCAGTCACAAAAGGCGATGGAGGCGAGCAGATGGTTTTTTGCGTGCCGGGTGGCGGTGCGGGGCCGCTCGGCGCGGGCGGCGCGCTGGCGAGCTCGGCGCAGCACCCGCCAGGTGGCATAAGAGCGAATCAGCCGGGCCCGGCCCGGGTCGGGGATTTGGGAAACGCGTCGGGCCACCCAGGCTTCAAGGCGGACCAGCGCTTCGTCGCGGGCTGGCAGCGCCCCGGCTGCAACCAGTGTTTGGCGCAGGAACTCGGCGGCCGGGCCCCGCTGGGCGTCGAGAGCGTCATGGCTGAGGGCTAGCTCGCCAGCGGCGATCCGGGCGAGCAGCGGGGCGCTGTCGGAGCGTTCCACCCAGTTCAAGGCGCTGTATGGCTGGGGGTGGGAGGCGATGGCGTCGCGGACCGGAACCAGCTCGGCGGGGATCTGTCCGGAGGGGTCAGAGCACAGGTGGCGGGCCCGCTCGACGAGCGCGCAGCGGGCGCAGCTGCCCTCGGCGTAGGTGAGGTCCTCGATCCCGCGGGCGTGTAGGGATGTCTGTGTAAGAGGGTCCACCACTTGGTCCGGGGGATCTAGGAGTATTTCCCGGGATGAAAGGAGATCCATTGTCTTTAATTACTTGCCCCTGAAAAAGCCTGT
>JAKBBA010000077.1 GCA_021808665.1 Actinomycetes bacterium
AACTGGGTGGCTTTCCATTTCGATGCCCCGGAGTGGATGGTCCTGTTCGTGACTGCTGCTGCCGGCGCGGTCGTGTGGGAACTGATACGGTTCGGCTTCCGCCGCCGGGGTGGCCGAAAGACGAAGCCCGACAAAATCGACGCCCCACCTAATCTTGGCGCGCCGCCCGTGTAGCGTTGATCGTATGTCAACGGCCGAACGACGAGCGAGGTCGGCTGGGCGCTTCTACGAGGACCGGATCCTTCCCCGAGTCATCGACATCGCTCTGCGCGGAGAACATTTCTCCCGGATCCGAGAGAGGGTGGCGTCAGGCTTAGAAGGCGAGGTGCTTGAGGTTGGTTTCGGCTCGGGGCTGAACGTCCCTCATTACCCTTTGGCGGTCAAGAGGGTGAGGGCCGTCGACCCTGCGCTTCTCGGGCGACGTCTCGCGAAGCGGCGCCTGTCTGAGACCTCGGTGCTGGTCGAGTTCGTCGGAACGGACGGTCAGAGCATTCCAGTGGAAACCGCCAGTGTCGACCACGTCCTGGTGACCTGGACCCTCTGCAGCATTCCAGACGTAGGTGACGCTCTGTCGGAGATGAGAAGGGTGTTGCGCCCCGGCGGGCAACTGCACTTCGTCGAACACGGACGCTCCCAGAATCCTCGGGTGGCCGCTTGGCAGGATCGGCTCACTCCTGTCCAGGCCCGCTTGTTCGGTGGATGCCACCTGAACCGGCCGATAGACGGTCTGATCGTGGACGCCGGCTTCCGGCTAATGAAAATGGACAACTACAGTCTGGGAGCACCTAAGGCGCTCGGCTACACATTCGAAGGGGTCGCCGTCCGGGACTGAGAGGAGTTCAGGCCGCAGCAGCGAGGTTAGCCGAGGCGACAAGCTCAAGGGAGCGTCGCCTCGAGTCGAAACTGTGAAGCCGGGTGGAGATAATCAGCTCGTCAGCCCGTGTGCGTCTCACAAGTTCGGCGAGACCTGCAGCCACCTTCCCGGGATTGCCTATCACGTGGGTTCTCATGACAGATTCGACGTGTGCCCGCTCCGCTGGTGAGAAGTCGTACGCCGCCGCTTCCTCGGGGGAGGGCATCGGTCCGAGCCGGCCCGTGTGAAGCTGAAGTATCGACAACGCCGACGATCCCGCGAGCCACTTCGCCTCGTCGTCGGTGGGAGCGCATATGACCGAGACAGCGACCATCAGGTGCGGGGAGTCGAGCAGCGGCGACGCCTTGAAGGTCTCGCGGTAGGCGGCGACGGCAGCGTCGAGAGGTCCGGGGCTGAAATGGTACGCGAAAGCGAAAGGCAATCCCAGGTGTCCGGCGAGCTGAGCGCTGTAGAGCGACGAGCCGAGCAACCAGATCTCAGGGAGGTAGCCACGGCCGGGTACGGCCGCAGGCCGGGAAGGACCCCCAGCATGGTCCGCCATGTAGTTGTACAGCTCGATGACGTCGTCAGGGAAGCTCTCTGCACCTAGGGCGCTGTCGCGGCGTAACGCCCTGGCGGTCAGCTGGTCGGTTCCGGGGGCCCGACCCAGGCCGAGGTCGATCCTGCCTGGGTGCAGAGCTTCTAGGGTCGAGAATTGCTCGGCGACGACGAGAGGCGAGTGGTTGGGCAGCATCACCCCTCCCGAGCCGACTCTGATAGACGAGGTGTGAGCTGCGAGGTGGGCTATGAGCACCGGCGGCGACGAACTGGCGACGGCTGGCATCCCGTGGTGCTCCGCAACCCAAAACCGCCGGTAACCGAGCTCCTCTGCCACGCCAGCAAGCTCCGTGGATTCGGCCAGGGCACGTGCAGCGTTCGACCCCGAAGCGATAGTGGCAAGGTCAAGCACCGATAAAGGAGTCATATCGCTAATCACAACGCTCCTGGGGTCGCGTTCCTTCCCGCGAAGCGGGGCTGAACCCGAGGTGTCCGGAGAGGCGGGAGCGTAGCCAGGCATCGGCACGGTCCCAGGGCAAGGTCCTGAACTAAGTGTGATCCACCAGCCTGGGTGATCCACACGAGGCCCGGTAGCATCGCGAAGGTGAGCGGCTCCCACGACCACGACCATGGCAGTCCCGTCACGGACTCGGGTCGTCTGGCTGTCGCTCTAGGCGTGATCCTGGCGTTCATGATCGTAGAGGTGCTGGCCGGGGTGCTAGCCGGGTCCCTAGCGCTTCTAGCCGACGCGGGTCATATGCTCGCTGATGCCGGAGCGTTGGGTATGGCCTGGTGGGTTACTCACCTGGCCGCCCGGCCGGCTGGGGGTTCTATGACCTTCGGTTTCAAAAGAGCTGAGATTCTCTCGGCCGCTGCGAACGGGGTAACTCTGGTCGTCGTCGCAGCAGTCGTGGCTGTCGAGGCGATCGCCCGGCTGGTTCATCCTGTGGCGGTCGACGGGGCGGTCGTGGCGGTCGTAGCCGTTGCTGGCATAGCGGCTAACGGAGCGGCGACTCTGGTCCTGGCCGGGGCGCAGCGCCGCAGCCTGAACATGGCCGGGGCACTAGCGCATTTGCTCACCGACGTGTGGGCGTTCGTAGCGACGCTGGTAGCGGGTGTCATCGTAATCTTCACCGGATTCCGCCGGGCCGACCCGATCGCCTCGCTCGTGGTGGTGGTGATAATGGCTAGGGCGGCGTGGGGACTGCTGCGGGCCTCGGGGAGGGTGTTGCTGGAGGCGGCACCCGACGACCTTGCCCTGGGGGAGGTGCGCGAGCACATCCTTGGCATTGGCGATGTCACGGCCGTGCACGATCTTCACGCTTGGGTGGTCACGTCGGACCTGCCGGCGGTCTCAGCTCACGTGGTAGTGAGCGACGAGTGCTTCTGCGACGGGCGGCTGCCTGAGGTGCTGGATCGGCTTCAGGCCTGCCTTGCGGGTCACTTCGACGTTGAGCATTCTACTTTCCAGCTCGAACCTGCGCGCCACGCAGCCCACGAGTCTCCCCAACACGACTGAAGGCAGCCAGCGGGGAAAGTGTCCGGTTGGGGGTAGCCTGAGCTTCGTTGGTAGGACAGAGCTGGTACGACTTGCTGGGTTCGGTCCGCCCGGCCAGTCGGAGCGTTCCGAAAGGTGGAGTTACGTGATGCAGGCAACACAGCACACAGCGGAGATGCTCGCCAAAGCCGCTGCGTCCGGCGATCCGATGGTGGTCGCAAGGGTCGTTCAGGTCGAGGGTTTCTCCACCCTTCCAGTAGACGAACTGGTAGCACTCGACGGCCAAGGGCGGGTGTTCGGGGACCTGCTGGGCGTCACCGGCGCCGAGGCGATGGCACCGGTGGCACGCGACCTCCTCGACTCCGATCAGCCCCGCCTCGCAACCGTTCATATAACCATCGGCGGGTCCGCCGTGTCCGAGCTGGGACTCGCCTGCGGCGGGCGGGTCGGTGTCCTCCTCCAACCGTCATCGAGCGTCCCAACCGAGACCTGGGCCGCCATCGCCGGCCGGGCGCCCGTGGCGCTGATCACGATCATCGACGGGCCAGCCACCGGACCGAAGGCTCTAACTGTCCTCGGGGACGGGTCGAGGGTGGGAGCTCTGAGCGCCGCCGCAAGTGGCGCTTCTGGCGACGCCGGCACCGCTCTGGCGGACTCGCTTGTCGCAGAGGCACTCGGGATGCTCAAAGAAGCCGCGACTGCCCGCCGTAAAGTAACCACCGAGGTAGGTACAGCAATGATCGAAGCCTGGGTTCCCTCCCCTAGGCTGGTCGTTGTAGGCACCGGGGACGTGGTAGGAGCCATCGACGCGCAGGCGGGCCTCCTCGGGTGGGAGGTCCGTTCGGGTCCCGACCACGAAGGCGTGGACGAGATGCTCGAATGGGCTGGCGCGACCGCTGCTCTCATAGTGCTAAGCCACGACCCCCACGTCGACGTGCCGGCTCTGGCTGCAGGGCTTCGCCGGCCTATACCCTACATAGGGGCGATGGGCTCTCGTCATACCCAGTCCCGCCGTATCGAGAGGCTGGCGGCTTCCGGCGTCGGCCAAGGCGACCTCGAGCGCATACACCGTCCGATAGGGCTGGACTTGGGCGGCCGTCGCGCTCCTGAGGTGGCGTTGGCTATCGCAGCGGAGATCCAAGCTGTGGTTCACCACCGCGACGCCCGCTCGCTGCGCGACACCTCAGGCCCGATCCACCAGGCCGACTAGCTGGAATCACCCACGCCGAGGCGAGTCGACGTGGCGCATCGAGGGCCTTCCTAAAAGACCCGTGACTGCCATCTCCGCGTGCATCTCGGCGACCTCTGCGATGCTTAGCGGCCCGTCCTCTCGGTACCAGGCGTTTACGCCGTTGATCATCGACAGTAGCGCCAAGGCGGCGACCCTGGGGTTTTGCGCCGGCAGCCATCCGCCGGATACGCCGACCTGGATGGCGCAGATCCAGGCATCCTGGTAGCTGCGCCTGGATCTGCGGACGTGTTCGGCCCTTGCGACGCTCAGCTCTTTCAGTTCTCGTAGCCCGACCGCCTCGGCGATGCGGTGCTGCCAGAAGTACACGACGTGCTCGGTGACTAGCTGTCGCATCGAGGAAGCAGTGACGAACTTGGGGTCCAACAAGTACAGGTGAGCAGCGATGAAGCGCTCTGTGACATCGGCAATTATGGCGTCAAGAATGTCAGCCTTTGATGAGAAGTGGTGGTAAATGCTGGCCGGTTGCACTCCAACGGCTGAAGCGATGGCGCGCATGCCCACACCCCGGTAGCTTCGCTCTGCGAAAAGACGGCTGGCGATCTCCACGATCTCCTCCCGCCTGCCGCCTGCCTCCGATGCCCCGGCAGGCTCTGGGTCTATCATCAGCACTGGGTGGTCACCAGGACGGTCCGGCGCGAAGCACACGCTTGAGAACCTTGCCCTGGCTATCCGTCGGGAGTGCGTCGACGACGTGGACAGCTTTCGGCACTTTGAAAGGCGCAAGTGTCGTGCGGGAATGCTCGACGATCTCGGTGGTGGTGCAGTTCGCGCCGGGCTTGAGTACCACGAATGCTGTGACTGCCTCAGACCAGTAGGGATCGGCCACGCCGACGACTGCTACTCGCTCGACGGCCGGGTGGGTGGCAATCGCCCGCTCCACTTCGACCGAGGACACGTTCATCCCGCCGGTTTTGATCACGTCCTTCAGGCGATCCACGAAGAAGAGGTTCCCGTCGGGGTCTATCCGCATCACGTCCCCGGTGTGGAGCCACCCCGATCCGAGAGCGTCCTCGGTGCGGTCAGGGTCGGCGAAGTAGCCGGCCATCACCGCAGGAGAACGGCAGATCACTTCTCCCACCTCGGTGTCGTTTCCCTCGGGGTCGACCACTCTCAGTTCGAGTTGTGGCATGGCGCGACCAACCCAGGCGGGATCCCGGCCGGGTACGTCGTCGAAAGTCCTGAACCATCCGCACGTCCCAACCTGTGACAGCTCAGACTGACTCCAGTAGGTGCCCCACTCCAATTCGGGTTTCACGGCTGACCACGCTTCGATCATCGAGTTTGGGACGAGGCCCCCGTAGGTGATGCAACGGCGGAGATGTGCGACCCGGGATGCCTGGAAGGTTTCCTGACGGGCCATGGACAAGAAGAAGGTAGGCGTCTGCGCCATTGTGGTGATCGACTCGGCCTGTATCAGTTCGATGGCCTGTCTGGGATCTATCGTCGACGGGATCACCAGCGTCGCGCCGATCTGGGTGAGGTTGGTCATGGAACCGATCCCCGCCATCGTGAAGAAAGGCATGACGAACAGCCAGCGGTCACCACGGCGGATACCTATCTCCGAAGCCCACCCGGGCACCGTCGCGCACAGGTAGTTACGGTGGGGGATCATCACCCCCTTGGGTCGTGCCTCCGTGCCGGACGTGTACACGATCATCGCGATGTCATGCTCGTCTACGGCCCCGTCGGGGTCGCTGTCTGGCGCGCCACCCGACAAGTCGTCCAAGCGAACCCAGTTCTGCGGTAGCTGCGGTTCCGTCGCGTCGCGTAGTGGGCCTGGGGGTGTGGTGATGACGACCCGGGCGACCAGAGGCCAACGTGGCCCGCTCGGGTGGTTCGCGGTCTGTTCGAGGGCCGCTTGTGCTTTACCAGCTAGGTCGGCCCCGGCGAAGATGGCGGCCGGCTCGGCGTGCGCCAACTGGTAGGCGATGTCGTCGACGGTGAGGTTGGGATTGATGCCGGTAAGCGGAGCCCCGATGCTCAAAGCCCCGTACCAGATCGCAACCCAGTCAGCCGAGTTTGCTGCCATGACGGCGATCCTGTCGCCGCGGCGAACGCCCGCGGCGCTCAGCGCATTCGCGATCCTGTTGGCCCTAGCGTGGAGCTGGGAGTAGGTGAAGCTTCGGCGACGACCTACCTCATCATAGGAGACGACAGCTTCGGCGTCTGGGTTTGCGATCGCATGACGTCGCAGTTGATCCCCGAGAGTCGCCCGGCCGACCGGCTGCATCTGCGATGAGAGAAAGTCTCCCACTACTGCGCCTCCTGTTTCATCTCAGCGCTGTGTTCGCACAGGCGTCGGGCTGTGGCGACAATGTCTTCGAGTGACGACCCCGGAGGGAACACCGCTATCCCCGATGATTCGAGTCTCTTCTTGGTCTGCGGTGTGATAACCCCTCCGACCATCACCGGAACGTCAGACCCCTGGGCTCGAAGCTCGGCGACGATCCGCTCTACCACGGCGGAACGCCCTCCGAGATTGAGGCCCACCAAGTCCACCTCCTCGTCGACCGCCGCTCTGACTATTTCTTCCGCGGTGGCCATCCCGAGTGCTATCACCTCGAAATGCGCTTCGCGAAGGGCGCGTTCCACGATCGTTACGCCCCTCCAGTGGCCGTCCAAAGATGTCTTGGCCATCAGGATCCGCGCAGGTTCGTCGCTCAAAGCACCTCCTAGAAGACGATGGGGACATCCCAGTTCCCGAACACAGTCCTAAACACGTCGCCGATCTCACCGACGGTCACCCGAGCTTCCACAGCGTCGAGCATCGGGCCCATAATGTTCACCTCGGAGCGGCAGGCCCCTTCAAGCGTCCGAAGCGCCGATGCGGCCGCCCGGGAGTCTCGCTCGCGCCGCAGAGCAGCGAGGCGGGTCATGGCCCGATCCCAAGCGTCGGTCGTCCCTTCGAAGCCTTCTACTTCGAAAGGGGACACGTCGTCCTGGTACGCATTGACCCCGACGAGGATCCGGTCGCCGTTCTCCACCTGGTCCATGGCGAGCGAGGCTCCCGCCGAGGCACGCTGATGCAACCAGCCGGAATCGAGCGTGGCGACATAGCCCCCCTCGCGTTGTATCAGCTCGAAGAACTCCCACGCCCGCTCTTCGAGCTGCGCCGTCAAGGATTCCACGAGCCACGAACCGCCGAGAGGGTCGGCAACGGCCGTGAGGTTCGCTTCGTGAGCGAGTATCTGCTGGATGCGCACCGACATTTGGTGGGCGTGCTCGCTTGGGATAGTGATCGCCTCGTCGTAGCCAGAAACGCCTAGCGACTGAGCACCTCCGAGTACTGCGGCCAAGCCCATCAGCGTGCCGCGGGCGATGTTGTTGAGCGGCTGGGAGTAGGTCATTGCCGACCCGGCTGTGACCACGTGGATCCGAAGCCGGCGGGCACGCTCGTCAGTCACCCCGTAGCGCTCCCGGAGCAGTCTTTCCCACATGGAACGCGCAGCGCGGAGCTTGGCGATGTCTTCGAAGAAGTCCATCGAAGTTCGCAGGTTGACTCCCCCGACCCCGTGCGCTACGTCGGCTACCTCGAGCTTGGAGCGCTGTGTGATGCCGTCGAGGTACTCGGCTGCGTTGGCCATGAGAGCGCCGAGCTCTTCGAAAGCGTTGAGGCCTGTGTCGGCGGCGTTGTAGGCGGCAATGGAAACCGGAACCCACTTGGGCAGGTAGCGGGTGCAATGCTCGATCAGGTCCAGGTTGAAGCGAAGCCCGTCACGAGGTGGCACCTGCACCTTATTGATGCAACCGAGGTACGTAAGGTTGAAGTCCGACTGTCCGGTCCCGGCCAGCCGACGAAGGTCGATGCCCCGCCGCCTGGCTACGGTCCAGTAGCAGGCGTTCGCGAACGGGGCGTGCTGCACGACGGCACCCCCGGCGTGAGCATACGTGCTGGCGATGTCGATGCCGTCCAGGACCGTCTCGTAGTCGTCGACGGAGAGGATCACAGCTCCGGTGAGACCCACGTCATCGCGCCGGGCGACCACCTCCGGGTGATCCACGTCATAGAGGTGATCTGCGGTCATACGGTCGTGCTCCATCAAGAAGCCGGTCTCGCCGTGCTCTAGGAGGAAACGGATCCGCTCGCGTTCGTCCTCTGGATTCCCGAACCCGGAGAGTTGGAAGATCCGCCATGGTTTGCTCCGGTACATCTCCGGATACGCGCCACGGGTGAAGGGAGCCTGTCCGGGTGGGGCTGTCACCTTGAGCCAGTGGTCGTCGGGGACGTCCCCAGGGCCGTAATGAGCTGAAAGTGGTATGCCCGACGAGGTCGTGTAAGCCGGCGCTGTCGTGCGGCTGGCGCCTTCCCGCCGCCCTGCGTTGCCAGGCTCCCCGTCCAGCGAGGTGCCTTCCTCTATCCCGCTCACGGCCGTGTCCCGCTCAGCGCCGGCCCAGCTCAGCGCGAGAGCGTCCGGCCGCCGTAGGAGTCGACGTGGACCATATCGTCCACGTCGATCCGGGTCAGCTTGCTCGGGAAGGGCTTCGCCGGCCAGCCTACGGCGATGGTGGCGGCAGTTATGACCCCGTCGGGGATGTCCAGCAACTCTTTGACCTGAGGTTCGAACACGCACAGAAGGGTGGTGAGAGCGCTGCCCAATCCCTCGTTCCTGCACGCCAGCAGGAAGTTCTGCACGATCGGGTAGATCGAACCACCCCCTACGACGCTCAGCCGGCCGAGCTCGTGGTCGGTCGGGTGCAACCCGTCTACCTCGGCACATACCACTACTAGAGCGGGGACCTCGTCGAAATGCTCTGCGAAATGGTCTGCGGCCTCCACCGTTTTCGGCAGAGCCCCTGCGCGCACCTCGCCGGTGCCGATGCCGGACAGGTATGCCTTCCACGGGCCTAGGTACCATTCCTTGAGCTGACGTTTCTTGGTTGGGTCGCGTACCACTACGAAACGGACAGGCTGGCGGTTGCCGCCTTGGGGCCCGAAGCGCGCAGCGTCGAAGGCTCGGTAGAGCACCTCGTCGGGCACTTCCCGATCCTGGTAGTAGCGGCAGGTTCCCTGCGTGCGCATGGCTTCTTCGAGGTCCATCATCCCTCCTGCTGACAGTGCCTAACGATCGTTCGTTAGCGTAGCAGCCGGTGACGGATGCCACAACCCTTTCGAGATGGCTAGACGGTTGCACGCCTGACCCCAGGCGGTAGCCTCGGGGCACGCCCGTGTTTTCACTTAATCCCAGCGGATCTACGAAGGCCGAAACATCTACGAGGCCCGCCCTGCCCTATCGGCCGGGAGTTGCGACGCTCATCTTCGATGGGGACTGTGGTTTCTGCACTGCGAGCGCGCGGTGGGCCGAGCAAGCCTTTACAGGCGCGCAGGTCGCCTTACCTTGGCAGAGCCTGGGAGCGGATGTGCTTGCTTCGATGGGACTGTCAGTCGCCGACGTAAAGTCCGCCGCGTGGTGGGTGGGTTCGGGAGGAACTGCCGAGCGGGGCCACAGAGCCGTCGGAAGGGCGTTGCAAGCCGGGGGAGGTTGGAGGTGGTTCCTCGGCTGGGCATGTCTCAATCCACCGACTAGCTGGCTGGCGTCCGCCGTGTACAGGGCGGTGGTCAGGTGGCGCCACGTGCTGCCGGGTTCCACTGAGGCCTGCCGGCGCAGCGTCTAGCGACAACCCGGCTATCCTGCGAGTCCGGTTAGGGCCGACCCCGGCCGGCCCGGTAACGGGCTATGAGGGTGTTGGTGCTCGAATCGTGGGCAAGGGGAGGGGCCTCAGGAGCGGTGAGCTCTGGGACGATCCGTTGCGCCAGTTCCTTGCCTAGCTCGACCCCCCACTGGTCGAAGGAGTTGATCCCCCAGATGACACCTTGGGTGAGGACCTTGTGCTCGTAGGTGGCGACAAGCTCGCCGAGGATACGCGGCGTGAGCTGTTCGGCGAGAATGGTGTTGGTCGGATGGTTGCCCGCGAAGTACCGGTAAGGCTGGCCTTGCGGGGCCGACCTACCGAAAGCCAATGCCTCGGTCTGCGCGAAGAAGTTGGCCATCAGCAGGTCATGATGGTCCCCGACGTCGTGGTTGGGGGTCACGAAGCCGATGAAATCGGCTGGGATCAACCTGGTGCCTTGGTGGATGAGCTGGTAGTAGGCGTGCTGGCCGTTGGTACCGGGCGTCCCCCACACCACCGGACCCGTGGCCACGTCGACGGGTTCTCCCGAGAGGGTGACGCTTTTGCCGTTGCTCTCCATGTCGAGCTGCTGCAGGTAGGCGGGAAAACGCGCCAGGTAATGGTTGTAGGGCAGGATTGCCTGGGTTTCCGCTCCGAAAAAGTCGTTGTACCAGACCCCTATGAGGCCCAGTAGGACCGGGAGGTTCTCGCGAAAGGGGGCTGAGCGGAAATGCTCGTCGACGGAGTGGAAACCTTCGAGCATGTCGACGAACGCCTCCGGGCCGACAGAGACCATGAGCGAGAGGCCTATCGCCGAGTCGTAGGAGTAGCGACCTCCCACCCAATCCCAGAAGCCGAACATGTTGGAAGTGTCGATTCCGAACTCGGCGACCTTCTCGGCGTTTGTTGACACAGCAACGAAGTGTCTGGCTACCGCAGAACTGTCGCCAAGACCCGATACGAGCCAATCCCGGGCGGTTTTGGCGTTGTTGAGAGTCTCCAAAGTCGTGAAAGTCTTGGAGCTGACGATGAAAAGGGTCGCGCCAGGGTCAAGGTCGTGGGTCGCTTCCCAGATGTCGGAGCCGTCTACGTTGGAGACGAAACGGCATTCGATGCTCCGGTCGGAGAACGGCCTAAGGGCTTCGTAGGCCATTGCAGGACCTAGGTCGGAGCCGCCTATGCCGATATTGACCACTGTGGTGATCCGTTTACCTGTGTGGCCGGTCCACTCCCCCGAACGAACACGGCGTGCGAACTCAGACATTCGGTTCAAAACGTCGTGAACCCCGGGTACAACGTCGACGCCTCCCGTCGTGATCGAAGCTCCCCTAGGCGCGCGAAGTGCGATGTGGAGCACCGGTCGGTCCTCCGTGACGTTGATGTGCTCGCCGGACCACATTGCTTCTATACGCTGAGCCAGCCCTGCCCTCTCAGCGACGGCGACGAGGAGGTCGATCGTGCGTGCCGTCAGACGGTTCTTGGAGTAGTCGAGGTGCAGGTCGGACCCATCGACCCTGAGGGTACGGCCCCGCTCGGGATCCGAGGCGAACAGGTCGCGCAGGTGGACCTCGCGCATCTCTTCACCGTGGGCTGAGAGCGCTTGCCATTCGGGGGTCTCTGAGATACGAACTGGTGATATCTGCACCACCGAAGTATGCCCCAATCAGCGGGCTGGCGGATACCCTTTGGCGTGACGCTGCGCAGGCTCGTGCTCTTCGACGTGGACGGTACGCTAGTGAGAGCCGGGGAGGTCGGCCCGTCTTCGTTCGACCGGGCCGTCGAGGTGATCCTCGGGGTCACACCGGTCGAACGACCTCACATGGCAGGTAAGACCGACGGCCAGATCGTCCGTGAGTACCTCGAAGCGCTCGGTGTTGCACGCGATCAGAAGCTCGTCTCGGCGGTGCTCGAAGCGCTGGGCGTGGCACTCGCGGAGGCCGACGCCAGAGGGGAGATCCGCTCTGGCGGCTTCGCTCTGCCCGGTGTTGCAGAGCTTCTCGAACGGCTCTTCGACGACGACCGGGTCCTGTCGAGCCTGCTCACAGGCAACGTCGCCCCCAACGCAAGGCTGAAGACCGCAGCGTTCGGTCTCGACGGTTGGCTCGACTTCGACGCCGGCGCCTATGGAAGTGACCACCACGACCGGGACCGCCTTGTTCCTATAGCCCTGGAGCGTTCGAGAGATGCGCACGGTGTTGCGTTCGAACCGAAAGACGTGTGGGTGGTAGGTGACACTCCCCGGGACCTGGCGTGCGCGAGAGCCGGTGGAACGCACTGTCTTCTCGTGGCTACTGGAGGCTATTCCTACGTCGAGCTGGCAGACCTGGGAGCGGACGCTGTTTTCGACGACCTCTCGGACGTCGACGCTGTGCAGGAAGTTCTCCTGGAAGGCCTCTGACCGTGCCGACATCTCGGGGATCGTTCATCTAAGGCGGGGGCAGTAACCGCCGGCCTCCTCTCATGCTCTCCAAAGACACCAGGTGACAGCAGACACTGGACTCCTAGGAGACTTAAATCTAATCGGAAGGGATGGTCGAGATTCCGGTAGAAGGATGTTCGAAGAGGGTGCAAGGAAAACTATGAAGCAGCGCCATCGGCGTCCATGGAGGGCAAGGGCGACGGCTGTCTTGGCCTGTGCTGCGGGCTTGTAAGCAGTAGGGCTGGTTTCGCGGGCGGGCGCCGTGACGGTGGCTCCGGTTCTGTCGTGTGATCCCGCTACCGGGGGCTCAGCCTGCACCGTCACTTTCACGACCTCCGGTTCTTGGACCGCCCCGCCAGGAGTTACGAACGTATCGATCAACCTGGCGCGTGCTTTTGGAGGGGGTGAAGGGGGAAGCGAAACCTCGGTGTCGATCGGGCCGACGCCCATCCTCGTGGGCGGTGGTGCCGGTGGTGGAGCCGGGCCCGAGTACGGCGGAGGCGGAGGGGGAGGGGGAGGTTCAGATTTCATCGCAGGCGCCTTGTCCGGAGGCGGCACGTTCAGCGCGGCTGAATCCTCCACCAATACCGGAAATGGATATGTGAAGTTCGCCTACTTTGTCGCCAGCCCACCAGCGACTACTACGACCACCAACACGGCCGCCACGACGACCACGGTGGCGTCATTGGCGGCGCCACCACGACGAGTGTTCCCCGACTTCAGTCGGCCACGCTTGCTAACACCGGCGTCGACAACGTCTTCGCCTTGGCGTCAGGCGCAGGCTTTGTGCGGATCGGAGGGTTGATCCTCGCCGGCGAAAGGTTCTCTCGGCGATCTCTTGGTGCCCATTTCGACTCGAAGCAAGCGAGACGGGGGTCCCGCAAAGGGCGTTTCTCGTCTGGGGGTTCCAAGTTTGGGGCTCCGCATCTGGGGCTCCAAAGGAACTTTTCCGGCCGACAGCTCTCAAGGTAGCGCTTGCAGGGCTGCGACGTCTTCGACGGTCAGTACCCAGTCGGCGGCCACAGAGTTAGATCGCACCTGCTCGGCGTTCGTCGCCCCGGCGATGACCGAGGACACGACCGGGGAGGCGAGAAGCCCCGCGAAGGCGAGTTCAAGGAGGCTGTGGCCTCGGTCGGCGGCGAAACCGGCGAGAGCCTCGATGCGACTCCACTGCTTATCGGAGATCTGGCGGCCGTCCATACGCGTACCTGTCGGGCGTTCCTCGCCTCGGCGGTATTTACCGGTGAGAAGCCCGTTGGCAAGAGGAAAGAACGGCAGAAGCCCGACCCCAGCCTGCGCGCAGGCTGGGAGAAGCTCCTGCTCGGCGCCACGTTCGAGGAGGCTGTAGTGGTTCTGGGCTGACACGAACCGGCTTCGACCATCCCGTCGCGCACTCCATTCCGCCTCGGTTACCTGCCAAGCGGCGAAGTTCGACGAGCCGACATAGAGAACCTTGCCCTCCCGTACGAGATCGTCAAGGGCTGCGAGCGTCTCATCGATCGGGGTGATCCCGTCAGGCCTGTGAAGCTGGTAAAGGTCTATGTAGTCGGTTCGCAGGCGGCGCAGGCTGTCCTCGACAGCCCTACGCATGTACCATCGAGACGCCCTCGCTATGCCCGGGCCTTCACCCATGTCAGAGCCGAATTTGGTAGCAAGGATTACCTTGTCTCGCCGGCCGGCCAGAACTTCGCCGAGCAGGGTCTCGCTTCCGCCGCGATCCCCATAGGTGTTCGCAGTGTCGAGAAGGTTGATCCCGCAATCGATGGCCGCGTCTACCACCGCCTTGGTGCCGGCCACGTCCAGCCTTCCTCCGAAGGACCCCCCGAAGTTGTTGCATCCAAGTCCGACCACTGAAACGGTGAGGCCGGAGGCGCCGAGCTGTCGGTATCTCATGGCAGGTATCGTAGAGCGGATATGACGCTGGCCGGTTTACCCTCCCGGCGCCGTGGTGCAGGGTTACGTTGGATCACCGTCGGGGTGGTCGTAACGATCTTGATCCTGTTGATCGACGCTTCTCTCAAATCGAAGTCCCCGACTCCCACCCACCGGCTTGCGGTAGGCGCATGGGTCGACCAGGTCCTGCCCGCTATAACCTCGTCTACGACGCAAGGCGAGGTGATCGCCGGCATCTGGTCGGGGGGGTTGCCTCGCTCAGGGCCGACTCTTGCAGCGACGATCGACGGGGCCGCAGCTAAGTCGGTCTCTGACTACACGACGATTAGCAAGCTCGACCCTCCCAGCTCCCTCGGGGGATCGGCCGGTCTGCTCGAAGCGAGCCTCTTGGCGCGAAGCCAGGCAGCCTCCACGGTCCAGAAAGTGCTCCTGGCCACGCTCGGTGCGGCTGCGGGCCAGACGCGCCCGGGGGCGCCCACAGACAGTACTGCCGCTCCGCCGTCTGCCGAAGCTCCCCTGCTAGCCCAGGCCGCGTCAGATATAGCAGTAGGCGATCAGGCTTACCAACTGTTTCTCTCTACGTTCCCGACGTCCGCAGGGGTCAAGATGCCCCCTTCCAAGTGGGGTTCCGACTTGAAGCCATACCAGGATCAGCCCGCTCAGATTTTCCTGACCTCTCTGCAGAGTGCTGTCACCACGAGCCCGCTTTACCAGCTGAGTATCTTCTCGGCTTCGCTAAACCCGTCACCGATCACCACCAGAGGCTCTACTCTGGTGCTGCCGGACACGTCAGCTATCAGCGTCGATCTCGTAGTGGCCGACACGGGTAACCAACCGGCGTCTCACGTTACGGTCACAGCCACAATCTCCCCAGCGGGCAGCGGATCGTCGACGGCGAAGGACTTCGTGAACCTCGCAGTCGGACAAGCTTACGCGATAAGCAGCCTTGGCCCTCTCAGCGCGCCCAAGGGCACTCCGGTGACGCTCACAGTGACCGCTGATGTCACGCCACCACCCCAGTCGGGGACGTCTGGGACTCACGCAGCCGTAGTGAAGTCGGCGACTACTACCCTGACCTTCGAAATGCCTACTCCGCCTCCTCCGACTACCAGCACCACCGTACCGGCGGGGTCTCGGAGTCCGACGACTGCGCCCGCAACGCCACGTACCACCGGCGGTTGAAGATACGGCCGACTCCGCCCGGAAGCCGGAAGCTCCGCCTGCTGTCCCGGACTACTGCACCCGACCGAAGGCCATCGGGGTGCCGTCATAGCCCATGGGCTCCAAGCGGACGTCAGAGCCCGGATAGTCGGCTGCGACGACCTGACCGTTTCCGACATACAGGGTCACATGTCCCGGCTGGGGGCCCGAACCGTTGTTGTAGAAGACCAAGTCGCCGGGTTCTAGCTCTGCCTTCGTTATACGGGCCGTGTCGTCGAACTGCGCCACGCTGTAGTGGGGAAGGCTCACGCCAGCGGCATCCCATGCGTACATCACGAGTCCTGAGCAGTCGAAGTCGTTCGGACCGGCTCCAGCCCATACGTAGGGCTTACCGACCTGTTCAAGTGCCATCCGCACCGCTAGCTGTGCTGCGGTTTGCGAGGGGGGCAGAGCGGAGCCGGCGGCTCTCGGGCTACTGGGGGAGCTCTGGTCGTTTGAGGGGGTGGTGACGGCGGGCGTGGGTTGTGCGGCTTGTGGGTTACCGTCGAGTTGGAGAACTTGTCCGGGGTAGATGAGGTTGGGGTCGCCGATATGGTTGATGGCGGCGAGGTTCTCGTAGGTTGTGGAGAAGTTCATG
>JAKBBA010000315.1 GCA_021808665.1 Actinomycetes bacterium
CGCCGCAACCTTGGAGTTGGCGGCACTAGGCGAGGTGCGGGTCGTCGGCCTGGACTCAGACCGAGCTGTACTCGCCGCCGCGCGGCGCATCAGTGAGAGAGTCAGACCGCAAGTCGGCTTACCGTCAGAGAGCACGACATTCTCGTCGGGGGACGTCTACTCGATCCCGTTCCCGCACGCTTCGTTCGACGTCGTCTACTCCCGGTTCGTGTTCCAGCACCTCGAGCACCCCGAACTCGCAGCGAGCGAGGTTGCCCGGGTCTTAGCCCCCGGCGGTACCGCTTGTATCGTCGATGTAGACGACGGACTCTCCATATCCGAGCCGCCCCCCTCCGCCGCTTTCGAGAGGCTTGCGTCCGCGTTGAGGAGATCGCAGACGGCTAGGGGAGGTGATCGCTACATCGGGCGCCGCTTAGCTGGTCTGCTGGATCGCCACGGAATGACACCTGGCGCCGTGATCGTCATTCCCCAAGCCGCGTATCACCGCCCCGCGCCGACAGGACCGGAACGCTCTTTGATGCTAGAGCGTCTGCGCTCCCGGCGCGCCGAGATAACCGACGGTGGCTACCTGAGCGTCGAGGAGTTCGACTCCTCCTTAGCCGACTTCGCCAGCGAGGATCCAGCGCCGACCTGCGACATCGAAGCGCACCTCGCCGTGTTCGCCACCAAACACGGCGCTGCTGTTCACGCCGACTGATCAATGTAGGTAGCTGCCGGACGGCCGATCCCGAGTCCCCTGTGCGCCGGCAGCCGGCGAAGTTGCTTCACCGTGGCATCCATCATTGCTTCCAAGCGCTTCTCGACCTCCTGGGTTTTAACGAGCAACTCCTCGGCCGTTTCACGGAGTTCTTTCGGCAGAGGCCCGATGCCCTCAGGCAACTCGAAGACTGGCACGCTCGCCTCCGTGCCGCTGTCGAAGGCCCTCTCGATCGAGTCGAGGCGTTTAGCCATGGAGTCGAGGAGGGACCTCCAGTCGATGTCGGCTTCGGAGCTCACCTTTGCACCCCGTCGGCTGCGACGGTCGTCTTCTCGACGCTCTGCGCTGCCTTACGCCATGCGTTGGCAAGCTCGGCGACGTGCGAGGCCACTGCGGCGGCCCGTAGGCGGTCCTTGTCCAGGTTGGCTCCGACCAACTCTGTGTACAGGTGATCGTAGAGGGCACCCAGGCGCTCGGCGGGCTCCCACGTCGAGGTGTCGAGAGTGTCACGCAGAGCAAGGATGATGTCCTGCGCATGTATGAGCAGGTCACTTACTGTCTTCGGTTCGGACTGCTCAACGAACGCTCGATCGGCCCGGGCGAGGTCCATCTCGAGTGCGTCGAGTAGCATGGTCAAGCGCGACGCTGGCGTCGACGTCTCGATAGCCTCGGTGAGGTAACGCAGTCTCATATCTTCTGCTCGTTGGGCGGCGGTCGTCATCGACATCTCCTGGGCTGTGTCATCCGTTCTTCGCGATAGACGCGAGTTCACCGGCTAGGGCGGAGCTCTGGTTCTTGAGCGTGCCGAGGATCGCTTCCATGCTGGCGTACTTGTTGGTCAACATCTGCTGCTGCTGCGTCACTATTCGCTGGTACATCTGGATCTGCGGCGTGAGCGAAGCGGACTGGTTCTGCAAACTTTGGACGGTGTTGGTGATGACGCCGTTCACGGGGTCAGACATTGCACTAGCCACGCTCGCCAGGGCCTGCGCGAGGCCAGGCGTGTACGTCACGGAGCCGAGATTGGTCGATGAGGTGATACCGCTCGCGGAGACCTGCAATGCCAGTCCTGCCAGTGTCGGATCCGACGTAGGTGCCGAGAGGAATTGACCCTGGCCTGTCGCTGTTACACCGTTGATCGTCCCTGCAACGTCTGTGCCGGCAAACGAAGCGGTCGATGACCCGCCGGTCAGGCCAAGAGTCCCTGACGCCGTGCTCGTTGTGGCGACGCTGAACATGGCAGCCGACCCGTAAGCGGATGAGAGCATCTGCAGTTGGGTGCCTCCGACGACCTGAGCCGAAAGAGAGATTCCTTGCGTTGCGAAGACAGCGTCGAGTCCGGAGGCTATAGATGTCAGGGATTGCCCGGCCGTGGTGGTGTAGCTGGCGCTTGCGGTTCCTGAGCCTATTGTCAAGGTTTCGCCGCTACTGACGGAACCATTCGACAGGGTCGCTCCGGTAGCGCTCGCCTGGGTAGCGGAGGTCGTCACGTCGACTGCATAGGTGCCTGGCTTCGTGGTCGCCGACGCGTACGAGAGGGCGACTTGTCCCGAATAGGCGGACGATGCGGGATTGAAGGTTGCTCCTTGAGCGAACACCGCTTGGACCTGGGCTGGATTGGCGTTGTAGGATGCCTCGAACGTTGACTGGTTGAAGCTCAGCTGGCCGTTCGACAGGCTGATGCCGATGTTGCTTGCACTCCCAACGTTGGACGTCCCGACAGTGGAGGCTACTGCGGACAGGATCGAGTTGGTGAGTCCCTGCAGGATGGCCGATCCCATCAGCGGGCCGCCCTGCTTGGTCGTCTGGTTGTAGCCCGCATAGGACTGCAGGTCGCTCAGCACTTTGTTGGCGTCGCTTACGAGGGAGCTCACGGAGTTTGCGGCTGCGGTAGCGTCGTTTCCGACGGTAACTGTTACCGGGCTCGTGCTTATTTGAGCGGCTGTGACTGAAAGGCCGGGCAGGAGGCCGCTGAATGTGTCGGTCTGGGAGGAGATAGTGTAACCCGAGGAGCCACCCACTTGAAGTTCGGCGTTCGTGCCGGCAATCGCTGTGCGCAGCGCACCCAGGCCCGAGCTTGCGAAGGCATTCGGGTCAATCGAGACGTTCCCGTTCGTGCCCGTCTGCGACGACGTCAGCTGCAAGA
>JAKBBA010000316.1 GCA_021808665.1 Actinomycetes bacterium
ACTGACAGCGCTTTCCACCCGTGTCGCCGAGTGCGGATCGAAGCCGACGTCGAGAAGCTCGCCGCGCAGGATCGAAGCGACGGGAGGTGAAATGTCTCCTGCGTCACGATTCAATGTGTCTCGGGCGCCCGGCGAGTCGTCGAGGTCGGCGAGGTCCTCGACCGAGAGGCAGGTCGGAACGAACAGCTCCGAACCGAGGACATCCGTATCGTCGGCTTCGTAGCCGATGTAGAGCGCTTGCGGCGCTGCCATCTCGCTTGCTGGGTCGCCAACAGCGATAGAAGGCTCGCTGGGAACTGCCTCGACGGCACGCCTCTCCAGCGGTTGTTCGGCCGGCACAGGTGGCGCGCCCGCTATGTGTGCAACGCGGCTCAGCACAGCCTCGAACGACGGGTTGTCGGACGCCTTGTCGGTGTCGTGCGCGTTGGCGGCGTCGGGGCCTCCGATGGCAGGAGCGTCCCGATGCTCGCCGGTGGGAACTTGGATGCCAGCAACGTAGTTCTCGTCCTGCGTCGAGTCTGCTACGTCCGCGAAGAGATCAACTGGTCGGCCCTTGGATACGGGAGCGTCGGGGACGGTCCGCGTATGCGGCTGCTCGCTTCGAGGAGTTGGCGCAGCGAAGTGCTTTCCCGTCTTGCGACGCTTCGCCTGCGGACGGCCGTCCGGTACCGGAACGCGAGTTGTCGCCTTGCCAGCACCGCCGTCGGACGTGTCGACCACTAGGCGGAATTGCTCGCGCTGGAACAACCCGAGGAACCCACCGGACCTGAAGGTCTCGGCACGCGAGATCGTCGGGTCGTTCCCGTATTCGGAGCGGATCTTCTCGAGAAGAACCCGCACGTCAGGACCCTCAAACTGGCGCTGCAGTGACATTCACCACTCCTACTCTCTCCACGCGGACCTGAGGTCCGAGCTCGTTTACCGAAAGAACTGTTACGCGCCGCGCTCCGACCGCCGTCAGTTGCTGCAAAGGAAGTCGAAGGCGGCTGGCACAAACTAGGACTGCATCGCGGCCTGTCTCTTCGACTTGTGTAGCCATCGCTTGGACTTCGCGCACTAGGGCCTCGGCGAGCTGGGCGTCGACTGCAAGATACGGGCCCTGGTCGCTGGTTCGCACCGCCTCTAGAAGCTGACGTTCTAGTAGCGCATCGAGTGTAATGGCTGCGATGGTGCCGTCTTTTGCGTGTTGCGCGGTGATCGCCGGCCCGAGAACCTGGCGAGCGGCTTCGAGTAAGCCTTCGGGGTCGCGGCTCACTCGTGCTTTGACGGTCACCGCTTCGAGGATGCGCACCAGATCGCGGATAGCGACGCCCTCATCTAGAAGAGAACAAAGCACCCGGTGGACGTCGGTGAGGGTCAGCTGCGCTGTCGCCATCTCGTCTAGGATCGCCGGGTCGGTCGCCTTCAAACGGTCGAGTAGCTGGCGCACCTGCTGTGCCGACAGGAGTCTTCCAGCGTAACGGACGCATATCTCTCCGAGGTGGGTCGTGATGACCGACGATCGATCAATGACGGTTGCGCCGGCGACGAGCGCCTGTTGGCGGGCTTCGCTCGGAACCCACTTAGCAGCGAGCCCGAACACCGGTTCTGTGCACGGCTCACCCGGAACTAGTTCCAGCCCCTCGCCGATCGCAAGGAACCTTCCCGGTGGGGCGCTTCCTGCGGCTGCTTCTACACCGTTGATCCGGATCGAGTAGCTGTCGGGTTCCAACGTCACATTGTCGCGGGTTCGAACGGAGGGGATGATCATCCCTCGCTCCAAGGCCAGTTTGCGTCGAAGGCCTTTGACGCGTTCGAGCAGGTCGCCGCCTCTCGTGGTGTCGACGAGGTCTATCAGGTTGGTACCGATCTCCAACTCCAGCGGTTCTACCTTCATGTCGGCAGCCAGCGCCTGAGGACTGTCAGGGTCTATGACGGCCGGCACGCTGGATTCCGCCGCTCCGGTGGACTCGCGAACCGATGCGCTCGCCCTCCTCGAGAGCAGGAACAACACGAACGCGACAGCGAGAAAGGCAAAATGGGGGAGACCCGGGACGATTCCAAGAAGGCCCATCGCCCCCGCCGCGACGGTGATCGCCCGATGCTGGCGAAGGACCTGCGAGATCACGTCGGAGCCGAAGTCGTCCTCGTCTGTCGCCGCTCTCGTGACAATCAGACCGGTGGAGATCGACAAAAGCAGTGCCGGGATCTGCGACACCAGACCGTCGCCGACGCTGAGAAGGCTGTAGCGGTGGACCGCTTCGCTTAGGGACAGGTGCTGTTGGACGATCCCGACGGTCAAACCGCCGATTAGGTTGATCGCTGTTATCACAATGGCGGCGATTGCGTCGCCTCGCACGAACTTCGACGCTCCGTCCATCGCGCCGTAGAAGTCGGCTTCGTCGGCTATCTCTCGCCGCCGCCTGCCCGCCTCCGCCTGGTCGATGACACCCGAGTTGAGGTCAGCGTCGAGAGCCATCTGCTTGCCCGGCATTGCGTCAAGCGTGAAACGTGCAGCGACCTCTGCAACCCTGCCCGCTCCATTGGTGACCACCACGAATTGGATGACGATGAGGATCAGAAACACCACGAGCCCCACGACGATCTGACCGCCGACCACAAAGTTCCCGAACGACGAGATGACCGCACCCGCATATCCGTGCAGCAAAACCAGTCGCGTAGCCGAAACGTTGAGCGCCAGGCGGAAAAGCGTCGCTACCAGCAGGATCGAAGGGAACACCGAGAAGTCGAGGGGCTTCTTCACGTGCATCGTCATCAGCAGGATGATCACCGCGGCGGAGATGTTGGCGCTGATGAGCACGTCGAGCACGACGCT
>JAKBBA010000078.1 GCA_021808665.1 Actinomycetes bacterium
GACTCTCCGGGCCGGCGACTGGGTCGGGTCCGATGGGAGATGCTCGAGGGAAGCCCTCTCGCTGAGGTCCCTCCACTCCGAGAGCTCAAGGTCGGCGTTCAGGCTTTGTAGCCGCAAACCTTACCCACCAAAAAACAACACCTAACAACCCAAACACAGGAAGGCGCATGGTATGTCCGACGCTGCGTTCAACGCGCACGCCCCCGAATCCGTCGTAGAAGCGCACGGAATCGATCTCATCCCCGAAACAGAACGCCACGGCAAGCCGCGCGACCTCTTTGGCATGTGGATGGGCACGAACCTCAACGTGTTCTACGTAGTCAACGGTGCCGTGGTGATCTCCCTCGGCCTCTCATTCGGCCAGGCGGTGCTCGCCATGATCCTCGGCAACCTGGCATTCGTCACCGTCGGGCTCACCAGTCTACAGGGCCCAAAGACTGGAACCTCGACTTTTGCGGTGTCGCGGGCAGCGTTCGGACCAAACGGAGGCAAAGGACTTTCGTTCTTCAACTGGATCACTTGCGTTGGTTTCGAGGCATCCGGCTTGGCACTAGTAGCGTTGGCCGCCCTCGCGATCTTCGCTAAGGCCGGAGTATCCTCTTCCACCGGACTTAAAATCGGGATCATTGTAATAGCGGCGGTCATCCAAGGTCTGCTGCCCCTGGTGGGACACCGCCTGATCCTCGCCTTCCAACGTAAGCTCGCCTGGGCGTCCACAGTCCTTTTCATCATCATGGCGGTCCTGGTCGCCTCCAAAGTCCACCTCGGTACGATATCGAAAGGCGGGACCTGGGAGGACTTTACCTTGGCCATTGCGCTGATCGTATCCGGAGGCGGCCTGTCGTGGGCGAACACCGGAAGCGACTATTCCCGCTACCTGCCGCGGCGTAGCTCTGCAAAGCAAATCTTCGTCTACACGTCGCTCGGAGGATTCCTGCCTGCAGTGCTGCTAGAAGTGCTCGGTGCAGCGATAGCTTCCGTGGTTTCATCCGCCAGCGACCCAATAGGAGGCATTCCCAAAGCGCTGCCGAGTTGGGTTGCAATTCCCTATTTGCTCTTTGCGATCATTACCCTCTTCGCAGTCAACTCCATCGACTTGTACTCTTCCGGCCTGACCCTCCAGTCGCTCGGCATCCACATAGCCCGGTGGAAGTGCGTGGCCGTGGACAGCGTGATCTGCACAATCTTGTGCTTCCTTGTGATCTTCTCCAACTCGTTCAACACCTATTACTCCGACTTCCTCGGGCTGCTGATCCTCTGGCTCGCCCCGTGGTTCGCCATTTACACGGTGGACTGGTTACTTCGAGCGGGCCGATACGACGCACTAGCTCTCCTCGACGAGTCCAGCCGGGGCCGCTATTGGCGCAACGGGGGTATCTTTCTCCCTGGGATAGCAGCCCAGGTCCTCGGAATGGCCGCTGCTGCTATGTGGATCGACAGCGCCGCCTTCGTAGGACCACTGTCGTCTGCTAGCGGCGGGTCGGACTTCAGCGTATTCGCCGGCTTGGCCGTAGCGGGACTCGCTTACTGGTTGCTGGCCCGGAGCGCACTGCGAAAGGAGAACAAGATCTTGGGTGACGCGGCACAGCCAGCAGCCAGCCTCGTGACCGCCTGACCAAGAAGCGCCGGCCGGCCCGCCTCGGCGCCGGCCGGCTCGCCTGGGCGGCCAAGCCGGAGGCGCTGTAGTGTCGGCATGTGGCATACAGCGAGATCCGCTACGACCTCGACGGGGACGTGGGTGTCGTCACCTTGAACAGACCCGCAGCTCGTAACGCTCTGACCCATACGACCTATGCGGAACTGGAGGAAGCCGTAAGGGGATCCAACCAGCGCTGCCTCGTCGTGACAGGCAGCGACCCGGCCTTCTGCTCTGGAGACGACGTCAAGCAGATCATGGTCCAAGAAGGCGGGGCAGTCGCCGAGAGGTTGCGAGCGCAGCCGAGGCTGACCCCGGCTGCCGCAGCGCTGCTCGAAACCGACATCCCTGTCGTAGCAGCCGTCAACGGGCCCGCTGTGGGGTGGGGAATGGAGTTGGCCTTGATGGCAGACATCCGGGTAGCGTCCGAGCGGGCGACGTTCGGGGAACTGTTCGTCAAGCGAGGACTGTGCTGCGACGTGGCAGGTTTAGCCAGGTTGGCTCAACTCGTCGGTAGGGAGTCAGCCGCCGAACTGCTCTTCACCGGCCGCGCGGTGGACGCCGAAGCAGCCCTGCGCCTGCGGCTGGTGTCGCGGGTGGTCCCCCACTCGGAGCTCATGCCGACCGCTCTGGCACTGGCACACGAGATCGCCTCGAACCCTCCGCTCGCCGTAAAGCGTCTCAAGGCCGGGCTCCGACAGGCCCTGGACCCGGACTGGCAAGAGTTGGGACGGTGGGTGAGCGCCAGCCTCGGTGAGCTGTTCATGACCGAAGACCACAAAGAGGGAGTCAGCTCCTTCCTCGAGAAACGACCGCCGCACTTCACCGGGAGTTGAACCTCTCCGGGTCCTGTCACGGCTCTGCCCCTGGGAAACTCGAACCTCCGAGCGCCCTCAGCGCCGGCCGTATCTCGGCGAACGCTTCTCGACAAAAGCCGCTCGCGCCTCCCTGGCGTCAGGCGACAGCAAGTTGACGCTCTGAGCTACCGATTCGGCGTCTAGAGCTTCGGCCATGGACGAATCCGAGCCCGCGTTGAGAAGCTGCTTGATCAGAGCCTGAGCTACCTGAGGTCCCGCCACCAGGTCCTCGGCGAGCGAGTAGACCTTGCTGTCGATGTCGGCACCGTCCACCACCTCGTTTATCAGGCCGATCTCCGCCGCCTCATGAGCCGAGATGAGAGCGCCCGTCAGGCAGAGCTGCTTAGCCCTGTGCAATCCCACCAGGCGGGGCAGCAACCACGACCCTCCGAAGTCGACCGATAGGGCGCGTCGGACGAAGATCTCGGCGAAGCGCGACCTCGGGGTGGCGAAAACCATGTCGCAGCCGAGAGCGAGGTTGCAACCCGCCCCGACTGCGTCGCCGTCCACGAGGGCTATCGACGGCTTGGGGAGTTGGTGGAGCGTCAGGGCGACCCGATGCACCTGGTGCATGTTGTCGAGAGGGTGAGCATCCGAAGCGGAACCCGTGAGGTCCGCCCCCGAGCAGAAGGCCCCTCCGGCGCCGCGCAGGACCAAGACGCGGTCGGTCGGAGATTCCGACACCTCGTCGAAAGCTCGGCCGAGCTCCGCCCACATCGCAGAATTGGCAGCGTTCCGCTTTTCCGGCCGGTTCAAGGTGACCGTCGTTACACTGCTCTGCCTTGAGACGATAATCGTCTCGTATCGTCCTTCTTCCATCCTCAAAATGCTCCTCGATAGTTGGTGCCCTGGTCGGGATGCGCCTACCAGAAGGCTGTTGCGTAACCGGACGCGGACGCGAGGGGGGTTACGTCGACAACTGTACGCGAAGGGCGGATCCCAGGGCCCAGTAGCGAAAGGGGACCTTCTTAGGGTCTTTCGGCCGTAGTGTCCGCCGGAGCACTCCGTTAGCGTGAAGACACGTCCCAAGAAAGCACCTAGCGAGGTCATGTCATGGAGCCGACGGTTTCGACGATCCGGAAAGAGTCTGTCCCCTCAGCCGGGGTGCGCCGACTGCACTTCGACGTTTCCTCACGACCCTTCCTAGTACTGGTCGAGCTGACCCGCTCCTGCAGCTTGGCGTGTCGGCACTGCCGGGCCGAGTCCGTCCCATTGCGCGACCCCAACGAGTTGCGTACCGAGGAACTGGAAGGCGTCCTCGACGACCTGGCTTCGCTTGGTGCTCCTCGGCCAAGGGTCGTCTTCAGCGGAGGCGACCCACTACGACGCCCCGATCTCGACCATCTGATCCGGTACGGCGCGCAGCGGAGCCTGTCCATAGCAGTGTCGCCGGCCGGGACACCGCTGGCCAGCCCGGAGCGGCTCTCCGCACTTCGAACGGCAGGAGCGGGAGCGGTCTCTTTTTCCGTAGACGGGTGTTCGCCTGCGACTCACGACGCTTTCAGGGGAGTCAGCGGGTCTTTCGACTGGACTGTCGCAGCGGCCCGGTCGGCGGTGGCCGCTGGGCTTCGCCTGCAGATCAACACGACGGTCAGCAACGAGACAGTCACCGACCTCCCAGGGATCGCGAAGTTGGTCAACGACCTGGGCGCAGGGATGTGGAGCGTCTTCTTCGTGGTGCCGGTCGGCAGGGCCAATGCGACGCAGGCGCTCAGTCCCGACTCCACCGAGGACGTGCTGCACTTCCTCCACGACGTCGCCACGGTCGTGACCCTGAAGACCACTGAAGCCCCGGCATACCGGCGTGTCCTCCTTGAGGGTTCGCAGGGGCGAAGCCGCTGGCAGCCAGGTCCCCTCTACGACAAGTTGTGGTCGGACCTGGAGGGCGCGTGGCCCGAAGGAGCCGATCGCGCCCGGCTTGGAGCCGACCGAGACGCACCAGACGGACGCCGGCGTTCTCCTCTGGCCGTCGGTGACGGCCGAGGCGTCGTGTTCGTGTCGCACACCGGCGACGTCCAGCCGAGCGGGTTCCTTCCCTGTGTCGTCGGGAACGTCCGCAAGCAGCCGTTGAGCGCTATCTACACCCGGTCTGAGTTGCTCAGGAGCCTGCGGGACCCCGCTCGGCTCACCGGGCGCTGCGGTAGTTGCGAATACGCCACTTCTTGTGGTGGGTCTAGGGCCCAGGCGTTCGCCCGCACCGGCGATCCTCTAGGTGAGGACGCGAGCTGCGCGTACGTCGCCGGCTGAGATCGCCGACTTGGCCGATCAGTTCTTGACCCAAAGGCTGACGGCCAGACCGAAACCGATCAAGGCGACGAACAACCTGAGAACGCGGGCCGGGATGCGGCGAGCCAGTCGCGGGCCGAGGGTGCTCCCCACGAGCATGCCTCCCGCCAGTGGAACTACCGACGCCCACGCCACGCTGGCGTAGAAGACGAAAATGGCTGCAGATGTAACCGTTGCCGCCCCGACGAGCATGTTCTTCAGGGCGTTGGCAGTGACCAGGTCGCGCTCCACCAGGACCAGAACCGCCGCTAGGGTCATGATGCCCGCCCCAGCACCGAAGTAGCCGTTGTAGACCGAGATTGCAAACAGCCCGGCGAAGAAGATCGCCACCGCGCGCCCCGCTCTCCGACCGATCAAACAAGACAGCCTCGGCTGAGCGACAAGGAGCAAAGATGCGGCGGCTACAAGGTAAGGGACGACGCTCTCGAAAGCCGACGGTGGTGTCACCAGCAGGGCCAGTGCTCCCGCGGCTCCACCGAGCGAACTGACCGTGCACCAGCGGCGAAGCCACGCCCCCCTGCCTGCGAGCTCAGGGCGCGACGCGAACGCCGATCCGGGCCAGCAGGCCACCAGAGCCACGATGTTCGCTACGCTCGCGGCCCGGGCCGGCAGGCCGACCGCCAGCAGGGCGGGGTACGAAACCAGCGAGGTGATGCCGCCGGCGGTCCCCAAAGCTCCGGCCACACCTCCTGCCGCCACGAGGACCGCCGTCGCGCCAACCGACGTCACGCTAACGGCGGCGGGCGGCAAAGCGCCGCGATCGGCAAAGCCCCATGCGGTCGAAGGCAGGACCGGCCTCCTTGCGCCGGGAGTTCTCGGCTACGCGAACCTCGGGCACTCCGCCAAATCTACTTGCTCCTAGCGGTCGAAGTCGGTGCCGGCTTCGCCGGCCTGTGCCGCCTGAGGAGTCTGTGCCGCCCGTGATCGACGGCCGGAAACCTTCGCCTTTTTGCGAGTCTTGCGCTCGGCCACCCCCCGACGTGCCGCTGCCGGCGCGTCCGACACTGCCTCAGCTTTCAACCTGACCCAGCTGTCCAGACGCCTGGGATCAAGAGTCCCCTCGGATACGGCCAGCACGAGTTCACACCCCGGTTCGATGGTATGCGAGCACTTCGGGTACAAACAATGCTCAGCAAGGGACTCCAGGTCGGCGAAGGCATCCTCCACGCCTTCACGCGCGCCCAGCACGGAAAGGGCCCTCATCCCCGGAGTGTCGACCAGCAGCCCGCCAGCCCTGAGTCGCACCATCTCTCGGCGCGTCGTCGTATGCCGACCACTTCCGTCCCGACGTACCGTGCCTGTCGGCAGGGCTCCGTCGACCGACAAGACGTTGGCGAGGGTCGATTTGCCGGAACCTGAGAGTCCGAGCAAAGCGACCGTCTTACCCTCCATGAGGTGTGGTGCCAGCTGGTCGAGCCCGTCACCGGTCTTCGAGCTGAGGGCTACGACGGCGACGCCCCGGGCGACGGCAGCGACTGCGGAAACAGCCGCGGCTAGCTGACCTGACGACACCGAATCCGACTTGGTCACACATACGACGGGCCGGGCACCACTCTGCCAGGTCAGCGCCAGGAACCTTTCCAGGTGACCCGAGCTCAAACTTCCGTCCACCGCGTCGCAAAGCAACACGGTATCGACGTTCGCAGCGACAATCTGCGACGTCGCCGCGCTAGCACCGGTCTGCCTGCGAAGCTCGCTTCGGCGGGATAGGACAGTCACAATCCGCGTCCGGGACAGCGTCGCTGGGTCCCTTACGACCCCAACCCAGTCCCCGACGGCCACCTCAGTCCCCCTCTCGAAGCCGGCGCGGACATCACCCGTCGCTGTCATGACCGTGCAAAGACCCCTGTCGACCCGCCACACCCTCGCCGGTGTCACAGCCGGATCGGATAGGCCGTCCAGCGCGACTGCCCAACGGCGGTCCCAGCCTCGGTCCCAGCCGAGAGACACCAGACCTTGCAAAACTACGATATCGGTCATGGTTTGCTCCTCGTGCCCGAAACGGGCGGGCGTCTCGCACCCGAAGCGGGTGGACATCAGGGGACTATAGGCTGCGAGGCGATGACCCCCGGCGTCGCAAACGCATCCCCAGTTCCGACCGAGCGTTGGGTGACCCTCGCCCGCGAATCGCACCGAAGGTTCTACGACACGGTTCGGGTGCTGCCGCCCGACACTTTCGCGCTGCCGAGCCTTTTGCCCGGGTGGACCGTAGGCCAGGTCGTGGCACACGTTGCACGCAACGCCGACAGCCACACCCGGCGACTACAGGGGGCGCTCGCCGGCGAAGAGGTCGCCCGCTACCCGGGCGGACCTGCCCAAAGGAAACGAGACATCGAGGAGGGTTCGCTCCGCCCTCCCGGGGAGGCCGTCAGCGACCTCCTGCGGGCCAACCAGGAGCTGGAGTCCACCTGGGAGCGTTGCGCCGCCCAGGCCTGGCCGGGCGCGGATCTCTTCGCTGGAGACACCTGGCCGGTGACCGACAGTCCCGTCAGGCGTCTGCGGGAAGTCGAGATGCACCACGTCGACATGGGCCTCGACTACAGCATCGACTCTTGGCCGGCAGAGTACGTGAGCTGGGAATTGCCGCAGCTGCTGGCGACGGTACCGGGACGTGTCCCCAACAGCACCGACGCCCGTAGCCTGGTGGCCTGGCTAGCGGGAAGATCCACCCTGCCAGCGGAGTTTCGCCTCTCAGCCTGGTAGGCGAACTTCCTGGACACGAACCTCCTGGGAAGGTTAACCTCATCTTTGTCAAGCGCTAGTGCCTCGACCGGACGAAGGGTGCAACCTTGGAGCAACTACTGACCAAGGTGAACGTCGGGACGGAAGCGTTCAAGGCGAACTCCGAAGCTCAACGAGTCTTGGCCGCCGAACTAAAGAGCCGTCTGGTTGCGATGTCGGCCGGCCCCGAGAAAGCGCAGCTGAGGCACCTGGAACGAGGACGTCTGCTCCCCCGGGACCGGATCGACCACCTGCTCGACGACGGCAGCCCGTTCTTGGAACTGTCGCCGCTGGCTGCTTACGGAATGTACGGCGGCGACGCCCCCGGATCCGGTCTTATCACCGGTATCGGAAAAGTATCCGGCCGTCTTTGCATGATCGTGGCCAACGACCCTACGGTCAAGGGCGGGACGTACTACCCGGTTACGGTGAAGAAGCACCTAAGGGCACAGGAGATCGCCGGGCAGAACCGTCTTCCCTGCGTATACCTTGTCGACTCGGGCGGGGCGTTCCTACCCCTCCAAGACGAGGTGTTCCCAGACCGCGAGCACTTCGGCCGGATCTTCTACAACCAGGCGAAGTTGAGCTCCGCCGGTATCGCCCAGATCGCCGCGGTGATGGGGTCTTGCACCGCTGGGGGTGCGTACGTTCCGGCTATGGCCGACGAGACCGTGATCGTCGCCGACCAGGGGACGATCTTCCTGGGCGGACCTCCCCTGGTGCAGGCCGCCACCGGGGAGGTGGTGTCCGCCGAGGAGCTGGGGGGTGGTCTGATGCACGCGCGCGCCTCCGGCGTGGTGGATCACCTGGCCGACGACGACGCCCACGCCCTGCGGATCCTCCGCTCGATCGCTGGGACGCTCCCTGAACGCCCCGCGCCGCCTTGGCCGCTGGAGACACCCATAGACCCTCTCTACGACCCGGAGGAGATATACGGGGTGGTACCCACCGACCTGCGGGTGCCGTACGACGTGCGCGAGGTGATCGCAAGGCTGGTGGACGGCAGCCTCTTCGGGGAGTTCAAAGCTCTTTACGCCACGACGCTCGTGACGGGCTTCGCCCGCATCCACGGCCACCCGGTGGGCATCGTCGCCAACAACGGAGTGCTTTTCTCCGAGTCCGCTCTCAAAGGCGCTCACTTCATCGAGCTGTGCGATCAGCGTCGGATCCCGCTTTTGTTCCTTCAGAACATCACCGGGTTCATGGTCGGCCGGGACTACGAGGCGGGCGGGATAGCCAAGCACGGAGCGAAGATGGTGAACGCCGTCGCCTGCGCACGGGTACCCAAGCTCACGGTCATCATCGGAGGGTCTTTCGGGGCGGGCAACTACTCGATGTGCGGGAGGGCTTACTCGCCCCGCTTCCTTTGGATGTGGCCCGGCGCGAGGATATCGGTCATGGGCGGGGAGCAGGCGGCTTCGGTGCTCGCCACCGTGAAACGCAACCAGGTTCAAGAAGCCGGCGAAGTCTGGGCCCCTGAGGACGAGGAGGATCTGAAGGCGCCCATCAGGGAACGCTACGAGCACCAGGGCAGCCCGTACTACTCGACAGCTCGGCTGTGGGACGACGGTGTCATCGACCCCGCCGACACGAGAACCGTGCTCGGCTTGGCGCTGTCAGTCTGCGCCGGCGCCGCCCTAGACGACGTCTCCTACGGCGTGTTCAGGATGTAGGCGGTGTTCGACTCTGTCCTCATCGCCAACCGCGGCGAGATCGCCGTTCGGATTATCCGCACGCTGCGCAGGCTCGGCGTGAGGTCCGTCGCTGTGTTCTCCGACGCCGACGCCGGCGCCCGTCACGTCGTCGAAGCCGACGCGGCGCTCAGGATAGGCCCGGCGCCAGCACGCAACAGTTACCTCAGCGTCGAGCGGCTGCTCGAAGCTGCCTCCGCCTCGGGCGCTCAGGCGATCCACCCGGGGTACGGCTTCCTCGCGGAGAACGCCCGCTTCGCCGCAGCGTGCGCCGAAGCCGGGATCGTCTTCGTAGGCCCACCACCGGGTGCTATCGAAGTAATGGGCGACAAGATCAGGGCGAAACGCACGGTGAGCGTCGCTGGGGTTCCCGTAGTCACCGGCGTCGGGGAGCCCGGCATGAGCGACCGGGACCTGATCGCCGCCGCAGACCGAGTCGGCTTCCCTCTCCTGGTGAAGCCGTCCGCCGGCGGCGGCGGGAAAGGCATGCACGTCGTCGTGAGCCCCGGCGGGCTGGAAGAAGCCATCGGACGGGCCCGTCGGGAGGCATCTTCGGCGTTCGGCGACGACACGCTGCTCCTAGAACGCTACTTGACCGACCCCCGCCACATAGAAGTGCAGGTCCTGGCGGACAGCACAGGGACCACGTTGCATCTAGGCGAGCGGGAATGCAGCCTGCAACGCCGCCACCAGAAGATCGTCGAGGAAGCACCTTCGACGCTCCTCGACGAGCGCACAAGGCGCTCCATCGGCGCGTCTGCCTGCCAGGCCGCCAAGGCCGTCGGCTACACCGGGGCTGGGACGGTCGAATTCATAGTCTCCTCGGAAGACCCCGACGCTTTCTACTTCATGGAGATGAACACCCGGCTGCAGGTGGAGCACCCGGTAACGGAGGCCGTGACCGGACTGGACCTCGTCGAGCAGCAGTTACGCGTCGCTGCCGGCGAGGCTCTCGGCTTCTCGCAGAGCGAAGTTCGTATCGACGGGCACGCTATCGAAGCTCGGCTTTACGCGGAGGACCCGGCCAGGGGCTTCCTGCCCACGGGCGGCAAGACCCTGCTCGTCCGGGAACCACAAGGCGATGGCATAAGGGTCGACAGTTCCCTGCTCGAAGGCGGCGAAGTAGGCACGGCCTACGACCCGATGCTCGCCAAGGTCATAGCGTGGGGACCCGACCGGGCCACCGCCTTGGCGCGCCTGGATCGGGCGCTGGCCGCCACGACTATCCTCGGCGTGACCACGAACGTCGCCTTCCTACGCTCTTTGTGCAAACACCCCGACGTGCGCAGCGGGCAACTCGACACGGGCCTCATCGAAAGGAACTTGGGTGACCTCACGCGACGTGAAGTCCCCGCCGAGGTGATCGGCGCTTACGGTCTGCTCCGACTCGAAGCAGCCTGGACCGCCTCTACTTCCCCGAGCGGAGCTGGACCGCTCGACCTGTGGAAGGCTCCCACAGGCTGGCGGCACGTCCATCCGCGGCCTCTCAGATACACGGTCAGCGCCGGCGGAGCTCCACCGGTGACCGTCGAGGTCTCCGGCACCGTCCATTCCGCCCGCGTGAAGGTCACCGGCGGGTCGGCACCCAACGAGACCTGGGAGTCTCACGCCCGGCTTGTCAACGCTGGGACCTATCAAGTGATGGAGCTCGGCGGGTCGACGTTTCATGTCCTCGGCGTGCGCGACGGGTCGACTTGGTGGGTCGACTTGGACGGGGAAGCCTGGCCCGTCTACGCGGTCCTACCCGAAGAGCGCGCCAGCGGCCACTCGGCGGGCGGCCACGACATCCTCAGCCCGATGCCGGGTACGGTCCTCTCGGTGAAAGTCCGCTCCGGGGACACTGTCACCGCAGGTGACGCGGTGGTAGTCGTGGAAGCAATGAAGATGGAGCACACCCTCACCGCCGGCGCGGACGGCATCATAGAACTTCATGTAGCGGTCGGCGACAAGGTCTCCCTCGGCCAACTTGTGGCACGAACAGTGACTGACATGTTCGACGGCGGCAACGACGAAGCAGAAAGGTGACATTGAAGTGGACACTCTCCTCAGCGACGAACTAGAGATGTTCCGCCGTACAGTCGAGGATTTCGCCAGGACCACGGTCGCCCCAGTCGCCGCCGTGCACGACCGCGAGGGGTCCTTCCCCTACGAGGTTGTAGAAGAGATGGGACGCCTAGGACTGTTCGGGCTTCCGTTCCCCGCCGAGTACGGGGGCATGGGAGGAGACTTCTTCGCCCTCTGCCTCGCCATCGAGGAGCTCGCCCGTATCGACCAGAGTGTTGCTATCACCCTCGAAGCAGCCGTGTCCCTAGGCGCCATGCCCATATACCGTTTCGGCACCGAGGAGCAAAAGCAGCGCTGGCTCCCCGACCTGCTCTCCGGTCGGGCGCTGGCAGCGTTCGGCCTTACAGAGCCAGGCGCCGGCAGTGACGCCGGGGGAACACGCACCACGGCCCGCCTACAGGACGGCCAGTGGGTGATAGACGGCTCGAAGGCGTTCATAACCAACTCCGGGACCAGCATCACTAAGCTGATTACAGTCACGGCCGTCACCGGACCGGGACGCGAGATCAGCGCCATCGTCGTTCCCACCCCTGCCGGCGGGCTCACCGTGGAGCCCGCCTACTCCAAGGTCGGATGGCATGCGTCTGACACGCACCCGCTCAGCTTCGACGGCGTCCGCGTCCCAGAGGAGAACCTGCTCGGAGAGCCTGGGCGCGGCTACGCCAACTTTCTGCGCATCCTCGACGAGGGCAGGATCGCTATAGCGGCTCTAGCGGTCGGGGCAGCTCAGGGCTGCCTCGACGAGTCCGTCCGCTACGCGAAGGGACGCGAGGCCTTCGGACGTCCGATCGGTGCTAACCAGGCGATCGCTTTCAAACTAGCCCGCATGCAGGCCCGGGCTCACACCGCCCGTCTCGCCTACTACGACGCAGCTGCCCGGATGAGCGCCGGTCTGGCCTTCAAAACCCAGGCTTCGATAGCCAAGCTCGTCGCGAGCGAGGCGGCCATGGACAATGCGCGCGACGCAACCCAGATATTCGGCGGGTCCGGTTTCATCAACGACACGCCGGTCGCCCGCCACTACAGGGACTCCAAGATCCTCGAGATCGGCGAGGGCACCAGCGAAGTGCAGTTGATGCTCATAGCCCGCGACCTCGGGCTCTGATCGATGCGCTCGGTGTGCGTGTTCAGCGCGTCGAGCCCCGGCGGCCGACCTGAGTACCTGGATGCACTCCAAACCCTGCGGCCTCCTCGACGTCGCCGGGTACTACCGGCTGCTGCTCGACTTTCTCGACCACGCGGTCACGGAACGCTTCGTACGTCCGCAGTACCGCAGCCTGCTTTTGACCGACGTCGACGCCGGACGGCTTTTGGACTCCATGCTGCTACACGGGTCACAGGAGGCCGGCGTCTAAAAGCCGCAGTACCTCCTCGGACCGGGACCGGACCCCTTCGATATCTCCGAGACGGTCGACGCCTTTAACCTGCCGGCTCATGCGAGGGTTGGCAACGAAAGTGCCGCTGTGGGTGTCCAGGAACGACCAGTACAGCGTGGTAAAAGGGCAGGCGTCGTCGCCGACGCGTCTGCGGGGATCGTAACGGCACCCGTCGCAGTAGTCGCTCATCCGCCTTATGTAAGCGCCGCCCGACACGTACGGTTTGGTGGCCATCATCCCCCCGTCCGCGTGCAGTCCCATGCCGATCACGTTCGGGAGCATCACCCACTCGGCCCCGTCGACGAACATCTCCCACATCCACGCGACCACCTCCTGCGGGTTGACACCAGCGAGGGTGCACAAGTTCGCGAGGATCATCAGCCGCTGGATGTGGTGCACCCATCCGTGGCGGTGAACGTCTCCCACCGTCACCTGGACGCAGCGCATCGCCGTCTCCCCCCGCGACAGCGCGGGCGGCAGCGGCCGTTCTGCAGCGAGAGCGTTCAGCTCCCCGTAGCCGGGACCCCACAACCAGTACAGCCCGCGGACGTACTCTCGCCAGCCGATCACCTGGCGGATGAACCCTTCGGCTGAGGCGACGCTCACCCGCCCGTCCCTGTAGGCACTCTCCACCGACTGGCACACCTCGCGGGGGTGCAGCAGCCCCAGGTTGAGAGCCTGGGACAGCATCGAGTGCGCCATCGTCGGCTGACCGGCGAGCATGGCATCCTCGTAGGGGCCGAAGCGGTCGAGGCCCCCGGCGACGAAAGACTCCAAACGCGCCAGAGCGCCCGCCCGGTCGGTCGCCCACCACCCGTTCGGCTCTTCACCGACAGCTCCGCCGGGAAGCGACGCCAGGATCCGCCCGTCGAGGTCGTCAAGGGGGTCCGAAACTACGCCCGGCCAGTCGACCGGCTCACGCGGCGGCGGTAGCCGGTTGTCGTGGTCGAAGTTCCACCTGCCGCCGCACGGCTGGTCGCCGTCCATGAGGATACCCAACCGCCTACGCTGCCACCTGTAGAAGTCCTCCATGCGCAGACGTCCCCGCACCCCACCGCCACCCGCCGCCCAACGGGCGAACTCCCCTGTGGTGGTGAGGAACAGGTTCGACTCGACCACTTCCAGGCCCACACGGCGTGCCAAAGCACGGCCGGCGAATGACTCCGGGGCCATGACGCGCACCACCGTAGGGCGGTACTCGGCGCGATGCGCCGTGAGGCCGTCCTCGAAGGTTGCCGCCTGGCGTTCGTCGACTTCGAATCCCTCAGCGCGCAGCTCGGCGGCGAACCGGGCCATGCCGGCGAGGATGGCGTGCAGACGCTGACGGTGCCACGGCCTCGCCATGACCTTCGCCTCGCTTCGTACCATCAGAACCACCGTCGACGCAGGGTCGGCACCCTCAAGGGAGGATATGGAGCGGTTCAGCTGATCCCCTAGCACCCAGACGGTCGTGCGCTTGGCCGTCGTGCGCTTGGCCGCCTGCGGGGCTCCCGGGATCCTGGCTGTCATACCGTCCCGCCTTGTCGTCGTCTCAGCAGAAGCGGGTGCTCACCGATCCGAGCCCGCTTATCGTGGCGACGAGCTCGGATCCCAACCGGGCGGGAACCATTGGGCCGAGAGCCCCGGTCATGATCACGTCGCCAGCCCTGAGCGGGACACCCCTGGCACACAGGGTGTCAGCCAGCCACCTCGCCGCGTTGAGCGGATGTCCGAGGCAGTCCGAACCGGCACCGGATGAGACGACCGTGCCGTCCATGGACATCGACATGGCGACTTGCCTCAGGTCCACGTCCCTGAGAGGAACCGGTCGCCCGCCCAGCACGTAGACGCCGCCGCTCGCGTTGTCGGCGACCGTGTCCAGCAGGGTGATGTCCCAACCCTCTATCCGGCTGTCGGCCACCTCGATGGCCGGTACGGCGAAAGCTACGGCGCGGACGATCTCGGCGAAGCCATGCGGTGCCGAGTCGAGGTCCCGGTCGACAACGACCGCCACCTCTGCCTCCACGCGGGGCTGCAGAAGGCCCGAGAAGGCGAGCTCCGCCCCGTCAGAGTGCTCCATATCCACGAAGAGGGTTCCGAAGTCAGGCTCTCCCACGCCGAGCTGGCCCTGCACAGCCTTGGAGGTGAGCCCGATCTTGCGGCCCGATATTCTCCGCCCGGCCGCCAGGTCGATGGCCGTGTTTCGTTCCTGGATCTCGTATCCCACCTCGACGCCGGCGTCAGAGTCGAACATTGTCCGAACCGGCGGGCAGGGCTTGGACTGTGCGGCGGCCTGGCGTAAAGCGCCGGCTGCTGCAGCGACCGCTGCTTCGCGTCCGGCGGAGAACCCTGTCCCGCCGACCAACTTCAACGCCCCTCGAAGTTCGCTGATCGGCGCTCGGCAAAAGCCGTTATCCCCTCGCGGAAGTCCGACGTGGAGAAAAGCTGCATCGTCTGGAGCAGCACGTGGTGGGTGTGACTCTCGAAGTCTTCGGACAGGCCGTGGCGGAAGAGTCTTTTCATCGCCTGCACTGCCAGAGGAGCGTTCGCCGCTATCTCAGCTGCCCAGTCGTGGGCCACTCCGAGGAGGTCTTCGTCGGCTACGGCCAGGTTGGCCAGGCCGAGCTCGCAGGCTGTGGCAGCGTCAATGTCACGGCCGAGGAAGCCGATCTCGGCGGCTTTGGCCCAGCCGACCAGGCGCGGCAAGTACCAGGTGCCGCCGCTTTCGGGGACGACCCCCCTTTTGGCGAAGCCGGGCATGAGCACAGAGGAGCTCCCGACGATTCGAATGTCGCAGCCGAGGGCGAGGTCGAAGCCGTACCCGGCGGCTGCGCCGTTGACCGCCGCTATCACCGGCGTGTCCATCTGGGCTAACACGACCGTCGGCAGGTGGCGGGTGCGTAGAGCTCCGACCGTCGACCAGCCCGACTGGGAGGCCTCCGACCCGATGCCCGACCCTGACAGGGCGTCTTTAATGTCGAGGCCTGCACAG
>JAKBBA010000079.1 GCA_021808665.1 Actinomycetes bacterium
GGAGTGAACGCCGAACAAGCCGACGCCACGCTAGCGCATGTCGTGACCGAAATGAACAGCGCCTTTCCCGACGCTCGCCTGCACCCTCGAAGCTGGCGGCGCTTCGAATCGTCGATGACCAACCACCCCAAGGACCACCACCGTCCTGGCCGCAGCGGTAGCCGCCAACGCAACCCACCTAGTAACCGACAACACCAAGGACTTCCCGCCCCGCAGCCGGCCGGATGGCCTGACCGTTCAGCGCTGCGAGCCGTTCCTCCTCGCGCAGCTATCAGCGCGACCTGACCGCTTCCTCGCAGCAGTAGCGAACATAAGCAGCCGACATCAACAGCCCCCACACACGCCCCACCAGCTTGCCGAGCAGCTCACCGCCAGCGGACACCTGCCGATCCTTGGCGCCGCCCTCTTGGGAGCCATGCGAACCTGACAATCCACCGGTCGAGCCAGGGGCTCCGACGGCAAATGGCTGAGCCGATAACGCAGACGGACGTCGCCACAACAGCCAAGGGCTCGCTACGGTTCACGCTGGAGATGACGACAGGTTCCTCCTGTCTACAAAATGCGGCCTTGCATGCCAGTCAACCCCCGCTTAGGTCTAACTCAGACTACGAAGTCCCGACTTTCGCAGTACGCAGCCCGAACTGTGTCGGCGTCTGCTTCCGCATCGGGATATACAATGCTGATTGTTCCAGGACTCCACTCCCTGATGATGTCTGCCGCGCTCACTCCCCTAACGACTGATGCGGCTTGTACACATGCCCCGCGAGCGACGAATTCCGCGCCCTCGGGCACGGTTACCGGTCGCTGCGCTAGGTCTGCAAGAATCTGACGGTATGCAGGCGAACGCGCTGCTCCTCCTACTAGGAATAGCGTCCCGTCGCTGACAGGCACTCCGGCCCGCTGCATGGCATCAATACCGTCGAGTAAAGAGCAGACGACACCTTCGACAGCAGCCCGCGCAAGCTGCTCGCGGCTTATGGTTGACCGTATGCCTCGCAGTAGTCCTGTTGCGTCTGGACGGAACGGGGTCCTTTCGCCATCGAAATAGGGGACGAGCACCAATCCTCCCGAACCGGGGGGCGCGAGGGCCGCAAGCTCTGCGAATTCCTCGGCGTCGACGGCTAAGAGGCGGGCCACGGCGTCGGTGACCTTGGCGGCATTCAATGTGCACACCAAGGGAAGGAAGCGGCCAGTAGCGTCAGCGAAGCCGGCCACTGCTCCGGTCGCATCATGGGTTGCTCGGTCGGTAACGGCGAAAACCGTGCCTGAAGTGCCAATCGAGACTGCAATGTCACCGGCGGCGAGACCGATCCCAAGTGCAGCCGCCATGTTGTCGCCCGTGCCTGGTCCTACGGTGGCGTGCTTCCACACTCCCGCAGGTTCGTCCGGTTCAAGGATTTTGGGGAGGGCCTCCTCGTGTACTCCGATGACCTCAAGCACGTCGTCCAGCCAGGCACTCCTCTCTGCGGAGAAATAGCCTGTCCCTGAAGCATCGCCTCGTTCGGTGACCATTGATCCCGTCAGCTTCCAGGTGAGCCAGTCGTGGGGAAGCAGCACCTTGGCGACTCGGGAAAAGTTCTGCGGCTCGCGGCGTCGAAGCCACGCCAATTTGGTCGCCGTGAATGATGCCGTTGGCACGCTGCCGCACTCCGCTGCCCACGCTGCTGGACCTCCCAGTGCGTGCACGAGGTCGACGGCATCCGGGGCGGATTCGGAGTCGTTCCAAAGTTTTGCGGGGCGGATAGTGTCGTCGCTTGAATCGAGCACTACCATGCCGTGCTGTTGGGCGGCGACACTGATGCCGACGAGATCGGCGGCAATAGACGCGTGCTCGAGCAGAGGTTCGAGGCCTTTCCACCAGGAGCGTGGATCCTGTTCGCTGCAGGGCGGCGTGGTAGCCGGATGCGGGGCGGAACCCCGCCAGAGCAACTCGCCGTCATCGACTTGGCGCACTTCCACTTTGACCGCTTGCGTCGAGGAGTCGACACCCACGACTGCGCGAGGAAGCTTGCGTGTCGATACCTTAGCCATTGGGCAGGATATGTACCTTGATTCCTCTGCCCCCGCGAACCATCGACAGCGCCTCGGCGAATTCGTCGAGCGGCAATGCGTGAGTAAGTAGAGGCGAGGTCTCTATTGCGCCAGACGCCATCATTTCAAGGGCGGCACCATAGCTGTGCAACACGGCCATCGAACCGATGACAGTGATCTCGTCGTTGTAAATCCTGAACGGTTCCACCCTCGCCATAGCCCCAGCAGGTGCCACCCCGAAGATAAGAAGACGACCACCGCGTTGCACCGACGCGAACGCCTCTTCGATCGCAGCAACGGATCCGGTGACATCCACGATCGCAGAAAACTTCTCTCCGTCTAGGTCGCCGATTGCGTTGACTGCGTCTGTGGCGCCCAAAGCTTTGGCAGCGTCACGTCGGGAAGCGACACGGTCAACGACAACCAGGCGGCAGGCGCCGGCCCGAACAAGCAATTGCAACAGCAAGAGCCCCATCGTGCCGGCTCCTACCACGAGGACGCTCTCCCCCAAGACAGGACCGAGCCGTCGGACTCCATGGACAGTGCATGACAAGGGCTCCACCAGCGCCGCTGAACGGGAATCCATGCTGCTCGGCAGTTGGTACACGTTGGCCGCGGGGACGACGACGAACTCGGCGAAGGCGCCATCGACGGTGTCACCTATTGCGCCCCAGTTGAGGCACAAGTTTCCTCGACCACGACGGCAATCGTCGCATCTGCCACAGAACAGCGACGGATCGACCGCCACCCGATCGCCGACTGATAGCCCATCGGGGGGTGTCGGTCCAAGGTCAACCAATTCGCCACTGAACTCGTGTCCGGGGATGATCGGATACGGCGTAGGCGGGAACTCGCCGTCGACTATGTGTACGTCGGTACCACAGACGCCGCAGGCGTCGACCCGAACGATGACCTGCCCTTCCGCGGCCACAGGATCCGGCACGTCCCTTACGGCTATAGTTCCGGGCTGATCTATTACGACTGCCCGCATCGAACGTTCCCCTCTTCTCGAATGCCGACCGGCCTAAAGTTCATCGTTGGCCTCCTTTGTGACTCGTCGTCCGACGTCGAGTGCTGCTTCTCGAAAGATGGCGCGCGCCATTCTTGATCTCTCGCGTTGCGCCCGCTGCTCCAAAATGTTCCGACAGACGTCGACGACATCGGCGTCATCGGTCGACCCGAGCACCGCGATATAGGCGAGATGCGTGGCAAGGCGCAGGTCGCCCACTCCAGCGAGGTGGAGAGCTCGCTTCGTGAGCGCCTTAGCACCACCCGCAGCTTCGCAAAGCTCACGAGCGACCGCTTCGTCCGCTGCGGGCTTAAGTCGCGTGGGATTGCCGTCGTACCACCCGCCGTAGAAGCGCCAGACGTTGCGGACCAGAAACTCGTCGTCATCGAAGACGGGCAGCATGTACGGCCTGGTCGTCAGCTCCTCCGGGACTCGGACGGTGTGGATTACCTCGTCGAGTTGTGCCCCGCGGTTCATCAGAGCAAGCGTCTGCTCCTCGATGCTTTCGAGGTAGGCGGCCACGTCGCTGAGGGCTGTGCGTACCCGCTTGGCGCCGAAGATCGGGAAGCCGTGCCCCGGTAGGAGGATCTCTGCTTCATGGGCCATCATGGACCTCAAAGCACGCGCCCAGTCCCCGACGTATCGCTGAGACTTGCGCGGGTTGCCGGCGTTCGGTGCGACCCACATGAAGAAATCGCCGCAACAGAGAACACGTTCCTGCGGTAACCACACCCAAGTCGCGTCGTCGGTTTCCCCACGCCCGTGGCGAAGCTCACACGTCAGTGCACCGACTTGAAGCGACATCTCTTGGCAGTAGGTCTCGTCCGGGTAGCGATATTCGCTTGGCCACGTGATGGTCTCGTCCTGGAACTGTCGGCGATTCACGATGGCGTTGTACTCGAAACTTCTCTGATACTTCTCGAAGCGCTCTGGTACACCGACGTGGGAAATGACATGGGGTCTCGGTTCGCCGCGCTCGTCGGCGGCAGCGTCGATGCAGTCAAGACCCCCGGTGTGGTCGGGATGTCCGTGGGTCAGGACGACGTGGGTCACAGGACCCGGCGACCACTCACGCAGCCGCCGAAGCATCTCTGCCGCGGTGCGACGCTCGCCGGTGTCGACCAGAAGTAGGCCGCCGTCGGTTCGCACGGCGCTGAGGTTGCTCCGTGCCGGCCAAAACGCGACATTGTCGGTGACAGCAGTAAGACCGTCGGCGTGAAGCCGAGCGACGTTCTCCTCTTCCCGGGGACTGCCTGTATGGAATTCTCCGATTTTGATTCGACCGTCCCAGATCCGGTCGACGTAGTCCACGAGGTCCATTGCTCCACCTTTCCGTCTCGTTGGCTTCCGCGCCGCCGTATGACCCAGCGGCTCGTGGTGTGCCGTCGCCATGCGACGGTGACGCTTGCTACATCTCGGCGCCGCCGACCATTCCCCAGCGCCGTACTGTCCTCGTCTCGATTGGCGTCAGCAGCAGACGGTCCATGGCCAGCCATACGACGCCGATGACAAGAATGACGGCTACTACCGTCGCCCCGTCGAAGACCCGAGACGCCTGAATGCTGAGGTACCCCAGGCCATTGCTGGCAGCGATGAGCTCAACGGCGATCAGCGCACGCCAAGCGAACGCCAGGCCCGTTCGCACCCCGCCAAGCACCCCAACCATGGCGCCAGGAACAAGCACCTCGCGTACCAGAGTTCGTCGGCGGTCGCCGCCAAGTACTCGCACAGCGTCATACATCACCGTCGGAATACTGTCAGCCCCGAGAAGCGTGTTATACAACACGATAAAAAAGACGTTGTTGGCTATGACGAAGAGGACCGGTCCCGTCCCGAAGCCGAACCACACGATTGCGATGGGGATCCAAGCGATTCCGGCGATAGCATTGAAGAACGCTATGACGGGCATCACCAACTCTTTTGTCAAGCGGCTGAGCGTGACAGCAAGCCCCAACGCCACACCGGTCAGCGCACCGACGACAAATGCGATTGCAAGCCGGCTAAGGCTATCGCCCAAAGCGCGAAAAATAGTACCATTTCTCGTCAAGTGCCATAAGGTGAGGATGACCTGGGTCAAGTGGGGAAGCTTGTAGGCGGGAACGTGGTCGACGTGTGGAAGCAATATCCAAAGACCGAGGACGATTGCCAGCGGCACAAAGCCCGGCCGCAGAGCGGATCGCCAAGTGAGGCGCTTCACCTCTGCACTGCTCCTACCATACCCCAGCGCTGTATTGTGGCCTGCTCCACCGGGCGGAGGTAGCAGCGGTCGATCGCGAGCCATATGATACCAATTGTGATCATGCCGGCGATCGTTCGCTGCGTGAGCTGGTTCGCCCGGCTTTCAAAGATCAAGTAGCCGAGGCCGCTGTGAGCGGCAATCATTTCCGCGCCGATGAGCGAACGGAACCCGTAGCCCGCACCTGTCCGAACTCCGGTCACGATCCCGGGCAGAGCGCCGGGAATGAACACGTGATAGGCCATCTGGAGTCGATTTGCGCCTAGGCATTGCGCCGACTGAATCCGATTGCGAGAGATCTGCTTGATCCCCGTCATTGTGCTCGCCACGACAGGGAAGAAAGATACGTACGCGATGCTAAGCACGATTACCTTGAAGCCGTAGCCGAACCACAAGACGAACAGCGGTATCCACGCTAATTCGACGATAGCCGTGAAGAAGTTGATCAGAGGGAAGAACATCTGAGCAAGTGGCCTGGAAAGAGAGAGAGCAAGGGCTGTCGGGATGGCCAGACCGACCCCAACGACGACACCGACAAGCCACCTCCACATGCTTACTTCGGTATAGGCCAACAGGACCCCGTGGCCAATGAGAATCCCAAAAGTTTTGAAGACAAGGGGCGGGCGAGGATAGAGGTAGTTGGAGAAGCCGAGAATGAGCGCCGAGGCCTCCCATAGGCCGACAAGCACGGCGAAGGGCAGCAGCACCTTTCCCACCCGAACGAGCGCCTTGAGAAAGCGACCCTGTCGCCCCGGGGAACCAGACAAGGACTGATGACGGACGTTACTGGAGCCAGAGCGAGCAGGAAGGAGACTCGTCATCCGGCCGAGACCTGAACATCTGCGCCCGAGGCGGTAGCGCCCCGAACTTCTCGGACTGAGGCCAGGAGGGTCGCCGTGACGCTGGCAAGTTCCGAGACGGCATCAGGAGAAAAGCGAGTCTCATGGGGAAGCGGGACATTGAAAATATCCTTGATCCGGCCCGGCGAAGGCGACATCACGACGACGCGATCAGCAAGGAGGGCCGACTCCTCGACGGAGTGTGTCACGAAGATCACCGTCTGTCCCAACTCCCGCCACAGGCCGACCAATTCCTCCTGGAGTACGCTTCGCGTCTGGGCATCCACAGCAGCGAACGGTTCGTCCATCAGTAGAACTTTAGGGCGCGCCGCAAGCGTACGGGCAACGGCGGCCCGCTGGCGCATGCCCCCGGACAACTCGTGGGGGTACTTGCCGCCGACTCCCTCTAGCCCCACCAGCGCAAGAAACTCCGCAGCCGTCTCGCGGGACTCGCTTCGCGACGAGCCGTTTAGGCGCGGTCCCAAGGCAACATTCGAAGCCACCGTCTTCCATGGCAGAAGTGCGTAGTCCTGGAAGACGACTCCGCGATCTCTGCTCGGTCCTGACACCAACGCCCCGTCCAGTGTCACAGTACCCCTACTCGGTTTCATAAGCCCAGCCACGATCATCAAGAGAGTGGACTTGCCACAGCCGGATGGGCCAAGGAGGCAAAGAAACTCCCGGGCCTTGACGTCTAGGTTTACCGATTCCAAGGCGATGTGGACGACGTCGGAACCCTCGCGGCGATAGTCGTGACCGACGTCGCGAATCTCGATCCGACCGGCAGAATACTCGCTGGATCCCGCCGGCGTGTGCTCGCGCACCTTAGCCGCCACTCCAGCTTCTCACCGAGCGAACCCAATACTGTCCGGCGATAGCCGTTACCGAACCGCTCGAGACACCACTCATGTAGATGGTGGCACCTTTGGTTTGAACCGTGTTGCCCTCCTTCGACAAGTATGCAAGATTGAAGCTTTCCGGAGCGAAGCGGAGCTGGACGGCAATGTTCGCCGTGCCGAGGCGGGCTAGTTGCGCGGACACCGCAGCAGGGATTCTAGAGGCGCCGTATACTCTCTCACCAATGGCTTGACTTGCGAGCAGTACGACGATCGTGACCGTGGCGACGAGCGGCACCCGCCACGGTCCAAATCGGATCCTACGACTCCGAACCCGCTGTTTCGACCCAGCCAGCTGCATCCCGAACTACGGTAGCTGCGCGCTTGCAGGGATAGGCGGTAGGTCACTGAAGAATTGAGGGTCTGCCTTCTGCAGCGCCACCATGTAGCTCGTATTTATAGCCGAACTAAGATTGAAAGTTCCAGTGATAGCTTTCGTATTTTCAAGGAAGGGAACCATATAGTTCTGTAGTCCGGATGTAACAAGCTTCGACATGCGCATGTCGAAGGTGACGTGCTTAATCGCACGCTGAGCGACAGCCAACTGGAGTCCAGTTATATATTGCGTCGCTATCGTGGCACCGGTACTCAGGTGCGCCCTCACATAACTCTCGGACTGCGCCACGGCAGCAAGGAATGCCTCGGTGACCGCCTTATGTGACGACAGGTATGAGTTGCTAGATACGATCACTCCCGGGTCGTACCAAGTCTTAGCGCTGTCCTCGATGACAAGTTTGGAGCCGGGCACCTGTTGGAGCGCAGCGGACGGCCACGGTTCAAACGTTGCGATTGCGTCCACCGAGCCCCTGGCCAGAGCGGTCACACCGTCAGGCGGGGCCAAGTTCACGAGATGCACATCGGAAAGAGTAAGGTGCTGCGCTTGCAACAGACTTTGCAGGTACCCCACTGCGTCCGTATTTAGCGCAACCCCGATAGTCTTTCCCTTGAGCGAGGCGATGTTTCCTGGCGATATCCCGCTATGTGGCCCGGCAACAATAGCCTGATTCTCAGCATAGTACGGAAGAACTGCCGAACCATGGTTGTCTGCAATGATCCGAAGTGGGATTCCCTTGGCGACACTCGTCAGAAGCGGATCCACGCCGACGTCACCAAACTGAGCTGCTCCTGCAGCAACCTCATTCATAACCTCAACACCAGTTGGCTCGACGATTATTTTGGCATTAAGACCCCACTTGTGGAAAATCCCATTGTGAAGAGCAGTGAAAAAAGAGGTTCCATCTATGGAGCCTACAGCAGCGATCGTGATCGTTGCGGATACCGGCGCAACTGACGATGATCCGCTTATGGCACTAGAAGTAGCAGTACTAGACGAAGACGACGAGGCATTGGTGGTGGTGCTGCTTGAGCACGCACCGAGTATCAGGCACGCGGCAAGGATTCCTGGAATCGCAATCCGCTGACTAATACCTTCGTGGTCATTTCCTGTCCTCCACCGAGTGACGCTCTCTCGTGGCGAGACTTCTGTCAGGTAACGGTTTGATGCACGCATAACCCTCTCCCCATATATGGTTTAGCAGTGTTCTTTAACTTAAACAACCAGCTGATCTTCAGGTAAGACCTGAAGGTGAAGCGAATGGAGCCACGATGACCTTCATGACGGAAGGGTCGCGTTCTGAAGCAGTCAGAGCTTTTTCGGCATCTTCGAGCGGGTACGTGCAATCCACCAGCTGTTCGAGTTCGTGGCGGTACGCGCTAGCGACCCCTACTGCCCGCTCGAAGACATTTGCGTATCGAAAGGTTCCAGTCAAGGCAAGCTCACGAGTTTGAAGGAAGGCGACTGGGACTGGGATCGTATCGTCGACTCCCATTCCCACTATGACGGCGGATCCGCCTGGTCGAACAGCAAAGAGGCCCGGCGCCAGCGCCCGCGAATCGCCGGAGCATTCGATAAAGGCGTCCACCTCGCCGCGGCGGGCTGATTCGTCGTCAGGAGCAACGCTTGCCGTAGCTCCCATCAGCCAAGCCCTTTCACGGCGCGACTCGGCGGGCTCGATTACGGTGATCTCTGACGCACCGCACGCCCGTGCAGCTATCAGGGCGCAGAGCCCTACAGGTCCCGCACCCGCGATTAGCACACGGCTCCCGGGCTCGATCATCGCTTTTGAGCAAGCCCACAGTCCAACCGACAGAGGCTCGACTAACGCACCGACTGCATCGCTCACCGTGTCCGGCAGAGTCACCGCGAAGTCGGAAGGTACGACGATGTAGCGGGCTAAGGATCCATCGACTGGTGGAGTCCCCAGAAAAGCAATGTCGCGGCACAGGTTGTACCTGCCGGAATGGCATTGATCGCATCGACGGCACGGCCGGTTCGGTTCAACAGCAACCCGTTCCCCCAGGCGGTGGCTGATAACTCCGGGCCCCAAGCCGACCACGTGCCCCGCCGACTCATGTCCGAGCACAAGTGGCTGTTGCACGACGAAGTTGCCCAGCCGCCCGTGCCGATAGTAGTGAATGTCCGAACCGCAGACGCCAGTAGCCGTGATAGCGACGAGGACCTCGTGTTCGCGAGGAACCGGGGTGGGTCTATCCTCGACGCGAATCATACGCGGCGAGCAAAGCACGGCCGCCCGGTTGTCACATCGAAGGTCGCTTGCTCGCTTGGAAGCCGACAAGGGATGTAGGGTGCGGGTCACTAACTCGACTCCGTCATACTCCACATCGTCCAATGCTGAGTGCGCATCCTTCGGGGCTGCTCTAGTACGACACGAATGGCGTGCGCGACGTCAGAGGCCTGCAACACTTCGTCGAGTCCTGGCATGCCCTCGTGCCTGCCGCGGCCCATGGCGAATTCGGTCAGCACTGCTGCGGGGCCTATCACGCTGACCCGAATCCCTCTTGGACGAAGCTCGCGGTCGAGGGAACCGGCTAAACCGACTTGGGAGAACTTCGTAGCGGCGTACACGGCTTCATTCCCGCCACCCCGGAAACCTGCGACTGAGCCGATAATCACGATGTCTCCCCCGCCAGCGGCCTCCATGGCTGGCACGGCCGCACGCACTGCCCAGATGGTTCCAGCCACATTCGTGTCGATCATCTCGGAAAGCTCCGCGTCGGAGTAGTCCATGATCCCGCCGTAACCGCCGATGCCGGCTGCAACGACGACAGTGTCGAGCTTGCCGTAAGAACTCACTGCTAAGTCGACCATTCGCTGCATGTCCTCTGGTTTGCGGACATCGCCTGGGCAGGCAAGGACATCGCTCCCCAATTCCTTAACGAGCGCATCCAGGCGGTCCGCGCGCCGCGCGCTAACTACGAGTCGGCTTGATGCATCAGATAGGACCTGCGCCGCCGCCCTACCGATCCCCGAACTCGCTCCGGTGATAGCTATAACGCTTCCGGCAAGCGACCTTCCTTCAACGAGCACGACACACCCCCCGACACGCTAAGTAATCGATTACACGACTGGAGCTGGCGAATACGCTCATCTAGCATCCCTCCTTTTTGTGCCTGTAGGCAACACTTATGATTTCTCGTGTCATCTAGTGAGCTACTTGCTACGCCCGACTAACCTACACTGAGTATTCGATTTCTTAGCATACCGAGAAGGAGTCCCCATGGCAAGTTCTAATTTGCGTTTTGTCCGCCTGCCGCTCTCGTCGCCAACTTCGCCCGACGGAACAGTCAACCGGGCTGGCGCACCCAATGTCGCCTCGTAGCCCGACGGAGGAGCACCGGCCACCGACGATCACGGAAGTTGCCCGCCGAGCCGGCGTGTCCACTGCCACCGTTTCGCGCGTGCTGAATTCGAATCCAAAGGTCGACCCTGTCTTGGCCGCCCGAGCACGCCAAGCTATAGAGGAGCTCGGTTACGAACCGAGTCGGGTGGCACGAAGCCTTCGAACTCGGACCAGCCGGGTGTGGGCGCTCATAATTCCAGATATCCGAAACCCATTTTTTACCGACACGATCCGCGGCATAGAGGACGTCGCACATGAAGAGGATTACTTAATAGTCCTGTGCAACTCCGAAAGCGATATTGGCAAGGAATCCGGCTACATGAAGCTGGCCGTAGCCGAGCACATGGCAGGAATCATTCTATCGCCGGCCTCGCAAGACACTGCGTCTGCGCTGTCATCGGCACACCACAAAGCCGTGGTGACTTTCGACCGCCGACTCGCATTGCCGTTCGATTGGGTCGGAATCGACAGCCAGCTTGGCGCAGAAATGGCGACCGATCATCTAATCGACAATGGATACCGACGAATCGCGTGCATCAGCGGTCCGACGAACACCACTACTGGAGCTGATCGGTTAGCAGGCTATACCCGCGCGCTCTCCCGCGCATACGACGATGACACCCACTCGCTCATCGAGTTAGGCGACTTTGGCGAAACATGTGCATACGAGGCAATGCAACGACTGTTGCAGCTGAAGGAACCCCCAGACGCAGTATTCACCGCGAACAATCTGACGACGCTCGGCGCGCTTCGCGCGATAGACGAACGAGGGCTTCGTGTGCCCGACGACATCGGTGTGGTTGGATTCGACGATTTGCCATGGGCACCTCTGGTCCGGACTCCTGTCACAACGGTATCCCAGCCCACGTATCAGCTCGGTGTTGAGACTGCTCGTCTTCTGCTCAGTCGCATCAACGGAAACACCGGACCCGCGCGAACAGTTATGCTCGCACCAAGCCTGCGGGTGCGGGCAAGTTCGACGCCTCGGGAGCCGGTGAGTGCCAGCGAAGATTCAGTGCCAGACCGGCAAGCCCATGAGGAGGGCGGCCAGCCACGTCGCGTGGTTAACGGACTCGGCACTCTCGCAAAGGGGTTACCACGTTGATCAGCGCTCCCCTCGGCATTGACGACATCATTTTGTCAGGGGCGGTCAGGGCATAGTTTCGACTAGGTCAGCGAGCTCGCCGAAGGTTGCCGCGGTACTCCCTCGGGATCCGCGATCAGACTTTATCTTGGCGTATAAGAGATTTGCTTATACGGGTTGATAAGAGCTGGTAGAGGCTGGTTGGGTCTGGCCTCTTTGCCGGCAGGCGGCCCAGTCGAGGGTGGTGGAGGTCGTGTCAAACGGCAGCCTGACCTCCCCGCCGCAAGGGCAGGGGTGAGGTAGCAGACCTGGTCGCCGGCGGGCCGGTAAGCGGAAGCCTCGACCAGGGCCAGGACTCCGGGCAGGCGAATGACCGGCCAGTCCAGTTAGCGCTACGCGCCATCGGCGGCGCCTCACCGCCCGGCGTGCCCGCGCCGCGAGCGCGGAACTGCCTGGAGGGTGAGTGCCCCAGCGAAACCGCTCGCGCCTTCGAACGAGGGACACCTGGCCGCATCGCAGCCGACGTGACCGGCCAGAAAGATGGAGCGTCACCATCTGCGGTCCAACAGCAGCGCCACAAGTCCCGCTGAACGCGCTGTGAAATCGGGTGTGAAGGTCGGTGCGGTGGAATACCGTGAGTACATGGCAGCCGCCACCCCCGTCCGTCCTGGGCTACGAGCGCACGCTCAGGCAACCCGCCTCGACACGCCCGTCCTGGTCAAAGAACTCCGTGATCTGCTCGACGCTAGGCTTGTCGCCTCTCTCGGCGGCGTGCGTGAGACACGGGCCGTACGCCAGTGGACTCAACTATGGCACTCGGGCTATCCAGGACGGGACCGACGAACGTCGGCTGCGCCTCGCCTACCAGATCGCCGTCCTAATCGGCGAGCGCGACGCCCCCCAGTGATCCAGGCCTGATTCCAAGGGCTGAACCCGGCCCTCGAAGACCGCTCCCCAGCCCGGCTACTGCGCGAAGGCGACCTCGAGGAGGTAGGCCCCGCCGTGCTCGACGCCGCCCGGGTGTTCGCGGCAACTAGCTGAGCCAATAGCCCAGACGGTCATCCCCACTGCAGCGAGTGAGCCCGCTGCAGTGATCAATCCCGGCCCGGTGCGTGAACTCTCTGTGTTACGCCGGCGACGAGGCATCGAACGTACGTCCCGTAGTGGGATATCCTCGGTGAGCGGGCGGCCTCCCGCTCGGTATCTCCAGTAGCCTTGTGGTGATGGAAGTTCCCCAAGACGTCGAGTTCGTCTTCGAGCCAGACCCCGCAGGCGGCTACCACGCTTATGCTCCTGACCTGCCCGGCCTTCGCACTGAGGGAAACACCCTCGATGAGGCCACGACCAACGCCGAGGAAGCGCTGGCGCCTCACATCGAGGGGTTGCGCGAGGAAGGCCGTTCGTTAGAGATGGGGATCGTCCGCCGGCGCCTTTCGCTACCGGCTTGAGCGGCCGTCTTGCGGTCGTCTCCGGGGCAGAACTGCTCGCTGCGCTCGGCAAGCTGGGATAGATCGTGGTTCGTCAACGCGGCAGTCACGAGCGTCTCCGCCATCCAGACCGCCCCGTGCCCCCTGGTTGTGCCGCTCCACCGAGAGCTGAAACGCGGCACACCCGCGGGAATCCTGCGTGACGCAGAAATCGCGCCGACGAGCTGCGCCCATAGCCGTCAACCGACCCCGGTTGGCCGGAGCAACCAGGGTCATGCAGCCGATGACACGGAGGGTCAGCCCACAGCAGCAGGGAGCTCGCTACGGTTAGCGACCCCAGGCAAGCGTTCCAAGTCGGGGACGCCCCGACCCGTCGGCGCGGACTCCTTTGGATTTACATTTAGGCGATCCCCCATCCCGGTTCCGCCGTCTGCGAAGTGCCGCATTGCCTGCCAGGAAGCCCCACTTCGGCGTCCTTACGAAAATTATGGCGTTTGCAGAGACGCGAACAGTTCAAACGCCGAAGCCACGCCAGAGCGTTCTCAGCTTATTGAGGATCATCCCGCATCCATCCCGTATCCCACAAAATCCATGGCCATCTATTATCATCCCCACGTCGCTGACCTGCGGTTCTGTATTTTCCTGGACCCCCTTGGAAGCCTCTGGGGCATTTCCCAAGCCGAGAACGCTGGTTCGATTCCCGTCGCTCGCTCCCGAAAAAGCGCTGCTCACGGCCTATTTCCGGTCGCTTCGAAGACTTCTTCGAGGGGCGTCCTTCGCGCGATATCGCGCGCATGGTTGGTGGGCGGGGCTCGGCGTGGCCTGCGGGAGGCCCGGGGCGCCGGTGCTTGTGGCCCACGAGGGCGCTGAGGAAGGGGGCGAAGCAGGGCGGAGCCACCGGACTGGCGGCCTGCCTCGCTAACGCCCGTTCGGAGCACCGTCTCCGAGCCCCTAGGCGCCTCGAGGGCGTGATTCTGCGCTGACCCCCAGGAACTCCCGACATCCCGGTTCGGGCGGCGCAATCTGCTCGGAGGTAGTGAGCCTGGCTAAATTCCCGACCCGTCGATCGGAGCGGGCACGAGGCACCGGGCATCGCTGTCCGGTAGGCCCAGATCAGGGCGATCTGTCACCGCCGACTCGACAACCGGCGTCCCGCCCGGCCAACCTGTACCGCTCACCCCACCAAGCCGCTCGTCCGTGGGTACAGGGACCGAAGGGCGAGTGCAACGCCCCTGAAACCCGTCGATACGAGGAGCCAGCTGGACCCGCCCGATATAGCGGGAGGTCACCGGGCCTTTTCTCGGGCGGGTCTTACGGGAATCGCCCCGCGGAGCCACCGAGATGACGCTGGCCGACCCGTGACGTCGCCGCACGGGGGTCCTTGACCGTGCGTCGTCGGGCGTGATCAGAGAGCTTCTATCTGCGCCGTAACTCTTTGCCTAACTGGCTCACGTTCGGGTGGTTTGGCGGTGACGCAATAATGCGGTGAGAGCGACCAGGAACAGACCGGCTGCCAAGGCGATGACCACACATGCTCCGGTGGACAGGTTGGTGAGGTAGACAATGGTCAAGAACAGCAAGGGACGATGAGCAGACTGTCGAGCATGGGATGCCGTTTCGACCATGCGGTTGTCCGCTGCCAGGTCAATAGCGTCGCCATCGCGATGGAGCCATAGACCACTGCGGCGACGAGGCCGACGGCTGCACCTCTTTTGGCGGTCAGGCCGGCGGCGGCAGCCGTGAGGAAGAGAGCACCCAGCAGGCGGAACCAGGTGGGAGGCTGTGCTCGCCCGGTGAGGCACTGCGATGTTGCCGGCTTGGAGTCGGTCACAGATGTTGCTCCTCAGGAATGAGGATGTGGTCGGTGCCGTCAGCTTGGCATCGGATCAAGGCGGTGGCACTCAGGCCAATAGCCACAGCAGCCACCTTGGGCTCCGGTTGGCCGACCATGCCGACGAGGCGGTCCAGTCAGCAGCGCATCAGACTGACCCGGGCCGAGACGACAGGTGCGACAGGTAGGCGCCGAAGGCCGGGGTCTGCGGGTGGAGAGAGTGTTGTGCACGTCCGCAAGCGGATCGGCTACTGCGACGCTCGGACGTCCTTCATCCGTCGGTAGAGCCTGAGGGGATGGTCGGGGACGGCGACGAAACCGTGACGAGCGTAGAAACGAGCGGCGGCCTCGTCGATAGCGTCCACCACGACGAGCCGGGCGGCGGCCGCTTCGCCAGCAGTGACCGCCTTGCGCAGCGCCTCGGCGAGCAGTAGCGCTCCGAGCCCCTGACCTTGGGCTGAACTGTCGACGGCCAGCCGGGCGAGCAGGACCATGCCGACCGG
>JAKBBA010000004.1 GCA_021808665.1 Actinomycetes bacterium
CTGCAGCAAGCCTTGGCTGTCGAACACATGCAAGTCCAACTCTTATAGTAGACAGACTCACAACGACGGGCGCCGCCTCTCGAAGCACAGCGCATAACGGCATCTCTGACAGAGCGCTTTTTGTCAAGGGGGTCTCCCCGTAGGGGAGTCGATTTTTGAGGGTTTTGGCGGGATGGATGCCCGGTTCGCGGGCGCGGCGAAGCAGTCCTCGATGATCGCGGGTGTTCGGCTGGTTCAAGCCGATAGCGGTGCTATCGGCTTGCTGGTAGCCCTGGTGCCTGCCGTCGGGTAGCAGTCAAGGGCGGCGCAGCCGTCCCGCAGGGACGTGAGGACCGCAGGCGTAGCGGTAGCGGAGCCGAGGACCGCAACGCCCTTGACGGCTGGACGGCGGTAGGCCACCGCGACGCGTGTGAGTTATGGATCAGCTGGACTGGCGATGGGGTTTTTGGAGGTTCTCCTCGACAAAGGGGGGTGTGACACAGCGGGTCGCTCACCAGTACCCATCAAGTGGGCGTGGGCATGCCGGGTTCCGGATGCCGGGCATCTCTTCGCGCCGCGAGGGCGCATGGTGGGGTGCGGCCACAGCCAGGCGGGTTCAATCACTTAGTCGACGTCGCCACCGAGGTGGGAGTCATGCCGTTACACGAACGCGCGCCCTGGCTGTGCCCGATCCGGGTCATCCGGCCTTTCCGGCTTCGGCGAGGCAGCGGATGTGTCCATCCCGAAGCCCGTAGAAGACCATGATGACGAGCTTGCGGGCCACCGCCACCCGGGCGACGCTGTTGGGTCGCCGTTCGGCTATGCGGTGGTAGTCCGCTTTGAGTTTGGGGCCGCCCCGACCGTTGGAGACCGCCTCGATCGCCGCCCAGCGCACCAGCTTCGAGCCGGCCTTGGTGATACGCCCTCGGCGGACTTTGGTGTCGGACTCGTGGTGCTTGGGGGTCAACCCGGCCCAAGAGCACAGGGCCTGAGCTGACTTGAAGCGCCCGACGTCGCCGATCTCGGCCACCATGATCGCCGCGATAGTCGGGCCTACACCGGGGATGGCCTGGATGGCCCGATAGCCGGCGTCGTCTTTCAGCTCACGGTGGATCTCCCGCTCGAGCATGTCGATCTCGCGGTCGTAGACCTCCACCAGATGGCGGATGGACTCGATGCGAGTGGTATACGCCCGGGGAAGATCGAGCTGGTCCAGCCAGACCGGGCCGGCCACCCCCCACAGATCCTTCACCGGCGGGCGCAGCCCGTGCTTGGCCAGCACCGCCTTGAGCTGCGCTTTCAGCCCGGTGCGTAGCATGACCAGCCGGGCCCGGAACCGGACCAGCTCTCTCAGCTCTCTCACCGCGTGCGGGGCTATCCACGCCTCGGGTAGTTTGCCCAGACGCATCCGGTCCAACAAGTCGCAGCAGTCCCGGTAGTCGTTCTTGACCCGCCGGTTCTCCCACGCCAAGCCTGAGGGGTTCACCAGGTGCACGTTGGCTCCCAGTTCCTGGAGGATATCGACGGCCCAATACCACCCGTAGGTGGCTTCAATGGCCACCTCGGGGGCCTCGCCGGCGTCGCGTAAAGCTTCGGCCAAAGCGAAAGGGTCGTTGTCGATACGCGCCACGCCGACCTTCTCGCCGGCCTCGTTCTCCGTTACCACCACCGATCGGTTCAAATGCAGGTCGATCGCGACGTACTGTCGTTCCACAGTTCCTCTCCTTGCTCGGGAACGGGTTGGTTTTGTCGCCACCAGTGTCGTGCTGGAACCGTCCCGAGCGGGAGGAGAACCTCCCCCCGAGTTCACCGTCTTCGCCGACGAGCTCTTCGCCATCGCGGTGCCCTCCAAGGATGGGCTGCGGCCGAACCCTCCGTCCGGCTCACTCAGCAAGAGCGAGGCAAGCGCTCTGTCATCCCATCACGTATGGAGCGGCGTGCCGGTGGGGTGGCCGCCGGAGCGATCGTTCGGGATCCTGCCTGGGCGCTCGGCTGGCCGCGGGGTCGAGGGCGGCAGGTCTTGCCGTGAGCTGTCGCGCATAGCGCGCCGTGCACGGCGGGTCTTACGAAACGCTCCCGCCCGGCACTGGCCTCCGACCTGGGGCGTTCCCGCAAGGGGTTGGTGCGGTAGGACAATCGCCGTCTCGTCGAAACAGGCCGGACGGCGCTAGGCGCCCGTTGTAGGCTCCACTCGGTGGTGGCGACAAACAACTTCTTGTCCTTCGCGACCGTGGCCTTGGTCCTCGTCGCCGTGCCCGGTCCGAGCGTCGCTTTTACCATCAGCCGAGCGCTCACCGCCGGGCGCCGCGCCGCGCTGCTCAACGTGGCGGGCAACACCATGGGACTTGTCGCCCAGGTGATGGCGGTGGCCTTCGGGCTCGGGGCCGTGGTGGAACGCTCAGCGCAGGTCTTCGCCGTGCTGAAGCTGGCAGGCGCCGCCTACCTCGTATTCCTAGGCGTCCAGGCCATCCGGCACCGGCACTCCTTCGCCCAGGCGCTGTCGCACCGGGTGAGACCACTCTCACCGCTTCGAGCGCTGCGCGACGGAGCCATGGTCGGGGTCACCAATCCGAAGACGATCGCGGTGTTCGTGATCGTCCTACCGCAGTTCACCGTCCCGGCTAGGGGACACCTGGCAGCCCAGCTGATCACCCTCGGCTTGGTCTTCCCCCTCATCGCCTTGATCCTAGACAGCATGTGGGCCCTGGCCGCAGGAACCGCCGGCCAGTGGCTCTCCCGCTCTCCCCGCCGACTCGCAGCCGTTGGCGGCACCGCCGGCCTGGCGATGATCGGCCTTGGCGTCAGCCTGGCGGCGACCGGCCGCAAGGACTGACTCCGCCGCCCGCAGCGGGATCCGCTTGCTGGCGCTCACGAAACAGCCCCGGGGTCTACCAGCGGGCAATGCGCTTGCTCAGTAGCCCCAGAACGGACGCGTAACTGGGTGATAGGCCCTTCGCGGCGGGACGCTGGGAGTCCGCATCGACGAGCGCCTACTCGGCGTTCTGGCACAGGCCGAAGCGTACTGGGAAGGCTGTACGGACTCACGCAGAACGTCTGTCACGCGAGGCGCTGATCGTCCTCGCCGTCGACACCTTGTGGGTCGATACTCGCGGCAGATCGGGCCGCGCTCGTGATGTGTCCTGGCCGAAGGTCCAACAGGCGCCCAGGCTGCCTGTGACTCCGGGCCCTTAGCGGACCTCGATGAGCTGGGAGAGCTTCTCTCGGTCAGCCGGCCGGTGGGGGACCTGGACCCAGAGGGTGAGGGAGGGATCGGCGGCGACGACGAGCTCGGTGACGTCGAGGCGGACGATGTCGACCGGCGGGCGGCGGATGGCGGATGGCGGTCTGGCCGGTGAGCGCACGCTCGACGCGGCTGTCGGCCCACCGGGTGGCGAACTGCTCGCTGTCTTCCTTGAGGGCGGAGGCGAGCTCGGCGAAGCGCGCGTCGAGGGGATGCTCGGCGGCCGCTTCGCGGAACTGGCCGAGGAGGTGGCGGCCGCGTTCTTCCCACCCGACGCCCATTGACGCAGGGGTGCCCCTGGCGAAGTAGAGCCACATGAGGTTGCACCGACCCGGCGGCAGGGTGTCGGTCTGCTAGATACTGGCGTGTTGCCCCGCCCCCAAGTACAGGCGTTTTCCGGCGTCTCTGTGCGTTTATAGGGGACAGTTTGTGGCACGAGCTCGGCGAAAGCGGCGACGAGAGCCCGGTCAGACCAGGAGAACCGGGGTCTGGCGACCTGGCGATGAAGGACAGCGACTTGGTGGCGGAGCGCGAGGATCTCGGCGCCCTTTGCGACGTCGCTCATCCGAGCAACCGCGTGAACTCGACGATGCGGTGGACAAGGCGGTAGGGGAAGCTGAGCGTCGCGGCCCGGCAGGATCGCCGCCCTAATGGAGGCTGGTCAAGCCGAGGATGTGATTGTTGGACCGTTCCAGCAGGCTGGCAGTGCTCAGCTTGACATCGGGAGGGTCTGTGGTACATTAGTTAAGTAATGAACCAGCGAAGCGGGGTCAACGGCAGCAGTCCGGGGGTGGTCCGTGCTCGATGACGGAGCGCCGATCTTTTCCCAGATCGCCGATCGCTTGGCCGACGCCATCGCCGAGGGAACGCTCGTCGAGGGCGACCAGGTGCCATCCACGACCGAGCTCGCGGCCTTCTACCGGATCAACCCAGCCACCGCGGCCAAGGGCATAAACGTGCTGAGCGACCGCGGGCTGGTGGAGAAGCGGCGTGGCATCGGCATGTTCGTGGCAGCCGGCGCCCAGGCCCGATTGCTTGATGAGCGACGCCGGCGTTTTGCCGAGCGCTACGTCGAGCCGATGGTCACCGAGGCCACCCGGCTCGGGATCGACGTCGACACGCTGACGGTGATGATCCGAGAGTCCGAGCACATCCAAGGAGGTATCAAGGTATGACGCCGACGATCTCAGTGACCAGCCTGACTCGCCGCTACCGCGACCACGTCGCCCTCGACGATGTCACCGTCGACATCGACGGGCCGTCGATTGTGGGGCTGCTCGGTCGCAACGGTGCCGGGAAGACCACGCTGATGCGGATCATCGCCAACCAGGAGCTCGCATCAACCGGCACGGTCCGAGTCTTCGGGGCCAGCCCGGTCGAGAACGATGCGATCCTTCGCCGCATGGTGCTGGTACGCGAGGACCAAGCGTTCCCCGACTTCAAGATTCGCCACGCGCTGCGGGCCGCGTCGTGGTTCTGTCCCAACTGGAGCAGCGAGGTGCCGAGGGGCTGCTGCGGGACTTCGACCTCCCGGCCAACCGGGCCATCAAGAAGCTCTCCCGGGGGATGCGCTCGGCGCTCGGCATCGTGATCGGACTGGCAGCGCAAGCCGAGATCACGCTGTTCGACGAGCCCTACGCAGGCCTCGACGCCGTCGCACGGCAGCTGTTCTACGACCGGCTCCTGGCCAGCTATGCGCAGCGTCCGTCAACCATCGTTCTGTCGACCCATCTGATCGACGAAGCCGCCGACCTGCTGGAACGGGTGGTGATCATCGACCACGGACGGATCGTGCTCGACGCGGCCGCCGACGAAGTGCGCGGCAGCGCCACGACGGTGAGCGGGCCGATCGCTGCGGTAGAAGAGTTCGTCTCGGGTCGCCGCACGTGGGACCGTCGCCGGGTCGCGTCGCAGGAATCGATCGTGGTAGCTGGGTCGCTCGATGACGGCGACTGGGCCCGGGCCCGACAGCTGCACGTGAGCCTGGAGCCGCTGTCATTGCAACAGGTCGTGGTTCACGCCGCTGGCGAGATCAGTGAAGAGTCCAAGGAGAAGTCGAACGCATGAGCACTTACCTCAACGTCGCCCGCTACCACCTCGTCCAGCGCGTCAACTACTTGGTCCTGCCCTGGGCGATCCTGGCGTTCGTCTTCGCCGCCGACGTGGCCATCTTGGAAATGATCCCGTCTGGCAACAGCGCACACCGTTACGTCGGTGGGCTGGGTTCGATCTTCTTCCTCGCATTCGTCCTTGGCGTCCAGAGCGTCGCCCGGTCCTTGCCCTTCGGATTAGCCCTCGGCGTCAGTCGCCGCTCGTACTACCTCGGGACCGCGATGCTCGCCGTCGCCCTCGCCGCAGCCGTCGGGGTGGTTACCGCCGTCGGCCAGGCAGTCGAGCGATCCACGGGGGGATGGGGGATCGCCATGGAGTTCTTCCGGGTGCCGTACATCCTCAACGGGCCGTGGTATCTCACTTGGCTGACGTCCTTCGTCGCGCTGACGTTGCTCTTCGTCTACGGCATGTGGTTCGGCCTCGTCTACCGCCGCTGGAGCCTTGTCGGCCTCGCCGCCTTCGTCGCTGCTCAGATCACTGTCTTGCTCATCGGAGCGCTGGCGGTAACCTGGAGCCACGCCTGGCACGACATCGGACACTTCTTTACTGCCCTCAGCGCCGGCGGGCTCACCGGCCTCCTGGCCGCCCTCGCCGTCGTGCTCCTCGCCGGTGGGTTCTCCACCATGCGCCGCCTGACCGTCTGAGGACTCCCGCGAACGCGAGCTGGCAATGAGGACCTTGACGGGGAAGCGCCACGTAGCCTCGACCCCACCGGACGAGGCCGTCAGCGCTGGCCGAATCGTTGGAAAGGGCCGCTCAATGCTTTTACGATCGGCTCGCCGGATCGTGCAATCACCTCAACGAAGTAACCGAGGTTCACTCGTAAGAGAAGAGGGTCTTCCGGCATGAATGTGGGTGAACGCGTCGATGTGACCGGGAAGTTCCTTGTGTAGGACAAGAGCTTCGACGCCGGTCAGCGGGGGTGACGATCTGTCCCCGTTTCGCGACCTGGGTCGGAGTAGGTGGGCTCGGCGTTCGCACCGGGTATCCGAGTGACGCGCACGGGTGGTCTCTAGGTTCGGGGTTGCGACACCAACCGAGCCGAGGAGACCGATCCCGTGCGCGTCACCACTGCATTTAAGCGCCTTGTCGACCTGCCCGGGGTGACCGTCACCGACGTGGTCTTCGAGCCGGCCACAGTGGTGGTCACCGTCAAGCTGCGAAGCCGGAAGCTGTGCTGCCCCGAGTGCCACTACACGACCAACGCCCGCTACGACACCCGCCCGGTCTCCTCGTCGTGGCGGCACCTCGATCTGGGCCGCTGGCGCCTCGAAGTTCGGGCCGATCTCCGTCGGGTCGACTGTCCCGCCCATGGCGCCCGCACCCAGGGGGTGCCCTTCGCCCGGGCCGGCTCCCGGTTCACCAGAGACTTCGAGGACCTGGTCGGGTGGCTCGCCACCACCATGGACAAGACAGCCCTGTGCCGCCTGGTGCGCATCGACTGGGACACCGTCGGGCGCATCATCTGCCGGGTGATGGCGACCGGGCTCGACAACAAGCGCCTGGACAGGCTGTTCGTGGCCGGCGTCGACGAGGTCTCCTGGCGCAAGGGTCACTCCTATCTCACGTTGGTCTCGAACCACGCCACCGGCAGGTTCGTCTGGGGCAAGCAGGGCAAGGACGCCGACACGCTTGACTGCTTCTTCGACGAGCTCGGCGCGAAGCGCTCGGCAGCGATCACCGCCATGTCGATGGACATGGGCCCCGCCTACGAGAAGTCCGCCCGCAAGGAGCACCACGCCGTCAACGCGGTGATCTGCTACGACCCCTTTCACGTCGTCCAGCTCGTCACCAAAGCCTTGGACCAGGTCCGCAGGTCCGTGTGGCAGGACCTACGCAAGCTGGCCGACCAGGAGGCGGCCAAGCGTTTCAAGGGGGCGCGCTGGGCGCTGCTGAAGAACCCAGGCGACCTGAGCGACGACCAGGCCGCCACCCTGCGCAAGCTGAAGCGCCGAGGCGGGGACCTGTGGCGGGCCTACACCCTGAAAGAGGCCCTTCGGGCTGTGTTTGCCGGCGACCTCTCCGAAGAAGAAGTCGCTATCCTGCTCGACCGGTTCTGCTCGAAGGCACAACGCTCCGGCCTGAAACCCTTCGTCACTGCGGCCAAGACCATCCGCAAGCGCCGTGGGGGCATCCTCGCCGCGGTACGCCTCGGCATCAACAACGCCCGCCACGAAGGACTGAACCGCCGGGTGCGCCTGATCGTCAACCGCGCCTACGGCTTCCACTCCGCCAACGCCGCACTCGGCCTCATCATGCTAACACTCGGCCCCATCGAACACGTCCTCCCCCACGAACAACGCCGGGGCTCGGATCCCTGAAACGACCCGCATCTATGCCGGGAGGCCCCTATTTCTACGGGGTTCAGAGCCGTAACTTCGGACTAGTTCGTCTGGTTCTTCGCGCCCTCTTGCGTATGCGCAACGCCCTGACCAGCGGGTTCGCGTTGGGACTCGTGTCGAAGATCCGGGTTTCTCGGGTGTTTTTGTCGGGGCCTTATCAATCCTGCGTACGCATGCGTATGCAGGGTGTGCGCGGCGAGATGTGGCCGGTGAGCTGCGGGTTCGCGGCGGCTGGCGGCTGGACGTCGCCCACCGCTGCGCTCTTGCGCGCGCATGCACAGGGTATACGTACGCACTGCACTGATCAACGAGATCTCGACGGGCCGCGCCCGAAGTGGTCCTCGGGACGCTGCCGTGGCATCGCGTAGGGCGATCTGGGCGGGCGTTCGGTGCTCCTGGTGCCGCTCGTGGTCCTGCGCCATGCGATCCAGAGCCGTCGATCTGGCGCGCCGGGCCAGGTCATGGTGGCGCGCGGCCGTCGCCCCGATCGAGCACTATGTACTCGTGTGCCAGGACGAACGCTGGCATCGTGCCACTGGCCTCAGCTACGACGCCGTAGCGGCCAAGTACGACGCTGCCATAGGTGAAGAACTGGCAGGCAAGCCGCTCGACCGGGCACTGCTCGCCGTCCTCGTCGAACACTCCGACGGGGGGCTCATCGCCGATCTCGGCTGCGGACCAGGGCACGTCGGCGCCTACTTACGCGCGTTGGGCGCAAGCGTCGTCGGGATCGACCTGTCACGACATATGTGCGCCCTCGCACGCCGCCGGCAGATCCCAGCAGCTACCGGTGACCTGGTCGCACTTCCCATCGCCACCCGAAGCGTCGCCGGGCTGGTGTGCTTGTACGCCACGATCCATCTCGATGTTCGCGAACGGACCGTGGCGTTCCAGGAGATGCGGCGGGTGCTGGCGCCTGGGGGCATGGCATTGGTCGCCTTCCACACTGGCGACGCCGGCGCCCAGTCGGGCGACGAGCGGCACTTCACCAATTGGTTCGACCTCGACGTGGATCTGGTCTTCCGGTTCCTCGACCCTAAGGCTGAGGTCGCCACCGAGCGCTTGGCGGGCCTGGGGACCACTGCTCGACTGGATCGCCATCCTGTTGCCGACGAGCACCCGAGCCACCGGACCTATCTGCTTCTGGAGCGCCGCCCCATCTGAGTCATCCGTGGACGCACAACGACGACCGCCGCCCTCCCGGGGTAGCTTTCCAAGCGCACAGATCAGCGGGCCAGCATCTCCGATACCGTGACCTGGACGACGACCGATTCGGCGTTATATGGGTGATAGTTGTCAAGTCGTCTCTTGGATGACCTGTTTGAGGAGGCCGTTGATTAGTTCGGCGCGGTCGTGTTGGTTGTGTGTGCGGGCGTGGTCGCGTTGGCGGATGAGGACTGGGACGAACTCGGGTCCGGTCTTGAAGTAGGCGCAGCTCTCGCAGATCGTCTCCATTCGGCAGTCGAGCTCGATCGGCCTGGTGCACAGTCCGTTGCCGAGCATTCGGGAGTTGGCTTGTTGACGTAGTCGTGTCATGTCGGGGGTTTCGGAGTCGGCGGGTAGCGACGACGGCTGGGTGGGTTTCCCCCGGTATTGTTGTCGCTCGGGTTATGCCGCTTCCGCGGTCTATTGATATGAATCATCATACTCTTGTGGGGTCATATAGTCAAGCGACGAGTGAACCCGTTTCCGGTTATAGTAGATCTCGATATACTCGAACAGAGCAGCCTCGAGTTCTTCTTTCGATTCCCATTTGATGTCGTTAATCAGTTCTCGTTTAATGGTAGCCCAGAAACTCTCGGCTACAGCGTTATACCAACAGTTGCCTTTACGACTCATCGATGCGACGAGATAGCTATCAGTGAGCGCTTTGCGGTAGTCATAACTAGTATATTGAGACCCTCTGTCTGAGTGATGAATTAATCCAGGATCGGGTCTGTGTCGGCTTGGAGCATCGTTTAAAGCGTCGATGCACAAGTCGGTTCGCATATGGTCTGATACAGCCCAGCCGGCCACGCCGGCGTAACTCAACCCATATCCTCGGCGCACCGTAGCGACCTCGATGCTCGGCGAATATCTCGGCGATCAACTCAACTAGACCTTGACGTTCAACTTGGCGCGCTGTCGGCGGCGCAAGCTGGCGGGCCCGCCACGCGTAATACCCTTGGCGTGTCACCTTCAACTCTCGGCACATGAACGCGACCGGAAAGTTAGCCTTCTCCGCGTCGATAAACCTGAAGATCAGTTCAGGGATTCGGTCGCGACCAAGGCCGCCGCTTTTTTTAGCAACTCAACGCGCATCTGAAGCTCACGGTTAGTCGCCTTAAGCTGGCGTATCTCCTCGCGTTCCCCACGCGTCATAACACCACCACTACCAGAACCGCTCTCCCGTGCAGCCGATATCCACGAACCCAACGTCGACTCGCCAACACCTAACTCGCGGGCCGCGGCCGCGATCGACTTGTTCTGCTCCACAACATAAGCCACCGCCTTCTCCCGGAACTCCGCCGAGAACACTCTCTTTGTATGAGCCATAAGACTTATCTACTCCTTATTGTGAAGAGTGACAACTCAACCGGGAAAAGTTCAATCTGACCCCGGGCACACTGCGGTCCATAGAACGCGACCTCGGGCCCTGCCTCGGCCCCAAATGGCTGACCAAATGACAACCGACACCAGCACCAACCTGAAGGAGGAGATCGTGACCACCTACACCGCTTGCCTCGAACACGAAAACGACGGGCGCTGGTCGGTCGAGCTGGCCGAAGAACCCCGGGTCCACACCTGGGGCAAGACCATCGACCAAGCCCTCACCCGCATGCGAGAAGCGGCCGCCCTGTGGTTCCAGACCGACGAAGCCGCCATCGAGCTCGTCGCCCGACCAGTCCTGCCCAAAGCCACCGGCCGCACCGTCGAACAAGCCCGAAAAGCCAGAGAGCAAGCCCGCGACGCCGACCGCCTGGCCATCGAACAGACCCGCAAAGCCGCCGTCGCACTCACCAGCCGCGGCATCAGCATGCGCGACGCCGCCGCCATCCTCGGTATCTCCCACCAGCGCGTCCACCAGCTCCTCACCCCCGAAACCCCGCCCCGGCGCAAAGCCGGCTGACCGTCGGTTCCCCCAACCCACGGCGCCCGGTAGGGTTCGCACAAGCATCTACCCTTCAGTTCCCGAAAGATCATCCCCAGATCCCGGGAACTGGCGGGGGCTGCTGGTCATGCGTTGGTTGGTGTTGAAGTGGGTGAGTTCGTCTGGTGTCATGGTGTGGGTGATTAGGAAGGCGCGTTCGCCTAGGCGCCAGAGTCCTTCGCCTCGTGCGAGGTTGGGGAGTTGGGCTGTTTCGGTGGTGGATAGGCCGAGGGTGTTGCCGGTTTTGGTGGCTTCGCTGGATTCTTGGGCGTAGATGATTTTGGTGGAGCAGTCGGCTAGGAGTCCGAGGGCGAGGTTGCGGGTTTCGCTGTCGGCGTCGCCGACGGTGTCGAGGTCGCTGAGCCGGTGGATGATCATGAGGTTGGCTATGCCGAGGGCTCTGGATAGTTTCCATTGTGATTGCATTCTGGCTAGGAGGGCTGGTTGGGCTAGGAGGCGCCAGGCTTCGTCGTAGATGACCCAGCGTTGCCCGGCTTGGGGGTTTGTGAGGGCGGCTTCCATCCACGATGAGGCGCAGGTCATGACCATGCCGATGAGGTGGTCGGAGCCGGAGATGCGTGACAGGTCGAGGCTGATCATGGGCAGGTTGGGGTCGAAGCGGATGGTGGAGGGCCCGTCGAAGAGGCCGCCGAGGTCGCCTGTGACGGTCCGGGCGAGGGCGTGACCGACCCGCGAGTTGTCCGGACGCTGATCGGAGTCGATAGTCGAGCGCGAGGGAAGGTCCGGCGACCGGCCGGAACGGGACTTGGAGATTGGGTAGTCGGACATGGGTAGCCCACGACCGGGAGGCGCGCCGCTGAGGACCGTGCATGAGACCTCGATCGGGCCGTGAAGTCAATACCCTTTGCAAGATTCTTTTTCAAGAATGTGGCGGACGGTGTTCTCCATGGGCGTGGCAACGCGCCGGAAAGCCCAGATCCGGAGGACCAGAGTTACGGGAGGTCCTGTCTGCCTGACCCGATCTAGCTGGCCGCCGCCAGGGTCCTGGCGCTCCGGCCTGCCGCTTCCTCTTCGGAGGGCACTCGGGCTCCCGCCTCAACCTTGGAAGGGGGGGTGAGGGAGAGCTGGGAAGGCATCACGCCTTTGTAAACAAGGAATTCACCAGAATGTTCCTTGAAGATCTCGTATGGGAGTTAAAGAATCGTCTTGGCGCCTTGCACTAATTCGTCAAGGAGCTCTCGTCACTATCTTCTAAGATAAGAGAAAGGTGATAACAGGCGATGAAACTCTTGAGAATCCCCAGAGTCACGACTCTGGGGATCATAGCAACCATTGTTTTCGGCGGACTTTTCGGCGTTGGTACTGCCAATGCACAGACATCAAGTTCGCCGAGCACGGACATCACTACTTATCATAATCAGGCTGGACAAGTCATCGGGTACGCCGTACGTCTTCACACCGGGATGGGTACCATTCACTTACCAGACGGCAGGAGTGTCGCTCCGCAGCAATCGATGCGGCCACAGCGACGCCGCAGGTCCCTCCGCCTAGTGCGACAAAATGCGGTAATAACGTTTGTGTGTATGTGAACGGATCGAGCTACTGTGTCGATTACACAGAGGTATATACACAAAATGGCGCTAATATTCCATATGATGACACCAATGGGTTCCTTTGAGCAGGAAGCTACTGGAATCAGTTGCCTGGCAATCCAACGTATTCGAACGGCAATCAAAATGGAGAACTCTGGATCCCCTACAATGGCATAGGTTATGCCCAAGGTGGACAGGTATATCAGGGACAGATATTTGATCTGTATTCAGCCACTGGTACCATAATCGACAAAGGCCCCTGCTCCTAGCTCTGGGTGGTGGGGGTGAATTGTAAGGAGAGTTATTGAGTGCGCACAAAATGCAGTTTGGCTTGTCATCCTAAGAAGGACGCAAATTTGTGCATGTCACAGGCTTTCGTGTCACGGCCTTTCGACTACTTCACAGGATGCCTGGTCTTTATCAGGTCGTGTCCTGGCTGAACGATTCCGTGCCGGGAATCCGGTCACGCTTGACGTTTCTCGTTCGACCATGGGATGTTCGCCGGTAGCTCCCCGCGAACCGCCCCCCAACACTTCTAGCGATGCCCCGGCCGGCGAACGCGGCCGGGGCATCTTGGGATCGGACGGTAAACGTGACGATCTCTCAGAACGTGCAAGCCCCCTCCCCAAGGGCTCAGAGGGTGGATTCGTTGACTCGGCTCAGGCGACGATCCTAGATCCAGCCGATGAGCGGGAGTCTGTGGATGACGCCATCCGATGGCCGGGGTTATACATAGTCGGCGAGCTTCGCGACTCGCTCTCGCAGCTCAGGAAAGTTCGAATACGAGTGCCTGCGGCCCACGACACTCCCTTGTCAGGGATTCAAGTTCGTGGACATCACGAGGTCACGGCCCCGTCCTTCTCGGGCCTTGCTGAGGGTGAACTTGATACGGGCCATCCGTGCCAACGCTGGAAGGTCACGTTCGACGATGTCCCAGCCGATGTCGAAGTTGACGCCGAGGTAGCCGTGGACGGCTCGGTTCACGATAGCTATTCTGTGTGATACACGGCGGTGACCCCCAGGACCGTAGGGGTGTACTGGGAATCACGGCAGGCTCGCTTGCCATAGCGAGAGGTCGCATCCGATGACTCGTCAGGGCCTCTTTCCTTGCCAGCCCTCGGGATAAGTGGTGGCCTAAGAGAGCGGCGTCTCGCCGAATACCCGGCGAAAGCCTGTCGCGGACTGGTCAACGCTCTGAGTAGCGCCGGCGAAGCAGTTGGCTGCGACCTTTCAGTCCGTCGTACCGAGTAGGTAGGTCGCTTGCTCCAAGCGCGGAGTCCACAGGTAGTGGTGGGACGATCCGCCGACGGATGCCTTGAACCTTCGGCTGAGGTAGGCCCGGGACAGAGCCGCGGCGGCAGCCAGGTCAGGTCGAAGGGCCCTTCGGAGGCAGCCTCAGTGACGCGGCCACCGCGTACCTAGACGCCTTCGGGCGCGGCCGCGACGAACAGATGCCTCTCGCCGCTGCCCAACGGATCGAGTGAGGGAGCAGATGCCCGGATACAATCGAGCCGAGGTTGTCGAGCGCAAAATGCGAACCCCAAGTTAAACAGGTCCGTTTAGTCAGGCAGAAGTGGCGACGAGAATCGACAAGAACACGACCGGCCGAGTTGGCCCACGCAGCCGAAGAGACGAAACGGCGATACCCGCTGGTCGTGACAGTACCTTCGCCAGCAGCCAAAACCCTCCCGGTGGGGTGGTGCACAACCTACCTGCAGACATGCACAGAGCGCTTCTCGCCAACCAACTCGTCCTCGATGCTTGGATGGACATAACGCCGCTGGCTCGCAACGAGTTCATCTGCTGGGTCGAAGATGCCAAGCAAGAGACCACCCGACTACGACGCATCCGTCGTACCCAAGAGGAACTCCAGGAAGGCAAGCGCAGACCCTGCTGCTGGCCTGGGTGCAAGCATCGCGACCGCACCGGCAGCTAGAGCTTAGAGTCGATTAGCACCGGGGTTGTGCCTGAACTGCCGAAGAGCGATCCACCGTAATCCGGATCTGTCCACCGACGGATCCGGCGTGCCTGACGGCCCGGTCGGAGCGCTATCAGTGTTGGGCGCTATCGGGGCGACCAGTTGCGACCCTTCGGAGGCTTGCCGGGATGGATAAATTCGCCCAGCCTCGATTAGGCGGGCGAAGCGTTCGACGTACCTGGCCGACCAGGGCTGCCCGGCCGGCGACCGTGAAACGCCTTCGAAGGCCTTCTCAGCCCTCTCTCTCGCCGCCGCCCGCTCTTGGATGTCAACGACGGAAGCCGGCTAAGCCGCGCACGAGGTTACGCCGCCACTGCGAGATCGCCTCCGAGCCTGGGGGGGTCTTGCCGAAGCGGGCCACGACTAGGTCCAGCCCTGGGTTCACCGTGACGGTCTGGCCTTCGTATCCATCTGCCCAGAATGTGCCGGTCGGGTCAGAAGGGTCGCACCACCAATGATGCCCGTAGAAAGTGCGGTCGTCCTCGTCGGTCTGAGACAAGGCCGTGCGACCTAGGTCCACCCATCCCTCTGGCAGGATGCGACGGCCGTCCCAGATCCCGTCGCGCAGGTAGAGTTCGCCGAAGCGTAACCAGTCGAGGGCCGTGGCGCGAAGATACGACGAGGCGACCCACGTGCCGGCGCCGTCGAAGTCGGGTATCGCGCTGGTCATGCCGATTGGACCGAAGAGGTGGATCGCCAGCCAGTCACGATATGCGTCGCCGGCACCGACGACTTGGGCCACGGCCGCCGAAATGATATTGGACGTCCCGCTCGAATAGCTGTACCTATCACCCGGTTGGGCGATTAGGGGCTTAGACGCCGCATATGCTGCCATATCATCGACGCCGCCGAAGAGCATTTCGATCACGTCGGAGCGTGACGACTCGACGTCGTAGTCCTCGACGAAATCCAGGCCGTCCCTCATAGCCAGAAGGTCCGCCAAGCTGATCTGCCCCCTCGGATCGCCGTCTCCGCTCCAGTCGGGGTGCATAGAGGTGTCGGACAGGGTCAGCCTCCCCTCTCCGACGAGGATCCCGACTGCCGCGTGCAACACCGACTTCGCCACCGACCACGACAAAAGGAGAGTGTCAGGGCCTACCGCCTCGCCTGGGCCGCTCCACGAGTCGAGCTGACCCGAGTAACGCTCGAATACCAGCTTCCCGCGGTGAGCGACAGCGACGGCCCACGTCCGCCCGTAGGTCTCCTGGTCGACGAAGAGAGGTTCCAAAAGCTCCCCGAGGGGCCAGGTCCGAGGAGGGTTGGCACGCTCCCACGACAGCGTCGGGCTCGGCGAATCTGCCGGCGTAGACGGAAGTGGAACCAGATCCTGTTGCTGGGCCACCTTGAGAGCACCTCCTCGCTGGCCAGGGTGACCAGCAGTCGCAACCGACCCGGGTGACGTTACACCTCCGCCGGAACGCATGTCCCGGTGATCTGGTGGAGAGCTGGCGGGCAGCTGAGGCCGCCCTGGGCCGGTATTGTCTGCTCCGTGGATGACGACTGGCTCCGACGTCTCCCCAAGGTAGAGTTGCACGTTCACCTGGAGGGAGGTTTCGACGTCGACAGGATCGTCGAGCTGGCGGACGAAGCGGGGGAGGAGCTGCCCGCCAACCCGCAGTCGATACTGCGCCCGAAGAGCCTGAGCGAGCTGCTGGCCAGGCTCGACTGGTGGTGCGGCCTGATCCGCACCCCTGAGCAAGCCGTCCGCCAAGCCTACGACTTCGCCGCCCGCCTCGGCGCTGACGGGGTAGCCTACGCTGAAGTCATCGTGAACCCGACCCACTGGAGAGGCTTGGGGCGCGAAGTCCTATTGGACGCAGTCTCGGCGGGTTTCGACCAGGCGGCGGGCGACGGCCACTGCGACGCGTGGATGCTCGTGTCGCTGCTGAGGAGCCAGAGCGCCCACGAAGCCCTGGAGGTCGTTGAAGCCTTGGCCGCTCGGCCCCCGTCGCGCCTGGTTGGACTGTCCATAGACGGCAACGAGGCAGCTACCGGGCCGACTGGCCACCGTTTCGCGCCGGCCTTCGCTCTTGCCGGCGCGCTCGGTCTCGGTCGGACTGCGCACGCTGGCGAGTCGTCTGGGCCGGAAGGGATAGTCTCGGCGCTGGACGACCTCGGGGTGAGCCGTATAGACCACGGCGTGCGCTGCGTCGAGGACCGCGATCTGATGGTCCGTCTAGCGACGGAGGGAGTCGCGTTGAACGTATGCCCCACGTCGAACGTGGAACTTCTTTACGGTTCGATAGGCCGCCACCCGCTGGCGACCCTGGTAGATGGCGGGATAGCTGTCACTATCAACACTGACGATCCGGTGACATTAGGCGTCACCCTCACCTCGGAGCTCGCCCTGGCACAAAGCGTCTGCCATTGGGGTTTACAGGGAGCGATCGCCGCCACCGAGACGGCGATAAGGGCCAGCTTCGCATCCGCGTCCAAAGCCTCCGACCTGCACAAACGCCTGAGCGAGTTCGCCGGTCGGACGCTGCCGGACCGAACATGAGCTTCGAACGGCTGAGGCACGGTCGTTGACAACGGTGCCCGACGCTCCCTAACATTCGCTGTCCAGTACGGATGCCAGGAACCTGGGATCACGGTGCATGAGAGAGAGGTGGGGTTTTGACTACGAGCAAAGCCACGTCCGGCGACGAGGACTACGCGGCTTTCAAGCTGGAGCAGCGTGGTATCGACCTGGTCCCCGACGACGAGCGGGTGATGCGGCCGTCCGGACTTTTCTGGCTGTGGGCGGGCGCTATCTGGAACGTCGAGTTCCTCGTCTATGGCGCGTTGATCATGAGCTTCGGCCTGTCTTTCCCTCAGGCGGTGTTCGCCATCTTGGTCGGCAACGTCTTCTACGTCGTGCTCGGGGTTGCCAGCTTGCAGGGTCCGGAAACTGGGACCACCGCCTTCATGGTGAGCCGGGCGCCGTTCGGCAAGAACGGCAACCGGAGCGTTTCGTTCTTCAACTGGCTGACGCAGGTCGGATTCGAAGTGGAAGGACTCGTCCTTATCGTCCTCGTAGTGGAGGCGATGTTCTCCAAGGGCGGCATCACCGCCGGTACCGGCCTGAAGATCGTGATCATCCTCGTCGCAGTGGCCTTGCAGTTCATCATCCCCTTCCTCGGCCACGCGACCATCACCAAAGTGCTCCGCTACCTTTCCTTCGTCTTCATCGTCGTGTTCGCGATAATGGCCATCCTCGTTATACCTCACGTCAATTTGAACGATCTGGCGGCGTCGCGGATCAAGTCGAAGCAGCCCGTGTCGGCTGGTTGGCAGGTCATCACCACCGCTATCGTGCTGCTTATTTCGGCCGGTGGACTTGGCTGGACGGAGAACGCCAACGACTACTCCCGATACCTCCCACGTGAGACCCCGATGGGCCAGACCTTCTGGGCTGCAACCCTCGGCGCGGCGATACCGTCGATCCTCCTCGAGCTTCTCGGGGCGGCCGCCTACGTAATCAGCCCCAACGCAGCGGCGGTGACAGGGGTCCCGTCGTCGTTCGCCAGCTGGTTCTTCTGGCCATTCTTGATACTCGCCCTTCCGCAGCTGTTCGCGATCAACAGCTTGGACATGTACTCCTCCGGAGTAACCCTCCAGGCTCTGGGTGTTCCTGTCAAGCGCTGGGGTGCCGTCATAATCGACACGATCGTCGCTGGTGCGGTCACCTTCCTGGTGATCTTCAAAGGCAGCTTCTACAACGACCTGTCCGGCTTCTTGGACTACATCGTCGTGTGGCTGGCACCGTGGTTCGGTATCCTCACCGTCGACTGGCTGCTGCGACGGGGCCGCTACAGCCGGGCTGGGCTCGTTGACGAAAGTGGAGGCGTCTACTGGCGCAACGGTGGGATCAACTGGAAGGCGATAATCGCCATGGCAGCCGGCATGGCGGCTGCTCTGCTTTGGATCAACGCCCAGTTCTACCAACCGTCCTATCTGAGCCCACTCTCGTCGGCCACCAACGGCAGCGACTTCTCTTGGCTGGTCGGCATCATCGTCGGGGGAGTCGTCTACTGGGTGTTGTCGTTCAAGTCGGTACCCGCCGAAGCCCAGGCGGCAGATTAGACGGCCTGAATTGTCAGACACTACGCCAGGGCTGGTGTGCGCCCACCACCACCTGTACTCCGCCCTGGCGCGTGGCATGCCGGCTCCGCCGGTGACGCCGAGGTCGTTCATGGACATTCTCGAGCAGATCTGGTGGCGTCTCGACGTCGCTTTAGACCTGGAGATGATCCGATGGTCGGCGATGCTCGGCGCCCTAGAAGCGCTCGAATCGGGCACGACAGCCATCGTCGACCACCACGAGAGCCCAGGGTGCATCGAAGGGACGCTTGAGGTCATCTCGGATGCGTGTGCGCGGGTCGGGGTGCGATCTGTGTGCTGCTACGGGGTGACAGATCGCCACGGACCTGACGGCGCCCGCCGGGGACTTGCTGAAAACGAGAGCTTTCTGGCAGCCGGGAAGCCGGGGATGGTGGGGTTGCACGCCGCGTTCACGTGCAGCGACGATACCCTCGAAGCCGCGGCAGACATCGCGAAGCGCTTCGACGTCGGGGTACATGTCCATGTTGCAGAGGGCGAGGTAGATGTCGACGCGACCGACAGACTCGCCAGCTTCGCCGACGAGCGGTGGCTGGTAGTGCACGGCGTCCACCGCAAAGGCACCCTGCCCGGCACTCTCGCTCACAATCCCCGGTCGAACATGAACAACGCCGTCGGTTACGCCGTACCTCAGACATGGCCGGGGCGGGTGGTGCTTGGAACCGACGGGATCGGCGCCGACATGCTCGAAGAGTTTCGGCTCGCTTACGTACGCGCCCGCGAGTTCGACGTCACCGCCACCCCCGAGCAGGCTTGGGGGTGGCTCGAAGCGGGCTGGGACCTGGTACCCCAGGCTCGATCGGACCGGGTGCGGTGGAGCTACGACAGCGTCGACGACCCGTGGTGCGCCGCCTTCACCACCGGCGTGCGGGCCTTGGACGTTTGGGTCGACGGTGAGGTCGTACTCCAAGAGGGAGTCCCAACCAGGGTTGACCCCCTCGAGGTTAGAGCTCGCGCCGCCGAGCAGGCTCGGCGTCTCTTCGCTCGACTCTAAGCGGCCGGGTCGCCCGGCCGTGCGGGCGGGTCGTCAGGAGTTGGCGCGGGTCGCGTTGAGGTAGTTGTAGACAGTCACCCGCGACACGCCCATCGTGTCGGCGACTTCCTCGACGGCGTTGCGGATTAGGAACGCCCCGCGCTCGTCGAGCATCCGGACAGCCCGCTGCTTCGACGCTCGGTCGAGGTCAGACAACGCAGCGCCCAGGGCTGTCTCGACATCGCCTACCAACGCGCTCAGACCGTTGTGGTAGCCAGCGGTCTGGGCTGTCCCGGCGGTGCGTTCGACCCCAGCGACGACCTCACCTCTCCATTTCAAAGGCAACGCCGCGTCGGACATGTCAGCGGTCCCGACGATCCGCGCTCCGAGGGCTGACACGACGGGGCGGACGGCTTCGAGGAATGCTGCGGCCTCGTCGCCGGAAGCCCGTTTGGTCACTGTCATAGCCACGCCGCTAGCCCCGGCATGGAAGGCCGCCTCGATGGCCGCCGACGCGGCCGCGAGCACGGAGTCGACAGGACCGGTCATCGAGTTGCCGAACGGGCCTACCTCGGGTTCGTACCCGCTGGCACGGACCGCCGCCAGGGCCGCCCGTACGTGAGGTCCTAGCTCTCCGTCGGTGAAAGGCTCGACCGTAAAGTCCACCTTCGCGTAGACCACGGCAAAGAGTGTAGCCACCCCAGAACCCATCTTGACGAATTATAAAATTCGCCTTGACATTCAGTCAAGAGCGCGTCATTTTGTAAGAGTGCACGAAGACCTTCGGATCGACATCGGGAGGCTAACCGCCAGGCTAGCGGAGTTGGGCGAGATCGGCTCTACCGGCGACGGAGGCTGCGCCCGCCTCGCACTGACAGACGAGGACCGCGCCGGTCGTGACCTGGTGGTCGCCTGGATGGAAGACCTCGGCTTAGACATCAGCATCGACGAGATCGGCAACGTGGTAGCGACACGGCCAGGACTGTCTGATGGCCCGCCGGTCATGTGCGGCTCGCACATAGACACGGTGGCCACAGGAGGCATCTACGACGGCAACCTGGGGGTGCTCGCCGGTCTGGAGGTGATCGAAACCCTGTCACAGGCCGGAGTCGCGACCCGCCGTCCCCTGGCAGTCGCCTTTTTCACCGACGAGGAAGGTGCCCGCTTCTCCCCGGACATGCTCGGAAGCCTCGTCTACTGTGGCGGCCTCGGCGTTGAAGAAGCCCGCGATATCGTAGCCTCCGACGGGGCGAGGCTCGGAGACGAACTTGCCCGAATCGGCTATGTGGGATCGGCACCCTGCCCGGGCCTGGCGCCCTACGCGTACGTCGAGTTGCACATAGAGCAGGGTCCAGTCCTCGAGGCGCACGGCGACGACATCGGGGCTGTTACAGGGGTACAAGGGATCTCCTGGCAGGAACTGACGCTGGTGGGCCAGTCCAACCACGCGGGCACGACGCCAATGTCATACCGCCACGACCCCGGACTAGTCGCCGCCGAGATCGCCGTGCAAGCCCGTCGCCTAGCCGTCGGAATGGGAGCTGACCAGGTCGCGACGGTAGGCCGGCTGGAGCTCGTGCCGAACTTGGTGAACGTCGTCGCAGCGAAGGCGTCCATGACCGTCGATCTGCGCAACACCGACGAGGACCTCCTCGCCGGAGCCGAGGCGAAACTCGCGGAGGAGATAGATGAGATCTGCCGGCGCGAAGGCGTTTCTTGGTCGACGCGTAGGCTCGCACGCTTTGCGCCGGTCGAGTTCGACCCGACAGTGGTGTCGTTGGTCGAGGCCAAGGCCCTTGGCTTGGGGCTTTCCGTGCGGCGCCTGGCATCAGGCGCCGGTCACGACGCGCAGATGCTCGCACGCATGTGTCCAGCGGGGATGATCTTCGTCCCGAGCGTCGGCGGTATCAGCCACAACCCGAAGGAGTTCACCGACACCGGGCACCTCGAGGCCGGGACGAACGTGCTGCTCCAGGTCCTGTTGGACCTCGCAGACACGGACGTCCTTGGTTCCCAGGTGGAAGCCGTCGGGGTCGCGGGGTGAGCCGTCGCCTGGTGGTGGCAGCCGCCCAGATGGGCCCGGTAGCGCGCAACGACACCAGGGCCGGCGTCGTCGAGAGACTGCTCGACATGCTCGTTCAGTCAGCAGACCGGGGTGCCGACCTGGTCGTGTTCCCCGAGCTGGCGCTCACCACGTTCTTCCCTCGCTGGTGGCAGGAACCGTTGTATGTCGCTGACCACTGGTACGAGACAGAGATGCCCGGGCCTGACACCAAGGCCCTCTTCGAAGAGGCGGCGAGGCGTCAGGTGGGCTTCTTCCTCGGATATGCGGAGCTGACCCCGCAAGGTCATCGCTATAACACTTCCGTGATCGTCGACCGACATGGGTCGATCGCAGCCAAGTACCGCAAGGTTCACATCCCCGGCCATGAGACAAACGAGCCGTGGCGACCATTCCAGCACCTGGAGCGCTATTACTTCGAGCCGAGCCCTGACGGCTTCGCCGTGCACGACTTCCTCGGCGCCCGGGTGGGAATGATGATCTGCAATGACCGGCGCTGGCCCGAGACCTACCGGGTTATGGGGTTGCAGGGGGTGGAGATGATCCTCTGCGGCTATAACACGCCGATACATTATGCTCCCGACCCCTCGCAGGACGTGCTAGCCGGCTTTCACAACCAGTTGGTGCTCCAAGCCGGCGCGTACCAAAACGGCACCTGGGTCGTCGCGACGGCCAAAGGCGGCATGGAGGAGGGAGTCGACTCCCTCGCTCAGAGTTGCATAGTCGCACCGTCGGGCCAGATTGTCGCGCAGACGATCACCAACGGGGACGAGGTGATCATCGCGGAATGCGACATCGACTGGTGCGCCAAGTACAAAGAGACGCTGTTCGACTTCGATCGATACCGCCGCCCGGAGTGCTACGCCATCCTCACCGAGAGCGATAACGGCAAGTCCAGTCGAGGGAGGGAACGGCCGTGAGATTTCAACACTCTTTCAACGAAGGTGATTCCAAATGACGACACTACAAGCCGCCGAGAACGTCGATAATGAAACTGTCACCATGACGGTCAACGGTGTCGGGGTGTCGGTCAGGGCTGACCACCCGCACTTGTTAGCGGCACTCCGCGAGGAATTGGGCATAACCTCGGCTAAAGACGGCTGCTCGCCGTCGGGACAATGTGGCTGCTGCACTGTAATGGTCGACTCCAAGGTCACCGTGTCCTGCCAGTACCCAGTCGCCAAGGCGGCCGGTCGATCGGTAGTGACTCTCGAAGGGCTCCCCGAAGCAGAGAGACAGCGCTACGCACGAGCCTTCGCCGCTCACGGGGGGTTGCAATGCGGATTTTGCATCCCGGGTATCGTCATGCGGGCGAAGGCCCAGGTCGACAAGAAAGGCACCGGGCTATCTCGGGAGGACATGAGCAGGCATCTCGGCGCTCACCTGTGCAGGTGCACCGGGTACGTCAAAATTTTGGATGCTATATGCGCCGTGGCGCACGGTGAAGACTGCGAGGCGGCCCTGCCCGGGGGCGTCGGATCCACCGGCACCCGCTACGAGGCTGAGGCGCTAGCGCTGGGTGACCGTGGATACGTCGACGACTTGCGGGTGCCGGGAATCCTGCACGCCGCTCTCAGGCTGACCGACCACGCTCGCGCCGAGGTGCTCAACGTCGACACTACCCGCGCGCTTGAAGCTCCTGGCGTGCGCGCCGTGCTGACAGCTGCGGATATCCCAGGTGATCTCAGAGTTGGCATCTTGCACAAGGACTGGCCGGTAATGATCCCAGTTGGTGGCAGGACTTCTTATGTCGGGGACGTCCTAGCTGTAGTCGTCGCCGACACCAGAGACCAGGCCCGCCGGGCAACGGCTTTGGTAGACGTCGACTATGAGGTCCTCGAACCAATCGTCGATCCGGGTCAGGCGTTGTCGAGCGACGAGGTCGCCGTGTGGGGCACGGACGGCAACATACTGTCGGTGTCGTCTTACTCACGCAGTGACGTCGACCGGGCACTAAGTGAAAGCGCCTACACCGTCTCGGAGACCTTCGAGACCCAGCGGGTGGAGCACGCATTTCTCGAGCCGGAGTCCACCCTGGCGGTCCCCCGGCCCGACGGGGGCCTGCACGTGTACTCGGGAGGGCAGGGTATCTGGGACGACCGGGACCAGATCGCTGCCTGTCTTGGCGTCGGCGTGGACAAGGTAAGCGTCGAGCTCGTCTCGAACGGCGGTGCCTTCGGGGGCAAGGAGGACATGTCCAACCAGGCTCACGCAGCCCTCGCCGCCTGGCTTGTCGGCAGCCCGGTCAAATGCACCCTTTCACGCGAGGAGAGCTTCCTCGTGCACGCCAAGCGTCACCCCATCACCATGGTCTACGAGGCCGGCTGTGACGTCGAGGGCAGGTTGACGGCGGTACGGGCGAGGATGGTCGGCGACTCGGGGGCGTACGCGAGCGTAGGAATGAAAGTGCTCGAACGTGCCGCCGGTCATGCCACCGGCCCTTACCGGGTTCCAGCGGTGGACGTGGAGTCGGTGGCTGTGAGAACGAACAACCCGGTGTGCGGGGCCTTCCGTGGCTTCGGTGCCAACCAAGCCCAGTTCGCCATGGAGGGGATCATGGACCGCCTCGCAGAGCTTGCGGGGATCTCAGGCTTGGAGATCCGTCGGAGGAACGTCATCCACCCTGGGGATGTGTGGGGTCCTGGCCAAGTGATGGACGAAGGCTGCGCTGGGGCCCTGCAGTGCCTTGACGCTCTTTCAGGGGCCTATGAGGAGGCCAGGGTCGCCGGCAAAGCCGTCGGGATCGGCCTCGGCTTGAAGAACTCCGGCCTCGGCAACGGGTACCGCGAAGTGTCTCGTGCGGTCGTACGCTTCTGCGACGACGGTACAGTCGAAGTCCGCCACGGTTGGACCGAGATGGGACAGGGCATCAACACCGTCGCCCTTCAAGTAGCGGTGGAAGAGCTAGGCTTGAACCCGGCGAAGGTCATGGTTCTCGTCGACACCAGTCGGGAGCTCGGGGACGGCCAGACCACCGGAAGTCGCGGTACCCTGATGGGAGCCGGGGCTGTACGCGACGCTTGCAGGAGGGCTGATGCCGCTGGCAGGGTCCCCGGTGTGGACTTCCAAGGAGAGTTCGTCGTGGACTGGACCCAGCATTTGGGGGAGGTCGACAACCCGACCATACACTCGGCTTTCGGTTATGCAGCTCAGCTCGTCGTAGCGGACCCCGAAACGGGCGCCATCGAGAAAGTTCTGGCAGCTCACGACGTCGGGCGAGCCGTCAACCCCCTGCTGTGCGTCGGCCAGATCGAGGGGGCTGTGCACATGGGTCTTGGCTACGCACTGAGCGAAGAGTTCCCGTCCGACGCCAAAGGGTATCCAACCAAGACGACGCTCCGCTCGCTCGGGATTCTCAGAGCAAAAGACGTTCCTCCCATAGAGGTAAAGCTCGTGGAGGTACCCCAACCTAGAGCCCCTTATGGAATAAAAGGGGTGGGAGAGATCGGCCTCGTGCCGACAGCCGGAGCAGTAGCAGCCGCCCTGCACGCCGCAGACGGGGTATGGCGCAACAAGCTGCCGATGAAGGCCGGCCGCCCAACAGGCGAGGAGGACTGAGCCCGCCCAACCCACACGCTGGCAGCTCCAAGCGGTGTTCACCGCCGGGCTGACCAGCTACGCTCGGGGTAATGGCAGGAGTCGGCGTTCATCAGTGGAGTGATTCCAACTCACCTTTGCCGGTCCGCGAGATCGAGTCCAAGACGATCAGGCTGTTCGCTTTGGTAGCAGACGACCTCGCTGGGGCGACGCACGCCCTCCTCAGCGGGGACAACGACCTGTTCCAAATCCTCGCCGAGAGGGAGCAGGTGATCGACGACCTCTACGTGGAGATCGAGGACCTCGCCAACCACCAGATAGCGCAGATGGCGGTCGGACCCGCCGACCTGCGCCTTTTGCTCAGTGTTCTGCGGATAGTCCCCGAGCTCGAGCGCTCCCACGACCTCGTCGTGCACATCGCACGCTACGCCGACCACGGGCTCTCCGGCGAGATGACCCCGCGCTGCCGCGGGATAGTCGAGAGGATGGGGGCGATCGGGGCGGAGATGTGGAGGCACGCGGCCGAGTCGTGGTACGACAAGGATCGTGACGCAGCCGAACGCCTCGACGAGCGTGACGAGGACCTCGACAGCCTTCATGCTGCCCTCATAGCGGAGCTCGCCTCGGGCAAGATGTCGATTCCGGTGACTATGGATATGACTTTGGTCGCCAGGTTCTTCGAGCGTCTCGGAGATCACGCTGTGAACGTCGCACGACGCGTCGAGTTCCTGGCAGGTCCGGGACCTACAGGCTAGGCGGACTGTGCTGATACTGGGAGCGGCCGGCTCGGCCGGAGGCTGATGCGCGCCTGGTATCTGACCGTCGCCGGTGTCGCAGCGGCGGTAGTGGCAGCAGCGGTCAACCCGTCTGCGGCAGGATCTGCAGCGGGGCAGGCATGGCCGGCGTTCGTTCTCGTAGCCGGCCTGCTCCTGGTCGGTCTCGTGGCTGCGTCGGACGGGCTGTTCGTCGCAGCGGGGAGGGCTCTCGGCAGGGTGTGTCCGACCCCGGTCCTGCTATTCAGCGGCCTTGCATTGCTGATCGTCGTGGTGAGCGCCGTGCTCAACTTGGACACGTCAGTCGCCTTCTTGACGCCTATCGCTGTCAGCGCCGGCAGGTCCCAGGGCGAGGAGAGCCAAGCTCCTGTCAGTGGAGCTCTACTCCCTGCGTGCATACTTCTGGCCAACGCAGGCTCGCTCGTCCTCCCGGGCTCTAACTTGACCAACTTGATAGTGGTAGCGCATTCCAATGCGTCAGCGGGCCAGTTTGCCTCCCGGATGGTCCTGCCGTGGATCGCAGCGAGCGTGGTCACAACTGCGGTTATAGCTGTGGCGTCGCGCCGTGCGCTGCAGGCTTACCGGGGGGGCAGCGAATCCGACGGTGAGGGCGTCCCGGCGCAAGCGCCCCGGTCGCGACCGCTCCTAGGGGTCGGGGCGGTAGCGATCGGCGCGGCGGTCATTGCGATGCTGACCGTAGGCTCCCCTTCGCTTGTCGTAGCTGGCATCGGGTTGGCTGCGGCCGCCTGGCGCCTTCGGGGGAAGCGCCTCAGCGTCTCCACCGTGGAGGACGTTCTCAATCTGCCGGTACTGGCAGGCCTGTTGGGGCTCGCTGTGGGCGTGGGGACCTTGGGACGTCTGTGGTCGGGTCCCGCGGACGTGCTCGGGCACCTCGACCCGTTTGCCACAGCGGCGTTAGCTGCCGTGTCGACGGTTCTCATCAACAACCTCCCGGCGGCGTCCCTGTTGTCCGCCCGTGCCGTATCGCACCCCCTGTCGCTGCTGATCGGACTGGACGTCGGCCCCAACTTCTTCGTCTCGGGTTCACTGGCCTGGGTGCTGTGGATATCCTCGGCCCGTGCCGCAGGAGAGCCCGCAGGGGTACGCCGGGCGGTCAAGATGGGTGCGGTGGCAGCCCCGCTGGCAGTGGTGGTCAGCGTGATGGCCCTAATGGCCACCGGCGCCAGCTGAGCGCAGCTAGGAAGTCCTCGTGTCGCAGGCGACCGCCCGTGCTAAAACTGTATTGCGGATAACTCGGGATGCCATCCCAAGGCGCGTTCCACTGCCCGGCGCCAACGATCCCGCTGCGGATCACGTCCCGACGGCACCACGATCTCTTTGGGCTTCCACGCCTTGGCGATTTCCTCCAGCGAGTCCCAAGTTCCGTCTACGAGGCCGGCAAGGTTCCCGGCTCCGACTGTCGTCGCTTCTAGCTCGGGGGAAACCTCAACGGGCCGCCCGCACGCGTCAGCCAAAGCTTGCAGGAAAACTCGGTTGGCTGACATGCCCCCGTCAACTCGCAGAGATCCTATGGTGATCGCGCTGTCAGCTTCGGCGGCTTCGAGAAGGTCTGCCCCCCCGTGCGCCACACCTTCGAGAACGGCCCGGACGAGGTTGGCGACACCAGTGCCCCTGGAGAGGCCGAACACGGCACCGCGAGCCCCGAAATCCCATTGGGGTGTGGCCTGGCCCAGGAATGCCGGGACGACCACGACTCCGTCGCTATCCTCGCAGGAAGCAGCGACGTTCTCAGACTCCGCGGCGTCCGACAGGACCCCGAGGTCCTCGACTAGCCATTCGACGGCGGACCCAGCTGTGAGCATCAGGGCCTCTACCCCCCATGTGACCGCCCCGGCCCGGCTCCACGCAACTATCGGGAAGCATCCGTGACCGCTTCGAATAGCCGAGCCAGGCGCCGCCTGTCCCGTGCAAACGTCGAGCATTCCACCCGTTCCGAAGGTGGCCTTGCCCAGACCGGGCAGTGTAGCCCCTTGGCCGGCGAGGGAAGCCTGCTGGTCGCCTACAAGGCAGCGCAGAGGCAACGGAACCGAAAGTGCGTCGGCTATACCATGCTCGGCACAGGTGTCGACCACCTCGGGAAGCCAGTTACGGTCTAGTCCCAGAGCCTCCAGGACAGCGTCGTTCCAGGTGCCTCCGGTGATGCTGTAAAGGCCCGTCACCGCTGCGTTGCTCGGGTCGGTGATGTGGCGTCCCGATCGGGTCAGGTTCCAGGCCACCCACGACTCCACGGTCCCGAGGCGGATAACGGCGGGTTCGACGCCTTCGGCGAGGGCTTGTTGAACTTGCCATGCGAACTTCGTGGCGGACTCACTCGGCGATAGTCGAAGTCCCCGGTCTTGGAGCTCAAGGCAGGTACCCGCAGTGCGAAGGTCTTGCCATGCAAGGCCGGTAGCCAGGGGAGCGCCGGTCCTGGCGTTCCATGCGACAGCGGACGCCCGCTGGGCCGTAACGGCTATCGAGGTAGGCATAACGCTAGCTTGGCGAGCCTCGCCAAGGGTGCGCTCAGCGCATTCCAGCACACCAGAGGCGAGCGCGGTAGGGTCTATCTCGACCAGACCTGGGAACGGTGTTGCAGGAGGCGCAAGACGCCTAGTCTGGAACGACACTGTGCCGTCAGCGGCGACTATCGAAGCGCGGATGCTGGTGGATCCGACGTCTATCACCAGGACTGTCACTGCACGAGCCCGAGCTTTCCGGGGTTGAGGATCCCGTTCGGGTCGAGTGCCGCCTTCAGCGAGCGCAGCACGTCGAGGCCGCCACCGAGATGTTCTCTCATATAACCGGACCTGTTCAGGCCAACCCCATGGTGATGGGAGACGGTGCCGCCGTTGCGAAGAGCCGCATGGGTCACAGCGTCGAAAGCCGCCCTGTAGAAGACCTCTGCGTCGCCTTCGGGCCTCCCCGAGGGGCTCGCCGCCTCCAATCGTGCGCGGTGGCCGGCTCGCGCGCTAGCGCCGGTTCGTCCGGCGAAAGTGAAGTACAAGCAGGCGCCGTCGCTGTAGGCGTGCGACTGATGTGCCGACGCAGCGACCGTACCTTCGAGGCTTCGAAGAGCCGATAAGGCCTCGGCGTAGATAGCCGGCAGCGCGCGCCAGGAGCCAGCCACCTCGACGGTATCCACGACCAGTCCGGCGGCGACGAGGCTTGCAATGTCGGGAATCTCGTTCCTGCGCTCGAACCACCTATCGACGAGTTCCGCTCCGAGTTGGGATGCCTCGGAGCACTCCTCGGCGACGACCTTCGTCACAGCGTCGAGGATCACGGGGTCGGCCTCGTCGGCTACTAGAAGGACGCAAGCGCCTACACCGGCGAAGTGACGTTCCGACTCGGCGCTGTCATACAGACGCAGGACCGCCGGCGTCGCACCACGCTGGAGGACCCGCCGGCAAGCTTCGAGACCGGACTCGAAATCGGTGAAACCGTAAGCGAACTTACTCTTGGCCGGTGGCACCTTATGTGCTCGCAGGCGGACCGAGGTTATAACCCCCAGGGTTCCTTCGCTACCAACGAAAAGTTGAGTCAGGTCGGGACCGGTAGCCGACCTGGGGTACGCGCCGCCGGTGTGTACGACGGTGCCGTCCGCTAAGACCACTTCCAAGGCAGTGACCATGTCCTCGATCTTGCCGTAACGGGTCGAGAGCTGACCCGCACCCCGGCAGGCCACCCACCCGCCGACGGTGGAAAGGGCTATGGACTGCGGCCAGTGCCCGACGGTAAGGTCATAGCCGCTCCGCAACCCGTCCTCGAAAGCGTGCCCGAAAGTCCCGGCCCGCACTTCGACGGTGCGGCTAGTGGCATCTACGTCGCTGATCCCATGCAGGGCTGTCATGTCCATCGACACACCGGATTGGAGAGGTATGCTTGCGCCGCATACGCCACTGGCACCGGCGAACACCGTGAGAGGTACCTTTTCCCGGTTGCATAGTGATGCGACGGCGGAAACCTCTGCCAGCGAACACGGCACGGCGACTAGGTCCGGCAGGCAAGGGGAGCGTCCATCCAAAGCCCACAGTGCCGAGAGCGGCCACCAGTCACGGCCCGCTTCGACGCGCGCAGCGTCGTCGGCGTGGACGGAACCACAGACTCCGCGAAGCCGGGAGGTGAAACCGTCCGTCAGGGCGGGGACAGGCCGCGAAGGCACAAATCGCGGCGGGTTGGACGCCGACTGGCTGGCGAGCGCTCCGGGCGGAGGGGTCCGCTTCGGTCTCACGGCTGCTTGGAAGCCTCGGCTGTGCTTGAGCTGGCTTCCTCGGCGTGCTGTTCGGCGGCTACACTCGCTTTGAACTCGGAGGTCTGGCGGTGAACCTTTTCGCTGTCCCACCCGAGTTGTTCGCCTAGTAGCTCCGCTACTCGTTGGGAGCACTCGACGGCAGCCTGACGGTCGAGGATTCTCGCTCTGGTCCGCCGGGACAGGACGTCGTCGACGCTTTGGGCCATCTCTGCCTGTGCCGCCCAGACAACCTCGACTGCCAAGTAGGGAAGGTTCGGGTGGAGCCGGCCAGCAAGTTCGGTCCTTCCGTCACACAAGGCGAGCACGTCTCCGGTCTCTGAGCCGTGACGGCCAGAGAGGTGCTTGAAGTCAGCGTCGCTGATGCCGAGAGACCTGGCCTTTTCGGCGACAGCCCGCTCGGGTCGACCGGAGTTAGCAGCTCCGACAAGCGCCAGGCGCTTGGTCGGAGAGGTAGCGAGGGCTACCTCGGCCGTCCCCGCCTCCGCTGGTCTCCAACGGCCGCCCAAAGACTCGAAGCGCCGACGAGCTCGCCGCACCCGAGGATCAGAGGTGAACCGGGTGAGGCGTTGGGCGTTCGCTTCGGGGGGGTCGGCGAGAGCGTCGACAGCGTCAGCCGCCATCTTGCGGTAAGTGGTGAGCTTCCCACCGGTGACAGTCACGAGCCCGTTGGCGGAGACGATTACCTTGTGGCGTCTCGACAGGTCGGCCGTACGGGCGGAGGATGCGTCGCTCACCAGGGGCCGAAGGCCGGCCCAAGTGGCGGTCACGTCGCTACGGGTCAGGTTCGCTGAGGTCCACGCATTGACAGCGCCGAGCACGTAGTCGATGTCTTCGGGAGTGCACTGCGGATCGTCGAGGGGTCCGTCGTAGTCGGTGTCCGTCGTCCCCACGTAGGTGTAGCGTCCCTCGCCCGACGGTGACGTCGCCTCGTCGGCCGCCCAGGGAACCACGAATACGGACCGTCGGTCACCTGGAACGCTGATGACCGAGGCGTAGTCGCAGGGCAGGCGTGACGCCCGCACGGTCACATGGATCCCCTTCGCAGGGCGCAACGAAAATCCTGCCCGACTCTCGACCCCGGCAGCCGCGACCTCGGCGGACCACACCCCGCCGGCGTTGATGACGTGGCGAGCCCTGATCACCGTACCGTTGGCCAGACGGGCTCCGCACACCTTGGAATCCTCTTCGATGAGCTCCTCAACGGGAGAGTAGTTGGCGATGCACGCACCAAGTGATGCGGCTGTGCGGGCGAGGGCGAGAGTCAGGCGGGCATCGTCGGCTTGCGCGTCCCAGTACAAGAACGAGGCAACGAGAGTTTCCGATCGGAGCACCGGAAAGTGAGCGAGAGCCTCGTCGGAGCTGACACGACGGTGACGCTTGCCGATCCGGATACCCCCTGTGATGTCGTAGAGCCACAGGGCGCTCTGGTAGGCCTTAGCGACACTTCGCGACGCAACCCCGTCCTTGCCGAAGAGGGGTATGAGGAACGGCAGAGGGTGGGCCAAGTGAGGGGCATTCCCAAGGAGGATCTGACGTTCGTGGAGAGCTTCGTAGACGAGCAGGTAATCGTGCTGCTGGAGGTAGCGCAGACCACCGTGGATGAGCTTCGACGACTTCGACGAGGTCCCCGACGCGATGTCAGACGCCTCGACCAGGGCTGTGGAAAGTCCTCGAGCCGCTGCGTCTAAGGCGACACCGCACCCAGTCACCCCACCTCCGACGACCAGCACGTCGAAAGTCTCGCTGGCCAGGCGCTTGAGCGCTTCCCCGCGGTCGAACGTTTTCGTCATGACTCCAACATACCTACTGCAGCCAACCCGGCTACGTCCCGGTCCACGTGGGGGCTTCCCTAGGTGAGTGCAGCAGGGGTCATGTATCCGAAAACCGGTTGCGTGCACTAACCTAAAGCGAGGACACCAGATCGCTATAGGACTCCCGAAGGGTCAGCTTGCGAAAGCCGACATGGTGCACTAGCGACCTGATCCTCCAAACTTGAAAGTTAACGATCGAAAGGAATAGCCGGATGGCAGACCTAAAAGGCTCCAAGACTCACGACAACCTAAAGGAGGCCTTCGCCGGCGAGAGTCAAGCGAACCGCCGTTACCTTTATTTCGCCCAGAAGGCCGACGTCGAAGGCTACCCCGATGTCGCCGCGCTATTCCGCTCGGTCGCCGAGGGCGAGACCGGCCACGCCTTCGGTCACTTCGACTTCCTCGCAGAAGTAGGGGATCCTGTCACGGGGGTGGCAGTCGGTGAAACCGAGGACAACCTGAAGTCCGCCATAGAAGGCGAGACCTACGAGTACACAGAGATGTATCCCGGGTTCGCAAAGACCGCCCGAGAGGAAGGTTTCGCTAACATCGCCGAGTGGTTCGAGACCCTCGCCAAGGCCGAGAAGAGCCATGCCGGTCGCTTTACGAGCGGCCTCCAGAGCGTTTCTTGACATCTTGACCGCTAGGGACTCCAAGCCCCAACCGCTTGAAGTGCCGAGGAGGCATTGGATCTGACCGCTACATACGACCCTAAGCACCCTTCCTACTTCGTCGAGGCCGACCTACGCGAAGAGTTGACCAGGGTTTACGACCTTTGCCACGGCTGCCGGCTGTGCCTTTCGTTGTGTCCGTCGTTCCCAACCCTCTTCGACGCGATCGACGCCCACGACGGCGACGTCGGGGCGTTGACCGTGTTCGAGCAGGATAAGGTGGTCGACGAGTGCTACCAGTGCAAGCTCTGCTACGTGAAGTGCCCGTACGTACCCCCTCACGACTGGCAGCTGGACTTTCCGCGCCTGATGTTGCGGGCTTCCGCCAACCGCCCGAAGACCGTTTCGCAGCAGGTGACCACCCAGGTCCTTGCTAGGACCGACTTAGCGGGTAAAGCCGGGAGTCTCGTGGCACCGGTACTTAACGCTGCGCTGTCTAAACCGGGCTCGGCTGTCCGCAGGGTAATCGAGAAGGCGGTCGGTATCTCCGCTCAGCGGGTACTTCCCCCCTACGCCAAGCTTCGTTTCACCACCTGGTTCGCTCGCGGGCGAGCGGAGCGCAACACCAGGCTCGTGGGGCCATGGCAGGCCAGGGTCGCCGTCTTTCCGACCTGCCTGGTCGAATACCAGAACCCGGCCGTCGGCAAGGACCTGGTCAACGTGTACGAGCACAACTCGGTGGACACTGAGGTCGTTGACGGTGTCGGCTGCTGCGGTGCTCCATGGTTGCACAGCGGGAACTTCGAAGCCTTCGAGCGCCAGGCCCGAAAGAACCTGCCGGGGCTGTTAGCGAGTTTGCGGTCGGGCCGTGAAATAGTGGTAAGCCAGCCAACCTGCGGGTATGTGTTGAAGCGGGATTATCCCGAGTACCTCGGTGGCGGCGACGCCGAAGTCGTCGCCGAGCACACCTTCGACGCCTGCGAGTTCCTGTGGAAGCTTCACAAAGACCCCGAAAAGCACTTCGACACCGACTTCGCCGGTGAAGTGCCCCAGAGCGTCACCTACCACGCCCCGTGCCACCTTCAGGCCCAGAACATAGGCCTTCGAAGCCGCGACCTACTAAAGCTCACCGGTGCGAAGGTCACTACCGTGGCGAAATGCTCCGGCATCGACGGTACCTGGGGTCTGCGACAAGAGAACTATGACCTTGCCCGAAAGGTCGCCAGGCCTCTAGAGGAGGCGATCGACAAGGCGGATTCGCAAGTCGTCGCTGGCGACTGCGACCTTGCGAACACTGCGATCGGGCAGGGGACTGGTCGGACCGCTAGTCATCCGCTGCAGATCATCGCTCGCGCGTATGGGATACCCGAGGAGTGAGGCTCAGGCCGTGCAATCCCGCTCGTTGACCCTCGACGACATCATGGAGCCGCGCGCCTACGAACGCCAGCGGGACGTGATGCGCAACCAGGTCATATCCCTAAAGACTGCGAGACGAGTCGCGGTGGGGCCCGTTGTGAGCCTCGTGTTCGAGAATCGGGAGACGATTCGCTTCCAGATTCAGGAGATGGCGAGAGCGGAGAGAGCCTTCAGCGACGAAGCCGTGGAAGAGCTTCTCAACACTTACAACCCATTGATTCCGCGGCCGGGCCAGCTGTCGGCGACGCTTTTGATCGAGCTGACGACCAAGATGGAGATGGAGCACTGGTTGCCGCGTCTCGTGGGGATCGAGACGGCAGTCCGTTTCGAGATCTCGCCCACTCGGGAGCCAGTGGTAAGGGTGCCGTGCCGGGTGGAGGACGCGCATGCAGCGAATCTCACACGTACGGAGGTCACCTCCGCGGTGCACTTCATCCTCTTCGACTTCACCGCCGAGCAGGCTGATTCGTTCGCCGAGGAGAGCGTTGCTCTAGTCGTAGACCACCCCTTCTACCAGGAGCGCGTGGAGCTGTCGGAGGCTACTAGATCGTCGCTCGCAGCTGACCTGTCTCGGTAACGCAGCTCCTGGGGCTCTGAGAAGCTGGCGAGCACCGTGAGAGCAATGCGAGGGCGCTACCAACTAGAGGCTGGACAAGCCCACTCAAAGTTGCCAGACTGGAAGGGTCGATCGGGGCCGCAGGGCAAGCTACCGACGCCTCTCCATTTTTAGACACCCAGAAGCTGGGAATGAACATGAACGAAACTAAGATCACCGCTCCGCCGGCGTGGCGCCAGAGAGCCGCTTGCCGTGGGGTTGACCCGGGTATCTTCTACCCAGTAACCGACGAGGACGCCGAGGACGCCAAGGCTATCTGCGCCCAGTGCGACGTGTGCGAACTGTGCCTGCAGTGGGCCTTGGATCGTCGCGAGCACGAAGGTGTGTGGGGAGGCACGACCGAGCGCGAGAGGCGCAGGATCATCCGCCGGCGAAGGCGCTCCGCATGACGATCCGAGCTCAGGATCGGGTTCTAAGACAAGCTTGACGGTCCCGGGCTTTGAGGGTTGGAGGAGTGTGCTCGGCGCTCTTGCAGCTGGTGAGACGCTGAGCTCAGAGCAGGCCTCGGCTGCTATGGCTGAGGTCCTGCGCGGTGACGCCAGCGCTGTGCAAGTGGCTGCCTTCGTGTTCGGGATGCGTTGTCGTGGTGAAACCGACCAGGAGATGTCTGGCATGGTCGGATCTATGATCGCCGCCTCGGAGCAGGTTTTGCTGCCCCCGGATGTTCTGACGAAGGCTGTGGACACATGCGGAACCGGCGGGGACCGTTCCGGTACCTTCAACGTGTCTACTGCGGCGGCGTTGGTGATCGCTGGCTGTGGGGTGCCAGTATGCAAGCACGGGGGTCGCGCCGCTTCGTCTAGAGCCGGATCGGCTGACGTCCTCGAAGCTCTCGACGTCGCTATTGACCTCGGCCCGGTGGGCGTCGCCCGGTGTGTACTGGATGCTGGTATCGGCTTTTGCTTCGCTCCCAAGTTCCATCACGCTATGAGGCACGCGATTCCCGTTCGACGCGAGCTGGGGGTCCCGACGGCGTTCAACTTCCTCGGGCCGCTTGCAAATCCTGCCAGAGTGCGCCGTCAAGTCGTCGGGGTTGGCGACGTTGCGATGGCGCCCAAGATGGCTCGTGTCCTAGCCGCCGGCGGCGCAGAGCATGTCATGGTGGTGCACGGCCACCCTGGTCTCGACGAGTTGTCGACGCTGGGACCGTCGACGCTCTACGAGTACCGTCGCAGTTCAGCTCCTGGTGACGAGTTCAGAGCGTGGACCTTCGACCCGGCCTCGGCCGGGCTAGCCCCGGCGGTTCTCGACGACATCCTCGGAGGTGACGCGGTCGAGAACGCCGCGATCATCTCGAGCGTCCTGTCAGGAGCCACGGGACCGCGGCGCGACATCGTCGTTCTCAATGCGGCAGCTGGACTAGTCGTAGCCGGGCGCTGCCAGGCGATCCTTGAAGGTATCGAGCTCGCAGCCTCTGCTATTGACGACGGCCGAGCTCAAGCATGCCTAGACCGGCTAGTGAGCGTCTCGCAACAGGAGCGCTCGAGCGGAGGCGCCTAGATCGCATCGCCAGCGGAACCGACATCCCAAACAGCGTCCAGGTCAGACTTGCTGTAGGCTTGGAATGCTACGAGAGTAGACGTGGATACTATCCCTTCTAAGCCCGCTATGCGCCTTGTGACGACGTCGGCGAGGTCTTCGTGGTGACGTACGCGTACTACTGCGACGATGTCGGCTTTGCCAGCCACCGAGTACACTTCGCTGACGCCGTCGGTCTCTGCCAGTTCGACGGCGAGGTCAGCGAGCCGGCCGGGGGTCGCGTCGATCAAGACGAAAGCATGGATCATCACCCTAAGCTACCGCCGCAGCGTCCTCTGTCCAAGGTCCTCTGGCGATGTCTCACCCCCCTGGAACAATGTTGCCCATGAAGACCCTGTCTATCGGCTGTGACCACTGCACCATGGCTGCCTCGGCGTGCTGCGAGGACTGCGTGGTTAGCTTTATCTGCGACCGCGACCCTGACGATGCTGTGATCATCGACGCGACCCAGAAGCGGGCCCTCGCCCTGCTAGGCGAAGCAGGTCTCGTGCCGCCACTTCGCTACCGCGCTTGCGGCTGAGAGTGCCCGGTCGTTGACGGCCCGGGAGGAGCCGCTGGCTGCTAGCGTCTGCGCACGCCGGGTCCCGGTTGACCCTGACGCTACAAGGCCGGCCGTGGACACGGGGTACAGCACAGTTTGATCAAGCATCTGCTAGTCACGAACGATTTCCCACCCAAAGTTGGCGGGATACAGAACTACCTCTGGGAGCTGTGGAGTCGCTTGCCGTCCGACGATTTCGTGGTCCTAACATCCCCCTACGACAGGGCTGACGCTTTCGACCGCTCCCAGCCTTACCGCATCGTCCGTACCCGAGAGCCAGTGCTGTTACCGAGCCCGATGATGGTTAGGAGGATCCGATCTCTCGCCACGGAGGTCGGTGCTGCCCTTGTCGTTCTTGACCCGGCGGTGCCGCTCGGGCTGGTAGGACCTCACCTTGGTCTCCCGTACGCGTTGGCGCTTCACGGGGCCGAGGTGACCGTACCTGGCCGTCTCCCGCTAGGCAGGCAGGCCATGGCCCGCGTCCTCGGCGGCGCGTCGCTCATAATCGGCGGCGGCGGATATCCGATTGCCGAGGCCAGACGAGCGCAGCCACGGCTGCCGCCAGTCGTCGAAATTCCGCCGGGCGTCGACGCGGCTCGCTTCAGGCCCCTCTCCCCGGACGACCGTGCCCAAGCCCGCAGGTCCTTCGGCATTTCCGAGGATCGGCGACTCGTGCTGAGCGTGAGCAGGCTTGTACCTCGTAAAGGTATGGACGTCCTGATCGAAGCGGCGTCAACTCTGTGGTCGACCGGCGACTTTCCGGATCTGGAAGTCGCCGTGGCCGGCGTCGGTCGCGACCGAGCGAGGCTTGAGAGGCTAATCCGCCGTACGAGCTCCCCAACCCGCCTGCTGGGCAAGGTTGCCGACGCCGAACTGCCCCGGCTTTACGGAGCGGCCGACGTATTCGTCCTTTGCTGCCGGACCCGCTGGGGGGGTCTCGAGCAGGAGGGATTCGGCATCGTGTTGCTGGAGGCTGCCGCGGCGGGCTTGGCGTGCGTGGCTGGTAACAGCGGCGGAGCCAACGAGGCGGTGTCAGATTCCGAAACCGGCTTTGTAGTGTCCGATCCTCGGGACCCAGCACAACTCGCCCGACATCTCAGGCACCTTCTCGACGAGCCTGGGCTTGCGGCAGCGATGGGAACAGCCGGGCGCTTAAGAGCGAAAGAAGAGTTCTCTTACGACATGCTCGCAGCGAGGCTTCGCGCCGCTTTAGATAGCGCCATTCGCAGTCTATGACAAAGGCCTGGCCACGCTTGGCACGCGAGTGGTACTACGGTGCATTCTGGGTTAAAGCGCCGAGGAGGTACCCGCAGTGCAGGAACAGGTAATCGAGCGGATGCTCATAGACGCATCTCCTGACGAGTGCTTCGAGGTCCTAACGGACTTTGCCCGCTACAGCGAGTGGGCTGCAGACGTGAAGTCGGTCCACGTGGACAGCACTGACGATGCCGGCCGAGCGTCGGTGGTCACGTTCCGGGCTGCCGCCTTCGGGAGAAGCACCTCTTACTCTCTCCGCTACGACTACGAGGGGTCGCCGTCGAGCTTGTCGTGGGTGCAGGTAGACGGGGACCTTACTGGCCAGTTGGACGGCTCCTATCACTTGACGGCGACCGAGTCCGGTGAAACCGAAATCGAGTACCGCCTCGTCGTGGACCTCAAGGTCCCGCTGCCGGGATTCGTGAAGCGACGGGCCGAGGGTCGCATCATGGGAACCGCCCTTCGCGACCTGAAAGCTTTTGTAGAAGCGAGAAAGACGTCGTCGACTAACTAGGAACGGTTGAGACCGAGAAACTGCTTGACCCGCCAGGCCATGCTCGGACTTCGGAACTTGGAGGTCAGAGCAACCCCAGTGGAACCGGCTCCCGCCAGTGCAACGGGCGTCGTCAGCTTCAGCGTAGCAACCGGGCCGGATTTCACCGCGAACGATCCTGGCGTTGCCGGCACGATGACGATGTGAGCTTTGCTGCCCGGCGGGTAGATGCTCTTGAGGGCTTGAGTGGTCACCGACAGAGCCATCTGGCCGGCCCACGACACCCGGTACACCGGGGTTCCCGCAGCCAGAACAGTTCGCGGAGTAAACGCAGCGAACGCAGCCGTGGTCAAAGCGGCCGCGGAGTCGAGAGCCGACTGGACTAGAGGGCCCTGGTGCTGTCCGAGCACCACCCCGTAGAGAGTGAGAGGCGTACTGTCGACGGTTCTCGTCACCGACCACACGAGGCACCCGCCTGCCGCTCCTGTCGAACCGGTCTTGATCCCGGTGTAGCCGTCCTTACCTACGAGGCTGTTGTAGTTGCTGACGGTCCCGGCGAGTGGAAGAGTTACGCTCGGCATTCCAACTATCTCGGCGAACACGGGTACGGCCATCGCGCGGCGTGCCAAGATGAGCAGGTCCGAAGCAGTCGAGCGGGATGCTGCGTCGAATCCACTGGCGTCAGCGTAGGACGTGTTGTCCATCCCGAGAGATTTCGCCGTAGCGTTCATCTTCGCTACGAAAGCGCTCTCGGACCCGGCGTCGAACACGGCCAAGATGTCCGCCATATTGTCGGCTGACGGTATAAGCAGTGCCTCCAAAGCGGTCAGCTCAGAGATTTGCTCTCCAGCCGTGACAGCGACAAGAGACTGGTCCTCGGCTATTCGCGCCGGCAGGGTCGCCGCCTCGGAGGCACTTACAGTGATAGGTGGTCCCTGGGCGCCGACCGCCAGCGGATGGTCGCTTAGCACCACGTAAGCCGTCATGATCTTAGTGACGCTCGCTATGGGGACAGGGACGTCGATTTTCTGTGCGGCGAGGACTTGTCCGGCGGAAGTCATGATCTCTGCTTCCCCCTGGTCGGGCAGGGCGATGTGTGGAGGCTTGCCTGGGACCACCGAGGATTTAATGGGGAGGGGCGTTGCCACAGGAGCGGCGATCGCAGCACGATCAGCCAAGACCACCACGACGGCCGCGCCGACCAAGGCAGCGGCCAGGAGGAGGCCAACTGTGCTTAGAGCCACCTTGAGCGACAGACGCCGGCGCGATCGCTTGCTGTGCGCTCCTGACGCTATCGATCTACCTCCCGACGGCGGCGGGGCGCGACCGCCCCACGGGTTAGTGCAGTGCCGGCGGGCCAGCTAGCCATCACTACGCTCGTTGCAGTTTCAGCTGAGGACGCGCTTGTTAAACGAGCGGATCCCGAGCGCTACGAACACAACAGAAAATCCTACCAGGACCGGGTAGACGACGTAGAGGTGCATGTGGGGCACTGCAGTGAATGCTGCTCGCATTCCCTCATTTACGTATATGAGCGGGTTGATCAACACGAGCGTCTGAAGCCACTTGAACCCTCCAACCTTGACCGACGCCAAGCGGGTCCACGGGTAGTACGTGCCTCCGAGGAACGTGATTGGCAGCACGATGAAACCGAACATCAGCCCGATGTTGCGAGGTTCGAAAACGCAACCGAGAACAAGCCCCAACGAGCTGAAGGCAACGCAGGTTAGCGGGATCAAGGTGAGTGCCACTGCCCATTTGATGTCGAAGACCGGGTGCACGCCGGCTGCGTGCACGACAGCAGCTATCGGGAAGACGATCACCGCAGCGAGTATCCCTTGCACTACTCCCGACAGGATCTTCGCGACCGCCACGAGCCACACAGGGCAAGGAGCTTGAACCCTGTCCTCGATCTCCCTCGTGAAGCCGAACTCCTGCGCAAGCGTCAGCGCCACCGACTGCACGCCTTGGAACATCACCGATATGCCGACCACGCCGGGCACCAGGACAGTAGCGAACGACGCCGAACCCGATCCGCCACCCACCGACTGGCCAATCTCCGGGAACACGAAGAGGAAGACGAAGACGAGTAGAAAAGGCTGGATCAACGTGCGCAGCACGAACTCTGCGAGGTGCTTGCGTAGTACGGTGAGATCCCTGAGCAGAAGCGCCCCCAGAGCGGCCCAGCTGGCGCGGGCGGCACTTCGCTTCGCCTCGGTCGCGATAGTCACCGAGGCGTCTAGAGAGCTGCCCGGCAATTCGACGGCTGTCATTAGTCTCTCAGCTCCTTGCCCGTCAGGTCTATGAACACTGTTTCTAGCGTCGGCTCGGACACCGAGATGTCGAGGATCGAGGTGCCGACGTGTTCTGCTGCGGTTACCAACTTCGGCAGCAGACCCGTCCTGTCCCTCACCTGCAACTCCAAGCCGGCCTCCATCGACCTGATCTTCGTAGCGGTTCCGAGCTGGGCTCCCAGCTCTTCGATGAGGGCTCCTGGGGAGCCGTCGATCTTCACCCTGACGACAGTGTCCACCCCAACCGAGGCTTTTAGAGCAGCCGGAGTGTCGAGCGCAAGGATCCGGCCGTGGTCCATGATGGCAACCCGAGCGCAGAGCTGGTCGGCTTCTTCCATGTAGTGAGTTGTAAGCAGGATGGTCTGCCCGGCTGTGTTCAAGTCGCTCAGTACCTCCCACAGGGCTAGGCGGCTCTGAGGGTCCAGGCCAGCGGTCGGCTCGTCGAGAAAGAGCACTGCTGGGCGGTGAAGCATCGCTCGGGCCACCATGAGCCGCTGCGCCATGCCTCCCGAGAGCGCGTAGACAGACGCCTTCGCCCACTTCGACAGATGGAACTGTTCCAATAGCCGGTCGGCTTCGGACCTGCTCTGTTTGGCTGCCATTCCGAAAAGGCGTCCGTGGAAGTACAAGTTCTCCCAGACGTTGAGCTGACGGTCGAGGGTGTTTTGCTGGGAGACGACCCCTATGAGCTGCTTGGCGAGGGCGGGGTGGCGAACCACGTCTATCCCACCGACGTAGGCTTCGCCGGCGCTTGGTATCACCCTGGTCGTCAGCATCCCCGCTGTAGTGGTCTTACCCGCGCCGTTCGGTCCCAACAGGCCGAAGATCTCACCTCGCATGACCTCGAGGTCGAGGCCGTCCACGGCCTTGAAGTCGGTTCCGGAGTACGTCTTGGTTAACCCTACGGTGCGGATCATGGCGTTACCCGCTTGTGCTACCGCGACCTGGCCAGCCCTGTTATCGTTCCGGTCGTGTTGCATGGCGAAAACTTAGGCTAGGCGAACTTTGACAGATAGTGTTGATGTCACCCAAGGTTCCGTGCTTCTCAGTGCCGCCCTGGACGGAGTGCCCGAGGCGGTGGTGATCTGCGACTCCTCCGGCGCCGTCATCTTCGAGAACGCCTCTGCTCACAAGGTGCTCTCGTCGCGACCATCGGACGCCCTGCTGGTGCAGGCTGTGGACGAGCTTGTCGCTGACGCCTTGGGAGGTGCTGAGCCTTATAGGCGCGTGGAGCTTCTGTCGCCGTCGAGACGAACGCTGGCAGTGCGGGCCTTTCCGGTGGCTTCACCGCCCGAGGGGGCCGTGGCGGTCATCGAGGACATCTCCGACAGGCTCCGCCTGGAAGCCGTCCGGAGGGACTTTGTCGCCAACGTAAGTCACGAGCTAAAGACTCCTACCGGAGCGATAGCTCTCTTGGCGGAGACCATCGAGGGTGAAGCAGACCCCGAAGTAGTCTCCCGTCTCGTGGGAAGGCTCGGAGCTGAGGCTGACAGGCTCAGCCGGACAATCGACGACCTGCTCGACCTTTCGCGAATCGAGGCCAACGAGAGCTTTGCCGACAATGACGTAGACGTGGCCTCCCTGATCGACGAAGCCGTGGCCCCGCTCCTCGAAGCGGCTGAGAGCCTGAACGTCGTCATGTCACCGGCCGCCGTTGACGTGGGCCTCCGGGTGAGGGGGAGTCGTCGGGACCTTCGCTCAGCCATATCGAACCTCGTGGACAACGCCATCAAATATTCGGAGGCTGGTGGGACGGTGCATGTCGAGGCCCGCAGAACCCATCGTGGTGTGGAGATCTCCGTGTCCGACCACGGCATAGGCATACCTTCCAGGGACCTGGGCAGAATCTTCGAGCGCTTCTACAGAGTCGACCGAGCCCGATCCCGGTCGACCGGAGGCACAGGTCTCGGCTTAGCGATAGTTCGCCACGTGGCGACCAACCACGGTGGGAGAGTGAAAGTTCGTTCTGTCGAAGGCGAGGGGTCTACTTTCACTCTCGTACTACCAGACGCTGCCGCCGGCCTTCCTGTATGACGTCGCCTTCGGTGTCGGTCCTGGTGGTCGAGGACGAGGAGTCCTTTATCCAGGCTCTCAGCGTCGGCTTGGGCAGGGAGGGATTCGACGTGACGGTCGCCAGGGACGGCTCGGAAGGGATCGACCTTTTCGAGTCCACTAACCCCGACATCGTCCTGCTCGACCTCTGGCTTCCCAAGCGGTCAGGGCTGGACGTCTGCCGGCACATAAGGGAGAGGAGCCGTGTGCCGATAATCATGGTCACCGCGAAAAGCAGCGAGACCGACACCGTGGTCGGTCTGGAGGTGGGCGCCGACGACTACGTGACGAAGCCGTTCCGGCTGAGCGAGCTAATCGCCCGGATGAGAGCAGTGATGCGCCGCTCCGGGAGCGCATCAGAGGGATCCTCAAGCGAGGAGAGGATCGTCATCGACAACCTGGAACTCGACCGAAGCCGCCACGAGGTGTACCTGGACGGGCGGAAGGTGTCACTTCCGCTAAAAGAATTCGAGCTGCTGGAGAAGCTCATGGCGAGCGCTGGAAGGGTCGTGACGCGTGACTCGATCATCGACGAGGTCTGGGGACGGGATTACGTCGGGGACACCAAGACGCTCGATGTTCACGTGAAGAGGCTGAGGGCGAAGGTCGAAGCCGACCCCTCCAAGCCGACCAAGATACTCACAGTTCGGGGAGTGGGCTACAAGTTCGGCCTTGACCAGACCTCCAAGGTCCCGCCTCGCGAGCAGGGTCTCGGGGGTGACGTTGCCTCCGGTCCTGGGGGCAACGCGCCGGCAGAGGACGGAGCTAAGTGGACTGCTCCGTCTTCATGAAGCTCGGAGAGCAAACAGACCAAGCCGACCGAGATCCAAGAGCTAGCGCGCTGCCTGTACGACACCAGCTGAGGGTCGACGACCCCGCCGAGGCACGCTCCGAGGGGTTGCGCTACGACTCGCTGACGGGACTTGCGAACCGCTCACTGTTCGCGACGTGGATCGCCGATGCGGCTTCCAAGGCGACCTCTGAGCAGCCGCTCACGCTCGTCGCTATCGACATCGACGGTTTCAAGGAGCTGAACGCTGCGCTCGGAACCGCAGTGGGTGACCAGATACTCCTAGAGGTGGCCAGGAGGATTGAGATAAGCGCCGGCGCTAGCGCCCGGGTGGCCCGAATCGGCGGGGACGAGTTCGCGATGGTCGCTGATCAAGGCCGCTCGTACCAGTCGGGGGAAGCGCTCGCTCGACGAGCGCTGGCTCTCATCGACGAGCCTCTCAGGCTCCCTGCACTCGACCTGCGACTGTCGGCTAGCGCAGGTATAGCCGAGACTGTCGATACTGTCAGCAGTCCCCTTGACGCTTTGAGCAAGGCCGAAGTTGCGCGTGGGATGGCGAGAGGCACCCGCCAGCGGATGCAGCGGTACTCCGAGGCTTTGCTGGCGGGCTCCAAGCGACGGCTAACCCTGGCTTCGGACCTTCGCTACGCCATCGAGGAAGGCCTCCTAGAGGTCTGGTATCAGCCCGTAGCCCGCATGAGCGACGGCCACGTAACAGGCATAGAAGCCCTGACTCGGTGGTTGGACGCAGAAAGAGGAGCGGTGCCGCCTGCCGAGTTCATTCCCGTAGCCGAAGAGGACGGGACCATCGCAGGTCTGACATCCTGGGTTCTTCAGAAGGCTTTGAAGGACTTGGAGCGTTTGCGAAGCCGCGGCTACGACCTGACCGTAGCTGTCAACCTATCCCCGGGCCTGCTCTACGACTCGGACGTCATGACGGCGATCCTTCCAGCCTTGGAATCCCATGCGGTGCCAGCAGGTCGCCTGTCCCTCGAGGTCACCGAGACCGCTTTGCTCGCAGACTCGGAGTCGGCTGGCTCTACCCTCGGCGAGCTTGCGAAGAGGGGAGTACACGTGGCGATCGACGACTTCGGCACTGGTTTCTCCTCCCTGGCGCGCCTGGGTGACCTTCCTGTCGACACCATAAAGCTCGATCGCAGTTTCGTGTCCCAAGTCACCGCAGGCGGATCTGAGGTTGCGCTCGTCAAGGCGATCTTGGACCTTGGCCGCAGCCTCGGCCATCGGGTTGTGGCCGAAGGAGTTGAACGTGTCGACACGTGGGATGCTTTGAGAGCTCTAGGCTGCGACCTCCTGCAGGGGTACGTCATCTCCCCGGCGAGGCCGCTTTCGGAAATCGAAGAATGGTTCGGCTCCCACCCCGGGGGAGCTCGGGTGCTGGCCTGACCAGGCGATGCCGCCGACGGTAAATACCCTATCTGCGGGAGAGCTCGTTCGCCTCGTATGGGCTTTCGAGCGCGGGATCGACCCACCAGAGGAGCTCCTCGAACCTCTACCCCTAGTAGTCGTCGAAGACGACCAATCCACACTCGGAGCTTCGAGAGGCCTACCGCCACAGTTTCCGCTGATCGTGATAGTCGTCGGCGACGGAGTCGGATTTCGGGGGGGTACCGGCATGTACGACGTGGCGCTGACTGGCGGGGGAACATCCCCGCCAGCTCCCTGGGTTTGCGTCGAGCGCTTCGAATCGGCGATAGACCAGGTAGCTGCGACTGTCGTCAAAACGCCGGTCGCAGCCGCAACGTTCATCCAGCTGCTGCGCTGTTCAACCGGCCTTTCGCTAGACCAAGGCCTTGCATTCGAGTCGTTGGCCTACTCGACTCTCCAAGCTGGAGCTGAACACGCCGAATGGCTCCGGCGTCGGCCAGCCAGGCCGCCAACTCCTGTTCTATCCGGCCTCAGCAGCGAGCCACCTGTCGTGGCGACCAGCTACGACGGCACGCTGATCGTCGAGCTGAACCGGCCCACGGTTCACAACGCATACAACGCTGCGATGCGCGACGCCCTTTGCGAGGTGCTGAGCGTGGTCGCCGTCGATCCGTCCACCCCACTTCAGCTTCGAGGTAGAGGAGAGTCGTTTTGCAGCGGCGGTGATCTCTCGGAGTTCGGCTCGTGCCGGGATCCTGCGACCGCCAACCTCATTCGCACCCGCCGCAGCCCGGCTCGTCTACTAGCGGCAGCGTCGCCGCGGACCCGTGCCGTAGTGCACGGCTACTGTGTTGGTTCGGGCGTGGAGTTGGCGGCCTTCGCTTCGAGCGTCGTTGCCGACGGCGAGGTCACGATGTGGCTGCCGGAGATCTCTATGGGTCTGATACCGGGAGCGGGCGGCACTGTAAGCCTTCCAAGGCGGGTTGGACGGGGCCGGGCGGCGTGGCTCGGGTTGAGCGCAGAGCATATTGGCACGTCGACTGCTATCGCCTGGGGGGTTGCGGACGGCTGGCTCCCGGAGGGCTGATCTGCGATCGGGTGGCTCTAGCGGCTTGCGGTGTGTCCTACCAGTGCGACTGAGGCAGCCGTGACGATATCCCGGACTGCAGAGATGATGGTCGCGCGCAGCGGCGGCGCAATCAACTCCGACGCGTCTGCAGGGTCCAGGGTTACTGCCAGGACTCCTGGTTCGTCGCGTTTGGCAGTTCCCGAGGCCTTGGCGAACACTGCCCTCATGGCAGCGTTTTCCTCGAGCACGTGCGCTATAAGATGCTCGACGCCTGCTTGCTGCGCTGCGACCCCGAGCGCTCCGAGCAGCACAGTTCCTATGCCACGGCCTTGGTTGTGGTCGGTCGTCGCGAAGGCCACCTCTGCTGTCGAGGGGTTGTCGGTACGCACATAGCGGGCGGTTGCCAGGCCGCTCCCATCGCCTGCGTCGATTGCGACCCAGGCGAAGTGGTCCACGAAGTCGATGTCGACCAGATAGTCGAGCAGCTTTTGGGAGGGTTGCGCCGAACTGAAGAAGCGTCGTCTTAGCGACTCCGCGGAGAGCTTTCGCACGGCTTGCACGAGTGCAGTTCGGTCACTTGGAAGCAACGGGCGCAAAAATATGCCCGAGCCGTCCTTCAGCGCTACCGGTATCGGCTTGCAGTCCTGGGCCAGACGCCTTGCGGCTATGTCCTGTATGCGCTCACGGACCGCTTCGATACCTAGCAGGAACTCCAACGCGTCGGGGCCACCCGAGGCTACCCGGCAGGCGCAAAGCGTGCGCAGAGTAGCGTTTCGCGGTACGGATCTAAGGACGGCGAGCTCGCCGAGGATCGCTCCGCGACGAGCGACAGCCAGCCTCCTTTTAGTCGACGCCGTTGCAGTGGTTACTTCGACCTCCCCGTCGAGGAGAATCCAGAACCTGCTTCCGACTTCACCCTGTACGCCAATGTCCACTCCGGCGCCGACCGCCTGCAACCCCACAAGCTTCGCCAGGGTAGCCAAGTCGCAGCTGGACACGTCGCTGAAGAGGTCTAGGTTCCCGAGGGCCTCTGCGGCAGTCTCAGCCATGCCGGAGCGGGCCGTGCTACTGGGGTGGTCCGCTTGCGAGGGTCACGGTGGCGGTGTGGCTCTGGCCGCTAGCGGTTGTCCATCCAAGCGAGATCTTGTCACCGGGGTGCAGCTGGGAGATGAGATTAGTCAGCGACGCAGGGGATGTCACGGTCGACCCGTTGAGCGAGGTGATCACGTCATTCGCGACGATGCCGGCGGCGGCGGCGGTTCCATTTGCGATGACTCCAGCTACAACCGCACCGCTCGTCGGGGAAGCCGCCGACGAAGTGCTGACCTCCACCCCGAGGAATGCTGTCGCACCTATGTGCACGTTAGCGCTGGCTTGGCCGGCCCGGATCTGCTTGGCTATAGAGATTGCCTCGTTGATCGGGATGGCGAATCCTTCGTTTCCCTGGGTCTGGAATGAAAACCCTGTCGATGCCGCTGTGTCCATTCCGATAACCTGGCCAGAAGAGTTCACCAAAGCGCCGCCTGAGTCGCCCGGCTGTATCGCAGCGTTGGTTTGGATCAGGTTCGACAATTTCTCGGTCGTGCCGTTACCGGCGTCCTGTGCGCTGATCGACTGCCCCAGGGCAGTCACCTGACCAGGCGCGCTGCTTGGGGTACCGCCGATGCCACCGGCGTTGCCCAGACCTATTACCGAGTCACCCACCTGGACGCTGGCGGAATTGCCGATCGAAGCAACAGTTAGACCCGAAGCCCCGACAAGCTTTATGACGGCAACGTCCTGGGTCCTGTCGTAGCCTACGACGTCCGCCTGGTAAGTCTTCCCGTTCGCTATGTCGACGGCGTGCATCGACGTCTCACCTTCGATTACGTGGTTGTTGGTCAGAACGAAACCGTTCGAGGTGAGAACTATGCCCGTGCCCGCCGCCGCCGCCTGCTGATACGACAACTGGGTGTCGATGTCGACCAGCGAGTTGGCAGCTCGTGCTGCTACACCGCTAAGAGGAGGATTCGAACTTCCGGTGCCACCGCCGAACGCTGATCCGCCGCTGAAGGGGTTGGTGGAGTTCCCAGAAGAACCCGAGTTGCCTGTTCCGCCTGAGGAGCCGGTTCCGCCTGAATTGGAGCTGGGGGACTGCCCGAGCGCACTCTGGTTCACCTTGGACGTCCACACGCCGTGACCTATCCCCAGACCCACCAGCAGTCCGACTGCCAGTAGCAATGCCGTAACTACCCCGGGCAGACTTCTCCTGGGACGGTTTCTTCCCCATCCGCCAGACCAGCCTCCAGTTGGGTACCCCGAACCATGCCAGCCAGGAGGCGGAGGGGGCGACCATGAAGGTCCGTATCCACCTGGCCCGTAGCTTCCTGGCGATCCTGGCCCGTAGGCGCCCTGGTTGTAGGGACCCGGGCCGTAGCCACCCGGCCCGTAGGCGCCCTGGTTGTATGGACCCGGGCCGTAGCCACCCGGCCCGTATCCGCCAGGGGCCGGTCGGTCCCCTCCGCCGTCACCCACCTGGGGGCTACCGGGGCCATTGGGCTGACGGTGCCATTCAGGTGGCGGAGGTGGGGGAGTCCATCCACCCGCCCCTTGTCTCCAGTCCTCGGGGCTCGCTGGCCGAGGAGGCGGGTTGTCTTGAGGATTGTCAGGATCGTACATGGTCTCCCACCAGGGTAGGTCAGGAACTTCGGCTATACAGCTACCACGGCCACCTGAGCTTTACATGAAATCTTCGCATGCCGAGCGAGTGAACTTCAGTGACGCAGGTCCCTGAACGGGGTGACCTTGTCGTCGTTGGGCTCCTTGGGAAGCCCGAGAACCCGTTCGCCGATGATATTGTGCTGGATCTCGTCAGTGCCCCCGTAGATCTGCGGCCCCTGCGCGAACAACGCCATCTCGGTCAATGCTCCGGCGAGGTTTCCACCGGCTAGACCGTCGAGGGATGCGGCGTCGGATGACTTGTAGGCGTGGAGCATCCCCCGCGGCCCCAACATGGTGAGGCCTAGATCCCGGGACAACCTGAGGATGATACTCATCGACAGCTTGGCGATGTTCCCGACGCCCGGCAGGTCGGATCCAGCAGAGCGAAGAGCCTTTTGGCGCAGCGTCATGTACCGGCCGATCTCGGTGAGGATGTGGAGCTGCGCCAAACCTTGACGGATCGTCGGGTCGTTGCTGACGCCGAGGTCGGCGGCTAGGGAGCGGAGCAGGCCAGCTGCTCCGGCAACACCGCCTGGTCCGCCGGAGCCGCCCCGCTGGCGTCCCGAAACAAGATCACCGGCCCTCCTTCCCAGGTCGCCGGCTATCGAACCGGGGACGGCCGTGCTGGCTCCAGCCGAACCTCCCCCGGCTCCCAGGCCGGCACGCTCGAAAGCGAGGGTGGTGTTGGCTACAGCCCACCCGTTGCCAACTCCGCCTATCACGGCGCTGTGAGGAACGCGAGCCTCGTTGATGAAGACCTCGTTGAAAAGGGCGCGTCCCGTCATTTCACGAAGGGGTCGTACCTCCACTCCGGGCTGCTTCATGTCGAAAGCGAAGTAGGTGATCCCCTGGTGCTTTGGTACGTCAAGGTTGGTGCGGGCCAGAAGCATGCCCATGTCGGCTACCTGTCCCCCCGAAGTCCAGACTTTCTGTCCGGTCACGACCCACTCGTCGCCGTCGCGTTCCGCACGGCACTGCAGCCCGGCGAGATCGGATCCGGCTCCGGGCTCGCTGAAGAGCTGGCACCATGCGTCCTGACCGGTAACGATCCGCCTTACGTAACGCTCGATCTGTTCGTCGTCGCCGTGGGTCGCTATCGTCGGAGCGGCCAGCAGAAGCCCCAGCCCTCCCGGGGCGGGAAGAGCCCCGAACTCCGCTATTTCCTTTTGGGCGCTGACAGCTTCGGCTCGCGACAGGCCCAAGCCGAAGCGGTCCGCTGGCAGAGTCGGGGCGGCCCAACCGGACAAGCCGAGTCGCTCCCACCATTGTGCGACGCTCAGGTCGGGATCCCAGTTGAGCTCCAACCATTCTCGCAGGCCGGTTAGTGTTGCCGCTTCGCTTGAGACGCTCACAGTTGCAGCTCCTTCGGATGGGTGGTTGGGGAGGGGAACGCCCTGATCCTAGATGTAGCAGAATCGTTGAGTGGCATTCCTCGAAGAGGCACTCCTGAAGGAGGCCGTACTACGGAGCGTCGCGGAACGTCGCCCGCTTGACGCACGAGAGGGCGCCAGCAAGGCTTCGATCCTCGAAGGTCTGCAAACCCTGGAGCGTCCCTTCGACCGTCACGCTGATCCGGTTCACGTGACAGGCTCGGCTGTCGTCGTCGGACCTCGCGGCGTGCTGCTGCACCGCCACAAAAAGCTGAACATCTGGCTGCAACCGGGAGGTCACCTAGACGGCGACGAAGCTCCCTGGGACGCAGCCCTCCGAGAGGCGGAGGAGGAGACGGGACTTCGCTTCGAGGCCTGGCTCGAACCCCCGGCGCTGCTCCACGTCGACGTCCACCCTGGCGGATCCGGCCACACCCACCTGGACCTGCGCTACTTACTTGGCGTAGAAGGCGACGACGAACCAGCACCCGGGCCTCAGGAGAGCCAGGAGGTGCGATGGTTCGGGTGGGAGGAGGCGCTGAGCTTGGCCGACGTCGGGCTTAGAGCCCTCCTTGAGGCGATGCGGCCGGGCCCGCCGGGAGAAGGCGGCGAGTCGCCTAAGCCCCGTCCTTGATAGGCCTGAGCAGAACTTCCTGACTGACGGTCGCAAGGTGGGTGCCGTGACGGTCGAAGACGTGACCGGCAGCAAGCCCACGGGGTACTCCCACACCCTCGCAGCGAAAGTCGTGTAGCTGCCATTCCCCGTCGGGCACGCGGTGATGGAACCATATGGCGTGGTCGAGGCTTGTCCCGCTCCAATGCCGGCCACTCACTCCGTCCCCGGACTGCTGAGCTGATCGTACGCTGTCAGTTGCGAGGTCGTCCGACAGGAACGCCAAGGCGGCGGCTGACAGCACCCAGCTGTCGCCGGCGGAGTCGCGCGCTCGCAGCCAGGCTGTCGTCCGGCCGTTGTCGTCGCCCAGCATGCGGCGCTCCAGCATCGAGCCCCACCCGGATTCGGGGAGGTCCTCGGGCGGGGTCGCCTCGGGCATCGGACGGGTCTGGAGGTAGCGTTCCGCCTGGCCCATCTGGAACGAAGCCGACATGTTGAGTATGGCTCCGCCTGATTGGGAAGCGACTACAGACCTTGTCACGAAGCTCCGCCCGTCACGAAGCCGATCGACGTCGAAGCGTATCGGCTGTGAGGCGTCACCTCGACGTATGAAGTAGGCGTGCAGGGAGTGCACGACGTAGCGAGGATCGACAGTCGCAGCTGCTGCAACGAGGGACTGGGCGACTATCTGGCCGCCGAACAGACCGCCCCAGGGGTAGCTGGGACCTTCGCCTACGTAGGAGTCAGGTCCCCGCCGGTCGAGGTGCATCATCTCCTTGAAGTTCATCGCGCCGGGCAGGCGAGGTCGGATAGGAAGTCGGGGCGGGGCATGCGTCAATCCTTTGTGGCTACATGGTTAGGCGTAACGTGCATTGCCGGCTCGAACCGGCCCGCCTCTACCTGTGATGGTGTCGGTGCGAAAGCCCGGGTCAGCTCAGCCCTGCACGAGGTGCAAGGTCCCCAAAACCGTTCGGAGACGGCGATGTTGCATCTGGGGCAGTCGAAGCGCTCCGAGGCCTCCGATCCCGCTATTGGTTGTGTCATCGTCGCCGTAGGGTATCGCTAAACACCGTCAGTGCAGCCCGAGCGCGGCGGCGCAGGCCGGCCACTGCCCCCAACCGGCGGCTGCTTGAAGTTTCTGGGCGGCGGCGTCTTGCATTGCCGGTGAAGCCTGGTTGGGGCTGCCGGGCATCCCGAGATCTGTCCAGGTTTGCTGAGTGAACTGGTAGGCGCCGTAGAAGCCGTTGCCAGTGTCGGCGGAGTAGTTCCCGCCCGACTCGCAGTTACGCAGTTCAGCCCAGACTCCTCCGGCTGTCGACGGGGGAAACGCCGGCGACGGCGGCAGCTGGGCTTTGGTAGGTGACGAGGCAGACGCCGCCGGCTCCGGTATGACTGGGGTGAGCACCCGAACGAGACCGTCTGACAGAGGTACCCCCTGGGTCGAGGGACTCGGGACGAAGGCAGCTTGGCGCTCGGCGGCCTGGAGGTCGCTTTGCAGTACCGCCAGTTCGGAGTCGGCGCTCGACGCGGCGCTGACGGCCGCTGACTGCGCCTTGGCAGCTGCGGCGGTCGCCTCGTCGGCAGCTTTGAGATCTCCCCGGAGCGTCGCCGTCGCCGAGCTCACCTGCGACTCCAAGACCTGGTAGGCCGCCAGGGCGCCGGAAATGTTCCCCACGACAACGCTCAAGTAGGTATCTGTCAGCGACTGGCCGAGCTCAGCCGAAACCCGCCCGGGTGGTGGAGCACTTAGATCTCCCACATAGCCGGCGAGGGCGGCGGACCGCAAAGCTGACAGGGCGTCAGCCCTGCGGGAGGAGAGGACCGCCGCCTGAGCGGTTGCGGATGCGACTTGCTGGGCGAGGACGGACGCCGCTGTGGAAGCCTCCTCGTAAGCTACGGTCGCCGCGTGGACACGTGTGGCTCCAGCAGTTACCACCGCTTCTAACGAGGAGATCCGTGAGGACAACGAGGTTGGCTGCGCAGCTGCGGCACCGTCTTGGCAAATTGCGGCAGGCGCGCCAAGCAGGACAGCTGTCACGCCGAGGCGGACGAGTGCCCTCACCGCGAAAAAGCGCCGTAGAAGACTTCCTACGGCAGCAGTTCGCACCAGTACGGGGAAACGTGGTGAGATGGAAACGATGATACCGCCCCAACCGGGCCCTCCACCAAGCCGACCCAATTCTTTGCACCACAAAAGCAAAAAAACGCGCAGCTTCACCCCTGACGGAAGGATCTGATAATGCAAGACCGCAACCGGGACGTGCAAGTGACGATGGGCGACGACTACGTCGGCGAGGTCAGGATATGCCGTCCTCCCAACAATTTCTTCGACGCTACTCTGATCAGGGCAATCGCGGACGCCTACGACGAGCTGGCCGAGGGATCGTGCAGGGCCATCGTGTTGTGCTCGGAAGGAAAGCACTTTTGTGCGGGCGCCGACTTCCACGGCCAAAGCGATGCCGAGGCTCTTCCCGAAGAAGGAGCGAGCGCTCTATACAGGGAGGCGCTCAGACTATTTAGGTCCAAGCTGCCCGTCGTCGCCGCCGTGCAAGGAGCCGCAGTTGGCGGGGGCTTGGGACTGGCTTGCTCGGCGGACTTTCGGGTCGCGTGCAAGGAGGCCCGCTTCGTCGCGAACTTCGCCCGTCTCGGGTTCCACCAGGGCTTCGGTTTGAGCGCCTCGCTTCCGGCGATAGTCGGCCAGCAGGCCGCACTGGAGATGCTCTACACCGGGCTTCGGGTTACAGGCGAGCAGGCTATGGAGCTAGGGCTGTGTGACAGGCTCGTACCCGCCGACGGCTTGATTGACGCAGCCAGGGATCTCGCCGGAGCAATAGCGAGATCGGCCCCCCTCGCGGTGCGGTCTATAAAGGTGACCATGCGCTCGGATCTCGCCGACAAGGTGGAAGCCGTACTTGCGAGGGAGGACTCAGAGCAGGTCTCCCTCAGAGTTACCGAGGACTTCGCCGAGGGTAGCGCAGCTAGTCTTGAACGTCGGGAGCCAGTCTTCAACGGCCGCTGAGCTCTCCAAGGCGCCAAGTGCTAAGGGGATCTCAGCGGATCTGGTGGTAGAGGCCGTATCCGCCGATTCCTATCGCGATGACCAACGCCACCGATACTAAAACGGCGAACAGCAAATCGGCTTTCCGGCTCACAAGGGCGTAGATGCCTAGCAGTTGCGCGACCACCAGCAGAGCGCCGGCTGAGTAGACCAACGTCACTTCGGTGCTATCACCAGCTGTGATCCGCGGGCGGCCTTCGGGCTCAGAAGCGACGTTCTCATCGCAGTGAGCCTACTTGGCCTCCCGGGGGCCTGCTAGGCGGTCCGGGAGGCCAACAAGCCGTGAATCTCAGTAGCGGTACTGGTCGGTCTTGAACGGTCCTCCAAGAGGTACGCCGAGATAGTCGGCTTGGGCCTCTGACAGCGGCGTGAGCTTGACCCCGAGCTTGTCTAGGTGCAGTCGAGCGACCTTCTCGTCGAGGTGGCGGGGCAGTACGTACACTCCGACGGGATACTGCTCGGTGCGAGTGTAGAGCTCGATTTGGGCTAACACCTGGTTGGTGAACGACGCGGACATCACGAAACTCGGATGTCCCGTAGCACATCCCAGGTTCACGAGGCGCCCTTCGGCCAAGACGATCACCGAGTGACCATCGGGGAAGGTCCAAGCGTCCACCTGGGGCTTTACCTGGGTCCGGTCGATCCCGGGGATCCGGGCCAATCCGGCCATGTCGATCTCGTTGTCGAAGTGGCCGATGTTCGCGACGATAGCGTTGTGCTTCATAGAAGCCATGTGAGCGGCGGTGATGATGTCACGGTTCCCGGTGGCCGTCACGAAGATATCGGCGGTGGAAACGACGTCTTCGAGGGTAAGGACCTGATAGCCCTCCATGGCAGCCTGCAGAGCGCAGATCGGGTCTATCTCGGTGATGATGACCCGGGCTCCTTGTCCTCTGAGGGACTGGGCGCAACCCTTGCCTACATCGCCGAAGCCAAACACAACCGCAACCTTCCCGGCGATCATTACGTCGGTCGCCCGGAATATCCCGTCGATCAGCGAATGGCGGCAGCCGTAAAGGTTGTCGAACTTAGACTTTGTCACCGAGTCGTTCACGTTGATCGCCGGGAACAGCAACTCTCCCCGGTCGTTGCGCTGGTAGAGCCTGTGAACTCCTGTCGTGGTCTCCTCGGTCACGCCCTTGATAGCCGAGGCGATTCGGGTCCAAAGTCCTGGATCCTCGCGAAGTGTGCGCTGGAGCGTAGCCAGGATCACCCCGTACTCCTCGGAATCCGAGGGGCCGAGCTCGGGAACTGAGCCTGTCTTGTCGCATTCGACGCCTAGATGGACGAGCAGGGTTGCATCCCCGCCGTCGTCGAGGATCATGTTCGGACCGTCACCGTCGGGCCAGCGCAGCGCTGCCTGGGTGCACCACCAGTACTCTTCGAGGGTCTCGCCCTTCCATGCATAGACGGGGATTCCACGAGCGGCAATAGCGGCAGCGGCATGGTCCTGAGTGGAGAAGATGTTGCACGAAGCCCAGCGGACTTGCGCTCCCAGATCCACGAGAGTCTCGATAAGAACCGCGGTCTGGATCGTCATGTGCAACGACCCCGTTATCCGAGCCCCGCTCAGAGGCTTCTGTCCGGCGTACTCTTTTCGCAGGGACATCAACCCCGGCATCTCGACCTCCGCGAGGTCTATCTCGCGACGCCCGAAGTCGGCGAGCGATATATCAGCTACGCGGTAGGGGGGAAAAGCTGTGGTGTCGGGCAATTGCTGTCTCCTGTGAGGTCTCGTATTGGCAGCAGCCATGCTACGCAGCCGTGGCCGTTACGTCCCGAGCATCGTCTTGAGGTAGGTTCCACGGCCGTGGACAAAAACACTGTACTAGTGATCACAGCCCATCCAGACGACGTCGACTTCGGGGCCGGAGGCACCGTTGCCAAGTGGGCTGCCGCAGGAGTCAAGGTGACATACTGCGTGGTCACCGACGGCGACGCGGGCGGCTTTGACCCCGACGTTCCTCGCAGGCAGATAGGTCCCATCCGCCGGGCGGAGCAGGTAGCCGCTGGCGAGGCGCTCGGAGTGAAAGACGTCATATTTCTCGGATATCCCGACGGGCGCTTGACCCCTTCGATCGAACTGCGTAGGGACCTGTCGCGGGTGATACGACAGGTAAAGCCCGCGCGGGTCGTCTGCCAGTCGCCCGAACGGAACTACGAGCGGATCTACGCCAGCCACCCAGACCATCTAGCGGCCGGAGAGGCAGCGCTGTCGGCGGTGTACCCCGACGCCCGGAACCAGTTCGCCCACCCCGAGCTCGCGGCCCAGGGACTTGACGCCCACACGGTCGAGGAGGTGTGGCTGATGGGATCCGACAAGCCGGACACCTTCGTCGATATCACGGCTAGCTTTCAGGCAAAACTTTCCGCTCTTAGAGCTCACGTAAGTCAACTAACCGACGCTGACGGGCGCCTCGAGGAGAGGCTTAGGGGGTGGGCTTCTGAGCAGGCCAGGGCCGCCGGAAAGAGCGAGGGCACGCTCGTCGAGGGCTTTCGGCGTATAAGCACCTCGTAGGTTCGGTGGCGTTCAAGGGCTGTCGGCGAACGGCTTGGACTTGTCCACTCTGGGCTCGGCGGGCAGCCCAAGGACCCGTTCGCCGAGGATGTTGCGCTGGATCTCGTCGGTGCCACCCCTAATCGACAAGGACGGGCTGACGAGGAACATGTTCACCCACTCGTCGGGGCCATCAGGGTAGGCAGTGGCGGCCCCGCCCTCGACTGTCATCGCCAGGTCGGAGAGAGACTTGACCAGCGCTGTGCCCCGCAGTTTAGATCCAGATCCTTCCGGGCCTGGCGTCCTACCGGCCAAAGCAGCAGCCTTCAAGCGCTCTTCGTTAAACCTGATAGCCTCATAGCCGATATAATTCTTTACCAACTTATCTCGTAGTACTTCGTGCGAATGGGGGAGCATCCCGGCGAGCCGTAACAGTTGGTCGCGGTGTACTCCCAGACCACCGCCCAGCGAGCCCCTCTCGAAGCTCAAGCAGGTGAGAGCGACCGACCATCCGCGTCCGGGCTCGTCGATTCGATCCGAGTCGGGGACCCAGACGTCGTCGAGGAAGACCTCGTTGAAATGGGCGTCTTTGTTCATCTGCACGAGGGGTTTCACGGTCACTCCGGGAGACGCCATGTCCAACCCGAAGGCCACGATCCCTTTGTGCTTAGGAAGGGAGGTGTCGAAGCGAGCCAGGAGCAGCCCCCACTTGGAGTAGTGGGCGCGCGACGTCCAGACCTTCGAGCCGGTGATCCGCCACCCCTGCCCGTCTCGACGGGCCCGAGCAGAGAGGCCGGCGAGGTCCGAACCGGCGTCGGGTTCAGAGAACAGCTGGCACCAGATCTCCCCGCCGCTGCGGATTGCTGGCAGCCAGCGGCTTTTCTGCTCGTCCGTTCCGTGCGCGAGGATCGTAGGGCCGACAAGGTCGATCCCGACCATCCACGGGTAAAGGTCAGGGGCTTCGTAGCGTGCGAGCACCGTCCGTACGACGCCGGCTGACTCCGCGTCGAGACCCATTCCCCCGTAGATCTCCGGCCATGTCGGAGTGATATAGCCGCCTTGGGCGAGGGTGGCCAGATAGTTACGGCCAGCATCCAGATCGTCAAGACCGGCTCCGAGGACCGCCAGCGGCGAGTCCGGGTTCCTGTGCTCCAGAAGGCCGTCGAGCTCGGCAGCGACCTTATCCTCAAGGGCTACGAGGTCCCCGTCTTCGTCCACGTCGGAGAATCTAGCCGAGCCGCTACGGTCCTGTCGTTGGGCTGGTACAGCAACCTTCGAAGCACCAGTTCCGCTTGGCGACGTGGGGCTCTAGGGCGTCCACCAAGCCGACGAGCATCGCCGCGAAGCGAGGATCAGGCCCGGAGGTGGCCGAACGGACCAGTTTCAGGCCGACGGTCTCGGCGTGTTGGGCTGCGGCGACGTCGATATCGTAGACGACCTCCATGTGATCGGATACGAATCCTATGGGGGCGACGACGACAGCGTCGCAGGCCCCAGCGAGGCGGTCCAAGACGTCGATGATGTCGGGCCCCAACCAGGGTTGCGAGGGCGACCCTGACCTGCTCTGGTAGACGACGTGGACGAGCGACGCGTCGATTCCTACTCTGGCTGCCACGGCCGCTGCGACGTAGCGAAGTTGGTTCTCGTATTCGCAGGAGGCCGCCATGGACTCGGGAATGCTGTGCGCGGACATGAGCACGGGCGTTGCAGCTGGGACGTGGCGGTAGACCTCCCCGAGGCCGTCGGCTAGGGGCTGGAGGAACCCATCCTGATCGAAGTAGGGGCCGACTCGAAACAGGCCGGGGGTCTTGCTGCCAACCTCCTTCGTGGCCAACCGGAGCTCTTCTAGGTACTGGCGGCAGCCGCTGTAGGAGGAGTAAGCAGACGTGGTCACGACAGCTGCTCGCTCCACTCCGGCGGCCACCATCCGCCTCAGCGTGTCGGCGAGATAGGGGTGCCAGTTACGGTTGCCCACATAGACGGGGATTCGCTCGCCACGCTGCGCGTACAGCGCCTCGATAGCGGCTGCGAGCTCGCGGTTAAGTCCATTGAGAGGGCTTCGTCCACCAAGGAGCATGTACTGCTCCTTGACCTTCTCAAGTCGGCCCGGCGGGATGCGCCGTCCCCGAAGCACGTTCGCCAGGAAGGCGTCCAGGTCGGCGGGACCCTCCGGGCCGCCGAAAGACTGTAGGAGAATCGCGTCAGGAACCATATGAGAGCGATATTCACTGTAGCTGGATGCGACCCGCTGTCGACGCCTAACTTGCGCCCAGCCGCAGTTAGCCCAGTGGCAGGGGTCGGGCATTGAAAAGGGCGCTAACGTCTTGGCATGGAGCCGGCCAAGGCGCGGTTGTCGGTGTTCGGCGGATTGCATGCTTGGGTCCAATGGGAGCTAAGGGCGCTGCGACCCCAGGAGCGGACTTTGATGTCAGCCCTCGCATTCTTCGCACCTGCGCCGGTGCCGGTTGCCCAGCTGGCCGGGCTTCTTTGGAAGGATCCGCCGCCGACTGCGCGCAAGGCGATCCAAAACCACGTAGCTCGGATCCGCGCCACGCTCGGACACGACGTCGTCGGCACGAGCACAGATGGATATCTGCTTGGTAGCGGCGTGCTCTCCGACCGTAACGCACTGGCGCAGGTGCGGTCAGCTGCGGCTGCGGTACTCGACCCGGCCGAGCGGGCTCGGTTCCTCTCGGAGGCCTTGGAGTCGCTGCGAGGAGGAATGTTCTTGGACCTTGCCGACTCAGGGCCGGTTCGGGCTCGAAGGGCGGAGCACGCCGAGTTGCTTTTGCAGGCCGACGAGGACCTGGCGGTAGCTTTGATCGAAGCCGGTGACGGGCGCGCTGCGGTTTCCTGGGTCGACCGGCTGGTCGTCGAGGCGCCGTTTCGCGAGCGGCGGTGGTGGCTCTAGGCTCTCGCTTTGTATCGGGATGGCCAGCGCCGCGACGCCCTGCAAGGCTTCGCTCGGGCGAGGGACGTGCTCGCCGATCGTGTCGGGCTCGATCCGGGACATGATCTACGCGCGTTGGAGGCGCGTATCCTCGCTGACGACTCGACGTTGATGGACAACCCCGTGGTCGCTCGGGCCGGACCGATAGCCGATTTCACGCTCGACGCCGCGCTCGCCGGACGCCCGCGTTTCGTCGGGCGGTCAGCTGAGATGGCAGCAATACAGGACATGTGGCACGACGTCGTTACGACCGCCAGCCATCGCGTCGTGGTCATCCAAGGCGACGCGGGCGTCGGTAAGACCAGGTTGGCGATCGAAGCCGCTGCAGGCGCACGCAAGCAGGGTGGGACGGTGTTGATGGCGCACTGCAGCACGATCGGCTTGCCCTATCAGCCTATCGTCGAGGTCCTCAGTGACGTGCTCAAGCACAACCCTGCGCTCCTCGACCGACTAGAGCACCAGGCTGGTGCTTTGGCGCTAATACTCCCCGAGCTCGTACAAAGATTTGCCGCCCGGACCTCGATCTCATCGCCCGGCGAGGACGGCCGAAGCCGTCTGTTCCAGGCGGTCGGATCGGTGTTCGAGGAGATAGTCCGCTTGCCAACGGTGTGGGTCGTCGACGACGTTCAGTGGGCCTCCGACGACACGCTGGCACTGCTCGGTCACCTCCTGAGCGTGCTCGCCCGGCGGCCCCTGCTTCTGATCGTAACAACTCGGCCTCCCTCAGGCGGAGTAGCGAGCACTCTCGCCGATTGGCAGCGCACCTCCAACGCCCGATCCCTTTACTTGGACGGCCTGGACGCAGCCGACCTCAGCCGCATGATCGCCGACAAGGCTCCTTGGGTGAGCGACGGAGAGACCGTGGCGGAGATTGTGCGCCGCCGAACGGGTGGAAACGCCTTCTTCGCCACGGAGCTTATAGCGACAGCAGGTTTCGATGCGGACGCTCCTTTCGACCCGGAGCGTATACCGGCGACGCTTCGGACCTGGATCGAGCGGCGCCGTGACTCACTCGACGCTAGTGCCGTCGAGGTCCTCAATCTCGTATCAGCGATCGGTGTAGACATCGACTTCGACCTCCTTCGGGCGTGCGCGAGCCTAGGCGACGCCGCTCCCGTCGGTGTCTGCGACCCTTTGCTACGGGAGCGTTTTGTCGAGGAGAGCGGACCTGGAGGGCTCCGCTTCGTGCACTCGCTAGTCAGGGACGCTATCTATGAGTCCTTGTCGGCAATACGGCGAAGGTGGTTGCACCACAGCATCGGAGAGGAACTCGAAGCGTTGGCCGGTATTCCGGCTGACGTGCTGGCCCACCACTTCAGTAACTCGGGTCCCGGTGATGCCAAGCGCGCCTTTAACTACGCCCTCGCGGCGGGACGCTCAGCTCTCGATCAGGGAGCCTGGGCTACCGCGTCGGAATTTGCCAGACGAGCAGCTGTTCACGCGGCAAGCCCCGATCAAAGCGCTGACGCTCTCGTGCTTCGGGCTCGAGCGCAGCGGGCGCTCGGGGAGACCGACGCGGCTAGGGACGCTCTAAAGGCGGCGATCGAGATCGCTCGTAGCGAAGGCCTCGGACGTCGTTTGGTCGAGGGAGTGCTGGCATTCGTCGGCGGCGGCGGTCGCGGTGTCGCAGTGGAACTTCCTGACGCCGAACGAGCCTGCCTACTTCGCGAGGCTTTGGCCGCCCTCGACGAAGGTGACGACGGCGATCTGTTGGTGCCGTTGCTCAGCGAGCTGGCCCTGGCGCTCCTGCTCACCGACAACGTCACCGAACGTAACATGTTCGCCCGTCGAGCTGTCGAGATCGCACGTAAGCGCAGCGATCGACCTGCACTGTCGGGAGCCTTGCTGTCACGACGCCTTTTGCGGATGGGACCGGAAGACCTCGATGACCGCCTCGCCGACCTCGACGAGATCCTCGCGCAGCCCTCCGAAGTCCGGCCGACTGACGTCACACTGGCAGCTCTTGCCGCCCGCCACGAGGACCTCCTGGCGGGTGGCCAACGTCGGGACGCCCGACTGGCGCTGTGCGCGCTCCTTGACCTCGCCAACGAGTTCGGGCACCCCTACTGGTCATGGGTGGCGCGAACGTGGCAGACGCTGAACGCAATAATAGATGGAAGTCTCGACGAAGCCGAAGGTCTTGCATTCGACGCCTTGGCGCTCCAACCGAACCATCCCGAAGCTATCGCGTGCCTCGGTGTCAACCTGGTCGACATCCGCTTGTACCAGGGTCGGGCCTCCGAGGTCCTCGACCTCCTCGCAGCCGCAGCGGACGAGAACCCGCATATCCCCGCGTATCGCGCTGTCCTAGCCCTGTGCTGCGTCGAAGCAGGAGACACCGAGCGAACGCTACCGGCGTACCGGGCCTTCGCCGACGACCAGTTCTCCAAGATACCGATGGACACGAACCGCCTTCTCACCCTTAGCGTCTTGGCGCACGTCGCAGCGCAGGTCGGATCCGACTCCGAACGCCTCGCTTTGAAGGAGCTTCTGGTCCCGTGGCGCGGCCAACAGTCGCTGCTGAACTGGTTCGCTGGCGGAGGAGCGTACTGGGGTCCCGTCGCTCACTCCCTTGGCGTGCTCGAAGCTCCGGGGCCACTACGCGACGTTCTCCTCGATGATGCCGAGCGGTCAGCTGCCAGCTTTGGGGGTTCTTCGGATTTCAGCGGGGTGAGACGGCGGGGAGCAGGTCCCAGTTGGGCTTGCCGGCGTAGAGGAGGACCCGGATCCTGAAGTTGACGAAGCTGGTCATCCCGAACGCCGCTCGCTTGACTCTCTTGATGAGGTTGTTGATCCCCTCGGTGGGACCTTGGGTGACATGGGCTCGGTGCCAGGCGGCGATCTGGTCCTTCCAGCGCAGAAGTGTCCGGCCAAGGCAGCGAACCTCGGGCGGGCAGGAGGCGTCTTGGAGATCGTGTCCGAGACGCCCGACGAACTGCTCGGCCAGGTCGGGATCGTGGTGGTCATATATCGACCTGACGACTTCCTTCGCGTGCCAGGCGGTGCGGACCTCCCCGGCGGGGTCGCCGGCATCGAGCAGGCCGAGCAGCTTGGTCCGGCCATGCTCGTCGAGGCGCTCGTCGGCTTTGGTGAGAAGCCGCCGACAACGGTAGAGCGGATCGGACTTGGGTTCCCGGTGTCCGAGGGTCTGCTCTGCACTCGCCGCCGGGTCTCATCAAGCTTGGAATTCGCCAACTTCACGAGATGAAACGGGTCGGCGATCTGGGTGGCGTCGGGCAGCATCAGATCCAGTACCGCCTTGTAGGGGCCCGAAAGGTCCAGTGTCGCCCAACGCACCCCGCCCCGCCATGTCGGACCCTGGGCTTCGAGCCAGTCCGCAGTGGCTTTGCCTGCTCTACCTGGGACGACGTCGAGCAGCTGGCCGGCGGCGACGTCGACGATGGAAGTCGACCAGTGCTGGCGGTGGAAGCGGCCCAAGCGCGCGAAGAGTGTTTCGTCGAGGCCGAGCGCCTCCACGGCGCCGATCCGACCGGGATCGTCGACCAGGGCGGTGCCATACGCGATCACGGCGTCGTTGACGGTGTGCCAGTCACATCCCAGCTCCTTGGCGATCTCGTTGATGCCGCGGGCGTAGCGGCCTACCTGCTCAGTCGCCCATCGTCCCGCCCGGTCTGTCATCGCCACCCGTGAGCCGGCGATGCGAGGGTCTGCCCAGGTCCACGAGCACATCTCGCAGTCAGGATCAGGGCAGCACCAGCGGACCTTGTGCCACATGAGCCTGGCCGGTCGACCGAATGCCGGCAGGTCCACCAACTCCACCACGTCGCGGTCTTTCACCTTCGCCGCTCCGCCGCAGCCGAGACAACCCGGTCGTTCGCCGGCCTGTTCGACGTGCACTCGTATCGGCTCACCGCAGCGGTCCTCCACCGCCAGCACCCTCACCTCCGGCAGTCCAACCAGCAGCTCGCACATGCGCGTAGGATCAGTCTCCACGGGGGCTCTCCGATCAGTCGACGTCAGAACTCGCTGATTCTGAGAGCCCCCGCCTCGCGACTGGTGGACCCTGCTACACGCTCAGACCCCGCTCAGATCCGAAGTACCGCTTTGGGGCGCCTCTCGCGTTGGAGCGGATCACCCTCAGTCGTCGAGTGTCGTAATCTCCGGGGTAGCAAGGCGCCCCTGAAGAGACGACGCTATGTCACCCTCGCGGCGGACCGTAATGGAGCGCCCTGCAAACGGAAGGAGACGACGTGCGGATCCGCTCGGCGTAGTCAGTCAACTTCCAATGGCGACGATCGCTTCGCCCGGAGTCGCCTTGGCGCCGGGCAGGCTCCCGAGGAAGTTGGCGTCGCCGAAGGCGAACACTCCGCAGTCTGCTCCGACGACGAAGTATCCCTGCGGCGAAGGAGGGGTAGCAGTCCCGGCGGCGCCGGGCGATACGGTGACGGTCTGTTCGACCTGTTGGGCGGCGAGGTCGTTGGCGTCGCCTGCCTGGTTGGCGTCGATCACGCAGGAGCCAGTGCCTATGCAGTCGACAGTTCCGCCGTTCAGCGTGCAGATCCCGGCGCTCCCTGGGGCGGAGTTGAAGGTGACCGGGTTACCCGACGTCCCGCCCGTCGCTGCCGGCGTGTAGGTAGCACCGACGGAGGCAGGGTTAGGGGGTGCAGAGGTAAAGGTGATCGTCTGCGTCGCCTGGTGAGGGGCGAGCAGCGTTAAGTCCACAGGGCTGCTGGTGCTGGGTGAGTTGGCGCCGTCGCCGCTATATACGGCGGTGATAGAGGAGTTGCTGCCGAGAGCCACGCAAGTCGTTGCGCTCGGGCAGGCGATGGCGGTCAAGTCTTGGGTGCTGGTGTCGCTCTGAGCCGTGCCGGGCACGCCGTTGTCGATGGGGACGATCAGCCCGTTCGTCCCACTTTGCGTCGACCCTACCGCCACGCAGGTGGTCGAGGTCGGGCACGCTACGCCTGAGAGTCCCGATGCGGCTGCCACGGTTTGGCCGGCGTTGAGGGTGTCCGCCGAGGCGGGGACAGCAGTCGCCCCGAAGGCTCCTAGCAGGCTCACTACGAGGGTGATCGCGCCGACTATTGCAGCGGTCCTCGCTCGGAGTTGTGTTTGTGCTCGCACGCCAGGTTCCTCCCGGGTCAGCCGATATCCGGATCATACGAGTGGGGTCCGGCTCGTGGGAGAAATGCGGTAACAGGGCGGTAACAGCGCAGGGCTGAACGTCAGAGCTTCGAGTTCGAATCCGAAAGCGTCAGCCTTGGCCCCACACGGTCTCGGTCCTCACCCCCCAGCTCATGCACTGGCCGTAGGAGGGCTCCCAGACGTCGAGCCGATTTCCGATGATCGCTCCGCCGGTGTCCTGCGCGTAGCGGACACCGATCCCCGATATATACAGTCGGGTTCCGAGAGGGATCACCGAGGGGTCCACTGCCACAGTCGCCATCGACGTCGGAGCGCCGCTGGCGGTGTCGCCCGCCAGGTCGTAACAGGTGACCACAAAGGTCCCGAGGAGCGAACCAGGCGATGACGATGCTGGAGCTGTCCCGGGGGATGCCTGTGGGGTGCCTGTACCTGTAGGGGGCGCTGGGGGAGGAGCTGGCACGGGGGAGTCTGTGATCGCGTTCGCGAGCCAGTAGCCGCCTCCGTCGGGGGTGGCGGCTATGCCGACGATGGGTGCTGCGGGGTGGGTGTTGGTGGCGGAGCCGTAGAAGTTGGCGTCGCCGAAGCTGAACACGCCGCCGTCGGCGCCGACGAGCCAGTAGCCGCCTCCGTCGGGGGTGGCGGCCATGCCGACTACCGCTGCCCGTAGATCAGTGGGTACAGGAGCATCGCGCTCGGTAGCGGCAGAGCCGAAACCGTCCACCGGCCCGACAGGGGCGGTAGAGGCTGACGGCACGGTAGACGCCGACAACAGCTGCGGGGCGCGTGGTTGAAGAAGCGTCGAAGATGCCTGCGCCGATCTTATTGGATGCACTGATTGTACTATTCCTGGCGATCGCGATATAGGGCTTTGAGGAAATCCTGACACCAGGACTGCGATGGGGACTGCGACAAGGGCACCAACGCTGCGCCGGGGCCGCTTCAGGCCGGTCTGGTGATTGTGGCAGTTGCGGAACTGGCAGGTGCAACGATACGGCGAGGATAAAACAGCGTTCTTATCAGGCCCAGAACTGTAGATTCGTTTTCGTGTACGCACGCGTAGAAGACCCTTCGCTCATCGCGCTGGGATTCGCGTCGACGTAGAAGAGTCGACAGACAGGGAAACGAGATACGAACCAGCGCTTTCCCACACCGGAAATCCCCAGCGCGGGTTGTCGTTATGGCACAACCGGCGGTCTCTGGGACGGTCACCGGCGAACCTTGTCTTTTCTCAGACGGAGAAATTAGCCACGACCAGCGGTATTGTCAACCCCAATGCCTGTGACATATGTCACACTCTTTGATTGTCACTAGAAACCGCAGGTCAAACGGCCTTCTCTGCGGCAAAACGCCGGAGTCTCACTTAGCAAACGGCGGGACTGTCCAACCAAACCCGGCACGTTCGAACATCCTTGCAATCGAAAGGCACGTGGAATCGCGTCGGTTCCGGCAGACGATTTGGACGCCTACAGGTAGGCCGCCGGCCAGGCCGACAGGAACGGCGACTGCAGGCAGATAGGCAAGGGACGCCATCTGAGACCAGACCATTGCACTTACACCTGAGATCTCACGATTGTCTACCATAAGTCTCAAATTGCCCAAAGAAGAATTCGTGGAATGGGGGAACGCAACGCAGGGCGTGATTGGACATACCAGGGCGTCGAAGCTCTCGAACCAATCAGCCCAAAGCGAACGCATGTGGGAGCGCTCCGCGTCGAGAAGGAGCCACTCTCGGTGATTGCCGGCTACGCGGCTACCGACGCTGTCAGCAAGGCTCGCCGACACAGCCGACAGGGTTAGGGTACCGCAGAGGGTTGCCACAGAGTCCAGGCTGACCGGCAACGAACACGTCGCAATCGAGATTCCACTTGCCGCAACAGTTTCAACAGCAGCCGAGATCGAATCTGCGACTGCGCCGTCCACACGGCAGTACTCGTCTTGGATGCATACCCCGATGCGTAACTTCTCCGGCGGGGCCACCGGTGGCGGAGGTAAGGCCCCGGCGAGAGCCTCCATAGCAAGTAGCAGATCGCCAGCACTGCGGGCGATCGGTCCAACGACATTCATGTCAACGTCTACCGCATACCCACTCTGGCGTTCGCTGCAATCGAGATATCCCCCCTGAGCGACGATACCGAAGGTCGGCTTGTGGCCGAAGACGCCGCAGAAGCTCGAAGGTATCCGTATGGAACCCCCCAGGTCAGTTCCGATGTCAATTGCACTCATTCCTGACGAGACGGCGGCCGCAGATCCACCAGACGAACCACCAGCACTTCGACCAGTATCCCATGGGTTACTAGTCGTCCCGAAAATCTGGTTGTGGGTCTGTATGTCAGCAGCCCAAGCGGGAGCGTTGGTCTTGGCGAAGATGATTGCTCCAGCTTTACGCAGAGCGCCCACGGCGGGCGCATCGTAGGCCGGCACGTAGTCCTTCAGTTCTACTGCGCCCGAGGTCGAACGCAAGCCTGCTACGGCGAGTGAATCCTTGACGCTGACGGGCAGGCCGTGTAGCACTCCTAGTGGTTCAGACGACAGCGCCCGAATATTGTCAGCCTCGGTGGCGGCGAGGTACGCAGCGTCGGGGTCTACTGTAACCACGGCATTTAGAGCTGGATTAAGGCGCTCGATTCTGCTGATATAAGCAGCGAGAAGCTCCCGGCTAGACACCTGGCCGTCTCTTAGCAGCCGGGTCAGTACCGTGGCCGGTTGTAGGCAGATGTCGTCAGTTCCGTCCGGCGAAGGCAGAGGAGCCTTCATGTCAGTGTGCTAGGCGCTGGCGAACAACGCCGCCGGATTGAGGATACCTAGCGGGTCGAGAGCGGTCTTGACGGCTTTCATGGTGGCGATCTCCGACGCCGAGCGAGAAAGTCCCAGCCAGCGGGCCTTGGCCCGCCCTATGCCATGCTCGGCGCTGATAGATCCACCTAGAGATGCCACCAAGGTGAGGACCGCCTCGTCCACTGAGTCGTCGTCAGCGTCGGGGCCCACCACATTGACATGGAGGTTGCCGTCGCCAGCGTGGCCGAACAAGACGAGTGTGGCGGTGGGAAAGTCGTTCTTGAGGAGTAGGCGGAGCTGCTTCTCGAAGCTAGGTAGGCGGGAATGGGGGAGGGTCACGTCGAGCTTGTGGGGTATGCCGATCGCCGACACTGCCTCGGTGTGGCGCTCCCGGTACTCCCACAGCTTCGCCACCGTCGACGCGTCGAGCCCTATAGCGGTGGCATCCTCTGGGAGATCCAGCCCCGACAGTGCGTCGAGGAGATCGTCGGTACAGTCCGTCCTGGCGGCCACCTCTACTAGAAGGTAGACGGGGTAGGTCTGCGGTAGTGGAGGGCCAAGGTGCGCGTGGGCGCGAACGAGCTCCAGGCCGTCGTCGAAGAACAGTTCGGCCGCCTGCAGCCCGGGAAGGTCACGTCGTAGTAGGTCGATGACGTCCAACGCCGAAGCGATCGAGTCGAGGCCGACAAGGGCGACGGCCCGGTGGGGAGTCTCCGGCACGAGGCTCAGCCTGGCGACCGTTATGACCGCCAGGGTACCTTCCGAGCCGACCAGTAGCTGCGAAAGGTCATAGCCGGTGTTGTCTTTCAGGAGGCCGCCGAGGTGGGAGATGACCGTTCCATCGGCGAGAACCGCCTCGACGCCTAGAACCCTTTGGCGCATCGCCCCGTAGCGGATCACGTGAAGACCTCCAGCGTTGGTCGCTATCATCCCCCCGACCGTGGCAGAGTCACGCGCTGCGAGGTCGACCGGGAAGGCCAAACCCTCGGCGGCGGCGGCCTGCTGCAACCCGGCGAGAGTCGCACCGGCGCCGACGGTAACTTGGGAGGCCGCCTTGTCGACCGGCTGTATCGTCGCTAAGCGACGGGTGCTCACCACTACGCACGACCCTGTGTCGTCGGGGGGTACCGACGCTCCGACGAGGCCCGTGTTGCCGCCCTGTGTGACCACAGGGACGCAACGTTGCGAACACGCCGCCAGCACGTTCGCGACCTCGGCGGTCGAGCCTGGTCGCACGACCATCGCGCAGCGGCCCGAGAAACGGCGCGTCCAGTCCACCTCGTAGGGTCGGCGGAGCTCGTCGTCGCTCAGCACGTTGGGACGTCCGACTATCGCTACCAGGACCTCCTCTAGGGATCCTAGTCCGACGCGGGTGGGGGTCGTGGCCCTATAGGCGGCAGGTCGCGCCGACTCCCGGAGCGGCTGGTTGGGACCGTCCTGGCTGTGATCGCTAGAGTTCATCTGACAATGTTCTAGCCGCGCCGGCATACGCGGTGCGACGCAAACCCCCGAGGAGCCCGGCAATGACCTCCCAAAAGCGCGTGCTCGTAGAAATCACTGCTGGCGTCGCAGACGTCAGGCTGAACCGTCCCGACAAGTTGAATGCCCTAGACGGGGCGATGTTCGAGGCGATAGGCGAGACCTTGGAGGAGCTAGGCAAGGACAGCAGCGTTCGGGCGGTCGTGCTATCCGGCGAAGGGCGTGCCTTCTGCGCTGGGCTCGACATGGCCTCCCTGGCCGCTATGGCCGGAGCCGATCGGTCCACCACGGCAGGCCTCGCCGAGCGGACGGCCGGCGGGATAGCCAACCGGGCCCAGCTGGTCGCCTACGGCTGGTCGCTGCTGGCGGTCCCGGTCATAGCGGCGGTCCATGGTGTGGCCCTCGGCGGAGGAGCTCAAATCGCTCTCGGGGCGGACATTCGGCTCATGGCCCCGGACGCCAAGATCTCGATTTTCGAGATCTCTTGGGGTCTGGTGCCCGACATGAGCGCTACGGTGACGCTCCCCAGGTTGGTCGGAGCTGACGTAGCCAAGGAACTTGCGTGGACGGCCAGGATGGTGTCAGGGGACGAAGCGGCGCGTATCGGTCTCGCTACCCGCTGCTGCGAAGACCCTCGCGGCGAGGCTCTACGCCTGGCGGCGGATATCGCTAGCCGCAACCCAGACGCGGTCAGAGCAGCCAAGCGCCTCTTCTCGCCGGCGCCCAGCGCGACCGTAGCTGACATGCTCGCAGCAGAGTCAGCCGAGATGGCGGCGCTCATCGGAAGCCCAAATCAGTCCGAGGCTGTCAGAGCCCGTATCGAAGGGCGCCAGCCGGTATTCGTCAATCCTGATCTAGGCTGACAACGTGACCGAAGCACCTGCAGCCGAATACACCTCCCCCCCAAGCCAGGCCGGAGCTGATCCGATCGAAGCAGCGTTGTCGGCCTTTCGCCGACAGCTCGACGGCCAGGTCTCTGTCTCGGCATCGGTGGTCCAAGACGGCCTCCTCGAGATCTGGGGAGCCCTATCAGAGGGTTCTGCCAGGAGCCAGGTCGAAGGTTGGCTGACCGAGACCCTAGGCAGGAACCTGTACGCGGTGGCAGATATCGACACCCGGCTGTCTACGGTCCTGGCTGGAAGGGACTGAGAGGTGCCCGCCGAAGTACCTAACCCACGCCAGAACGTCACCTTCGCCAGTAACGGCACTAACGCCCACGGGTATCTAGCGCTACCGGAGGCTGCGCAGGGACCGGGCGTGTTGGTCATCCAGGAATGGTGGGGCCTGACCTCGCACATCGCCGACGTAACCGACCGGCTGGCTAGCGCAGGCTTCGTAGCTTTGGCTCCCGACCTCTACGGCGGCGCGACGACTCACGACGCAGCCGAGGCTGGGGAGATGATGTCGGCTCTGCCGGTAGACAGGGCTACCAGGGACCTGGCTGGTGCCATCGACTTTCTTCTGGCACGCCCTGAGGTGACCTCTGAGACGGTTGGGTTGGTCGGTTTCTGCATGGGAGGCGCCTTCGTCTTGCGGATGGCGGCCCAGGAGGGAAGTCGGGTTACGGCAGCCGTGCCGTTCTACCCGGTCGGCCCCATGCCCGACGACTACAGCGGACTCCAAGCCGCCGTGCTCGCCCATTTCGGAGATCAGGACGCCTTCATGTCCCCTGACGCCCCGGCGAACCTTGAGGAGTCTCTAAGGACCGGGAACCCCAGGGAGATCAAGGTGGTCCGCTATCCGGCAGGTCACGCTTTCTTGAACGACGAGAACCTGCTTGGCACCTACGACCCCGAAGCGGCACGAGCAGCGTGGGAAGCTACCGTCAGTTTCCTTAGAGCGAACGTAGTCTGAACAGACCCTGACAGGCGGTCGTCGCAGGCGCCGTCCGAAGGGGTCCGATCACTCGGAGATTCAGGCCGACCGAGAGGTTCAGGCCGATCGGGACGTGGCGCTCCATCTCCCTTGGCGGCTACCTACCGTTACCTCGACGTCGAAGGTCAGTGAGATCAGATCCGAGGTCATCACCTCGTCGAGAGGTCCTTTCGCGACGACAGTTCCGGATCGAAGTAGAAGAGCGTGGGTGAAACTTGCGGGGATCTCCTCCACGTGGTGGGTGACCATCACCGCCGTCACCGAGGCGGGACCGGAAGCCACCGAGCCCAGGAAGGCCACGAGACGTTCCCGGGCTCCCATGTCGAGGCCGGCGGCGGGTTCGTCGAGTAGCAGCAACTCGGGTTCTGACATAAGAGCGCGTGCCAGAAGAACCCGCTGGCGCTCCCCTTCCGACAGCGCACCGAAAGGCCGGCCGGCCACTTCGGCTATACCCGCCTCGAGAAGGAGTCCGGCTGCTCGTTCCCTGTCAGCGTCGTCGTAGGATCCCCACCACGGCTCCAGGTCGCCGTTACGGCCGGATATGACCACCTCAAGTGCGCTTACGCCTGGAAGGAGCTTCTTGGCCACTGCGCTCGAGACTATGCCGACCCGCTTCCGCAACGCTCGCACGTCGACCCGACCGAGTCGACCGCCTAAGATCGACACCGTCCCCCGGCTGGGGTGCAAGTAACCCGAAGCGAGCTGGAAGGTCGTCGTCTTACCGCAACCGTTGGGGCCCAGGACCACCCACCGTTCACCTCGCCCGACCGCCCAGTCGACCCCTTCGAGGACTGTAACACCAGGACGGTCCAGACCGACCGATACGAACTCGAGAGCTGACCCGTCAGTAAAAGTCACAGCCAGCCAAGGTACCGGTTGGCGCACGAACCCCACTTTTTCCAAGGATGTTGAAATGGCCGCACCAGAGCAGATCCTAACCTCCCTTCTAAAGCCCGCCTTCGACCGGCTAGTGCCAGGCGCGGATCCGATGCTGCGCCCGTCCAGTCGAGAAGGCTTCGACTTCCAGGTAAACGGCGCCATGGCCGCAGCCAAGAAGCTGGGCCGTTCGCCGGCTGACGTGGCCGCCGGGGTAGCCCGGGAGGACGGTCTCAAGGACCTCTGCAGCACTGTTGAGGTGACCCCTCAGGGCTTCGTCAACATCAGACTTGCCGACGACCTGATCGCCTCCTGTCTCGAGGAGCTGGCCGCTGACACGAGGTTGGGCGTTAGCGGCGCAGCCGACGCGCTGCGAGTCGTAGTCGACTATTCCGCCCCCAACGTGGCCAAGGAGATGCATGCCGGCCATCTGCGCACGACGGTCATCGGAGACTGCCTGTGTCGGATGCTTGCCTTCGCCGGCCACCAAGTCATACGGGAGAACCACGTCGGAGATTGGGGAACGCAGTTTGGAATGCTCATCGAGCACCTCCTAGACATCGGGGAGACTTCAGGAGCGCACGAGCTGTCGGTGGGGGACCTTGACGGATTCTACCGCCAGGCTCGGGTTGCGTTCGAAGCGTCACCCGAAATGCAGGAGCGCAGCCGCAGGCGCGTGGTCGCCCTGCAGTCCGGGGACCCTGAGACCTTACGGCTGTGGAGGATCCTCGTCGAGGAGAGCCTTCGCTATTTCGACGAGGTCTACGACAAGCTGGGGGTAGACCTGACCCGCCAGGACGTGGTCGGGGAGAGCTTCTACAACCCCATGCTCGACGAGGTCGTCATCCAACTCGAAGCGAAAGGCCTCCTCGTCGACAGCGACGGGGCTAAGTGCGTGTTCGTCGAAGGCTGGACAACCAGGGAGGGCACGCCACTCCCACTGATAGTTCGCAAGTCTGACGGCGGATACGGCTACGCTGCGACTGACCTGGCGACGCTGTGGGATCGCTTCGGCCGCCTCGGAGCGGACGTTGCGCTCTACGTGGTGGGCGCACCGCAGGCTCAACACCTGGCGATGTGCTTCGACGTGGCTTTCAAGGCCGGTTGGCTGCCTTCGCGCGAGCGTGCAGTTCACGTTTCGTTTGGGAGCGTCCTCGGCCCGGACCGCAAGATGTTCAAGACCCGCGCAGGTAAAACCTTCAAGCTCGTGGACCTTCTCGACGAGGCCGTGGAACGTGCCCGCGCTGCCGTGTCGTCACGTTCGGCCGACCTCGACGCCGACGAACGCGAGCATCTCGCTAGGGCCATCGGGATCGGAGCTGTCAAATACTCGGACTTGTCGACGGACCGAGCTCGCGACTATGTCTTCGATCTCGACCGCATGATCAGCTTCGACGGCAACACCGGGCCTTACCTGCAGTACGCCCGTGTCCGCTGCCTTTCTATCTTCCGCAGAGCCGGACTGGACCCCGCAGACTTTGCCGGGACGCCAACCGATGTGAGGGTCGCAGAACCCTCCGAGCGCGACCTTGCGCTTGCCCTAACCGGTTTCTCCGGGGCGTTCGCTTCGGCCCTCGAAACGTGGAGCCCGCACAAGCTCTGCGCATACCTGTACGATCTCGCGGGAGTGTTCACCTCTTTCTTCGAAGCATGCCCGGTGCTCAAAGCCCCCGACGAAGCGACGATGCGCAGTCGGCTGACTTTGTGCGCCCTCACTTCAGCGGTGCTCGGCCAAGGACTGGAATTGCTCGGCATAGACGCCCCGGAGAGGATGTGAGCGCGCACTCCAGACCCAGAGTTGCTATCGGACCGCGAAGCGTCGCGTTCGCCGAGGCGGCCGTAGTAGCCGGCGGAGGCCAGCTTGTTGGGCTGGGAGAGCACCCAGAGGCTCTCGTTTGGATCTCCCCGAGGCACCTGCCCGAACTGTCGAGGGTCGTCGCTGACACTCCGACGTTGCGTTGGGTGCAGCTGCCCCTCGCCGGCGTGGAACGCCACTTCGCTGCCGGAGTGTTCGACACGAGCCTGGTCTGGACGTGCGCGAAGGGATCGTACGCCCAGCCGGTCGCTGAGCACGCCATGGCGCTGGCCCTGGCAGGTCTTCGGCGCCTTCACGAGCGGGTGATCGCCAAGACTTGGGGTGAACCGGCGGGAAATACGCTCTACGGGGCACAAGTGGCGATCCTCGGAGGAGGCGGAATAGCGAAAGAGTTGCTGCGCCTTCTCGAGCCTTACAGCGCGAGCACCACCGTGGTCAGGCGCAGTTCCGAACCCCTTCGTGGGGCTACCAGGACCGTAGGACCAGGATCGCTCGTCGAAGCGGTGACGTCAGCGACGGTGGTGTTCGTGGCGCTGGCTTTGACCGAGCAGACCCGTTCGATTATCGACGCCGACGCGCTCAGCGCGATCGGCGAGCAAGGCTGGCTGGTAAACGTAGCAAGGGGAGCCCACGTCGACACCGACGCTTTGGTCTCCGCTCTGTACGACCAGACCATAGCCGGGGCTGCGCTCGACGTCACCGACCCCGAGCCGCTGCCAGACGGTCATCCCCTCTGGAATGCCCCAAATTGCATCATCACTCCACACACAGCCGATACCCAGGAGATGGTAGAACCCCTACTTGCAGCGCGGATCTCGACCAACGTCGCTCGCTTCGCTGCAGGGGAAACCCTCGAAGGGCTCGTCGACACAGTCAGCGGCTACTAGTACTGCGGCATCAGGGGAACTGGCCAGCCGGCCCATCACCCCTCGTGGTGGTGATAGGCCGGATCAGCCGTAGAAGGTCCGCCAGTTGGCCTTCGACGGGTAGGAGCGACCTACAGGGCCTTCGCCGAAGACTCTCATGATGTTAAGGGTCAGCTCAGCCATGACCTGAGAAGGGCAAGGACTCGCGTTCGCCGGGCATGAAGCGGCGAGGGACGGTATCCAGTTCACGGTGCCGGAGGTGAAGACGCCCGCCTGGCTTTCGGACATGGTGTAGAAGACGGTGTCCGCGAAATGTCTGGACGGGTTGTACTGCACCGTGACAGGGGAATGGGAAAGGATCTCCACGTTGGGCGGGTTCGACGAACGCGACGGGTCGTAAGCCTGAAAGTCGCTGGCCATGACCCCGGGGATCTGCTCGCCTGCCCTCAGCCCTGTCCCGGCGTAGAGCCACGACGTCGGGTCCGACACCACGAACGGGAAGCTAGCTACGTTATTGAAACCCACGTAGCTGGCTCCGACCAGGGTACTCGCCGGCATGTCCGCTGGAGCCTGCCCCCACCAGTTCTGTGACACTTCGGCGTTGTCCACCCTGTAGAGGGGGTCTTTGGCCGGGTTTCGATAGTTAACCACCTCGCGGTCGGCGCCCAACGGCGACGGTTGCAGGCGGACTTTGCGCAAAATCGGGCTAGCCCCGAAGAACACCAGGTTGACCCCGGCGGACGCGCCGGCAACCGCCGCCTGGCGCATCGAGTTAGACCATTCCTCGTCGTGGCCCGGCGAGATCAGAACCTTGTGATCGGCGAGAAGGTTCGGGTGCTCGTCCAAGGTGATGTCAGTCCAGTAGGTGACGTCCAAGCCGTGCTGCTCCATGAGCCTCGTGAGCGGGTACATGAGGCTCAGGTAACCCCCGGCGCCGTTGCCGGAGGCGTAAGGACGGTCGAAGGAGACTACCCTGGCGCGCGTCGAGCACGGGTAGTGGTTCGCAGCGCACGGCGTCGCACCCTGGTAGAGGTCGTAGCCGCCGAAAGCGTTGAACACCTGCTCGGTGAGCACCGCCGACATGACGACGTACGTGGCGGTGCTAGACGGGTCCCAGACGGTGAGAGGCACGTAGCTCTGCTGGCCACCGGACCCGACCAATTTCAAGAGGTACTGCCCTTGAACCCAAGACGAGTCGACTTTGAAAGAAAGCGACGGGGCCCAATGGCATTCCACCATGTTGACCCCGGAGCTGACAGGACAAGCCGGCTGTACGACGCCCGGCTCGGCGGCTGAGCTCCACACCAGGCGCGCCCCTTTCCCCTGGTAGTAACCCATCCTGTAAGCCTGGACCTGGAAGGACGCCGCCTGGGTGGAAACGTAAAGCGACACGCTTTGGCCGTCTTGGGCTTGTACCCGGTTCGAGTAGCCCATGATGCCTGTCGAAGTTTGCGTTCCTGTGATCGCCCACGCGGTCGTACCCGGCTTGGCGTTCTCGGCGAGCACCCAAGGGGCTTCGGGACCGGTAGGGCCGGCGAAGCTCGCGGTCTGGGTTGCCGGCGCCAAGCTCGTTTTGGAAGTCGGCTTGGTTCCCGAGGCTGATAGCGAAGCGGTCGCCTTCGATGCAGTTGGGGAGCTTCGGTGTCCTGCGCCGGACGTAGCCGCAGCGAAGACGACCGTCCCCACCAACGCGACGCCTGCCAGTAGAGCCGCAAGTGTCGTATTTCGGGAGCGGCGGACGTGCGCTGGGCGGTGTTTTGGCACCCGGCGAATATACAAGCAGGCCGGAGCTTCGAGAGGTACACCAATTCGAGCTTCGAAGATGCTATGAACTGCGGGTGCCCAAACCGCGACCTGCCCACGCACAGCGACGAAGCTCCAGTCGGCGCCTCTGGCTGATCGGAGGAGGTGGCGTGGCAATCCTTGCGGCGTTGGCGGTGACAGCGGCGTTGGTCCTGCAACCGTCCTCGAAGGCCAAGACAGCCACGTCGCCTTCGACAACAGTGACCCCTTCCACCCTCCCGGCCACTACCAGCTCTACCCCCCCGACCACCCCGACCTCCACGGCGGTGTGCCCGCTGACGGGCGCAAGCGTCCCCGGAGGGACGTCGCCGGCCCGCCCGGCGTTGGCGGTGAAGATAGGCAACGACCCCGCGGCCAGACCACAAAGCGGGCTTGGGCACGCCGACATCGTCTTCGAAGAGCCGATCGAGGGTAACATCACCCGCCTCTTGGCTGTCTATCAGTGCCAGGAAGCGCCGGAGATTGGTCCGGTCCGTTCGACTAGGTGGATCGACACGCAGCTCCTCGCCCAGTTCGGCCATCCGGCGTTCGCCTTCGCTGGGGGGATCATCCCTGACGTCAACCTCGTGGCAGACTCGAGCGTCTACGACCTCGACCTGTTCACCCACCCGCAGGCCTCCACACGGATAGCGTCCCGTTACGCGCCGGAGAACCTCTACACGTCCACGTCGGCGCTTTGGGCGCTCGACCACTCCACCACGCCGCCGACACCCATTTTCCACTACGGAAAGCCGGCGGAGCCCGGCACGCCAACTTCCGAGGCGACACTGCTCTTCTCGGGGATCTTGAACGTGCAATGGCGCTGGGATCCCTCGACCTCGAATTGGGTGCGCCTCTATGCCGGGGTCCCTAACGTCGACGCAGACGGCACTGCGGTGACAGCGACGAACGTCGTCATCGAGCGTGTAACCACGAGTCTCGGCACGGTCCCCGAAGACGTCAACGGGTCGCTCGGCGTGCACAGCCAGACGGTCGGGTCAGGCCAGGTGACCATCCTCACCGGAGGGGCCGCTTATAACGCCACGTGGTCACGCTCGAACACGTCGGTTCCGACCCAATTCGTCGGGCCGAACGGCCAACCCGTGAACTTTGCTCCCGGGCCTACCTGGGTCGAGCTTCTCCCGGTTCAGGCGTCCCTGCAACTGACCCAGGCTTCGCCGCTGACCTCGCCGTCCGCGTCTTCGGGGAACTGAGCCATGTTCGCAGCGCACCGTTGCTGTCAGCCGGACGTCGCTCTGGCGCGTCGGTTCAGTCAACCTCCGCACCGTCGAGGCGGGCCGTAGCGAAGCGCCACGCACCCAGGTCGAAGGTCTCTGACCAGTCGGCCACGGTCCTACCTGAAAGCTCGACGAGCTGTCCGCTCCTGCCTGGCACCTTCACGGTCACGGGGGATCCGGACGGGTTGAAAACCCGAACTTCGACGCGGCCTTGCACCCGTCGCAGGGACGAGACCACGCCGCCTTGTATCTCAAGTCTGCTTCCCCTGTCGGCGAGCGTGCCACCTCCTGACGCCTGCAGAGCTATCAGGGGACTCCACAAACTGTCAGCCGTCTTGAAAGGGTCTTCGCAGTCGGGCGCTAAAGCGTACTCGAAGGTGCGCTTACCGAGAAGCTGGGCGCCTTCTACGCGCACAGGCGGCCCGGCTATGACGGGCCTAGTCGACACCCCCGCCCTTGCGAGCAGGCCGGTTCCTCTAAGCAGTGTGAGCGCCAGCACCCTGGCGTCGTCGGAGAGCCCGTACTCGAGAAGTCCTCGGTGCAGGACCGTGAGCCTTCCGGCGGTGACGAAACGCCGGGACGGGAAGGTAACCGGTGGGGCCTCGACGCGAGGGGGCACGCCGAGATCCTTGGGGCTGTGCACTCGCTCCACGGTGGCGAACGCACACTCGGCGACGGTCGACGCAACCGGTCCACTTAGAGGAAAGAGCACTCTGACCCTGTGATTGCGGACCGTATTGTCGAACGTTGTCGTTACCCGCACGACCTTCTCGTCGCAACGAAGCTCGATCTCCGAGATTACCTTCACCGACCTTCCGGCGGACCTGTTATCCAAGTCGGCATCCGGTTCGCTACCGGGGTCGGCGTGGGACGGCGCAGAACCCCAACTGTAGCTTCGTGACACACGAACCCTACCCCTCAACGGACCGGTCTCTGTCACCTCTACGTCGACCTCGTATGGCTCGCAGCGACCTGGGCTGGTGGGCAGGGGGGCGAAGTTGTAGCCGTCGCCGGCATCGAACTCTTCGCTGATTGCGTTCAGACCCGAGATACCCCCGAGAGTGAGCTCGCCGGTTGCGAGGTCGATTCGGGCTTCGAGGAGTCCGTTGTCGACTGTGACGCCACGCTCGTCACGGGTGACGTCGACTCTTGTCGAGGACCCACTCGGAGTCTCCTGGCAGGCTTCGAGTATCGCCCAGCCATACCCCGCTACGTCCCTCACCCGAGCAAGCACTCGAACAGAAGCGGCCCGGGTGACCCTTAGGAGCAGCGGGTCGCCCTTCGCGGCTCCTGCTTTGGCCCAGACCGCGGCGAAGCGGCCAGCGACTCGCGGTTCGGGAATTGCCGCTGCGTCAGTCCTCAACCAGACGTCGACCCCGGTCCCGCCGAGCATCTGGGTAACACCAGCGTCCACGATCGGAGCGTCGACGCCGAGCCAGCCCGAAGCAGTCAGGTCGTCCAGCACCGTGGCGAGGTCCCGGCCCGTAGCGATCCGCTGGACTGTGGCACCGTCACACGCAGAGAGAACCTGGGCTCCGTCGGGCGGTTCAGAGCCTGGCAGGGTCAGTTCCACCAGACCGCTGCGGGTGAACGACGAGGGGTTCACGACCATGACACCCGGCGTGGCCGTCGCGACGCCGGCGACCGCCAGAGCGGCGGACACAGCCGTACCAGCCACGGCGGCTGCGCTGTCATAGCGCGCCAGGACCGCTCTTGCGACGGGGTCCGCAGAGCATCCGCATACCGAGTCGTGCGCCGAGTTGCGCACCATGTCGAACCAGGCGCCTTCGAGGCTGTCGGGCCAGTGAGACTGCGGCAACCACAGCACGGCGAGCGGCTCGGCGAGCTTCTCCAATGCCATCTCCGCCTCGGCGCAAGCCTGTTTGATGTCGACTCTGGTCGATAGCACTCCAGGTAAAAGCGGTGCCCGTATGTTGTCTCTTAGCTCGCCGGCGACCACACCGAGATCCTCGGAGTCAGCTTGGCCCAGGTAAGACTTCAGATCTGTGAGCTCGAAGCGGTAGGCGTCTTGTGAGTCGTTCGCCCTTGCCAACGATTCCGGCAGATGACCCAGGATCGGATGATGATCCCCTCCGCACATCAAAAGCAGCGTCTGATCTGCTTTGAGAAACTCGCCGATCTGGCTCTCGTAGTCGGCTGCCCGCTCTACGAGTGACCCCGACGCGTCTGGCAGGTACGCCCCGACCGCGTAACCCGCAGGGAGGTACTCACAGCGCACCTCGGAGCCGTCAGGGGAACGCCATCGAAAGGCGGTGGCGCTTACCTCGGCTCCCACACCGCGCCAGACCACGGCATGGCCGAACCCGGCGCTGGCGAGGATCTGCGGCATCTGCGTTAAATGTCCGAACATGTCTGGCAGGTAGCCGACCTCACAAAGGCCCCCGATCTGCCTGGCTCTGGCGACACCGAGTTCCAAGTTACGCAACACGGTTTCCGCCGACACGCAGAACTCGTCCATGAGGCAATACCAAGGTCCGACGGCCAGCCGTCCGTCCGCTGCGAGGCTAGCCAAGCGGGCGCCGTGTGACGGTCGAGCGGCGAGGTAGTCGTCGACGAGTGCAACCTGGCCGTCCAGGTGGAAGTGGGAGAAGCTGGGGTCGTGTTCCAAGACTTCCAAGACGTCGTCGATCACCGTGACGAGTCTGGCCCGAAGCGTCTCGAAGGGCAGGTACCACTCGCGGTCCCAGTGGGTGTGGGCTACGACAGCGACGTCTCGCATAGACGAAAGACACTATGCACCGGCCATCAGGCGTGCTACCCTTTACGGCGCGAGGGTGGAAGCATCGAGTCGAGGCAGACTCCCTCTCCGGCTCAGGCCGGAGGCCGCCGGGCCCGCTCCTCCAACGAGGAGGGAGGTCCGCTCCGGCCAAGAAAGGAGGGATTGCTTGTGGCAACCGGAACAGTGAAGTGGTTCAACTCGGAAAAGGGATACGGATTCATCTCCCAGGACAGTGGCCCCGACGTCTTCGTGCATTTCAGTGCTATCGACGGTAACGGGTACCGTAACCTCGAAGAGAACGACAAAGTCGAGTTCGAAGTTAACCAGGGCCCCAAAGGCCTTCAGGCTGCGAACGTCAGACGCTTGGGCTAACCGACGCTGCACGTCCGAGGTTGAAAGGTCCGCCCGCAGGGCGGGCCTTTCAACGCGCTCGGCCAGCGACCGCGGCTTCTTAGAAGGCGACGAACTCCGAATGGCTGTACACGTTGAAACTCTCGTTGCGCACGAACGCCACGAGAGTCACTCCCAGCTGTGCGGCTGCCTGCACCGCCAGGCTGGACGGCGCTGAAACCGCCGCCAGAAGCCCAATACCCGCTACCGCTGCCTTTTGGACTATCTCGAAGCTCACTCTGCCTGAGACCGCAAGGGCGTAGCCTCCTGGCTCGGCGTCAAGCTTGGCAGATCTGAGGATCGTGGCGCCGATCACCTTGTCGACTGCGTTGTGCCTGCCGATATCTTCTCGAACGACGATCGGGACTCCTTCCCGGTCGAACAGGCCGGCTGCGTGCAGCCCGCCGGTGCGGTCGAATGCCTTCTGGGCGCTCCGCAGACCCTCGAAGAAGACTGGTATGACCGACGCCGACCAGGGATGACCGGCATCGAGCCGGCCACACGAAACGAACAGGTCGTCGATCGTCGCCTTCCCACAGGTGCCGCAACTGGCAGAAGCGTTGAAGGCCCTAACTGCTATGTCTCGTGGTAGCGGCCGCGACAGGCGCACAGCCACGTGGTTCCAGCGGACGGTCAGGTCGGAACCAGCGGCCTCGCAGTAGTCGACCGAGCGGATCTCGTCGCGACCGGCTACCCCTTCACTGAAGACGAATCCCGCAGCCAACTCGAAATCATGGCCGGGGGTTCTCATCGTCACCGCTAGAGGCGCCGCACGTTCGCCGGGGCCGGCGATCATCACCTGAAGAGGTTCCTCAGTCGCCACGTCGTCGGGTAGCTCCGTCCGTCGTCCGGGCCGTACCTTGAGGACCCTCAGCGCTGTCACCGATCCGGGTCGCTTGGCTGGGGTAGCGTTAGCCGGCGGTGCGGGGTAGCGCAACGTCGGCGCTGACGGCCAGGACTGCGCGAGTCGGTGCAGATCGGCCAGGTCCTCAGGCGTGTCCGCGTCGGCGAGGAAAGACTCCCATCCAACCGGTGCTCCACTGGTGGTGGGGTCGAGCATCCTTGGCTGTCCGGCGGAGAGGAAGTCGCGCATCGAGCGAGACCCTCGGGCATAGACGTCGCTTGCGACTTGGACCTCCTCGGGAGAATAACGGGCGCACAACGACTGCGGCCGACCGCCGACAACAGGTACCACACCCCGGTAGCCAGGGTATTCAACCAGCCACCGCAGCAGTTCGGCATTAAGGAGGGGCATATCCGTGGCTACAACTAGGAGAGGTCCTTCCCATCCAGTCGCCCTCAGCTGCCTGGCGCCTTGCACAAACCCAGCTAGAGGTCCACCGCCGGCGGGGTCCTCGACGCTGCAAGCCAGACCGCTCGCTCCCTCGCCGACCTCGACAGCGAGAACCGTGACTGACTTGAGAACCTCAGCTGTCCTGACTGCGAGTGTCGACGAGGACGTCGGGCCAGTCGACACTCGCAGTCTCGCTTTGTCAGTTCCCATCCGCCGGCTCGATCCCCCTGTAAGAAGTATCCCGGCGCATCGCACACGTCTATCTTTACTCACATTGAGGCTTGGGAACTCCCGGGAGCTTTGTGCCACCGGCTCTCGGGCAGGCTCCCTGCGCCTAGCGTGGGAGACTGTATGCATGTCGTCGTTTCTCCACGAGTTGGCCTGGCGGGGTCTGCTGCATCAAGTCACCGACCGGGACGGTCTCGCCGAACGCCTCGAAGCCGGCCCGATAGTCGCCTACATCGGCTTCGACCCGACCGCCGGTAGCCTCCACGTCGGCCACCTTCAACAGCTGTGCCTGCTCAGGCTGCTGGCCAGTAACGGAAGCCGTCCTATAGCTCTGGTGGGGGGTGGCACGGGTATGATCGGAGATCCGAGTGGTAAGAGCGAGGAGCGCAATTTGCTCCCACCGGAAGCTCTGCGAGCCAATCGCGATGCGATCACTGCTCAGATATCCCGTCTGCTCGAGGTCGACGACGGCGCTCCAGCGATCCTCGCTGACAACTTCGAGTGGCTCGGCCAGGTCGGCCTCATCGAGTTCCTGAGGGAGGTGGGAAAGTTTTTCAGCGTCAACGAGATGGTCCGCAAGGACTCGGTCCGGACACGCCTCGAAAGGCAAGGGGAAAGCCTGTCTTTCACCGAGTTCAGCTACATGCTCCTCCAGGCGTGGGATTTCGTCCAGCTTTATGACCGCTACAGGTGCGAGCTGCAACTTGGGGGGAGCGACCAATGGGGCAACATCTCCGAAGGAGTGTCTCTCATCCGCCGGATGCGCGACGGCGCCGTAGCCTACGGCGTCACGTCGCCGCTGGTGACCAAGTCCGACGGGACCAAGTTCGGCAAGACAGAGAGCGGAGCGGTCTGGCTCGACCCGGCGAGGACCTCCCCCTACGAGTTCCACCAGTTCTGGATGCGAACCCCAGACGGTGATGTCGTGAGCTACCTGAGACGTTTCACCACGCTCGAGGAGGAGGAGATAGCGTCGCTTGAAAGCCAGGTGGCCGACGAGCCGGAACGGAGAGCGGCGCAAAAGGTTCTCGCAGACGCCGTGACAAGCCTGGTCCACGGAGAGGAGGAGGCGAGAAGGGCCGCCGTCGCAGCTAAGACGTTGTTCACTTCCTCGCTAGGCGACCTCGACGCGTCGTCGCTGGCCGAGACTGTTCGCGACGTCCCGAGCACGCGCATCTCCCGAGCCGAACTGGAGCGGGGTCTTGGCGTCGTGGACTTGGCCGTGGCTTGCGGGGTCGTATCGTCACGCGGTGATGCCCGCCGTCAGATCGCCCAAGGAGCTATCTACCTGAACGGCGAGAGGATCCGCGAGGACAGGATGCTCGACAGTGCTGACGTCCTTCACGGCCGCTGGATCGTCGTGCGTCGAGGGAGAAGCCACCAGCATGTGGCGGATCTCGGAGACGCCACTGCGCCCGATGCAGCCGCCCCGGTGGATGTTCGATGAACCGCCCGAGGAGGCATAAGCCATGAAAGTTGGACTGGTAGGCCCGTTCCCGCGCGGCCAGGACCCGGCCTCCTATGACCGCCGGCGGCGTAGGATCCTGTGGAGCATGCCGAGCGGCCTTTATGTACTTGGGACTCGGGGCACCGCTCGACGCAACCTGATGACACTCAACTGGGCTACGCAGGTGTCGAGCGAGCCGAAACTTGTCGCCGTCAGCGTCGAGCGCGACGCGCTGAGCAACACCTTGATTCGCGAGGGCGAAGCGTTCAGCCTGAATATATTGGGGCGCTCTGATCGGGCTGCAGTCAGGAAGTTCGTCAAGCCGCTCGAAGACGGAGGCTCACGCGACGAACTAGGAGGGTTTGCCATTACCGAGGCGGTAACCGGGTCGCCGATCCTGGAGATGTCACAGGCGTGGCTGGACTGTCGGCTTTACCAGGCGACAGACTTCAAAAGTCACACTTTGTTCGTAGGAGAGATAGTCGACTGTGGACCGCCCGAGCTATCCGAGGCCCTAGAGGTGTTGCGCATGGAGGACACCAAGATGAGCTACGGTGGCTGAGGTCGTCGTCGCGTCTGTGCCCACCAAGCCGAACCGGGTAACTCCGGCGAGTGCCGCTCGGAACGGTCAGACGCCCGGAGAATGCACGATGGAGTTCGTAGACACCGACCGGCACCTTGAAAGGCTGCTACTCGACCTAATAGGTGCAGACCGATATGCGCTCGATACCGAATTCCACCGTGAGAAGACCTACTGGCCGGTCCTGGCGCTGGTGCAGATCGCCTGGCGAGAGCAGGGCACGGGCCGGGCGAGGGTGGCGCTGATCGATCCGCTGCGAGTCGACGTCACCGGGCTCGCTGGTCTGGTCGACTCGCCTGCGTTGATGGTCGCCCACGCATGCGATCAGGACCTGGAGATCCTCCGCCACGTTTGCGGAGCGATGCCCAGGAGGATCTTCGACACGCAGATAGCCGCCGGCTTCGCCGGGCACACCACGGCAAGTTTGGCGTCGCTGGTGAAGTCCTACCTCGGTCTTGAACTGGCCAAAGGCGACCGGCTTACCGACTGGAAGGCGAGGCCTCTCAGCTCGTCACAGCTGGCTTACGCCGCGTCGGACGTCGAGCACCTTTTGGATCTTGCCGACAAGATCCATGCCGACGTCGACGCAGCCGAGCGGATCACCTGGGTCGACCAGGAATGCCAGCTCCTACTCGAACGCTGCTCCAAGGCGGTCGACCCTTCCAGGTCCTGGTGGAAACTTCGAGACGCCCGTAGTTTGAAAGGAGCGTCGCGCGGTGTCGCCCAGGAGGTTGCGGCTTGGCGTGAGCGTAAAGCTGCTGAAGTCGACCAACCGGTCCGATACGTGCTCCCCGACCTGGCGATCCAGGCGATCGCCCACCGGCCGCCGGCCACAGTCGAGGACCTCAACGCCATGCGAGGCCTCGACGGTCGGGGGGTCAGACCCTCACTGGCGACGGACCTGCTCGCCGCGATCGAACGTGGACGGGTTCTTACCCCCGACGAGGTCGTCGCGCCCCCTAGTGAGGACGTCCCTAAGGAAATGCGCGCGCCGGTAGCGCTCATAATGGCTTGGATAGCCCAGGTGGCCCGCACCGAGAAGATCGACCCGGGCCTGCTGGCAACCCGGGCGGACGTGGCCGCTTTCATCCGGGATGACCCTGAGTGCCGCCTGCTTCAAGGGTGGCGGAGCAATCTGCTCCTCGGGGATCTGCGCAATCTCATAGAAGGCAGAGGGGCACTGACATTCACCCGTGAGGGGAACCTGGCCCTTGAGGAGAGCTCAGGAAGACCGATCGGGCTCCGAGGCGGCGTCGACTGACCCGGGCCGAAGGTCCACGGTAAGGGTCAGTATCCCGTCCTCTAGGTGCCCTTGGGCGTCTCCGATTATGGCGAAGTCCTGGAAGTCGATCCGCGCTTGGTCCATGAACCTTTTACGTTCAGCGCCTTCGACCGGCGGGATTCCCCGCTGGCGAACTGCTCGGGCTCGCATCCGGAATCGTTCCAGCATGGCTTGCACGTCGAGATCGTCAGGCACGGGGCCACACATTACCCGCTGCATTGGCGTTATCCTGAGAATCCAGTCGGGATCATGCCGAGTAGCGGTCCCGGGGATGATCTCGCCGTCCCGACGTGCAACGGCGGGAAGGCCCGGCGTGTTGATACAATGACATGGATGCCACTCAGAGGTGGCTGTTCTCGATGAACGGGAGCTTGTACGGTGAAAAAAGGACGGCATCGGCGTTTCGAAGAGGCACGGGTTCTCAAGCGCTTGACCGAAGTGGACGTCGAGCCGTGCCCTGAGTGCGGGGCTGATCCCGAGGGTGAGCACGCATCCTGGTGCCTTGCTATGGAAGACCTCGATGAGGAGGAGCTCTCCGGGCCCGAGGCGCACCGGGCCTAGCTGATAGACGACGTAACCAAGGCTGGCCTAACAAGAGCAGGAATGGTCGACCGGTCGGATCGCGGCTGGCGATGACCGCAAAGCTACTGGAGTTGCGGCGTCGTGTCGGGATCGCTCAGATTCCTTGGCGTCGAGGTAGCGCTCCAGGCGAGCGTAGACGTCACCCCCGATCATGGCTAGGAGCTCCTGTCGCATCGAGCGGTACAGCGGCTCGGTGGCGCTGAACGCCTCCGGAACTTCTGTACACCACCAGTAGAACTCCGCACCTCCGTCGCCCCAATGCTTTCGCTCCCAACTGCTAAGCGTCGACATTACGCTACCGTTCTCGCCGTCGCTGTCGTAGCGGCGCAGGGGGAGCTGCCAGCACACGTCAGGCTTCAGAGTCATAGCGTCAACGCCCGAATTGATCGCAGCGAGGTGGAGGGCGCAGCCGGCTCCGGCGGCGAAACCCGGGCGGTTCAAAAAGATGCAAGCGTCGTCGACAAGCCGAGTAGTGGCCGTCCCGTCGTCGTCCACCTCGACTACGCCACCCCGGCGGCCCTCTTCGGCAAACTGCCAAAGCGACGAGTCCAGGCAGGCTGCCGCGTCCCGTACCCGCTCAGCGTCCTCGTCGCCGGTGAAGTGTGCTCCGTAAGAGCAGCACCCCTGCGCGATGTCCGCCGCCGGTCCGGTGAGCACGCCCTGGCAGCCCCTGGCGTAGAGGCACTGCCAGCGCGACAGCAGAAAGTCGACGTCGATCATCCAGGTACGCTCCTCGAAAGGATCGACGACGCTGACCCACTCGCGCACGCCATCGGACGGGAATGCGGCCTGAACGGCTGTCTGAGCTTGGGGCGACACCGGTCGGCCGCGGCGGGGGGTCTTGCGGTTGACCACAGTCGAACGATACACCGCCGAGCCGTAGCGTATGCTCTGCGGGCAGATGGCAGGGCTAGCGTCACGTCGGCGCCTCGTCGGGACCGTGACGGTCGCAATGTGTCTTGCAGGCCTGCTCGCTTCCTGCGGGGCTAGGGGCGCCCCGGGGCCGGCTTCTGCTTCTGGAGGCGCGCCGCCCGGTCTTGTCTGGTCGGGGTGCAACGGAACTGACGGGCCGAGAGGGTACCAGTGCGCCACTGTCGAGGTGCCGCTGAACCCAGAGAAACCCACCCAGCCGGGTACCGTGCCGATAGCAGTCGACCGCCACCTGGGTTCGTCGCCGTCGGACGGAGTCCTGTTCGTCAACCCCGGAGGCCCCGGGGTTTCAGGAGTCGACTTCCTCGCCCAGTTGATGGCTATGGTGCCCCAGTCTGTGTCGAAGAACTTCGACGTTGTGGGGTTCGACCCGCCTGGGGTCGGCCGCAGCGATCCGGTTACCTGCGTGGGCAGCTCCGAACTGCTCGGCTTCGTCAACGCCAACCCGGCCCCGACCAGCCCCGCTGGGTTCTCCAACCTGGTGTCCGCGGACCGGTCCTTCGCCGACGCATGCGAGAAGCACAGCGGTCGCGAACTGCCCTATGTGAGCACAGTGGACGCTGCGATTGACATGGACACGATCCGTCAGGCTCTCGGCGTAACGTCGATAAGCTATTTTGGCTTCTCCTACGGGACGCTCCTCGGGGCAACCTACGCCGACATGTTCCCTGGCCACGTCCGGGCGATGGTCCTCGACGGGGCGGTTAACCCGGACCTTGGAGCAGTCGAGAGTCTCGATGCCCAATCGAGCGCCTTCGAGTCGGAGCTGAACTCGATGTTTGCCAGCTGCGAGGCGGACACCGAATGCGCGTGGCGTCCAGGCAGTGACCCGCTCGGCGCGTTCGAGACCCTCATGGCGAGCGTTTCAGCTCACCCCCTGGCAGTTCGGGGATCCTCACAGCCGTTCGGACTAGCTCAGCTTCTCTACGCGACCGGAGCAGGCCTGTATGCACCGTCCTCGTGGCCTGCCCTCGAGGCTGGTCTCGCGGGACTGAGCAAAGGTGACCCCTCGACCCTACACGGCCTCTTCGACAGCTACGTAGGCCTAGACGCAACCGGCGTCAGCAACGAGCTAGAAGCAGAGACGGCCGTAACCTGCCTGGATTCGCCGGCACCGTCGCTGCCAGCCCTCGAAGCTGCAGGCCCTGCGGCCGAAAAGTCAGCGCCGGTGTTCGGGCTGTTCAACCTCTACAGCGAAGCCCTCTGCTCGGTGTGGCCGGTTCCAGCAAGTGGCGGGCCTAGAGTCCTCCGTGCAGTCGGATCGCCGCCGATAGTCGTCGTCGCCACGACCGGCGACCCGGCCACACCATACGCCGAGGGGGTCGCCTTAGCCGGGCAGCTTCAACACGGCGTGCTCCTCACCCGGGTGGGGGAGGGTCACACTGCCTACAGCTACAGCTCCTGCGTTCGCTCTTACGTGAACGCCTACTTGGTCAACTTGAAAGTTCCCCCGGCCGGGGTGCGCTGCCCGTCGGACTGATCCCCGCCGGAGGCCCCAGTTGAATCCTCGATCACACTGCAACCCAGGTCGGGCGGCGGGCACCTAGCCGAAGCTGAACGGGCGAGGCTAACCTCTCGTATGGTCATGACCGTCGGAGCTCTCATCGCTGACCTGCGCGGCGCGCTAGGAGTCGAGAGTGTCCACGCTGACCCGTTCGAGACGACGCTTTACGATCGCGACGCGTCCACCATGCGCGGACGTTGTGCTGTGGTGTGCTTCCCGACGTCCACCGAAGAGGTCTCCGCCACGCTACGAACGTGCCGCAAGCACGACTGGCCGTTCGTTGCCCGAGGCTCGGGGACCGGGCTCGCCGGTGGAGCCGTCCCGAGCGGACCGAAGCCGCCGGTAGTAGTGGTCACGACGAGAATGAACCGTATTCTTGAGGTCAACGTGGAGAGCCGTCTGGCTTGGGTGGAGCCAGGCGTAATCAACCTGGACCTTTCCCGCGCCGTCGCCGAGCATGGCTTGTTCTTCGCCCCGGATCCCTCGTCGCAGCAGTCCTGCTCGGTCGGCGGTAACGTCGCTAACAACTCCGGAGGTCCTCACTGTCTTCTCTACGGGGTGACCAACGCACACGTGGCAGCTTTAGAAGTGGTCCTTTCCGATGGGGAGGTGGTCCAGCTCGGAGGGTTGGACGCCGAACCGGACGGCCTCGACCTGCGCGGTTGTTTCGTCGGCAGCGAAGGGACCATGGGAATAGCTACTCGGATCTGCGTTCGACTGACCGAAAAGCCCAGGAGCGTCTCTACGCTATTGGCTGACTTCATCGACATGGACAGTGCTGCAAGAGCGGTTAGCGCTGTCATAGCCGCTGGGATCGTACCCGCCGCTTTGGAAATGATGGACAAGACGATCATCGCGGTGGTCGAAGCGTACGTGCAGGCCGGGCTTCCCACCGACGCCGAGGCGCTGCTGCTGGTCGAGCTCGACGGTCTGCCCGCAGGGGTTCGAGTCGAGTCCGAGGCGGTGGCGGCGGTACTGTCAGGCTACGGGGCTCGCAGCGTACGAGTCGCCTCAGACGAGACCGAACGAGCGGCGTGGTGGAAGGCGAGGAAGTCCGCTTTCGGGGCGGTCGCCAGGATCGCTCCCAACTACTACCTGCACGACTGCGTCGTGCCCCGCTCGGTGCTGGTAGACGTCCTAAGCGAGGTAAACGAGATCGCCCGGGTGAGAGGCCTGGTAGTCGGCAACGTCTTCCACGCAGGCGACGGAAACCTGCACCCGCTGATCGTCTTCGACCGTCGCCAGCCCGGCGTGGAGGCGAAGGTGCACGAGGCCGGGAAACTGATCATAGAAGCGTGCGTGCGGGCAGGAGGAACTCTCTCCGGTGAGCACGGCATCGGCCTCGAGAAGCGTGAAGCGATGGCCTTGGTTTTCACCGAGGCGGACATGGCCGCCCAGAAGTGCTTGAGGGACGCTTTCGACCCAGAAGGCCGCTGCAACCCCGAAAAGGTCCTGCCGTCGGGGGCTGCCGGATGCGGTGAGCTCGCGTCAGTTCCTGAAGGCGTTTGGATATGAGCTCCCGCCTGGAGGCCTTCGCCGGCGAGGTCGGCGGCGTCGAAGCTGGACCCGTTACATGCAGGGGCGGTGGTACCCAGTGGCATCTGGGCGGCGTGGCTTCATCTGCGGCTCGACAGGTGGTCGCTCCTTGCGGGGTCGTAGAGCACCAACCGCAGGAAATGATCGTCCGCGTTGGGGCTGCCACGACCGTCGCCGAGCTGCAAGAAGCGGTCTCTGCGAAGGGCCAGCTCGTCGCTATCGAAGCCGACAACCCCGAGCAGGCGACCGTCGGAGGAGTGCTCGCCTGCGGTCGGACAGGGCTCCGCCGGCTCGGGCGCGGCCCGCTCCGAGACTGCGTGCTCGAGGTCACCGCGGTAACCTCAGCCGGCCGTCTCGTGCGCTCAGGGGCTCCGTTAGTCAAGAACGTCACAGGCTTCGACCTGTGCAGGCTCCTGGTCGGCTCCTACGGAAGCCTGGCATTTTTCGCCGAGGTCGTGTTGCGCTGCGTGCCCAAACCTCAGACCGAGCGCTGGTACTTCTCGCATGATGCGGATCCTTTCGACGTCAGATCCCGCCTCTACAAGCCGTTGTCGGTGCTCTGGGACGGCGAGAGGACCTGGGTGGGGCTAGCGGGCTACGAGGTAGATGTGGCAAATCAGGCGGCGGAGGTGCTCGGCGGCTTCGTGGAGGTTCCAGGGCCGCCCCAGGTCCCCGGCGGTGCAGCGGGGATACGCCTATCCCTCCCAGCGAGCGACCTGAGGAATCTGTCGCCCGTACCAGCGGCCCCGTCCACTCAAGGTGCCAGCTGGCTGGCTGAGATCGGCGTCGGAGTGCTGCACTGCGACGAGGCCGCGAAGGAACAACTCTGCGAAGGAGGAGTCCTGGTGGGCAAACGAGCCACGAAGCCCACAGCGGCGCTGTTGGAGCTCCACCGTCGGATCAAGGAGAACTTCGACCCGTCAGGCAGGATGAACCCCTCGCGCAGCCCCTTGGCGGATCATGCAGCGTCGCTTGCCCGCCCGGAGCCGATCGAGGTGGAAGTGCCGGCGTCCGGGGGGTCGTTGTGGGCCCGGTGAGCGCCGCTGACCCCTTGGGACTCAACCCCGACGAGCTCGCCTGCTGCGTCTCGTGCGGCCTGTGCCTTTCGACATGCCCCACCTTCCGGGTAAGTGGAGAGGAGGCCAAATCGCCCCGAGGTAGGATCGCAGCGATGCGCCTCGTCAGCGAAGGGGCTCCTGTCACGGACAGCTTCTTGGAGGTCATATCCTCCTGCGTGATGTGCAGAGCATGCGAAACGGCCTGCCCGTCGTCTGTGCATTTCGGTTCGCTCATGGAGGACACCCGTGCCTCCCTTGCCGCTAGGGCCGTCCCCCCCTGGCAGACGCTCGCTTACAGTGTGCTCGAAAGGCCAAAACTACTCCGGGTACTGACGGCCGTCGGAGCGGTTGTGCAACGGTGTCACCTGATCCCCCGGGGGATCGAGCGACGCCTCAGCCTGCCGCGCCTGCCGGTCCGCCAGGAGGCTTTGGCGTCGACAGGAAACGACGTCTGGTTGTTCACAGGCTGCGTAATGGACGCCTGGCAGAGACCAGTGCACGCTGCCACGATCGCGGTGCTTGCTGCGATGGGATTCGGAGTTTCCCTGCCAGGATCGGACGGCGCATGTTGCGGCGCACTTCACTCCCATGCAGGTCTCAAGTCGAAAGCCAAGATGCTGGCATCGAACGTTATAGCTGCATTTCCCGGCGACGCTCCGGTGCTGGTCGACTCGGCCGGCTGCGGTGCTCAGCTTCTTGACTACGCCCGTCTCGTAGGCACCGACGAAGCCGCCAGGTTCGCGATGCGAGTCCACGACGTCCACGAGTGGGTCGCCGACAGAGCTCACCTGCTGCCACCCGTCAAACCCGACGCAATACCGCTCCGGGTAGCCGTCCAAGACCCCTGCCACCTCCGTCACGTGCAGAGATCTCACCTTCCCGTTCGTGAGGTCTTATCGCGTTACGCGTCGGTTGTCGAACTCGACGACGACGGCGTGTGCTGCGGCGCTGGCGGCGCTTATAGTGCCCTTCGGCCGAAGATGGCCCGGGCGATCCGCCAGGCGAAGCTCCAGTTGATAGACCGGGTGGCCCCTGACGTAGTCGCCAGCGCTAACCCGGGCTGCTCGTTGTGGCTGGCCGGGGGCGGAGCACGGGTCGAGCACCCCATGCTTTTGGTGGCGCAAAGGGCCGGGCTGATATGACTGGTGCGCTCGCCGGCATCGTCGAACGCCTGCAGGCCATCTCGGAGGAGCTCACCGACCTCGGCATGGCGAGCATGCGCGAGGCACTGCGCAGGGCGGAAAAGCGCGACCCGGTCGAACGGCGCCTCGCTCAAGCACGGCGCTCGGTAGACAAGGCGGCGGCGCTGCTAGACGCTTTGAACAGCGACGACCAGCAAGCCTGAAGTCATCAGGCTGAGCTGGTCTCGCCGGCCAGGTACCCGTGAGCGCTAAGGAAGGCGACCAACTCATCCGTTGCCTCTTCGGGATCCAGAGGGCCGATCACACGGTTTGTGCTGCCCGTTACATTCGCGCCTGCCAAGGCGACGAGACGTTCGTGGGCATCACCGAGGGGAGGCGCGACGCGCAGCGCCCGGGGCCGGTAGGCCTGCGGTGCTGCGAGGTCGACCGTTCCCGGCAACTCCACTTCGACCGCAGATACTACCTCGGCCACGTCGCGGGGAGCCCCTATGAGCGATCTGAGATCGGCTCGGCGCAGGCGGACGCCGGCGGCTTCGACGGATAGCACCGACGGACTTGTCACCGCTATGCGCTCCCTCCAACCACCCTCTAGACGCTTGTCTACTCGCAGCGTCAAATATCCGGTCATCTCCACCGCCACCAATCCCAACGCGTGCGGCATTCGCAGCTTCGCTGCGAGCAGACCGGGGACTGCTCCTACGCCGTGTCGGGCGGACCGGTCACCGCAGACGACCATCGCTGCCGGCCCGGCCCGGCGTATCTGTTCGGCAAGCTGACCGGCCACCCAGGGTGGGTCTCCGGCTATCTCGGCGGGACTCAAGTCGCGCGGCGCGCCGTTGCGGCCAGTGTCAACCCTGCAGACTGTGGCGCCCAGGGCGGCGACCTCAGCGAGGGCGACCTCCCATTCGGGGGGACCGACCGTGATCGCTACCACAGGGAGACCCCACGCTTCGCCCATGCGCAAGGCGTACTCGACGGCGGCCGCGTCAGAAGCGCTAAGAGCGGCCCTGCGCTCGTCGACGGTTACCCTGCCACTGAGCGGATCGACCAGCGGTCTCAGGTCGTCAGGGGCCACGCACACGAACAGCGAAGGCGTATTAGCCACGTCGGAACACCACACCGAAACCGCCTTGGGGGTAACTCCACGAGATCGCACCCACCTTGTTGCAGACCATGTAGCAGGTCCCGCACTCGAAGCACTGCTCGTAGTTGAACAGAATTCCCCCTTCCGCGGTCTGGGCGAAGAGGTTCGCCGGGCACGCTGTAACGCACTCGCGAGTGGTACACGACGAGCACACCTCAGTGTCGACGGTTATGTGAGCGTGTTCGGCGACACGGAACTCGACGGTAGCCATTCGCTCCTCGAACGACACCACCCGCGAGTCGGGCCTCAACGGAACGTCCTCGCGGCTTCGAGGCCGTCCTTGGCGAGATGCCGCAGCTTCAGACCGTGCGCGAGCATGGAACGCCGAGCGAGTTTCGCCAGTCCTGGCTTGGGCGCCGGGTTGTCCACGGTGAACATCTGCTCGGCCAGGTCGCACAACACCTTGTTGTAAACGCCCTGCACCCGCTCTGAAAGCACGAGCGCCGGCGCCCGCCGGAGGCGCACGTGGTCAGCGAGCACGAAACTAGCGTCGAGCTCCCGGCGGTAGCCGCCGAGGCCGTTTGCGGTCGTGTCGTCAGCCGCTATCGCCGCTGCCGCCGCACGGCCGGCTGCTAGACCCGCCCCGAGAGCAAAGTTGACACCTTCCAGCCACAAGCCAGCCGCCAGGGTCATCCCGGCAGCGTCGCCAGCTACGAGCAGGCCGTCGGCGATGAGATCCGGCATCGAGTCGTATCCTCCCTCGGGGATCAGGTGGGCGGAGTATTCCCTCAAGGTCGTGTTGCGCAGGTAAGGGGCGATCGACGGGTGAGCCTTGAAAGACGCTACGAGCTCCTCCGGCCGGCGCTTCGACGCCGCAAGACCGTCGAGCGCTACCACAACCCCGACCGACACCGAGTCGTGGTTGGTGTAGAGGAAGCCTCCGCCGGGAATGCCGCCCGTCGCGCCGAGAGCTTCGATGTCTAAGCCCTCGCGCGCAGCGAGACCGAAGCGGGACTCGATGACCTCTGGCTCTATGTCTAGAACTTCTTTCACTCCGAGAGTGAACTGCGAGGTCGAAATGTCACGGTGCAGGCCCGCCGACTTGGCAAGGAAGGAGTTAACCCCGTCCGCTGCGACGACGACCTTGGCGCGCAGCTCGCCGTCCGGGCGATCCGTGCGGACTCCGCAGACGCGACCGTTCGAGTCGCGAAGCAGCCCTGTGGCGACAGTGGAGCACACCAACCGGGCGCCCTGAGCAACCGCCTTATCAGCGAGCCAGCTGTCGAAGTCGGCACGGTACACGGTCATGCCGTTATAGGGCGGGTCGCCCCAAGCCTGAGAGCGCACATCGAAGCTAACGGATTGCGAGGGGGTAAGCACCATCGTCGAACGGCGTACCACCCAGCGTTGCACCGGAACGCTCTCCCACCAAACGGGGTCGATCTGGTCGAGGATTCGACCGTAGACGACGCCGCCGTACACGTTCTTGGAACCCGGATACGGGCCGCGCTCTACGATAACGACGGACATACCCGCTCTCGCAAGTGCGAAGGCGGCGGCCGAGCCGGCAGGGCCCGCACCGACGACCACCGCGTCAAAGTCGGCCGCGTCCAAGCCGGTTTTGTCGGAAGGTCTCACATGGTTACCTCAACGTCGGGGGGGACGGTCACACCGAGTCGCCGGGCCAGCTCCGCCAGGACAGCTGGGGCGTCAGCGACCAGGCCAAGGTCAGCCATGCGGGTCATCGGGCAGAACGGGTCAGTGTTGACGCTGACCACGTGGCGAGCCGCTTCAATGCCCCCCACGTGTTGGGATGCCCCTGATATCCCGAAAGCGACATAAAGCTCCGGGGTTACTGTCACTCCAGTAGTGCCGATCTGACGGTCGTGGCTCATCCAGCCTGCGTCGCTGACGACGCGGGTGACTCCGGCGGCGCCTCCCATCGCCACGGCCACGGCGCTTAAGAGGTTGAACGCTGATACAGCTCGGTCGTCCCCGCCTCCTCGTGTGGGAAGGCCGGCCCCGCCGGCAAGGATGCGCCTGGCGTCGGAGAGGTCCATAGTGGCAGGGTCGGGCTCTACAAGGAGACCTTGAATAGAACCTTGCTGATCGTCGCGTAGGTGGTCGTCTCCGGTCGGTTCCCGCGGGTCCGGCGAAGCGCGATGCTCACGGTGCACTCTGGCTGGGATCGCCGTGCCGGGTGTCAGCGGAGGGGTCTGGGTGCCGCCTGCAGGCCTAGGCCAAAGGGAAACGACCGCCGGCGCTCGGGTCCTCGCAGGCACCACAACCTGGCCGTCCGCTCTGAGGAGGTCGGCTCGAACGACGTCGCTGTCAGGGTCGAAGCTCGCTGACACCGAGCCGGCGAGCCACACCCAGCCCATCTCGTAACAGAGTGTCGCCGCAAGGTCTCTGCCGTCCGCCGACGCCGGGAGGATCACTAGGCGGACGCCGTCGAGCAAGGGGCTAACAGCGTCGAGGAGCGCCTTCGAGGAAGTCGCCGACTCCGCCAACCACACGTCCGTGGCGTTGGCCAATGAGGCGACGGCTGCTTGCAAGCCGCTACCTGCCAGCACCACCGAGCCTCCCGCCTCGCTTATAGCGCCGTCTGCTCCGGGAGGTACGCGACCGTCACGAGCGACGACCACTGCGACGACATCGCCAACACGCGTCATATGCGCGACCCTACGCGGTCACCTTCGATAACAGCACAGTGCGCCCGTCGAGGCGCAAGGCAGTCACCGACGCGGTGCACCTCGAAAGGCGCTTCGCTCAAGACTCGCCACAAGGCGTCCTCGGGCTCTTGGTGGGTTGCCACCACGACCCAGTCGGCGACGCGCTGGCTCGCTTCGCCGGTCGGGTGATGGACCAAGGCAAGCTCGATCCCCGCGTGGCCGCCTTGCTCCGTGTCGGCGCGGTTGACTCCCATGGCTACCAGGTCCGTAGCCTGACGAATTCCCTTGCGGTGGGCTCTGACATTCCACGTCTCCAGGTCCAAAGTGACTCCGAGGTCCCCTCCGACGACCATCGCCGGCGTTACGATCTCAACCCACGCGCCACGGTCGGCGAGGAGCTCGGCGACCGAAGTCGCCTGGTGGAAACCGAGTTCGTCGACGATTACCACCCGGCCTTTGGGTTCCGCCCTTCCCTCTAAGACGTCGCGTACGTCCACCACTTGGGGGTTCTCCTCGGGTGCTCCAGCCCACCACGGTCTCGCCGGACGGGCGCCGGTCGCTAGCACGACAACGTCTGGCGACAAGGACTCGATCACATCGGCGGTCGCCTCGACGCCAGTGCATATCTTCACTCCGGCTCTGGCAGCGGCACCGGCCAGGTTCCTCGTCAGGTCGAGGAGCTCTGCTCGGGAGGGAACCGTGGACGCCACGGCGATCTGCCCGCCCAGGCGGGACTGGCGTTCTAGAAGCGTCACCTCGTGGCCCCGTATCGAGGCGCTCAGCGCAGCTTGAAGGCCGCCCGGGCCGCCACCGACGACGACCACTCGGCGCTTCTTAGTTGCCGTCGTTGCCGTCTCGCCGCCCGAGGTCGCCTCGCGACCAGCCTGGGGGTTCTCTATACAGCCGAGCCATCGATTGAGGCCCATCCTGCCGACGCACTCCTGGTTGCACGACAAGCAGGTCCGGATGTGAGCGGCATTGTCGCTTCGCGCTTTGGCGGCGAAATCGGCGTCGGCTATCTGTCCGCGCACGACGCCGACGAGGTCGCAGTGTCCGGCGGCGATCGCCTTCTCCGCTTGGAGCGGATCCTTGAAGCGTCCGACACCAACCACTGGGAGGGTCACAGAGGATCGGATCGCCGAAGGAATGTAAAGCGAGTAACCGGGAGGGACAGCCATGCTCGCCTCTATCATGAACAGGGTCGCTGTGGCTACACCTATCGAAGTGTTGATGTAGTCGACCGCACCGCTGTCTTGGAGCATCTTGGCTACTTCGACCGCTTCGTCGATGGTAGTTCCACCTTCGATCAGTTCGTCGCCGCACAGGCGCACCCCTAACACCGGGGCACGCCCCAGCGTGTCGCGAACAGCGGACACGATCTCCATGGCGAGCCGCGCGCGATTGCTCAGGGAGCCGCCGTAACGGTCCCGACGGTGGTTTGTGGCGGGCGACAAAAAGCCTCGTACTATCGACGAGTGAGAGCATTGAAGCTCGACACCGTCGAAACCGCCGGCTACGCAGTGCGCAGCGACCGTAGCGTACCCGTCGATCACTTCAGCTATCTCGGCTTCGTCGATAGCTTTGGGGACCTCGCGAAAAAGCGGGTCGGGCACTGCGCTCGGCGCCCAGACAGGCAGACGCGTGTACATCGATGACGCCTGGCCGCCGTTGTGGTTGATCTGGGCGAGGATCGGGACGTCGAAGTCGTGCACGGCCTCGGTTATAGCTAGGTAACGGGGCACGACCTCGGGTTTGAACCCGTGGATCAGCTTCTCGTAGGGCCAGTCGGTCGGATGGGTGGAGTGCTCCTCTGTGATTATCAGGCCAGCGCCGCCACGAGCCCTGGCGGCGTAGTAGGCGACGTGTTGGTCGCTTGGAAGGCCCTCTTGGGTCGCGTAGTTAGTCAAGTGGGCGGAGAAGACGATCCTGTTGGTCAACGTCAGGGAACCGATTCGTATCGGAGCGAAAAGGTGCCGGTAGCGGCCGTGAGGGCTCAACTTAGCGACACCTTCTTCGAAGCCCCAAGCGACCATGCGGCTCTCCTAGCCTCCAGGACAGCCTCCAAGACACTCCGCGGCGCGACGCAGTCGCCGATTCGGATTGGCTTGGGCTCGCGTAGAAGCTGGTACAGCGACTCGTCAGGCAGGCGGTGCCCGCAGTCGATCACCACCGCAGCCGGTACCTCCGCTTCCTGCGCGGTCCAAGGGTCGTACACCCGCACGTATCCGTCTCGGATCTCGCGGACCGCCGATCTGAGAACTCGTTTGACCCCACAACGCTCCAAGCGGAAGTTGGTCTCGCCGAGCTGGCCACCACGTGCTAGGAGCGTGCCGGCTACCACGTCAGGAGTTATGAGAGCCACGCTTCGACCCGCTTCGCCGGCAAGCCAGTAAGCGACGTTTACTCCCGTCCAGGCCCCGACAGGGTCCACGACGGCTACAGGGCCGTCCGGTAACGTCGAGCGACCTGCGAGAACGTCGAGGGGGTCAAGGACCGCCGTACCCGCCGACGGGTAACGCTCAGACACGAACCTGGAGCCTGTAGCGACCACGACCTCCCATCCGTCGGCGCGAGCCGCCTCGACGTGTGATGGCTTCACGTCCGCGCCAAGCTCGAATTGAACTCCCGCTCTGCGCGCGCGTTGCTCAAGCCAGTAGACGCCGACAGCGAGCCGGCGCTGTCCTGGTGTCATCGCCGCCTCGGCCATCGCCCCTCCGGCGGACTCTCGCCTGTCGAGCAGTCGAACGTCGATGCCGCCGTCGGCGAAGAGACCGGCGGCTTCCAAACCGGCTGGGCCGGCGCCAACGACCATAACTCGAAGCGCCCGCTTGCGGGGCTTTCCAAGAGCCCCCGGCGGTGCTGTCTCGTAGCCCGAAAGGGGATCCATGACACACGACACGATGGGATTGCGGTTGTCGCGGACTTTGCATGCCTGGTTGCACAAAACGCAAGGCCGGACTTCCTCAGGGCGCCCGGACCGCACTTTGGCGACGAGGGCAGCGTCTGCGATCAGCGCTCTCGTCATCTCCACCATGTCGCACTCCGAGGAGCCGAGCAGCTCGTCCGCCATGGCCGGGTCGACGATGCTTCCCTGGGCGGCGACCGGTACCCCTTTGCACGAGCGCTTCATGTCGGCGCACAGCTGCCGGTTGAAACCGGCGGGTGTGTGTCCGTCCGGCCGGTAGGCGCCAGTGTCGAACGGGCCGCCGCGCACGACCGTGATCAGGTCAACCAGGGGTGCGAGCTCGGCGAGGTGCCCGCTGGCAGCGTCAGGAGTTATCCCAGCCCAAGGCGCCAGCTCGTCACAGCTAAGGCGCAGAGCTAACACGCCATCAGCCCCGACGGAGTCTCGTATGGCCGCTAGGACGCTGCGAGTGAACGCCAAACGGTCCCTGCCGTAGCGGTCGGTTCTCAGGTTGGTGAGACCTGAGTGGAATTGGCGTAGCAGCGAGAACGGGCCTGCGTCGACTTCGACCCCGGCAAGGCCCGATTCCACAGCGAGCCGAGCCGACGAGGCGAAGGCCCGTATCAGCTCGTCGATCCCGTCTTGGTCTAGCTCGGCCGGGGGCTCTCGGCTCACCGCGTCGGCCACGCGAGAAGGAGCCCACATGACCTGCTGGGAGTAAGCGCTCGAACCTTGCCCTCCGCTGTGGCCCAGACCGGCGAGCACTAGAGTGCCGTGAGGTCGGCACGCCTCGGCGATCGACCGCCAACCGTCCCCGGCAACCTCGGCCAGGGGTGCCCTTTCGTAGGGCCAATCGCCGGGAGTGACCGACGCCGTCTCCACGACTATCAACCCCACGCCTCCCCGCGCGCGCCTTTCGTAGTAGGCGACGTGGCGCCTGCTCAGCCGGCGGCCGTCAGCGAGGTTCGTCTCGTGAGGTCCGAACATCACGCGTGACGGGGCTTGGTACCCGGCGATGGCGAGGGTGTCTGAGAGAAGAGCGGTCAAGACTGGGCAACCGACGACTGAGCAACCGATACTTCGGGAGGCGCGCTCTCCAAGACGTTGAGGGCGTCGATGAGTTGACGGAGCCTTGCGAAGGCCATCTTGTCGAAATGCAACGACACGCGAGGCAACTCCAAGAAGTCGCCGCTTCTCCTCTCCGCTGGCAGCGGAGCGTCGAGCACCCTGATCGGACCGCTCATTATGTCAGCGAAGCGCTCGGAGAGCTCCTCCGCCTCGACATCGGTAGGCCTGGCGAGCAGTCGTAGCACGAGGGTGTTACCCACCCAGCGAAGCGAGTGGTAGTTCCGGTAGAAACCGAGGATCTCTCTTGCGGCCTCGTCCACACTCACGGCGATCTTGTACAAGCAGGGGTCGTCAGATCCCACTAGCCCCCTCGATACCACTTGATCGGCGAGGAAGGTGTTCCAACCCCGCCAGTAGTCACTGCCGGGTGTGTCGAGCAAGACGATCGGCGCCGGCTCGGCCTTGCCGGTCTGCACGAGAGTCAGAAGCTCGAACACCTCGTCTAGGGTTCCGTACCCGCCGGGCAGGACGGCGTAAGCGAACGACTCCTTGATGAGCATCAACTTCCTGGTGAAGAAGTACTTCATCGACACGAGCTTGGGATCGTCCCTTATGAACGGGTTCGCGCCCTGCTCGAAGGGCAAGCGTATGTTGATCCCAAACGAACGTTCCGGCCCGGCGCCTTCCAACCCTGCCGCCATGATTCCCGGGCCCGCCCCGGTTATGGTCGACCAGCCGTTGGCGGCCAGTACCCTTGCGAGCTCCTTCGCCTGCGCGTACAGAGGATCGGTAGGTTGGGTGCGAGCGGACCCGAACATGGTCAGCTTACGCAGGTGTCGGTATGGCGCGAACATCGCGAACGCGTCGGCCATCTCCTTGAGAGCGGCGTTGGTGATCTTCAGGTCGAGGCGGTCGGTGCCGGTCTCGGCCAGCCGAGCGACCGTCGTGAGGATCTCCACAACCTGGTCACGGTTCGCTGTCACCCCCACGGCCTGCACGAGGGCGTCGATACATTCTTCTACTGTTTGTGCTTGAGGCACCTGCTACCTTCCGAGGGCTTCGTGGTCGACGATCCAGGTGACCTTGTCAGCGCTGACCCGGGCGGCTGGAATGTCCTCGCCCGCCAGCAGGGCGGTCACAGCATCGCGCTTCGACTCGCCGGCTACCGTGAAAATCACCTCACGCGAACGGGCTATGCCCGACAGTGACAGGGTCATCCTCGCCAGCCGGTTCCTGCCGGTCGGGTCCTCGCTCATGACCACGAGCTGGCCAGGGTCGGCTTCCAAGGCGGCCGACCCGGGGAACAATGAAGCCGTGTGGCCGTCGGGTCCCATCCCGAGGTGTACGACGTCCAAGCGCTCGATCGAGCTGAGTCGAAGCTGGTAGGCGTCGGGTCCCTCCTGGCAGTTCATCGGGTACACGGCATTCGCAGCGCCTACTCTTTCCAGCAAGGCCTTCCGGCCGAGAAGCTGGTTGGAATCAGGGTCGTTGGCGGGAACGCAACGTTCGTCACCCCAGTAGACATTCACTGACAACCAGTCGATCGCTTCGGAACCCTCCTGAGCGAGTCGTTCGTAACACTCGCGCGCGGTCTCCCCGCCTGACAAAGCGATGCTGAAGATCTCCCCGACCCGCTCGCGAAAGGCTCGCACTACCCGAGCTGAGAACTCCGCAGCGACGTCCTCGACAACGACCATTTCACCGTTCACAGCGTCTGAGACTAGGCGCTGGCGGGGGCGAGGAGGCGCGATGGGCTGACTGAAGCGTCCGTCAAGCTCCGGCCGGTTAGCGCTGCAAGGCCGGTCAGACCCCGGCCAGGCTAGTTGCCACCGAAAGCGCCGCTTCCCAAACCGGGTCTGGACCCAGGCGGGTGAGGGCTTCAGCGAGCGAAGAGGCCAAGGCGTCCTCGGGTAGTTCCGCCGTGGCGATCTGGGGTGCCTGCCCCGGCAGGCGAACGGTTGCCACGACCTCCCGGCGGTCGTCGTGCCTCTCGACGGCGAACGTCGCTTCTTCCCCGTCCCGTCGGGCCGTCAGCTTGAAAGACACGTGACGTGCGTCCTGGAAGGTCACCACCTGCTCTTCGAGGCCAATCCGATCGACGATCCAACCTCCTATGAGGCCTCGTGGACCAACCTTGCCGCACACGTCGACGACTTCCACGCCGTCAAGCCACGAGCGATGCTCGCCAGGCTCGAACAGCGACGCTCCGAGGTCGCGCCAAGTCTTAAGCCGGGACCAACTCAGATCTACGACCGTCCGGCGTCTCGCTAGTTGGAGCAGGCCCCTCAAGCTGACCGGGTCGGAAGCGTCACGGCTGTCGACCACCACCACGTCCGCGACTCCAAGCAGAGGGTCCGAAGGGTTGGGGAGCGAGCTTACGTACCAAACGGCGACAGGCAGATCCGACAGTGTAAAGGCCTCCACCAACGAGTCGAGGTGGTTGGCTGCCTGACCGCCGACTTCGATCGCCACCTCCTCGAAGTTCACGTTGTGGGTGTCTGTATCGAGAGAGTACAAAGTGGCGCGCCCTTCGAGGCTTGCAACCTCGTCAGGGTATGGTCTGAGCAGGACGATCCTCGCCGGGTGGTGCCCTGCGAGGGCACGCAGCGCCCCCGTAGCCGCGTACGCCTGCTCGTCGCCCGGGGCGACAGCGACGATAGTCATGACAGCAGTGCGCGCCGAGGCGTGGTGACGGCTCGACTGGTCCCTCAGGTCGGCGAGTGCTCCGACTATCTCCGATAGCCGGACACCCTGTCCGGACCAGCTGTCTACTGCTACGGCTTCCGCCACTGCCGGCCGTCCCGTTCGATGAGCTGTTCAGCCTGACGGGGACCCCAAGTGCCCGCCGCGTACCCAGAAAGGGGCACGGCTCGGCCCTGCCAGGCTTCGAGTATCGGGTCTACGATCCTCCACGCCTGGTCGACCTCGTCGCTTCGAATGAACAAAGTTGGGTCGCCAACCATTGCGTCAAGCAAAAGTCGTTCGTAGGCGTCGGGGGCGTCCTCCATGAAGGCAGAACCGTAGGACATGTCCATCAGGACGTCACGAACGTTGAAAGCCTGACCTGGAACCTTCGCTCCGAAACGCAACGCCACGCCCTCGTCGGGCTGTATGCGAAGCACCAGGGCGTTCGGCCGTAGCCCTTGGCTTTCGGCGCTACCGAAAGCCAGGTGAGGCACCCGGTGGAACTGCAACGCGACCTCTGTAACCCTCTTGGGGAGCCTTTTACCGGTCCGCACGTAGATCGGCACGCCCGCCCAGCGCCAGTTGTCACACATCAGCTTCATAGCGACAAACGTCTCCGTGCGGCTGTTTGGGTCGACGTCAGGCTCTTGGCGGTAGGCCTGCACGGCTACGCCTTCACTCCATCCGCTGTCGTACTGGCCGCGCACGACGTCGGTCTTTACACTCTCAAGAGTCGGAACCACCACGCTTCGAAGGGCTTTGACCTTCTCGTCGCGGATGCCCTGAGCGTCTATTGTTCCCGGGGGTTCCATCAGAGTCAGCGACAGGACTTGCATCACGTGGTTCTGGACGATGTCCCGCAACGCGCCCGCTGTCTCGTAGAAACCTCCGCGCTTTTCCACCCCTAGCGACTCGGCGACTGTGATCTGGACGTGGTCGATGAAGCTGCGGTTCCAGAGTGGCTCGAAGATCGCGTTCGCGAAGCGGAGGGCTAGGACGTTTTGGACCGTCTCCTTGCCGAGGTAGTGGTCTATTCGATAAATCTGCGCCTCGTCGAAGTTGCGGTGCAGCGCCGTGTCGAGATCGGTGGCGCTCTCCAAGTCTCGGCCGAAAGGCTTCTCGATCACGAGCCTCACGGCGGACTGCTCGTTGGCCGGGCGGTTAAGGCCGGCAGCTCCGAGACCGTCTGCCACCAGCTCGAACACTGCCGGGATCGTCGCCAAGTAGAAGGTCCGGTTTCCAGTCGAAGCGATATCTGCTTCGACCTCGCCGAGAACCTTTCCCAAGGTCTGGAAGGTGGAAGGGTCCCCGTACTCTCCGGTCACGTACCTGCTGCGTTTGACCAGCTCGACCCATCCGGCGCCAGCGTGAGGCACCGAGTCGGTCATGAGCTTCCGGAAGCCGTCGTCGTCGAGCTCGGTCCGAGCGACGCCGACCACAGCGAAAGAGCGGGGGAGTAGCCTCCGCCGCGACAGCTGCTCTATCGCCGGCAGCAGCTTGCGCGCCGTCAGGTCCCCGGAGGCTCCCACGACGACCAGGATGCCGGGCGGAGCCTGACGGACGGCCTCGTTGCCCGCAGCAAGCGGGTTCGCGGGAGGGTCGCCGCTCACCTTGCCTGACCGCCAGCGGCGGCTTTCGCCTCGAGCGCGCCGAGCAGTGCCTTCCAGCTGTCAAGGAAAGACGACACACCGCGTTGTTCTAGAACCAAAGAAACGTCTTGCATGTCCACACCTGCGGTGCCGAGGGCGTCGAGGAGTGAGTGCGCCTCGTCCAGCCCCGAGTCGACGGTCCGGGCCGTCACCCCGTGATCGAGGAAGGCGGCTACGGTCGCGTCGGGCATCGTGTTCACCGTGTTAGGGCCAATCAGATTGTCGACGTAGAGGAGGTCGGGGTAGTCCGGGTTCTTGGTTGAGGTCGACGCCCACAAAGGCCGCTGGGGGTGGGCTCCAGCATCGCGCAGTGCCTGCCAGCGCGGCCCTGAGAACTTTTGTTGGAACAGTTCGTAGGCTAACTTCGCTTGTGCAACAGCAGCTTTCCCGTGAAGCGAAACATCAGCCCCGAGAGCTTGCAGGCGACCGTCGACTTCCGTGTCGACCCTGCTAACGAAGAATGACGCGACGCTGTGCACCGTCGAAACGTCCCCGCCAGCCGACCGCAGAGCCTCTAGGCCGCTCAAGTAAGCGTCCATCACCTCGCCGTAGCGAGCAAGACTAAAGATCAGCGTGACATTTATGTTACGTCCCTCGCCGATCATCGTCCGAACCGCCGGAACTCCCGCCGGGGTGGCGGGGATCTTAACCATCAGGTTCGGCTTAGCAACCCGTGAATGCAGGTCCCGGGCCGCTATGACTGTCGCGTCCGTGTCGTCGGCGAGCGCCGGCGAGACTTCAAGCGACACGAACCCGTCGGTGCCCCCGCTCGACTCGTGCACTGAGTGCAGGATCTCGCACGCCTCCTTGACGTCGTCGATCGCCATGTCCCAGAACGCCGCTTCGGGACTGTCTGACTTTATGAGCTTCGAGAACTGCTCATCGTAGGCGTCCGAGCTGGTCATCGCCTTCTCGAAAATGGTCGGGTTGGAGGTGACACCCCGCACTCCACTGGCGACCAGCCCGGCGAGGCCGCCATCGCGAATCGAGGGGCGATTCAGGTTGTCGATCCACGGACTTTGCCCGTAGTTGGCGTAGAGGTCATGAAGTGTGGTCATCAGAGGTCCTCCTCCTCGTCGTCGTCTTGGTCGTCGATATCCCCGAAACCGTCCAGATCGTCCATGGCGTCGATGAGAGCCAGTGCTCTGGCAGCGACGTTGTCGGCTGTGAAGCCCAGGTAAGCGAGAACTTCTCCACCCGGGCCCGAAGCCCCGAACCTGTCGATTGACACGCTGTCATCGGCGTAGCGGGCCCAGCCGAACGAGCTGGCAGCTTCGACCGCCAGCACCGGCGCTCCGGTTCCTAGAATCTGGTCTTGGTAGTCGTCGTCTTGCTCCTCGAAGAGCTCCCAGCTGGGCATGGAGACGACCCTTGCCGACACTCCGAACGTGTCGAGGATCTTCGCGGCGTCTACGCACAACGACACCTCGGAACCGGTCCCGACGAGCACCACGTCAGGCTCCGAGTCGCCTTCAGAAAGGATGTACGCGCCCTTCTCCAGAAGGGCGGCGGATTCAGAGGTTCCGGCGAGCACAGGAACGTCCTGGCGGCTCAGGATCAGCGCCGTGGGGCCCTCGCGTTCGATGGCCACGCGCAGGGCCTGGGCCGACTCGTTGGCGTCCGCTGGCCGTATCACCCGCAATCCTGGGATCGCCCTGACCGCCGCCAACTGCTCGATGGGCTGGTGGGTTGGCCCGTCCTCCCCGAGACCGACCGAGTCGTGCGTCCAGAAGTAGATGACCTTCGCGTCTGAGAGGGCGGCTAGGCGCACCGCTCCGCGCATGTAGTCGCTGAAAGTGAAGAACGTGCCGCCGATCGGGATGACGCCTCCGTGCAGAGCCATACCGTTCATCGCTGCCCCCATAGCGTGCTCCCTCACGCCGTAGGCTACCGACCTGCCGCCCGGATTCTCGGCACTTTGGAGGACTTCACCGTCGAGTTGAGTGCCGGTGTTACCTGTGAGGTCGGCACCGCCGGACACCAAGCCGGGCACGGCGACCGCGACAGCGTTCAGGGCCGCTTTAATCGAGTGGCGGGTCGCAACCGACCGGCCGGGCTCCCACGTCGGCAGAGCCGACTGCCAGCCCGGCTCGCCGCGCTGTCCCCACGCGGCGTCCCACGCCTGGCGGTCACCTTGCCAGGAACGAAGGTGCTCCTGCCAGGCGATACGGGCGTCTCGGGAACGTCGGCCGGCTTGGCGATAGAAGGCTAGGACGTCGTCGGGAACGTAGAAGTCTTTGTCAGCTGGCAGGCCCATGACCTCCTTGGTGGCCTCCACTTCTGCGGCGCCGAACGGCGAGCCATGCGCCTTGGAGGTGTCGGTCAGGTTCGGCGAAGGAAAGCCGATGTGGCTTCGCAGTACGAGCAGGCTCGGCCGGTCCTCCTCTGCCATCGCACGTCGTAGGCCACCTTCAAGAGCGTCCAGGTCGTTGGCTGCCTCGCCTAGGTTCTCGACGTGCCAGCCGTAGGATTCGAATCGCTTGACCGGATCATCGCTGAGGGAGATCTCGGTCGGCCCGTCGATGGTGATGTGGTTGTCGTCGTACACATACACGAGACGTCCCAGGCCAAGATGACCTGCGAGGGAAGCGGCCTCGTGGCTGATGCCCTCCATCAGGTCTCCGTCGCTGCACACTACGAAGGTGTGGTGGTTGACCAAGTCAGAGCCAAACCTCGATCGCAGGATCCGCTCTGCGATCCCCATGCCTACGCCATTGGCGAACCCTTGGCCGAGCGGACCGGTCGTCACTTCGATCCCAGGCGTATGGTGCACCTCCGGGTGCCCAGGGGTGAGACTGTGAAGCTGGCGGAAGCTCTTTAGGTCGTCGAGCTCGAGACCGTAACCGGTTAGATACAACATGGTGTACAACAAGATGCAGGCATGACCGCACGACAGCACAAACCGGTCCCGGTCGGCCCAACCGGGGTCTTCGGGGTCGTAGCGCATAATCCGCGTCCACAACACGTGGGCGAGAGGAGCGAGCGCCATCGCAGTCCCGGGATGACCGGCATTGGCCTTCTGGGGAGCGTCCATCGCGAGTCCGCGGATGACGTCCACGCCGAGCTGCTCGGCTGTCTTGTCGTTCATGCTCCAACCCTACTCTGGACCGAGCAGGCGCCAAAGCATCGAGCTGAGACAGATCACCTGACGCTCAGGCCGCTTGGGCCTCCCGAACAGCCCCCTGCGACAGCCTCGGAGCGAGATGGCGGACCTCCAACCAGCGCAGCCGGCGTCCTAGCGATACGAGCCACCAAGCCGGGTCGAACTCCCTCCGGGAGAAAGAGAGACGAGCCGACGTCGGCGCAGCGTGGTGATTGCCGTGGAGGCCCTCCCCGCCGGTAAGCCATGCCAGCCACTGGTTGTTCGTCGCGAGGCCCGCAAAAGGGCGCTTCCCGAAGGAGTGTCCCACGGCGTTCACTGCCGAATTAAGTACAAGGTAGGAGACCGTATGCACGCCCGAGGCTATGAGGGTCATCTCCCAGTTGCCCCAAAACACCAAAAAAAGCAGTCCGATACCCGCTGACAGACCGACCAGCGAACGGTCGAAGAGCACCCTATCCCAACGGTCCGCCGGCAGATCCTTGGAGTAGCGGTCGATGCTCAGCTTGTCGGCAGCACCTCGCCGGTAAAGCACCACGTTCGCCAGCTGCACCTTCCAGAAGCCTTCGAGCACGGGAGAGTGGGGGTCGCCGGTGACGTCCGTGTAGGCGTGGTGCTTGCGGTGGACACCTACCCACTCCCTGGGACGTATCCCGGTGGACATCCATACCAGAGTTCGACACGCGAAGCGGAGACCCTTGGACATGGTGATCGCCTTGTGTGACAGGGTCCGATGAAGGAACACAGTCGTCAGGAAGATCGCTATCTGGCAGGTGAAAAGACCGACTAGAACTGCTATGAGTATCCGCACCGACACGGCAATCTAATCGACGTCCGACCCGTGGCGCCCGCGGGTCCTTGCACCGGAAGGCTTCGGACGGTAAAGATAGGGCAGTCGTGAGCACGCCAGGAAGCAACGGTGACCAATCCGGATCGCATCGAGAGGAGACCGACTCGGTCGGCGATCACCTCCGCGAACTTCTCGGGATGGTCGTCACGTACGCCAAACAGGAGACCGTGGACCCCCTCCGCGGCCTCGTACGCTTCGTGGCATGGGGAGCCGCCGGCGCCTTGCTCCTCGCCGTGGGTGGAGTGCTGGGCGCGTTGACCATACTCCGCCTCCTTCAAGGCGAGGCAGGGGTGCACCTCGGGGGAGACCTGTCCTGGGTTCCTTACAGCGTTGCTGCGGTCGCCGCCGCGACGGGGGCGTTCGTCGCAGCGACCCGCATATCGAAAGGTGTCAGATGAGCTCAGGCAAAGGGCGCTCCAAGTCTTCGAGAGCCGTCGAAGCTCCGACGAGACGAGTCGATATCACCGACATTCAAGCGAAGCTGGAGCAGATCAGGGGTGAAGCGGATACCAAGGTCGACTCGGCCCGCTCGAAGCTGGTGGCGGTTGCGAGCGGGGCAGCGCTGGCCGCGGTGATCGTGTCATTTTGGCTAGGCAAGCGTCGAGGCACCCGGAAGGCAACCTGGGTTGAGGTCAGACGCCTGTGAGAACTCCCTCTGGTTTAATAGAGCGAACCCTCCGGCGGGGGGTACGTCACGGTTGGCGAAGAGGCGTCGCCGGAGGAAGTCCAGCTTGGACTGCCCTAGGAGCGGCAGCAGCTCTCGGATGGTTGGCGCTAAGAGCCCTAAGAAGAAGCGAGGACGTCGTGTTCTCCTCGCGTCTGGCTCCGGGAGAGACACTCCAAATCTTCCACGAGCCGCACAGTTGAGCCAGTGGGGCCTGACGCAGTGAAAGTCCTGCTGCGCAATCCCCGTCGAGCACTTGAGGTTTCGGGGCCGATCACGGTTGCGTCGCTGTTGGCGGACCTGGAGATGAGCCGTGAAGCTGTCCTCGTGATCGTCGACGGCACCCTCGTAACAGGAGACTCACTCTTAGACGATTCTGCATCCGTGGAGATCCGCCCCGTCATATCGGGAGGCAGCGAGTGAAGTGCCGCGTGTGCCGCCAACTTGCGGTGATCGAGATTCGCCGGCACAACGCCGGCTTCTGCCACGAGTGCTTCGTCAAGCATTGCCGGGACCAAGTTGCCAGGACCGTCGAGGCTTACTCGATGCTCTCTAGCGACGACAGGGTCCTAGTCGCAGTGTCGGGGGGCAAGGACTCCCTGGCGTTGTGGGACATCCTACTCGGGCTCGGCTACCAAGCGGACGGCTTGTACATAGGGCTGGGTATCGGCGACTACAGCCCCGAGTCAGCTGGTTACGCCCGACGCTTCGCAGCTTCCCGCTCGGCGAAGCTGGTCGAGGTCGACCTGCCTAGCGACTTCGGCTTCGACATCCCGACCGGGTCGCGTGCGGCGAAGCGCGCACCGTGCTCGGCGTGCGGGCTGTCGAAGAGACACCTTTTCAACTCGGAGGCACTAAAAGGTGGCTACCAGGCGATCGCTACAGGGCACAACCTCGACGACGAAGCAGCGGTCTTACTCGGAAACGTTCTTCGGTGGGATCTCGCCTACCTGGGACGTCAGCAACCGGTCCTGGCCGAAGGCCTAGGGTTCGTGAGAAAGATCAAACCCTTGGTACGCCTAGCCGAGCGTGAGACTGCGGCTTACTGCGTCTTGGAGGGTATCGACTACATAGTCGAGGAGTGTCCCATGTCGGCTGGGAACCGTCATCTCGGCTACAAAGAGCTGCTGAACGGGGTCGAGGAGACCTCCCCGGGAACCAAAACGGCTTTCCTTTTCGGCTTCTTGGACAAAGTCGCTCCTCTCGTCGGCCAGGTAGCCGCCGCCGAACGAGAATCTCTGCACCCCTGTCCGGTGTGTGCCAACCCGACCGTGTCGGACACCTGCGCCTTCTGCAAACTCGCTGAGCGGGCCTCCTCGAAGCCATGAACGAGTTCTTCTCGGCCGGTGAAAGAGTGCTGCTCTACGACAACAAGGGTCGACGGTACCTGGTTCGCCTCAGCGAAGGCGGGGAATTCCACACCCACGCCGGACCGGTACCCCACGACGCCCTGATCGGTTCCCCCGAAGGCAGCGAGGTCCGCTCCACGCGTGGCGGCCGCTACGTCGCTGTCCGACCGACGCTTTCCGACGTGGTACTCGCAATGCCCCGTGGAGCTCAGGTCATTTACCCGAAGGATCTGGGTCCGATCCTCATGATCGCCGACATATTCCCCGGAGCCCGAGTGTTCGAGTCCGGTGTCGGCTCGGGGGCGATGTCGATGGCCCTTCTGCGGGCCGGAGCGGATGTCACGGGGTACGAAATAAGAGAGGACTTTGCCGCCCGAGCAACTTCCAACGTCGGCGATTTTCTTGGCGACGAAGCTCTCGGTCGCTACAAAGTCGACATCCGAGACGCCTACGAGGGGATCTCAGAAACAGGCTTCGACCGCATGGTGCTGGACCTCCCCGAGCCGTGGCGGCTGGTGCGGGCCGCCGAGGCGGCGTTGCGCCCCGGGGCCATCCTGGTTTCCTACCTTCCGACGATCGGTCAGGTCGCCACCCTTCGCTCGGCCCTCGCTGACAGCGGATTCGGGCTAGCCGAAACGGTCGAGGTACTCCTTCGCAGTTGGCACGTCGAAGGCCAATCCGTTCGACCCGACCACCGAATGGTGGCCCACACCGGGTTCCTGACCTCGGCGAGGCTGCTAGGTAGCCGCTTCGGGCCGAAGCTGACGCCGTCGCTATGAAGCCGGGACAGGTGGTGGACCTCGTCATCGTCGGAGTAGCCGCGCTCGCAGCGCTCGGAGGCTACCGGATCGGCTTCCTCGGCAGGGTCATCTCGTGGGTGGGATTAGCAGGCGGGTTGTACGTCGCTGCAAGACTCCTTCCGACCGTGTTCCGCCATCTACGTAACTCTTCATCTTCCACGCTGGTAGTCGTTGCCGTGGCGATGCTCATAGGAGGCGCTGTCGTTGGCCAGGCCGTCGGGCTTATCGTGGGCGGGAAGCTGCATCATGTGCTACCCATCGGACCGCTGCGAACTGTCGACCGCCTCGTCGGCGCAGCCGTCGGAGCGGCAGGCATCTTGACCGTCGTGTGGCTTTTGCTTCCGACTCTCGCCGCTACCCAAGGCACAGTGTCCCGGGCCGTCGGCGACTCGACTGTCGCAAGGGCTATGTCGCGCGACCTGCCGGCACCGCCCCCAGCCCTAGACGTGCTGCGACGGATAGTCGGTGACGGCAACCCCGAGGTTTTCGCCGCGCTGGCGCCGGCGGCCAACGTCGGAGCCCCCCCCGGGTCGGTGCCTTTGAGCCCGTCGCTCGTCTCTGCGGTGGCAGCCTCCACACTGAAAGTGCAAGGCCAGGCATGCCAGTCGATTTACGAAGGCAGCGGCTTTGTCGTCGGCCCCGGCTTGGTCATCACCAACGCCCACGTGGTAGCAGGGGAGAAGCCCGGAGCCACATCCGTGATGACCCCGTCGGGAGCGATTCTGGGCGCGAACGTCATAGCGTACGACCCTTACAGAGACCTGGCGCTACTGTCGGTGTCAGGTCTGAGCGACACGCCACTACCGATAGGATCGCCCAGGCAGGGCGAGGTGGCAGCAGTGTTCGGACACCCCAACGGCCAAGACCCCCTCGCTATCGTTCCAGCCCGTGTTGCGGCCATCGAGGAGGCGGTAGGGCCCGACATCTACGGCACACACAACACAAAAAGGAGCATCTTGGTGTTGGCGTCGAACCTTGCGAGAGGCGACTCAGGCGGGGCCGTCGTCGACACGTCAGGCCAGGTCATAGGTGTCGCTTTCGCCATATCCGCCCAGCAGGCTGGGACATCCTATGCTCTCAACACCTCGGAGCTAACCGCCTTCCTAGCGGAACCCCGCAGCGCTCACGCCTCGACGGGCGCATGCATAACAGGCGGGTAACCCCTAGCGTAGTGATCACTCCTCGATGAAAATGCACTCCCCGGGGCATTCCTCGGCGGCCTCGCGGGTCGCGTCTTCCATGCCGTCGGGAACCACGGCGAGACCTTCCTGTCCGCCGGGACTGTCGAAGACTTTGTCGCCTTCTTTCACGTACGACAGCCCGTCGTCGAGCAGAGTGAACACGGCGGGAGCTATCTCCTCGCAGAGCCCATCGCCAGTGCATAGATCCTGGTCGATCCAAACCTTCATCGCGGAGTGTTGCCTCGCATTCTCGACGTCCGATAGCTCTAAAGCGCCCTCTGGCGCTTTTCCTCCCTCTACTGTAGCGGCTGGGCAGCCGACACCGCATGGGCGAAACTGTTTTCTCCCCATCGCCCCAAAGCCAACTATGCCGGCTTCTGTGGAGGTAGGTTCGAAGGTAGACAAAAGCGAGGTGCCAATGAGCGACGTCTTTGACAACGAGGGACTGAGAAGTGACGTGGGTGGGGCTTCCCAAAGTGGGGGCGATGAGATTCATGAGCTTCGCGACCATGCCAGGGCACTCGAGGACGAGGTATTGGTCCTGCGCCGACGGATGAACGAGTCCCCTACGAGAGTTCGGACCCTTGAGGAGAAGCTGCTGGAGACCAAAGGGCAACTCCAACAGGCGATCTCGCAGAACGAGCGGCTGACGTTCACCCTACGTGAGGCGCGCGAGCACATTGCCGCCCTGCGCGAAGAGGTCGACAAACTGACCCAGCCGCCTTCGGCCTACGGAACCCTGCTCGGCCGTAACGACGACGGGACCGTCGACGTGTTCTCCGGGGGGCGGAAGATGAGAGTGGCTCTGCACCCCGCTCTTGCTGACGACGAGGCCGGCCTGACCAGGGGAGCGGAGGTAGTTCTCAACGAGTCCCTAAATGTGGTGCTGGCCCGTTCCGCGGAGAAATCGGGTGAGGTGGTAACCGTCAAGGACCTCCTCGATGGCGCCAGGGCACTGGTAGTGGGAAGAGCAGACGAGGAGAGAGTCGTCGATATTGCCGAGTCGATGACTGGGACGAAGCTGCGCACGGGGGACACCGTTCTGATGGACTCGAGAACCGGTCTCATACTTGAGAAGCTTCCGAGGCCCGAGGTGGAAGAACTGGTGCTCGAAGAGGTCCCCGACATCTCCTACGAAGACGTGGGTGGCCTCGACACCCAGATTGAGGCGATAACCGACGCAGTCGAGCTTCCCTTCCTGCATAGGGACCTCTTTGTAGCCCACAAACTCCCTGCGCCGAAGGGGATCCTGCTTTACGGGCCGCCAGGATGCGGCAAGACGCTGATAGCCAAAGCCGTGGCCAACTCGCTGGCAAAAAAGGTCTCAGAGGCTACTGGGGACCGCAGCGCTCGGAGCTACTTCTTGAACATCAAGGGACCGGAGCTGCTGAACAAGTACGTGGGCGAAACGGAACGCCAGATACGGCTGGTATTCCAGCGCGCCAGGGAGAAAAGCGAGGAAGGCGTCCCGGTGATCGTGTTCTTCGACGAGATGGACTCACTTTTCCGGACGAGAGGCACCGGTATCAGCTCCGACATGGAGTCGACGATCGTTCCTCAACTTTTGGCTGAGATCGACGGCGTAGAGGCGTTGCGCAACGTGATCGTCATAGGCGCCTCCAACCGGGAGGATCTCATAGACCCGGCGATCCTCAGACCGGGCCGGCTGGACGTAAAGATCAAGATCGAACGACCCGACCGTGAAGCAGCGCAGCAGATCTTCGCCAGGTACCTGACCTCTGACCTCCCGCTGGATGCCACCGAGGTAGAGACCCTCGGGGGCGGCGATCGTGACAAGGCAGTCCGGGCGATGATCGAAGCAACCACGCTGGAGATGTATCGCGACGACGAGGCCAACCAGTTCCTTGAAGTCACCTACCAAAACGGTGACAAGGAGATCATGTTCTATAAGGACTTTGCGTCCGGAGCGATGATCGAAAACATCGTTCGCCGAGCGAAGAAGCTGGCGATCAAGCGGGTCATAGCGTCGGGCACCCCGGGGATAAGAACCCGGGACCTCCTAGACTCGATCCGCCAAGAGTACAAAGAGTACGAGGACCTGCCCAACACGACGAATCCCGACGACTGGGCAAAGATCTCGGGCAAGAAGGGTGAGAGGATCGTCTACATACGAACCATCAGATCCCAAGGCGACGAGACCACGGGAGGCCGTGCCATAGAGAGGGTTGCCACCGGTCAGTACCTGTGATCGAAGGCATGACCGGCCGAGTTCGTGACTCCTAGCGGCTATAGCTGCATCGAAGGGCCGCCGAGTCGCTAAGGTCACTACCGTGGCCATCACCAAGGTCCTCGGAATGGAAACCGAATACGGGATCGTCATTCGTGGCGGCGCCGAGTCGAACCCTGTCGCGGCGTCCTCCGCGCTCATAAACGCGTACGTGTCGGAACGCAGCCGGCGGGTCGGATGGGACTTCGAGGACGAGACGCCAGGCCGTGACGCGCGAGGGTTCGCAAGGGAAGCGTCGATGCCGCCCGAGGTGGAGACTCACCTGGTCAACACCGTGCTCACCAACGGTGCCCGCTACTACGTAGATCACGCCCACCCGGAGTACTCGACACCCGAGTGCGCCGACGTGTACGACGTCGTCCTCTACGACAGGGCAGGGGAGATGATCTTGGCGGACTCGGTCCGTTTTGCCACTGCTCTCCTCGGTCCCGGCCAGAGTGTGGTTGTACTCAAGAACAACTCCGACGGCAAGGGCAACTCCTACGGTAACCACGAAAACTACCTTTTGGACCGCTCGGTGCCGTTCTCACGGGTGATCACCGGAGTGATACCGCATTTCGTCACCCGCCAGATATTCACCGGGTCGGGGAAGATCGGCTGCGAAGTTCCCCAAACCGACGGTCGTCACATCGACTTCCAACTCACTCAGCGCGCCGATTTCTTCGAGGAGGTCGTCGGGCTGGAGACCACGCTCAAACGGCCGATAATCAACACTCGCGACGAGCCTCACTCCGACTCGCACAAGTACCGCCGGCTGCACGTCATCGTCGGTGACGCCAACATGTCGGAGGTCGCCTCTTTTCTCAAAGTGGGTTCGACCGCCGTCATACTGTCGATGGTCGAGGACGACTGGTTTACCCGGGCCGGCAAGGACTTCTCGCTGCGATCGCCGGTCGCAGCGCTTCGGGAGGTTTCCTACGACCTGTCCCTTAAAGTGCCCCTAGAGCTTCAAGACGGGCGGACCATGACCGCTTTGGAGATGCAGTGGGAGCATCTGGCGCTCGCCAAGAAGTATTCGGAGTCTTGCGGCTTGGAGTCGGTTGGGGGCGAGACGGTAGGCAGAGACATCCTCAACCGCTGGGAGGACGTCCTGTCCGCCTTGGAGACCGACCCGCTGAGCCTGTCAGGCCAACTCGACTGGGTGGCGAAGCTTCGCCTGTTCGAAGGATATCGGGATCGTCACGGTCTGTCTTGGAGCGACCCCAAGATGCGAGCCATGGACCTGCAGTACCACGACGTTGCGCCCGGGCGTTCGTTGTTTGCCCGTCTGGGGATGGAGACGCTCTTTAGCCCTGAGGAGGTTCGTCGGGCTGTAGACGAGCCGCCTGAAACGACCCGCGCATACTTCAGGGGCAAGTGCCTGCAGCGCTGGGCGCCGGCTATCGCAGCGGCTAACTGGGATTCGATAGTGTTCGACCTGGGCCGGGAGCCGCTGTGCCGGGTGCCGATGCTCGAACCTCTCCGGGGTACCCGCGCCCATGTCGAAGATCTACTCGCAAGTGTGACAAGCCCGGCCGAACTCATCGAAGCGCTGGGATCATAGGAAACGATCGCCGTAGAAGTCGATGAATGGGCTCGTAGGCTGTTAGAGCCCCTACATTAAGTGGCCGCTACAAGAAAAGGCCCCGAACAAGAAGAGGCTGTGTGCAATGGCAGAACGAGAACAGATCAAGAGGTCGACAACCTCCCGAAGCGACGACACCGCCGTCGAGGAGGTCCCTTCGACCAAGACCAAGAAAGGCGACGAGCTAAAAGCCGAGCTCGACGACCTTCTCGACGAGATCGACGAGGTGCTAGAGGAGAACGCCGAGGAGTTCGTGAGGAGCTACGTCCAAAAAGGAGGCCAGTGACAACTCCGACTCCTGCGAAGGTGATGCCTGTCGTGGTGGCACGAACGTGACCCTGCCAATGTTCGAGCCTGCGGGCTCCCCCGGCCCGAACTTTACTGAGCTTCTGCGCCGCCTTGAGCTCGACCCTTTCTCCGGGCCGCTGTACGCCGGAGGTCCGCACCCCGGGTCGGCTTCGACGCCCCTACCTTTCGATGTACGTCACGCCACTACGATCGTCGCATTGCGCTTTGCCGACGGGGTGGTAATGGCGGGCGACCGTCGGGCGACCGCGGGATCGTCGATAGCGCACCGTGCCATGGACAAGGTGCACCCCGCTGACCGCTACAGCGGTGTTGCGATCGCCGGGGCGGCCGGACCGGCTATGGAGATGGTCAAGCTGTTCCAGCTTCAACTCGAGCACTACGAGAAGGTCGAGGGATCCACGCTAAGCCTCGACGGTAAAGCCAACCAGCTTGCGCAGATGGTGCGATCGCATCTAGGCATGGCCCTCCAAGGTTTCGTCGTGGTACCGCTGTTCGCTGGATACGACCTGCGACGCGGAGCCGGGAGGATCTACTCCTACGATCCGACCGGTGGGCGCTACGAGGAGACCGACTTTCATGCAGACGGATCAGGCGGCAGGGACGCCAAGACGACCATCAAACTCGGATGGAACGAAGGCATTTCGCGTTCCCGCGCCGTTGAGCTGGCGGTTTCGGCCCTGTGGAATGCCGCCGACGAAGACTCCGCCACCGGCGGGCCCGACGCCGTCCGAGGTATCTACCCGAGCGTAGCCACGATAACCGCGGAGGGCTTCGTATACCTCGACCCCGCCGAGGTGGCAGAGCGCTTCGCTGCCGTCGTAACGCTAAGCGCGCGGTCGGCACCGACGCCCATCAGCCAACCGGAGGAGCCGCTTCGATGAGCATGCCTTTCTACGTTGCCCCAGAGCAGTTCATGAAAGACAAGGCGGACTTCGCGCGTAAGAACATAGCCCGCGGCCGTCCCCTTGTAGCGACCGTGTACTCGGGTGGGATCCTGATCTGCGCCGAGAACCAATCCAAGAGCTTGCACAAAGTGAGCGAGATCTACGACCGCATAGCCTTCGCCGGAGTCGGGCGCTACAACGAGTTCGACTCGCTGCGCCGTGCGGGCGTACAGCACGCCGACGTCAAGGGGTACCAGTTCAGCCGTGAGGACGTCGACGCCCGCTCCTTGGCGAACCTCTACGCCCAGTACATGGGGAACGTCTTCACCCACGAGCTCAAGCCTCTCGAAGTTGAGATTCTCGTCGCCGAAGTAGGGGAGGCCGGAGCCCCAGACCAGCTCTACCATATTCTCTACGACGGCTCGGTCATGGACGAAGACAACCTGAGCGTCCTAGGCGGCGAAGCTGACGTGATCAGCGCACGCCTGGCTGAAGGTTACGACCCCCAGTGGAGTCTGGATGAGGCTCTGAGACGGAGCGCGAGCGCTCTGGCCGCCGACCGGCCAACGCAAGCCAAGGAGCTCGAAGTAGCCGTCCTCGACCGCTCCAACGGCCGGCGGGCCTTCCGCCGTCTCGACGAAGGGGAAGTGGCTGCAGCGCTCGCCGGGAGCTGACCGCCTCCGAGGTCAGCACAAAGCGAGGCTTTACGGGTCGCTGAGACCCGGCCGGCGGAGTGCCTCTGGAAGGTGCAAAGCCCTTAACTTTCCCATTACATCCGACGGGAGGGATCGTGGCGTCAGCAGGGACACCACGATCATCGTTGCGAAAGCCAAGGGTACCGTCCAGATGGCCGGTACCTGAACCAGGATCGCCGGCCATCCTCTGGTCGCAGCGCCAGCCATCGCAGCGATCACGGCCCCTGAGGCGCTACCACCTCCGAGAATGAGCCCCGCCAGCGCTCCGCGCCTCGTCAGGCGTGTCCACCATATGCCCAGTATCAATAGTGGACAGAAAGACGACGCCGCCACGGCGAACGCCCATCCCACGAGGACGTTGATCGAGCTGCCGCGGACCGCTAAGCCTGCGACCGTTACCGCTAAGCCGGCTCCCAGAGCGGAGAACCTGAACGCCTTGACCCCTCCGGCGAGAATGTCGTGAGATAAGGCCCCCGCCGTGGCTATCAGGAGGCCGGAGGAGGTGGACAAGAAGGCGGCGAAGGCTCCGCCGGCTACGAGTGCGGAGAGTACCCGCTCGCCCACGCCCCCAACGGCTAGACGTGGCAGGACGAGAACCACCGTGTCCGTGGCTTTGGAGAGGTACAAACCTGGGGCCTCGACTCGCCCAAGCAATGCAAGAAGCGCCGGCCACACGTAGAAGCACGACAGGAGCACCACGACGATAGCAGTGGTGCGTCGCGCCGTCTGGCCGTCGGGATTGGTGTAGAAGCGCACGAGGATGTGTGGCAGGCCGAGCGCACCAAGGAAGGTGGCGAGAATTATCCCGTATGTTGCGGCGAGGGGATGGATAGAACGGCCACCCAGCAACAGCAGAGGAGACAGCCACTGCCGGTTGGTCAGCGTGCCCGACGTTGGTGTCGGAGCGGCCGAGCCCGCCGGAAAGGAGATGGAAGCGCCCGCGCCGACCTGGTGCACCCCGGCGCTCAACTCCACGGCCCCTCCTGGCGTGGCCTCGTGCGACGAACCGTCCACCTCGCCGCGGATCACGACACGAACTGGCGTGGTCACCCGGATCCCGGTCTGCTCGGCGAAGCGGACCGTCGACGCGCGTTCGAACACTGCTGGCGCTTTGCCGGTGACAGCTTCGAGGGGTGGATGACGGAATACAGCTACCAGGGCAAGGGCGGGCAGGGCAATGGCGACCAACTTCAGCCAGAACTCGAAGGATTGAACGAAGGTGATTCCCTTCATCCCTCCGCTTGCTATTGCCCCGGTTACAACGACGCCTAGCACGACTACTCCAACCCAGTACGGTCCCCCGAAGGCAACCTGGAGGGTAACCCCGGCGCCTTCCATCTGGGGAAGCAGGTAGAAGCCGCAGATGACCAGCACGAACCCGGTCGCAACCTTACGTAGCAGGGGAGAGTCGAGCCTGCCTTCGGCGAAGTCGGGGATCGTGTACGCGCCGAAACGCCGCAGGGGTGCTGCCACAACGGCGAGGAGCACCAGATACCCGGCTGCGTAGCCCACGGCGTACCACAGCGCTCCGATCCCGTCTGCCATGGCGAGACCGGCAACTCCGAGAAAGGATGCCGCTGAGAGGTACTCGCCAGAGATGGCAGCCGCGTTGAGACCAGAAGGCACCTGACGTGCTGCGACGAGGAAGTCGTCCCGGGTTCGCGAAACCCTGAGCCCTCGGGATCCGACGACCGCAGTCGCGACACTGACGGCTACGACGCCGACGACGGCCCCTGTATCGGTCAATGCTTCTCGAAAAGGGCGACGAAGCGCTCCTCGACTCTCGCCGCCCTGCGCACGTAGAGGACTGCCAGAACCACAAGCGGAGGGTATATACCCACCCCGAGGACGGCCACGGTGAGGGGAACCCCGCCAACTGTGACTTTGACCAGGCTCGGCAGCAGCACGGAGAGGATCGGAAACGTGATGACGACCGCGCCGGCCGGAAGCAGCACTCCGAGAGCGACTCCGAGCTGCGCTCGTATAAGCGAACGTAGGAGCGTCTCTCCGTATGCGCCCTTAGCGTAAAGGTCGGCGGTAGAAGGGACTGATCGGGTGGCAGAGCTGGCGCCAGCCTGCACTCCACCGCGCACCGTGACCCTCTCCGGCCGGGCCGGCGAGTGCTCTGAGCAGTCGCCGGTCAATGCTGGCGCTTTGCTAGAGAGACTAGATGGTCATGAAGGTCTCTGACGTGACGCCTGGCTACACCGAGGGTGACATCGGGCAGCACGACGTACACCTTCCCGCCGTCGCCGCGCAGCTCTCGCACAGCTCTTAGGTTCACGAGATGCTGACGGTGGATCCTGGTGAACCCCTCCCTTGCCCAGGCGGCCTCAAGACGTGCCATCGCTACCCTAACCAGGAGGCTCCGACCGTCGAAGGTATGCAGGCGCACGTAGTCACCGGCGGACTCGACCCAGGCCACCTGGGAGCGTTCGACCAAAAGCGTCTTGCCAGCCTGCTCGACGACGACGATATCCATGCGGTCTTGGTTGCTGCGATCCTCACCGTCTGTAGCCGTCTTCTCCCCGCCAGGAACGGCTGGAGTAGCTCGGGTCGCCATCACCCGGCGCAGGACGGGGTTAAGACGGTCAGCGTCGAGGGGTTTCAATAGGTAGCCGACCGCTCCGACGTCGAACGCCTCCAGGGCGTATTCAGCGTGGGCTGTCACAAAGACGACGCTCGGAGGGTCAGCGAAGCGGCTGATCACACTTGCGAGCTCCAGACCCCCTAGTCCTGGCATGGCTATGTCAGCTATCACGAGGTCGAAGCTTCGGTCCCTCAGTTCGCGAAGGGCGTTGGTCGAGTCCGAAGCTGCGACCACACGTTCGGCGAGTCCTGAGGTGTTGACCAGGAATGCCACCTCGTCCAGAGCAGGCAGCTCGTCGTCGACTGCGAGAACGTTCAGGAGTTTCACTGCGCCACCAGCTTTGCGTAGCCCGGGCCTGATCGCGGCGCATGGCTGCGGAACTTCGGAACGCTGAAGCTGACTTTGGTACCCGCTCCCGGCGCGGTCTCGACGACCAGTCCGTGACCTTCACCGAAGGTAGCCCGCAGGCGCTCGTCTACGTTGTGCAAACCGACCGAGGCGCTCTTGCCGGCGAGAGCGTTCGCCACCCGTCGAGCGTCGACCCCGGCTCCGTCGTCCTCGACGCTTATTAATGCCGCAGCGCCGGAGTCGACCACCTCGATTCTTATGCTTCCAGCTCCTTTCGGTTCGATCCCGTGGCGGACAGCGTTCTCGACCACCGGCTGGAGGACGAGAGACGGAACCCGGACGCTCAGGACTTCCGGTGCAACTTTCAAGGTGACACCCAACCGGGATCCGAAACGGGCCCTTTCAAGCTCGAGGTAGATGTCTACTAGGCGAAGCTCCTCGGCGAGGTTGGTGTACTGCGCGTGGCTGGCGAAGCTGTAACGGGTGAACTCGGCGAACGATACGAGAAGCTCGCGAGCCCTGTCGGGGTCGGTGCGGACGAAAGATTCGATAGCCGTGAGCGCGTTGTAGACGAAATGTGGCGAGATCTGAGCCCTTAAGAACTGCAATTCCGCCTGCACCGCTCGGCGTCGGGACAGGTCCAGCTCGGCTAGCTCCAGCTGAGTGGAGACGAACTTGGCAACCTCCCCGCAGAGGCGGAGCAGACCGGGGGGAGCCGACGAGTCAACGGCGATCAGCGCTCCAACCACTTTCTGGTCCACTTGAAGCGGAACTGCGACCCCGGCGTTAAGCCCCCGCCCGGCGAGGTGGTCGCAGCGCAGGTCGTCGCCCGACAGAAGCACTGGACGTCCCTGGTCCATCACGCTGCGCACGGCGGCGCCCAGGAGATCGCAGTTCTTAGCCTCGACACCGTCACTGGCGATGATGCCCGTCTCGTCCCCGACGATCACCCCCGACGTTGCGAGCAGGGACCGTAAAGGGCCTAGCGCTCGGCCGATCGCGTCGGCGCTCATTCCACTTCGGAGCGCCGGCGCAGCCTGGTTGGCGATGCTCAACGCCTCGTACGAGCCGCGCTGGCCAGGGGTTACCAGCCGGCGTGGTGCCCAGAGCGCGTAGGCTCCGACGCCGGCAAGGCCGGCGACGGCCGCAGCTAGAACCACCCAGAGAATCATCGTCGGCGCAACTCCCCCGAAGACACCAAAGTAGAGTCTGCCACACCCCGGCCCTGACCCGCCTCATCGGAGGCTAGGCGGGAGGTTCGGCCGCCGTTCGTCGTACCCCCACGACCGCTCGTCGCCCTTTCGTGGCCGTTCGGCGCAGGATCGACCCGCTTCGGCGCCGGAGTGCCTTTCGAGCAGGCAAGAGGCCACCTTCAGGATCAAATATGTGACAGCGGTCACCAGATCGGGGCCGCGCACATACAGAGTGACGGGGGTACCGCAATGTCAGATCAAAACCAAGGATCCCAGAACGTCGTAGTCATCAAGGAGACGCCGCCGATAGCCGATCCGGGCCCTCTAGGGTTGGCTGGTTTCGCTCTCACCACGTTCTTGCTTTCGGTGCACAACGCCGGCTGGGACCGAGGCACGGGGCTCGCGTGGCTGGGCTACGCCCTCGCCTACGGGGGTATAGCTCAGATGCTCGCCGGCATGTGGGAGTTCAAGAACCGCAACGTGTTCGGGTCCACAGCGTTCACCTCCTACGGCGCCTTCTGGGTCGGGCTCGCACTGTGGGTCGAGCTCGCGGCCGGACATGCCAAGTCCGCTGCGCAGGCAGGGAACGATCTCGGGTGGATCCTGCTCGGGTTCTTTATTTTCACAACGTACATGTGGCTTTGGAGCGCAGCCGCCAACACGGTGCTGTTCGCCGTGTTCACAGTGTTGGACGTCACCTTCTTGGTGTTGGTGATAGGCAACTTCTCCAACAGCGTCGGGACCGTCAAATTCGGCGGTGTCCTCGGGGTGATCACCGCAGCGCTCGCTTGGTACGCGTCGGCGGCAGGGGTTATCAACGGCATGAGAGGCAAGCAGGTACTGTTCATGGGCAAGCCTCTGATCAAGCCCGCTCAGAACGCATAGAGGCAGGGAGGACAGAATGACCAACGAGAACCAAGAGGAGCTCTCCGCACTTCTCCACGAGAACCGGCGTTTCCCACCACCGGCCGACTTCGCCGCCGACGCAGTAGCACAGCCGGAGATATACGAGCGGGCCGGAGCCGACCGGGTCGCTTTCTGGGAGGAGCAGGCCCGACGGCTGAGCTGGGCGGAGCCCTGGCACACCGCCCTCGAATGGGAGATGCCCTTCGCCAAGTGGTTCGTAGGCGGAAAGCTCAACGTGGCCTACAACTGCGTCGACCGCCACGTCGAGGCCGGCCTCGGCGACAGGGTTGCCTACTACTGGGAGGGCGAGCCTGGCGACACCCGCACGATCACCTACCGGGATCTGCAGGTGATGGTGTGCAAGGCGGCGAACGCCCTCGCCGAGCTCGGCGTCGAGGCATCCACGAAAGTGGCGATCTACATGCCGATGATTCCCGAGACCGTGGCGGCGATGCTCGCCTGCGCCCGGTTGGGGGCGCCTCACACCGTGGTGTTCGGGGGTTTCTCCGCCGAGGCTCTGCGTGACCGGATCCTCGACTGCGACGCCCGGGTGGTGATCACCGCCGACGGGGGGTACCGCCGCGGGGCTCCCAGCGCCCTGAAACCGGCGGTCGACGACGCTGTGGCAGCATGCCCGAACGTCACGAACGTCCTCGTAGTGCGCCGAACCGGCCAGGATGTGGCTTTCCAAGCTGGTCGCGACGTGTGGTGGCACGACATAGTGGACCGCCAGACCGAGCACCACGAAGCGCAGATGTTCGACTCCGAGCATCCGCTGTACATCATGTACACGAGCGGGACCACCGCCAAGCCCAAGGGAATCCTTCACACCTCCGGTGGTTACCTGACCCACACGTCTGCTACGCACAGGCTTGTCTTTGACCTGAAACCCGACAAGGACATCTTCTGGACCGCCGCAGACATCGGGTGGGTGACAGGGCACAGTTACATCGTCTACGGTCCGCTGGCGAACGCGACCACGTCGGTCATGTACGAGGGAACCCCGGACACGCCGACCCGCGACAGGTGGTGGCAGATAGTCGAACGTTACAAGGTCAATATCCTCTACACCGCTCCGACAACCATCCGGACATTCATGAAGTGGGGAGAGGACCTCCCCGCTGCTCACGACTTGAGCTCCCTTCGACTTCTCGGCTCGGTCGGGGAGCCGATAAATCCGGAGGCTTGGATCTGGTATCGGACCCACATAGGTGGCGAGCGTTGCCCGATAGTCGACACGTGGTGGCAAACCGAGACCGGTGGGATCATGATCTCGCCGCTGCCGGGTGTCACGGCTACCAAGCCAGGAGCTGCGATGCGCCCTCTGCCGGGGATCACAGCCGACGTGGTCTCCAACGACGGCTCCTCGGTGGGCAACGGCGAGGGTGGCTTGTTGATTATCAGGGATCCGTGGCCTGGAATGCTTCGAGGCATCTGGGGTGACGACCAGCGCTACAAGGACACCTACTGGAGCCGCTTCCCCGGTGTGTACTTCGCAGGTGACGGCGCCAAGCGCGACGAAGACGGGGACCTTTGGCTGCTTGGTCGCGTGGACGACGTTATGAACGTGTCAGGACACCGCATCTCGACCACCGAAGTCGAACACGCCCTCGTAGGACATCCCTCGGTGGCCGAAGCGGCGGTCGTGGGGGCTTCGGACCCGACGACGGGCCAGGCGATCGTCGCCTTCGTGACGGTCAAGTCGGGCGCTGAGCAAGCAGACGGAGGTGACCGTCTCGTCGCCGCTCTACGCGACCACGTCGCGCGTGAGATCGGGCCTATCGCCAAGCCGCGCCAGATCCTCCTCACCCCTGAGCTGCCCAAGACCCGCTCTGGGAAGATCATGCGGAGGCTGCTACGCGACGTCGCCGAACAGCGCGAGCTCGGGGACGTGACCACCCTGTTGGACGCCACGGTCGTCAACGCAATACGCGATCGCATGGTCCCCGGGGCCGAGGAGCACGAGCAAGGCTGACCGCACACCCCTAGCCCGGTCCGTGGCGGTCCCCCGACGCCGTGGGCCGGGCTAGCCTTCGCTAATCATGGATCGACGCATCTTCGGCCTCGAGAACGAATACGGGGTGACGTGCACCCTTCGTGGCCAGCGGCGTCTAAGCCCTGACGAGGTAGCCAGGTACCTCTTCCGCCGGGTGGTCAGCTGGGGCCGATCCTCGAACGTGTTCTTGGAGAACGGTGCCAGGCTCTACCTCGACGTGGGAAGCCACCCCGAGTACGCAACGCCTGAGTGCGACTCGATAGAAGACCTGGTGGCCCACGACAAAGCGGGGGAGAGGGTGTTGGAGCAGCTCGTCGGCTCCGCCGAGGGCCGTCTGAGAGAGGAGGGGATCCGTGGCGTGGTCTACCTGTTCAAGAACAACACGGACTCGGCGGGGAACTCCTACGGCTGCCACGAGAACTACCTGACGGCGCGCCGCGACGACTTCGCGCACTACGCCGAAGTTCTGATCCCGTTCCTTGTTTCGAGGCAGATCTATGCCGGGGCGGGCAAGGTGCTCCAGACCGCCCGTGGCGCCATCTACTGCATAAGCCAGCGGGCGGAGCACATCTGGGAGGGCGTTTCGTCTGCGACGACTCGCAGCCGTCCGATAATCAACACCCGCGACGAACCCCACGCTGACGCCGAGTACTACCGACGCTTGCATGTGATAGTCGGCGACTCCAACATGAGCGAGTACGCGACTTTCCTCAAAGTCGGGACGACCAGCATCCTGCTACGGATGCTGGAGGACCCTTCGGTCGTGCTACGCGATATGACCCTCGAGAATCCGATCCGCGCGATCCGCGAGATCAGCCACGACACCAGCCTAAAGCGCCGGGTCCGGCTGGCCAACGGCCGCGAGGCGTCGGCACTCGAAATACAGTCGATCTACCTGGAGCGAGCCAAACGCTACCGGGACCTGAAGGGACTTTCCCCGATGGAAGACCGGGCGCTGGACATGTGGGAGCACTGCGTCACAGGGTTGGCATCGGATCCCTGGTCGATGGAACGCGAGTGCGACTGGGTAATCAAGCACCATCTGATCGAACGCTACCGTGAACGCAACCAGCTCTCCCTCGGTCACCCGAAGATCGCCCTGATCGACCTGCAGTACCACGACGTCAACACCGAGCGAGGCCTTTTCTACAAGCTCCAGCGTGCCGGCCTGGTCGAGCGAGCAACGACCGACGAGGCTATAGCTGACGCAGTGGACAATCCGCCCCAGACGACACGGGCGAAGCTTCGTGGAGATTTCATCCGGCGGGCCAAGGAACGTCGCAGGGACTTCACGGTCGACTGGGTTCATCTAAAGCTGAATGACCAGGCGCAGCGGACCATCCTGTGCAAGGACCCGTTCAAGTCGACCGACGAGCGGGTCGACAAGTTGATCGCATCCCTTTAGGAGTTGCTGATAAGTGGACCGCCTCGAACGCCTGGTAAACCTCGTTGCGGCGCTGATCGACACGAACCGTCCCCTGACACGTGCCGACATCGCCGAGCGCATCGACGGGTACTCCTCCGATCCGAGCGCCTTCCGCAGGAACTTCGAACGTGACAAGGAACTTCTACGTCAGATGGGGTTCCCGGTCGTCACTGACGTCCCCGAAGGGCCTAGCGAGGAGACCGGGTATCGAATCCCACGGGAGCTCTACGAGCTGAGCGACCCGGGCCTCGACGAGGAAGAGCTGACAGCGATACGCCTGGCTGCCACTGCAGTCCACCTGGAAGGAGACTGGAGCGACGCGCTTGTAGCCGCTCTACGCAAGTTAGGCGGTGCCGGGGGGACCGCGGACTCCGGCGGGCAAGGCCCAGCGCCGGCCGGGGAGCTCCGAGTGGATGCCAGCGCAGCGGCAGCATTTGCTGCGATAGCCGACCGGCGCAGGCTCAGTTTCACCTACAGCGGTGAAGTCAGGCGGGTGGAACCGTGGAGGTTGGCGTACCACCGTGGTCACTGGTACCTGTCGGGCTTCGACCTTGGGAGGGGGGAGGAGCGCCTGTTTAGACTTGACCGCGCCGGTTCAGACTTGGCCGCCTACGGCCAGCCAGCCGCCTTCGACATTCCGCTGGCGGCTCAGGCCGGTCCGGCTCCCCCGTGGCTTCTCGGAGACGAACCGCCTCGGATGGCGCTGGTGGTGGTCGACTCTGACAATGCGGCCCTTGCACGCGCGGAGTTCGGGACGTCGGCCCTCAAGGAGATACGACGTGACGGCTCGGTCGTGCTTGAGCTGACCTTTACGAGCACACCCGGCTTGAGATCAGCGGTGCTCGGCTATCTCGACCACGCGGAGGTCGTCGCTCCCCCCGACCTTAGAACGCACATCGTCGAATGGTTGGAGGATATCGCTTGAGGCCTCCGAGCGCCGGCGAACGCCTCGGACGATTGTTGGCGATCGTCCCGTGGATAGCAGCCCACGACGGCCCGACAGTCGCCGAGGTGTGCAGCCGTTTCGACATCACCGAAAAGGACCTGACGGCCGACCTCAACTTGCTGTTCCTCTGCGGGGTGTACCCGTTCACTCCCGACGTGCTGATCGACGTGACCATCGCGGGAGGTCGCGTGTGGATCACCATGGCCGACTATTTCCGCCGTCCGTTGAAACTGACCAGTCGAGAGGCGCTCGCACTGGTAGCGGTCGGACGGTTCTACCTTCGGCTGCCGGGGGCCGATGCCAATGTGGCGCTGGCGTCGGCCCTGGGAAAGCTCGCTAGCGCTCTCGGACTCGGCTTCGACGAAGCGGTAGAGATAGATCTGGACTCGATTCCCGCCGAGTTGCTCACCAAGCTCCGTGAAGCCGTGGCTGGGCGCTCGAAGGTGGACCTTACCTACTATTCATTCGGTCGTGACGTCACGACGAGGAGGATGGTCCACCCCTTGAAGGTGCTAAACGTCGCGGGCTACTGGTACCTGACAGCGTGGTGCGAGACCGCCCAAGCTGAAAGGGTGTTTCGTCTCGACAGGATCCTCGAAGCCTCCCTGACGGCTCAAACCTTTGAGCTTCCGGCACCCTCCCCGACATCGCCCCTGACGCCCGGAGTCTTCTACAACCCATCTGACTCCGACACCTCGTGGGTTCTCGAACTGGCACCTGACGCTCGATGGGTCGCCGAGCGCTACCCCAACGAGGAGGTGGAAGATCTAGGTGATGGTAGGCTTCGCGTCCGCCTCAAGGCAGCGGAGAGAGCATGGATGGAGCGGTTGCTGTTGCGCGCCGGAGCCTCGGCGGCGGTGATCGAGGGCGATACCGACGTCGCGTCGGAGGCAGCCAGGCGGGTCCTTCAACGCTACAAGCGCAACCCAAGCGCCACTGGGGAGGATAAGTGACCGTGATCGACGCTCGGATTTGACTAGCGTCGAGGGCCGTGCCCGAAGCGCCCAATAACCCGTCCGTTTCACAACGGGTTGCACCGCGGCGGCGCAGGCGTCGGGTGCGAGGTCTCGTCGAATGGGCGATAGTGCTCGGCGTCGCTCTAGCCGCCGCCTTAGTGATGAGAAGTTTTGTGGTACAGCCGTTCTTCATACCGTCGGGATCGATGGAGCCCACGCTTCATGTCGGTGACAAAGTGCTGGTCAACAAGCTCAGTTACGACTTGCACCCAGTGCATTTCGGGAATGTCATCGTGTTTCGCAAACCGGCTGGCGACTTCACCCCGGGCATCACATATCTGATCAAAAGAGTCGTTGGACTCCCAGGGCAGACCTTGAGGTCGGGACCTGAGGGCGAGATCTATGTCGACGGACATCTCACCTCCCAGCCGTGGCTGTCAAGCCAGGCGAAGCTTTCCCCCGGACCCCCGATATGCGACCCGGCGACCGGCTTCTCCCACGTCGACTGCACAGGCGACAGCCTTCACCTCCCGCCGGACGAGTACTACGTAATGGGCGACAACCGCGGTGACTCCGAGGACTCCCGCTACATAGGTCCGATCTCGGGCTCTTCCATCATAGGGGAGGCGTTCGCTATCGTCTGGCCGGTCTCGCAGATCGGGAGCCTCTGAGGCCTGTCGGAGCCCAGAGCTGACATCATGACAGCGACGTCGTCGCAGTAGACACCGTCGACACCCATCTCCAGCACCTCGCGCAGCGTCGACGGAGTCTGAGCGTCCCACGCAAGGGCTCTCAGACCCGCAGCGTGCACCTCTCCGACGAGCTGCGCCGTCCACTGCGAGCGGTGAAGGTTCAGCGCATCGACACCGGAACCGGCCAGAGAGCTCAGGTGATCTCGGAAGCAGCCGGAGATCTTCTTGAGGCTTGTCGACTCTACGAGCCGCACCTCGGGCACCTCCGGGCGCCAAGCGGCCAGGAGCCTCCAGTCGGAGTAACACAACCACAACTGCTGCGATGCCCCGGCATCGCGCGCCTCAGCCACGAGTGGCCCAAAGGCGAACGGGTCCTTGACGTCCACGGAAAGCTGGAAGGCCGTGCCGCAGCGGGAGTAAAGGTCTCGTAGGGACGCCACGTGCCCTGGCAGGGCAGACCTGACTGTTACCGACATTGCCCTGCGCCTCCAGATCGGCCCGACCAGACCGTCGTGGTCCAATACCACGACACCATCGGCGGTAAGCCAGGCATCAGTCTCCAACCCGGAAGCGCCTAGCAGGAGCGCTTTGGAGAAGGCTTTGATCGTGTTCTCCCTCTCTAGGCTTCGCGCTCCTCGGTGAGCGAAGCCGATCGGTGCCGACGCAGGTAGAGGCCCTGAGTTGATCACCGAACCGCAGGGACAGGCAGGCCGTTAGATCTCAAGAAAGTTCCTCCTTGCGCCGACGATACGAGTGTGGCCTACACGCGTTCTAGACGTCAACAACGCTTCGCTGTGGTCTGGGCAACGTGCCCGACGTGCGGGGACGTGGAGTTGACTTCGAAATCCGTGCAGATTCAGACCTGCATCACCGACGGTAGCTCGACGTACTCGTTCGTGTGCCCAACGTGTTCGTTGATCACGAACAAGCCAGCGAGCCCGTCGGTCGTGGAGTCCCTCTCAGCGGCCGGGTCGAAGCTCGTCGCGTGGGCTGTGCCAGCTGAGCTGGCAGAGCCTAAGCAGGGCCCGGCGATCTGTCACGACGACCTGCTCGACTTCCACACTGCCCTGGAATCGCTGGACTGGCAAGCCGAGTTGGCCAAGATGCGACAGGCCCGCTAGAAATCAGGGGTGGCTGACACCTGGCAGTGGGCATTGGGGCTTTCTTTCGGAGCGTTAGGCGCGGGTGCGCTCGGCGTCTTAGCGGCTTCTTTGCGCTCGGAGCTAGGCGACCTGCAACGGTCGATGAGACCTTTGCGCACAGCTGGCCAGGGCAAGGAGAGCCGAGCCAGCCAGTCGCGACGGGGCATCGCTAGCTAATAGCGCACTTCTGTCAGGCATTTAGTCCTCAGATCGGGAGTAGAGTAGGCCCGTGCTCGACTTGAGCCCCGACAAGCTGGCGATGCTTGCACTGGTTGCCTTGGTGGTTCTTGGACCGAACCGCCTTCCCCAGGCTGCCCGCAGTCTCGGCCGATTCGTCGCGGCTATGCGTTCCATGACCTCGACGTTTCGTGACGAGGTAAGCGGAGCTCTCGACTCGAGCGGAGTGAACCTTTCGGATCTAGCGGAGCTTCATCCAGCGAACATAAGGCGTAACGTCGTTGGCACTGTCACGGGGATGATCGACCAAGCGGCGTCCCCGGCGTCGGCGTCCCCAGCCTCGGCGTCGGCGTCCCCGGCTGTTTCTTCGCCTGGGATCCAACCCGATTCTTGGGGTGCTACCCCCGACGACCCGTCGCTGAACTAGCTGCCGGCCGACCATGACGACACAGGAGGAATCAGGGGAGCTGTCCCGACGCAAAGACGGCACCATGACGCTCTTCGAGCATCTCGCCGAGCTGCGCAACCGCGTGCTCATCTCCCTCGCAGCTGTCGTAGCCGGGATGGTCGTGGTCTGGTTCGTGTATAACCCGATCATCTCGTTCATGCTGGAGCCATACAGGTCATTCGTCGCTCACCACCCAGGCAGAGCGCTCACCGCCAACCTCGTTACCACCAGCCCTCTAGAGGGTTTCACCACCCGGCTTAAAGTGTGTGGCTACGGGGGGGTAGCGCTAGCGACACCTGTGATCTTCTGGGAGTTGTGGCGCTTCATAACTCCGGGTCTGCACAAGAACGAGAAGCGCTATATAGTTCCCTTCGTCGCCGCTGCGGTAGCCCTCTTCGCCGCCGGCGTCACCGCTGCTGTCTGGATCTTCCCCAAGGCGCTTGATTGGCTGATAAGCGTAAGCGGGAACGGGGTCGTTCCGCTCTTTTCTCCTTCCAGATATTTCACATTGTACGTGGCGATGGCCGTCGTGTTTGGGGCCGTGTTCATGTATCCCCTGGTTCTCGTTTTCCTTGAGATCGCCGGCGTGGTACCCAGCCGCCTGTGGCGCAAATGGCGGCGACCCGCAATCGTCGTGATCTGTGCAGTCGCCGCGATAGTCACTCCCAGCAGCGATCCATTCTCGTTCCTAGCGATGGCCGTGCCAATGCTCGTCTTCTACGAGTTGGCAATCGTCGTCGGCCGTGTGATGCACAAATAGCCGGTGAGCTCGTCTGCCCGCCGGTGACGCCCGATGACGGAGAGCGCAGACACTTCGAGGCTTCCGTCGGGTTTCCTCTCGACCGATTCCAGCTCGACGCTATGGACGCCCTGGACGAGGGATCCAACGTCGTGGTCGCAGCACCGACCGGGTCCGGCAAGACGATGGTCGCCCTCTATGCCATTGAACGGGCAATTAAAGACGGTCGCAAGGTCTTCTACACGACACCTCTAAAAGCTCTCTCCAACCAGAAATATCTCGAGCTGTGTCAGCGCTTCGGGTCCGACCGTGTCGGTCTGCTGACCGGTGACAACGTCACCAACCGGGAAGCTCCCGTGGTCGTCATGACCACCGAGGTGCTGCGAAACATGATTTATACCTCCTCCGACGCACTGGAACGCCTCGACAGTGTCGTCTTGGACGAGATTCACTACCTTGCGGACGCAGCTAGGGGACCGGTGTGGGAGGAGGTGATCGTCCATCTGCGGCCCGGAGTTCGCGTTCTGTGCCTATCGGCTACGGTCTCCAACGTCGCCGAGCTCGCCGGCTGGGTGCGCGCTGTGCGAGGGAGGACCGTCGAGGTGGTAAGCGCCAAGCGGCCGGTCGCCTTGGAGAACCTTCACATGTTCGGAGACCGCAACGCCGACGGCGTCGTCACCGTTCCCACCTTGGTCAAAGGCAGACCGAATCCCGCTGTCATCGGTGGCCGCTCGGCGATGGCCGGGCCGCCGGGAAGCTCCAGGAGGACCGCAACACGTCGGCTCTACACCCCGGGGCGGTCCGAGGTGCTGGAGGCGTTGCGTGACGCGGCGAGACTGCCGGCGATCTACTTCGTGTTCTCCCGGGCCGGGTGCGAAAGAGCTGCAACCCAGGCCAGGAGATCCCTGCGGGGGCTCACCGACTCCAAGGAGCGTTCCCGCATAGACAGCATCGCGCGAAACCACACCGCCTCCCTCACGGAAGATGACCTTGGGGCGCTCGGCTTCTCCGAATGGCTGGGCGCAATGCGAGCCGGTTTCGCGGCGCATCACGCCGGACTCGTTCCGCAGTTCAAAGAGGCGGTCGAGGAGTGCTTCTCAGACGGCCTGGTCAAGGTCGTATTCGCTACTGAGACACTGTCTTTGGGTATCAATATGCCGGCTAGGACCGTGGTCGTCGAATCGCTCACGAAGTTCAACGGAGCCTCTCACGAGTTGCTCACGCCGAGCGAGTACGCGCAGCTAGCGGGTCGTGCAGGCAGGAGGGGACTGGACCCGGTCGGTTACGCCGTCACGTTGCGCTCACCTTTTGTCCCCTTCGACACCGTCGCAGAGATCGTCGCCTCCGGTGACCACACGCTCCGAAGCAGCTTCCGGCCGTCGTACAACATGGCGCTCAACCTCGTTGCCCGCTACAGCCCCAGCGAGGCGCGCCACCTGCTTGACCTTTCTTTCGCCCAGTACCGGGCCGACCGGGCAGAGTCGCTGCAAGTGCGCCGCAGCGGCCCGAACCGAAGACGCCAGGCGACTGGCAAAGACCGAAACTCAGCTCCCCCGGCCCCTGCAGGTCAGCGGTACCGACGGTCGCTGGCGGTTCAGTTCGACGCCATTCTGACCATGCTTGAGAGCCGTAACTACCTTTCAGGCTGGAAGCTGACCGACGACGGTCGCCGCCTAGCCCGCCTGTACCACGAGTCGGACCTGCTGATCTACGAGAGCCTTAGACGCGGTCTCTTCGACGGACTCCGCCCAGGTGAACTAGCCGCCTTCGCTTCGACCGTAACCTACGAGTCCCGCTCGAAGTCCGCAAGCACTCCTAGCTCCCTGCCCCACGTGGTCGCGAACCGGATCGAGGCCTTGAATGCGACGGCGCAGGATCTGATCGGCGACGAGGAGCTGCTTGGTCTTGGCGCCACCACGGAACCCGACCCGGGCATAGCCGGGACCGTGTGGGCCTGGGCCGCTGGCTCCGCCCTGGCGGAGGTTCTCGACGAAAGCACCCTAAGCGGAGGGGACTTCGTGCGTAACATGAGACAGCTGGTCGACCTGCTAGGACAGCTAGCCGCCGTGGCCCCGATCCCGGCTACCGCTCGAGCCGCCATAGCGGCGAGGAAAGCAGTGGTCCGAGGTGTAGTCGAGGCATCACTCGAGGCTCCTGGTTCCGGGGTGATCGTCAGGGGTGCCCGAGCCGGCGGGGAAGATCCCCCGCTCGGGGCTTGCGGGCTTCTAGTGTGATCGGGACATGTTCAAAATGGAGTCAGGCGTGTACACCAGCGAAGACTGGACGGACGAGGAGGCGGACGTCCTGCGCAGGTACTTCACCAACCTCGACGGACCCGTCTTCGCCCTGGTCAACCTTCCCGAGGTAGTTAAGGGAGCCCTGTTCGCCCGCTACTCGCGTTCATCTAAGAACCTGCGGCGGCTCTTCCTGGACGAGTTCGTTCGCGACCTGGACATAAGCGGCGACCTAAGCGTCGACGCTACGGTCGGATTAGCGCGCGCAGAGGAGCTCTACGACCGGGTCTTCTACGAGTACGGGGACGACTCGGTAGCGCAACTCGGTGGCGTCCACCTCGCATGCGAGCAGGCGTCTAACGTGCTCACGAAGATTTTGGAACGCGGACGACTCATGTCGTACATGGAGAAGTCAACCCGTTACGTGGCATACGACAGCCGTCTCAGCAACGGCCGCTACCGCTACTACCGGGATCAGGAGATACTGGAGTCTCCATTAGGGGCCCGCTATGTCGGTGATATGGACCGACTCTTCGACGCCTACGGCGAGATACTTACTGCGATGACAGTCCACTTCGCGGAGATCTTCCCGAAGGCTCCCGGAGACTCCGACCTCGCATGGCGTCAGTCGGTGAGAGCCAAGGCTTACGACGCCGTGCGCGGCGTGCTGCCGGCGGGTGCTACTTCTAATCTCGGGGTCTACGGGAGCGGACAGGCTTACGAGGCACTCCTGATCCGGATGAGGTCGGATCCGCTTCCCGAGTCGCAGTTGTACGCGGAGATGATCCTTGCCGAGTTGCGCAAGGTGATCCCATCTTGGGTACGACGGGTGGACGTGGGCGACCGTGGCATTGCGCACTCGGAGTACATCGAGCGTAACGCCGAGGCGATGGGAGACTTAGCCGAAGAGCTCTTCGGCTCGGACGGCTCCGACCGGGTCGACGTGACCGTCGCCGACGCCCCCGAAGTGAGCCTGACAGACTTCGACCCTGACGGCGAGATCAAAGTCGTCGCTGCGATGCTCTACCCCTACAGCCACCTGGGCGAGGAGGCTATCCTCGCCCGCGCCGCCTCAATGTCAGGCGAGGAGCGCATGGAAGTCGTCCGACGTTACGTGGGGGATAGGCGCAACCGGCGTCACCGGCCCGGTCGGGCGTTCGAGCGTACCGACTACCGTTTCGAAGTGGTCTCCGACTATGGAGCCTTCCGGGACCTGCAGCGCCACAGGCTTCTCAGCATCGAATGGCAGGGTCTGACCGCCTGCCACGGCTACTCGATGCCATCGTCGGTCGCCGACGCCGGCATGGCCACGACGTTCGCTTCGGCCATGGAACGTTCCGCCCAGCTGTGGGACGCCCTGAGAGGAGACTTCGACGCCAAGCAGGCTGCGTACGCAGTGGCGCTAGCCTTTAGGATCCGCTACTCGATGCAGCTCAATGCGAGAGAGGCGATGCACGTCACCGAGTTGAGAACCAGCCCTCAAGGTCACCCCGAGTACCGTGGCGTCTGCCAGCAGATGCACCACCAGATAGCGTCCGTTGCCGGACACAGAGTTCTCGCCGCAGCGATGTCTTTCGTGGACAACTCCGACTACTCCGGCGTCGGCCTGGAACGCTTGGCCTCCGAGAACCGTGCTGCCGCTTCAAGACCGAGACGAGCCCGCTAGCTCCCAAGCCGAAGGTGAGCCGTCGGGCAGAACAGCGAAACTCAAGAAGCCAGCAGAAAAAGCCGAAGCCATAAGGGTCCGGGTAGTCGCCGGACGGAGGATCGGAGTTCGGCTGCACATGTCTTTCCCACCTGCTGCGACGCAGACAACGAGATTGGTCGCTCGGCTTGCATCCCGAGGGCGGCGTGCCCTCAGCCTTCACGCCGTGGCGCTCCTGGTCGCTACGCTGACCGTGGTCGTGCTCGCCGCAGCTGGATGGTCGTCGGGCCCTTCGACCTACACTGTCAGAGCGGGGGACTCGCTCTGGGCGATCGCAACTGCGCGCGGCATAACCGTGTCGCAGCTTGCGGCCGCCAACGGACTGGACCCGAACGCGATCCTCCCTATCGGCAAGCTTCTAACGATCCCTGCCGGCTCTGGTCAAGCGCAGTCCTCTCCTGGCGCTGGCTTGGCGGCAAGCTCTACCACTCCGTCGGTTGTCTTCTCAGGGGGCGCTGGCGGCTGCAGTGTCGCTTTAGGGGCTCCCTTGGGGACCACTGGTGCCCTAGTTGGCCTCGTAGCGGCGAACCCGACTCTCGTCCAGGTCCGCCAGCTGCTCAGTGAATGGGCCGGGTACTACGGGATCCCACTGGGACTCTTCGAGGCCGTCACCTGGCAGGAGTCTGGCTGGTACCAGGGAGCACTCTCACCCACCGGTGCAGTCGGTGTCGGCCAGATAGAACCGGGAACAGCCCAGTTCGTCTCGCAAGTCCTAGTCGGAAGGCCGCTAGACCCCTATTCGCTGTCGGACAACATCGAGATGTCAGCTGCGTACCTCGCCTACCTGTCAAAGGTGGAGGGGTCAAACCAGTGCGCCACGCTCGCCGCCTACTACGAAGGTCCGCTCGAGTTGCAAACCTACGGCCTGCTCCCCGATGCAAGGGTCTACGTCGCCGACATCGAGGCGCTGATCCCCGAGTTCTCCTGAGGCTCAAAAGCCCTGTGAGGAGGCCAGAGGCATTTTCTCGATGAGATGTGCGCGCTATACCCTCAGGGTTGTCTATGATCCGGCGCCAGCGGATACCGGCAAAGCGCCGGTCGGCTGAAACGGACGACAACCCGAGGACCGCCATATGCCAATAGACGACTTGGACGACGACATCGAAGATACAGAGGTTCTGCCCGACGAGCTTGACGATGAGGATCTCGTCGACCTCGAGGACGACGACGAGATAGCAGACATCGACGACGCTGACGACGAGGTTCCTTTGGACGACCTTGACGTTATCGATGTCGTGGACGCCGTCCCGGTACCGATAAAGCCGGTCAAGGACGAAGACGAGGACGACGACGAGGACGAGGAGTTCGATGAGGTGGAAGCGAGCCTCGACGTGATCCTCAAGGAGCGCCTCGTCGTGGTAGACGACGAGGACGACGACGACGACGAGGACACCGACGATCGAGGTGAGACGACGACGCGTGTGCTCCCCAAGCAGCCGGGAGAGTTCGTCTGCCAGTCATGCTTCCTCGTCAAGCATTCCAGCCAACTCGCCGATGCCGGCGCACAACTGTGCCGGGACTGCGTGTGAGAGACTGACGACGATGGCCGAGGATCGAAGCCCCCTTGAAGCTGCGCTCGACGTAGTCCTTTACGCTCCGGTCGGCTTGGTCATAACCGCTACAGAGCAGCTCCCGGAGCTAGCCGAGAAGGGACGCTCCAAGCTGACTGCGCAGGTGACAGCCGCAAGGATGGTCGGCCGATTCGCCGTGAGCCAGGGGCGCCGCGAGCTGGCACGGCGGCGTAGAGAGACCTCATCCGGCTTCCCCGAACGCCAAGATACGACCGCCGAGGATAGCTCAGAAGCACCTTCCGGCGAAGCGCCTCCCCCTGGGACTGCCCCAAGGTCGGCCGAGGTCCCCGAACCCGAGCTGTTGACTGTCCGCGGCGAGCCTGGCGGGCCATCAGAGCCGGCGGTGAATGGCGAGGACACCCGCCTTGCCATACCCGGCTACGACTCGCTGTCAGCCTCCCAGGTAGTGAGCCGTTTAGCCGGCTTGACGTCAGACGAACTAGCCGAAGTCGCCGAGTACGAGGCTTCGCACCGCGGACGGCGAACTGTGATGAACCGCGTTCGCCAGCTTCAAGGCTGAGCCGGCGACTCACGTGAGGTTAGCTTGCTGATCGCCCGTGTAGCGGGGGATCAAGACGTTGCTGAGATATACCGACTGTGGCGAGAGGCCCTTGGCGGTCTCGGCGGACTTCGAGGAGGGGCCAGTCTCGCGGCGAGCCTCGCAGAACGGTACCCGGCCAGCGACGTCCCGTCGCTTTTGCTTCCCGGTCGCATCGTGGTCCTAGGGTGTCTCGACGACGTCCCAGTGGGCCTCTCCTACGCCGAGCTAACCGAGATGGGGGAGGAGCGTGTTGTCAGCCTTGAAGTGATCTTCGTCGAACCCGCAGCGCGACGGGTGGGCATGGCCGACGCGATGCTGGAATGCCTTCTCGGAGAAACGTCGGGCTGGGGTGCGACCGCTCTCGACGCACCCGCCCTACCCGGCGACCGCGCCACTAAGTCACTTTTCGAGTCACATGGTTTCAGGGCGCGACTTCTGGTGATGCGACGCGACCTCGACCGGCCCAACTCAGGCTGAGACCACGCCTTCGGTCATGCTCCAGTCGGTAGGGGATCAGCAGTCCTCGGCTCGCCCCGCTGCAACGCCGGTCGGGGCGGAGGCGGGATCGTGACACCTAACAGCCTGGCCAGGCCGGGGATCCGCCCAGACATCTGATGGGCGGTCTTGCGCAACTCGGGGCTCGCAGTCTCAGGCAGCCCAGACGGGGTCACACCACGCCTGACCGGTGACTCGGCTGCAGCCTCCATCACCGCGACCCAAACGTCACTTCGTGTCTTAGGAGACAGGGCTGCGCTGGTGGCCTCCGTAAGCCGCTCGGCAACAGCTGCGTCGAGGCTGAGCGAAGGATCGGGCGTACGGGCCGAGACCCGCAAGGCCCGCACCACCTTGCCCTCGTCAAGCAGGCCGGCGATCTCAGCGAGCCAAGCTTCCTTCGCCCCGGCTACCCTCCGATCGAGGACCTCGGTTAGAGAGGCAACGGCAGCTCGCGACTCCTCGTCGCGGGCCACGTCAGCGCTGGCAAGCACCGACCGCAGGTCACGCAAGGAGACCGTCTCGGCGGAGGCTAGAGCAGCGTCAGCACGGTCCCTCCAAGTAGCGGCTCGCAGACGCGGCAGCACACGCTCGGCGAGCGCAAGAAGCTCGTCGGTGTTAGGTGGAACGCGACCTTCGGCCACGGCTTTCTCACGCTCAAGGTGCAACGCCGCTCGCAGAGCGGGGATACCACCCCTCAGCAACTCTTCGGCGATCGGGTGCTGCTCGGATGGCAGAGAGTCGATGACCGCCTTGCGATGGCGCATGGAAGGGTTGAGACGGTTCGACGTCCTGCGGGGAGCTCCCCTGGTCGCGGCGGAGTCAGCGACGCCCGGCTGGCGCCGATCGGCGCTGCGTCGGGCAGCAGACGTAGCTTCGCTAGTGCCACGCCGCGGGCCCCTGGTCTGGGAACCGCCCGGGCGCCGACTCTGGACGTCGGTTCCACGCTGCGGGCCGGATCTCTCACCGCTACGACCGTCGCGCCCCGCCTGCCCATCGCGCGCACCTTGGGAGCGACGCGATGCACCAGGGGCCCTGTCAGGAGCCGAAGCGGATCGCTCGGAGCCGCGACTCCTGGTGGAGCTGGCAGGCCCGTGGTCGTCGCCGCGCGGGCGACGAGGTGCTTTGCCTACCAGCTGCGTAGTAACCCCAGGTTGGTCCGATGACCCAGAGCCGATTATCTCGATCCGATTGGGATTGGCTTTCGGCTCCTCCTTGGAGGCAACCACGCTGGTCACGACTATGCCTTCCAGCTCGAAGTCAGCCTCGACGCGCAGCACGTCGCCAGGCTTTGCGCCCTCCGGAGCCAAGCCGACGTCGAGGACTCCCTTGGGCTGTCGCGCGCCGGCGGCTCGCCACGTCCAAGTTCCGTCGGGGCGGGAGCTGGTAAGTTCAATCTCGATTCGTCGACCCACGCTCTCCACGCTACAGGAGTATCGGACAACCCGGCACCCAGGGCACTACCATGGGGATTGTGAGCGAGGTACCGATACTCCTGGTGCACGGTTTCGCGTCCTCCTTCGAACGGAACTGGCGGGAGCCCGGTTGGGTGAACGTGTTGGAGGAGGAAGGCCGTACCGTCATCGGCGTCGACCTTCTCGGGCATGGCACCTCCCCGAAGCCAACTGATCCGAGCGCCTACGCCAACCTCCAGAGCGCCATCGAGGAGGTGCTGGACACGCACCCCGTGGTCGACGCCGTAGGCTTCAGCCTAGGAGGTCAGCTACTTCTTCGGGTGGCCTCCAAGCGTCCGACAAGTTTTCGTCGGCTCGTGATCGGCGGCGTGGGAGATAACGCCCTCAAGGCGTCGGACGGCGAAGTTCTCGCACTGGCCGTCGAGACCGGCCTACCCGGCGACGCTGACCACGAGGCCGCCGGGGCGTTCGCCAGGTTCGCCCGATCCTCCGACAACGACCCTGCAGCCTTAGCGGCCTGCCTCAGGCGTCGGAGCTCGCCCCTGAGCGCCGAGGAGCTCTCAAAGGTCGGCTGCCCCGTGCTCGTCGTGCTCGGCGATCGCGACTTTGCCGGGCCGGCCACCGAACTGCTCGCCGGCCTTCCCGACGCACGCCTGGTCGGCCTACCTGGTGCGGATCACTTTTCAACGCCAAAAGACTTCAGGTTCCTCGCAGGGACTGTCGAATTCCTCTGCGCGGAGACCTGAAGATTGGGTGCCAGCCCAAACTGCTAAACTGAGCTTATGGGCCGTGGAGCACGCTCGACCGTGCGCTGGAAGCATGACCGAACTCGCCGTAAAAAGGCACGAGACGCTAGGGCCCGGGAAGTCCGCGCCCTAGCACGCAAAGGCACCTCAAGCTCCAGTTAGGCCAGACGAATCCAACTTGGGTGAAACCGCCGGTGGGCGACTTTAACCGTCACTCCTGTGGCGCGTTGGGAATCCACTCTCGTGCCGCCGGGACGCTGCCTGTGCGGGTCATCCAATATGCTTTCCAGGTATCGTCGTCGGAGTTTAGCGGCGTGGGAGGGGTGTAGACGGAGACCGTTGCCAGGTCGCCGGCATTCTCCTCTGTCGCGGCTCGGCGCTCGTCGATGCGTTTCGCCGCCCGCTCGTCGGCCCGAGCCCACTGCAGGAATACCGGCACGAAGCCGATCAGCGCTGAGGCCTCGGTCGCCACCCACAGCATCCCCCCACCGGCGCGGGTGCTGGCGAGGGTGTACATCGAGGCGATGGGATGACTCGATGACAAGATCGCAAGGCCGAGTATTACTTCGGGCGGCCCCCCCAAGAGGATGCTCAGCATCCGGGTCCCGTACCCCATACGCCAGTGCACGATCGGGTCGAGGCCAACGAGCGGCCACCAGTACAACGTCGCACCGAAGAAGAACACGACGTTGAACACGTCCATGAGCCACATGTTCAGCATTGCCGTGTTGATCAAAGACGTGAGGAAGAAGGCGAACATCACCCCGAAGTACAGGCAGAAGACCGTTGCGGGGAAGGTGAGCACGGCGAAGCCTCGGGACTTTAGGACCCTCAACCACACGGTCTTCAATCGCCTACTCGAAGTCTGCAGCAACAAGGTGGACGGAGCTCCAAGCGCCAAAAGCGGTGGGGCGACGACCATGAGAAGTAGGTGCTGCAGGACGTGCGCCTGGAAGTACGACGCCGTGAACGTTGCGACGGGAGACTGCACAGCCAGGTCGATACTGAAAAGGCCCAGCATGAACGACGCCGTACGCCGAGCAGGCCAGCGGCGTCCTCGGCCCGCTAGACGCCAGTCAGCGCGCAGGTACCAGTAAGCGACAGCGCAGAGCACCAAGACGGTCGCCAACGAGAACGGCCCCGCCTGCCATGCCGTCAGAGCGGCGTGCCAGCTAAAGGCGACTGGCCGCATGCCACCCATCGAGCTCATCGAGGTTGTAGCTGCTGAGGTGAGCAAAAGCTGACCGGACACTTACCTGTACGCTACCGCCGGGCGGTGCTTACCACAACAGCAGGAACCTCGGCTGCCCCCAAGTCTTTGGGCCTCGTCACGGCAGCCTCCAAGTGGCGCTTTCACCAGTGCCGAGCATATCTGTCCCGCTGCGAAGAGTGAAAACCAACCGGTTGACGTTGCGCCCAAGCGGTACGGCGAAAATAGCGCACACGTTGGTGGATGCTCCCTTCAACAGGCTGGGGGCGCTGCCTAGCCCCGGGCAGGGCGGCCTCATCAGGGCAGCTTCGGCATAGACGTTCGGATACAGGGCACCGTCAGGTGTCTCAAGTCCGGCGACTGCCTCGGAGGTCGGGCTCCACTCGCCCGAGCCGACCTCCTTGATTTCAAACGTGATGATCCCGTAGGTGAAACCCGGCGCGGGGTACGAGGTGGGGGCGCGAGGCTGCCAGTTGAGCGGCGTTACCTGGACGATGTCGTCGCCAAGGCCGCTTAGAACCCTAGATTGACCGAAGGCGGCTGCGTCCAGCGAGCCAGCGCCCGACCTGCCTGGCATGGCCGACGTATTCGAAGTTGCATTGCCGGCGACAGCACTACCCCTCTGAGTGGTGGTGGAACTGCACGCTCCGAGCAGCACGACGGCCAGAAGCAACAGGCTCACACGGCGACGGAAGGTGTCTCGCCAACAAGCAGAAGCGACCTTCCAGCCTGCCATCAGGGCAACAAACCTACCAGAGCAACGGGCCGGCGGCCGGCGGATCTACTAGAAAGATTCGTCGTGTCCAACACCAGCCCCCGCTTCGACGTGGAGCGCCTCCGTTCACACTTTCCCGCTCTCGCCCGCGGTGCAGCTCACTTCGACGGTCCGGGCGGTACTCAAACCCCCGATGTGGTCGCCGACGCCGTTCACGACACCCTTTGCTCTCCACTGGCGAACCGAGGTACGCGCACGGCCGCCGAGCGTAACGCGGACAGCGTCGTTCGGGCGGCTCGGATGGCGATAGCGGATCTTCTGGGCGCCGACGCCAGAGGGGTCATCTTCGGACGCAGCATGACGGCTTTGACGTTCGACCTCGCCAGGACCATGGCCAAAGAGTGGAGCAAAGGGGACGAGGTGATCGTCACCCGCCTTGACCACGACGCCAACATCCGACCGTGGGTCATCGCCGCCGAGCAGACCGGAGCGACGCTCAGATGGGCGGACTTCGACCCCTCCACCGGCGAACTGCTCGCCGACACGTTCGTGGCGCTGCTGTCGGAGCGAACTCGGCTCGTGGCGGTGACTGGCGCGTCGAACTTGATAGGAACCCGACCTGACCTCGCCTCCATCGCCCGACTAGTCCACGACGCTGGGGCGTGGTTCTACGTCGATGGGGTGCACCTCACGCCGCACGCTGCCGTGGACGTCACCAACATCGGAGCCGACTTCTACGCCTGCTCGCCCTACAAGTTTCTCGGGCCGCACTGCGGTGTCGTCGCCGGACGGCCTGACCTTCTCGACGTACTGCACCCCGACAAGCTGCTGCCGTCCACCGAAGACGTTCCTGAGCGTTTCGAACTGGGAACCCTGCCTTACGAGCTCTTGGCCGCTACGACGGCTGCCGTCGACTTCCTCGCCGACGTCGTGCCCGAGCCCGGCACGCGACGGGAGCGTCTGCTGCGAGCGCTAAGAGCGATCGAAAGCCACGAGGACGCCTTGCGCGCCTCGATCGAGACCGGCCTGGCCGAGGTCCCCGGCGTCAAGGTGTTCTCTCGGTCGGCGCGGCGCACGCCGACCGTCCTCGCAGACTTCGCCGGACACGACACCCATCGCATCAGTGAATTCCTCGGCGAGCGAGGCGTGAACGCCCCGGCCGGATCGTTCTATGCCTACGAAGCGTCCCGCCGTTTAGGGTTGGGCGACGCGGGCGCTTTGAGGATCGGCGTCGCCCCTTACAACAACTCTGACGACGTGACCCGCCTTCTAGATGGGCTACACGCTTACTTCTCGACGGCCCCATAATCCTGGGTCAGGACTTCCTGGCCGCCCGGGGCCGCCGCGTGTGCGTTCCAGGCCGAACCGGACGGAGTGACCACATCAGGGTTCGCGAGAAGCACGGCAAAATCTCTGGGACGGGGGCGATTCATGTCTTCGCCGGCCTACCGGGATGGCTCGATGCTGGTGGGTATCACCGCCGACGAGGGTGCCATCACCGACGCCTCCGCTGTGTCTAGGGAGAAGCTCGGTCCCGGCAGCGTTAACCACACCACATACAATCACAAGTAGATCTGCAAGGAGACCAGGGTGTCTCCACCGACTCAGCCGGTGGAGACACCCTGAGGTTCACCGGTGCCTGGCTTAGTACGCCAGCCGGCATCCCGGCGTTGCCGATGATACCGTCGGTCTCTGGGTTCCGAGAGCGGGCAGCAACTGACAGATCGGCCCCGACATGTACTCGGGTAGAAGCCAAGCAGCCCGCCGATGCGGTGACGATGCTCTACGCCGTGCAGGAAGGGTCAAAGCTTCGTTGCTCTAGTGAGCCTCCACTTTCGACTCGTTGTTTGCGTGTGTATTCCCGCAGGGCGGTTTGGCTTGGGTGGCTTTTGATGACTTCTCTGAGGCCTTCGCCGGTGGCGTCGAGGTAGCGCCGTGTGGTGTCTAGGGAGGCGTGTCCGAGAAGGGCTTGGAGCTCTACCACGTCCGCTCCAGCTTGGAGGGCGTCTGTGGCGAAACTGTGGCGCAGGGCGTGGACCATCGCCCCGGCGGGTATCCGTGAGCGGATGCCGGCTCTGGTGTAAAGGCGTTCTACGAGATAGCGGATCTGGTGGGCGGCGAGGCGGCGTCCTCGGGTGTCTACGAGCAGGGGAGTGGCCGGGTGGTCTAGGTCATGTCCGGGGAAACGGACGGCCCGGCTGGTCTGGTAGGCGGCGAGGACTTCTTCGAGGGTCGGGTCGATGGGGATGGAGCGGGTCTTGTTGCCTTTACCGGTCACTTCTAGGTGCCGGGCGCCCACCGGACCGGCAATGGATGCCATGCCGAGCGAGACGGCTTCTCCTTCGCGGATACCTGACACCAAGAACAAAGCGACGAGTGCCGTGTCACGCTCCGGCCAGGGGTCCCTGGCGGTGGTGTCGGCTGTGGAGGCTGCGGCGAGAAGGCGACGGGCTGCGTCGTCGACTTTGATGGCCTTGGGGGCAGACGGGGCCAGGCGGGGTTTGCCGACTGCGGACATCGGGTTACCATCGACCAGATCCTCGGCGACGAGAAAATCGAACAGTGACGACCACGCTGAGTGAGCGCGTAACACCGAGGACGCTGCGTGGTCGGCAGCCCACGAAGCGAAAGCGGCTCGCAAAGCCCGCTTGGTCAAGTCCTCGACGATCAACACGGCTGCGCCGTCCGAGTCGATGCGTCGGGCGACGCCCTCGACGTCTGCACGATAAGCGGCGAGAGTTCGCGGTGACGGCTTAGTAGCGCCCAGATGGAACAGCCAGCTGTCCACGATCTCCGCTAGGCATGCGTCGGGGGACAGCCGTCGAGGTGGGGCCATCCCGTCACAATAGTCTATATAATTCTCGTTATCGAGAAGTGATACCTAAGCCTCGTCCGGTCACGTCCAGCGCCGGAGGAGGGAGCGGCCAGCTTCGACGACGGCCGGATGCTCGCCGTCCAACGTTTCGATGTGCACCACTGCGAGTCCCTCGACGGTGGTCGCGTCCGGCGGGCTCCACAGCCCGCAGGCCGTCCAGTCCGGATTGTAGAACGACCAGCATGACACCCCAACCCAGCGAGCCTCGTCGTGTACGCGTGCGGCCCAAGCCTGGGTGGTGGTCCGGTCACGGGTTACTACCCGCGACGGGCGCAGCATTCTGGCCGCTAGCTCGTCAGGGTTGTCGAGGTCGAGCACGCGCCGGTCGTCGGACAGGTCGAAGGTGACCAGCCGGGCGGTGAACCCTCTCGGGTGTTCCAGCAGCCAGTCGCCCCAGTGGGCGAAAGCACCGAAACGTTCTGCGATAGCCCCTGCGGGAGAGCCCGCCAGGTACAGCGTGTTGTAGCGGTCGGGGTTGTCGACGCGGTGCTGTCCGGTCGACCGGGGGACGAGCCCGGGATGATACGGGTTTCCTCTCGCTGCGGCGGGATCGACTGGGCAAACCCGGTATAGGCGCACCGGCTATACAGCGGCTCCGACTTCGACGGCGGAGATAGCCACCTCGACAGCCGGGCCGCCGAAGTCGGTGAAAACTTGGGCGGGAGTCGACCCCCCCAGATAGGGATTGGGGCTGGTCAGCCAGGCCTGGGCCTGGCGAGCAGCGAACACCTCAGCGAGCCGCGACGTCAGGTACTCCAAGGCCAATAGCCGCCCCGTCGCCGTTTCGCCTGGGCGTTCCTTGCGCTGGCGCCACCGGGTGGGCTGGGACGCGGAAACGCCGAGCAGAGAGGCGAGTCCGTTCACGCCGTACACGGCCACTAGCCGGTCAATTTTTGCTTCGATACCTGCGTTGAACCCTTCGAAGCGAACCTTGGGTTCGGTGGCGGTCCTAGCGGCAAGGACTGGCATACAAACAGCCTAGCCCACGCCAAACGAATCTCATTGGGCTAGGCAGAGATCTGCTCGCCGTTTCGGAATGGACCCAGTGGCGTCAGGGTCTCGGGGTAGTAGGGCAACGGAGGATAGAAATGGCAGCTACCAGCGTGTCGGTAAGCGGCGCGGAGCTTTCAAGGATTAGTCTCGATAATGTGGGTTATCGAGACTATCCTGCCGGGGGGAGTCTCGAAGCGGCATGTCTCGACATAGACGCCACTCGGGTTCCACCAGAGTGGGAAGACTCAGACGCGCTCGATTCGGACGGCGTTAGCGTGAGAGGCGAGCGCAGTGAGGTCCCCGACGTCGCCACTGAGCACCACCCCGCCCGGCTCGGCACTAGCTACCACGACCGCATCCACAGCAGAGCCCCGTCGGGCTAGGTATCGCAGCTCACCCGCGCGACGAGCAACCGACGCTGACAGATCCTCGCTGATATCACAAGTCTTGAGGAGCCGGTTCACCGTCGCATCTGCCTTCTGACGTCCCGTTGTGACTTCAACGAGCACGACGGAGGGGACGAGCGGAGGCCAATAGCCGTCGCGGATGAGTGCACGGATGGCGGCCGCCACATCCTGGTTCCGCTTGGCGAGAAAGCTGACCCCGCCGGAGTCCAGGACGAGCACGGTCAGCTCGCCTTGGGAGCCCGCGTGCTCTCCCGTCGCAACCGCCCTGCCAGCTCTTCGGCTCTGGCCACTGACGCCGGGGAAGGCTCTCCCACCTCTTCGACGAGTTCGGCGAGATATCGATCCGCCTCCTCGAGGAGCTCCTGACGTCGCATCTCCTCACGAACGGCGCCTTGCAGGAGCTCTGAGGCAGGTAGTCGGCGCTCTTTGACGGCCCGGTAAAGCTCGTCTGGAAGGTACACCTGCAGGCGCGGCATGCGTATCACTATACGCCTAACTGTGGGGGCTGACCGGCCCCGCCTGATCGGACCAGCTCGATCTTCCCCGTGCGACCGCTAGACCGATCTCGGCGGTGTTAGCGGTCCTTTGCTGGGCCAGCGCGGCGAAGGTCCCACCCAGCACGGTGCAGGCCGCCGTGATGACCCCGCAGTGACCGCCAAGCCCCGTAGCGTTCCACTCCGGGTCCCGAGAGAGGAGGAGAACAAGTGGGATAAGTACAGCTTTCTCTCGGTGCGCGACCTACACGATGTCGTAGTCGACGGCGGACAGAGGGGCGCCTGGGGATACCCCGCTCTGAGCCGAGTGCCGACGACAGTCTCGGGTTGGCATTTCGGAGTGTGCAGCGGTTTGTTGCTCGAGTGCAGGGCTAATAGCCCGATGCACGTGGCTCCGACAGCTGCAGCGCGAGAAGGAAGGTTGCCTGCGCGACCAGACTGGCGACGATGGTCACCGCACCGACGGGGCCGAAGAGATCGCCTGTCTGGAGTGGTTTACCGGCCATGGCTCCTTCGCCGATGGTGGCATGTCGGCCACCTTGTCGTAGGCTGATATCCCGATCCGATCGGAGCACATTTTGGTTACGCGACAGTTCCCCAAGCCGGCAGAGATCTTTGACCTTGTTAAGTTCCAGACGTCCGAGTTTGACTCGACGAAGCGGAAGCTTCGAAGAGCCCTAAGTATCCAGGATCTGAGAACACTTGCGAAACGCCGCACCCCTAAGGCCCCATTCGACTACACCGACGGCGCAGCCGAGGAAGAGATCTCTTTAGGAAGGGCTCGTCAAGCTTTCCGCGACATCGAGTTCCATCCACAAATCCTCCGCGGCTCAAGTGACGTGGATACGTCATGTGAGATCTTCGGCGGGCCCTCCGCTTGGCCCTTCGCCATAGCCCCTATCGGTTTCACACGCCTGATGCGCAGCGAGGGCGAGACCGCAGGCGCAGCCAGCGCAGGAGCAGCGGGTATCCCCTTCAGCCTTTCGACTCTCGGCACCACGTCCATAGAAGACGTGAAGAAGGCGAACCCGGCCGGGCGCAACTGGTTCCAGCTCTACGTGATGCGCAAACGCGAGATCTCCTACGAGCTGACCCGGCGGGCAGCGTCGAACGGCTTCGACACACTACTGTTCACAGTCGATACGCCCGTCGCAGGCGCACGACTACGCGACAAAAGAAACGGCTTCTCGATACCACCGCAGCTAACAGCCGCAACCGTGCTCAACACTGTCACGAAGCCGTCGTGGTGGTGGGATTTCCTAACGACACCGCGGCTCGAGTTCGCGTCGCTGCGATCCACCGGCGGAACGGTCGGAGAGCTCCTCGACTCCGCAATGGACCCGACCATCAGCATCGAAGATCTCGACGTGATCCGCTCCATATGGCCAGGAAAGCTAGTGGTAAAAGGTGTCCAAAGCGTCGCCGACGCCAAGAAGCTCGTCGATCTCGGAGTCGACGGTATAGTGCTCTCCAACCACGGAGGCCGCCAGCTTGACCGGGCTCCGGTGCCATTTCATCTGCTACCGGAGGTGGTGCGCGAAGTAGGAGGCCACATTGATATAGCGATCGACACGGGGATCATGGCAGGCGCCGACATAATCGCCTCGATCGCCCTCGGCGCAAAGTTCACTCTGATCGGCCGCGCCTACCTGTACGGCCTGATGGCCGGCGGACGTGCGGGCGTAGAGCGCAGCATCGAGATCATCTGTGATCAGATCGTGCGTACTATGAAGCTCCTCGGCGTCGCGTCACTCGCTGAACTCGAACCTGCCCATGTAACCCAACTACGGCGGCTCAGTCCCCGCTAGAGACATCCGAAGGCATCCACCCCACGTGCTCCCAGTCATGCGACGGTGTGCCCGACCGCCTGCCTGGCCCTGCTATGTCAGGTCGTGGAGGGCAGTCCGGCACCACCCCGGCTGTCTGGGCCGCCGAACTCGTCTCGGGCGGCCCGGCCGATGCATGACATTCGTCCAAGAGAGGGGTCAGGGTCCGTCGATACCTTAAGGGGGGTGTCACAAGTTCCGCGACTCCGTTTGCCCGGCGGCGAGTGGCCGGCGGGCAGCGGCACCCGTCACGTCCCGCTCGACAAC
>JAKBBA010000317.1 GCA_021808665.1 Actinomycetes bacterium
CGAGGTGCATCGGCGATCGGGCTGAACGCTCGAGTCGGTCCGGTCGCAATTGCGAATGGCCGCTTCGGGAACAGACCGCACTGCATCTACCGCGGCTTCTGCCTTCAAGGATGCAAGGTGAACGCGAAAGCATCGCCCTTGATCACCCACGTCCCCGACGCCCTCGCGCAAGGCGCCGAGATCAGGGCGAACTGCATGGTGAGCAAAATCGAAGTTGGCGACAACGGACTTGCGAACGGCGTCACCTACTTCAGCGGTGGAGTCGAGCGTTTCCAGCGCGCCCGGATGGTCGCTGTAGCCGGGTACTCGATAGAAACACCACGCCTCCTGCTGCTATCGGCAAGCAAACGATTCCCGGACGGGCTCTGCAACGACGAAGGGCAGGTCGGCCACTACATCATGGTCCAAGGCGCCCCGCAGACGGCAGGACGCTTCGCCCAGGAGATCCGCATGTTCAAAGCCCCTCCTCCCGAAGTCAGCTCCGAGCAGTACTACGAGACGGACCCAACCAAGGGCTACAAGCGGGGCTTCTCGATCCAGACTGTGTCGCCTCTGCCGATCACATGGGCAGAGCACGTCGCTGCACAAGGGCACTGGGGGGAGGTGTTGCGCGAATACATGCGCGACTACGTGCACTGGTCCACACTTGGAGCGTTGTGCGAGTTCCTCCCTCGTTATCGCAATTCCGTCACCCTTGCTGACGAGAAAGACCGTCACGGGCTGCCCGTGGCCCGCTTCTTCTACAGTCAGTCTGACAACGACACGGCGCTCATGAAAGCAGCGCAGCGGGTCATGGAAGACATTCTCAAGGGAGCCGGTGCGGAAGAAGTTATGACCATCGACCGCTTCGCCCATCTCGTCGGTGGCTGTCGAATGGCTGCCTCGCCCAATGACGGGGTTGTCGACGCTAACCAGCGCAGCTTCGCCGTCCCGAATCTCTACATCACCGACGGAAGTGTGCTTCCCACCCAGGGGTCCGCTAACCCGGCTCTCACCATCATGGCCTTGGCGGCTCGCTGCGCAGACCATCTTATCGCGGGGTCCCGCAAAGGACAGCGCTCGCAGCTGGTGGGTCAGTGACCGTAACCGAGGTCTCAGCCCGCGCGTACAAGATTCCCACCGACCGACCCGAGGCGGACGGGACCTTGGCGTGGGACGCCACGACCATGGTCGTCGTCACTGTCGGAGACGGCCATGACGTCGGGCTCGGATGGACCTACGCGGGATCCGGCGCCGTCGCAGTAGTCACCGACCAGCTGGCGCCGGCCGTAATCGGCACCGACACTTCAGCGATTCCACGGACGGCTGAGGAGATGGCGAGAGCGTGCCGAAACCTAGGGCGGCCCGGCCTTGTGGCGTCCGCCATCTCGGCAGTCGACGTGGCCTTATGGGATCTGCGGGCCCGTCAACTCGGTGTCGCGCTGGTCGACCTGTTCGGCCGGGCCCGCGACACTGTGCCGGTATACGGAAGCGGGGGCTTCACCACCTACGACGACTCCGCCACCGCGACCCAGCTTGCCACGTGGGTAGACGACTGGACCATACCGAGGGTCAAGATAAAGATCGGGGAGTCGTGGGGCGCAGAGCCCGCCCGGGACCTTCACCGGGTCGCTTTGGCCCGCCGAATGATCGGCGAGGCAGAGTTATACGTCGATGCAAACGGTGGCTACACGGCCAAAGAGGCGCTCCGCCTCGGGCGGTCAATGACCGACGATCACGACGTCAGATGGTTCGAGGAGCCTGTCTCATCGGATGACCTCGCCGGACTGGCTAGAGTTCGAAGCGGCTTTCGGGCGGACGTCGCGGCTGGGGAGTACGGCTACACGCTCGACTACTTCTCGAAAATGCTGGATGCGGAGGCTGTTGATTGCCTCCAAGCGGACGTCACGCGATGCGGTGGATACAGCGTATGGCGACAAGTTGCCGCTCTTGCCGACGCGCGGCACTTGCAGATCTCAGGGCATTGCGCCCCCAATATCCACGCGCACGTAGCAGCGTCGGTCCCCAACCTGCGCCACGTCGAGTACTTCCACGACCATCACCGGATCGAGACAATGCTCTTCGAAGGGACTCTGCCACCAAACGGGGGTGCCATGATCCCCGACAGAACCCGGCCTGGTCACGGCATGAGTTTCCGTGCGACCGTCGCGGACCCGTATCGAATCGCTTGACATGTCAGATTCGCAGCCAGTCAACTCGACTGTCTCCTCCGGGCACGCCGAGACTGCATCGGGCCTCTCGCGGATCACCCTTCGGCCTATAGGCAGCCCCCTTCCTCTCGGCTTCATCGCCCTCGGGACGGCTACGATCTCTTTGAGCGGTATGCAACTCGGGTGGCTTCCCGCGGCAGATTGGAAGCAGGTGGCACTCGTACTCGTGCTATTCACCGCTCCGTTACAGGCGCTCAGCTCTATATTCGGGTTCTTGGCCCGCGACTCTGTCGGTGGCACCGGCTTGGGCACACTCGCCGGTGCTTGGCTCGTCACAGGTGCAGTGACCGCCACATCACCGGCCGGATCGACGAGTAAAGCACTCGGCTTGTTCTTGCTCGTCGTGGCAGCAGCACTTATCGTTCCGACAGTCGCCGCTTCACTCGGCAAGGTTTTGGCCGCCTTGGTGATGGGCGGGGTCGCCGTTCGGTTCTCTATCACCGGCATTTACGAGCTGACCGGTCAGAGCGGCTGGGAGCACGTCGCTGGATGGTGGGGAATCGCTCTCGGCGCAATCGCGTTGTACGCTGCGCTGGCTTTCGAGATCGAAGACACCCTGCGTCGTACGTTGCTACCCGTGGGACGCC
>JAKBBA010000318.1 GCA_021808665.1 Actinomycetes bacterium
GAGCAGGTTCACGAAGAAGTCATTGCTCAGCACGCCCGGCCGGTCGGTGAGCACCCCATGGCGGGTTCCCCCGAAGTTGACTCCCAGACAGCGCATTCCCCCTACCAGAACGGTCATCTCCGGCGCGCTGAGGCCGAGCAGGTTGGCTCGTTCCACGAGGAGGTGCTCCGCGGGGACCTTCTCGGTCGCCCTCAAGTAGTTTCGGAAGCCGTCTGCTCTGGGTTCCAGCAAAGCGAACGAATCGACGTCGGTCATCTCGGCGGTCGCATCAGTCCTTCCAGGGGTAAAAGGTACGTTGATCTGCTGTCCGGCCGCCGATGCGGCCTGGCGGATCGCCACGCAGCCCCCGAGGACGATCAGGTCGGCGAGCGATACTCGTGTGCCGTCGCTGCGGGACTCGTTGAACTTCATCTGGATGGACTCCAAGCTGGCAAGGGTGTCCGCAAGCTGCGACGGGTTGTTGACTTCCCAGTTCTTCTGCGGATCGAGCCTGACCCGCGCGCCGTTCGCTCCGCCGCGCATGTCGGTGGCTCGGAATGTCGACGCCGACGCCCACGCCGCGGCTATCAGCGCCTCGGGCGCGAGTCCAGATGCGAGGATCTGAGTCCCCAGCGTCTCCACGTCGGCGTTTGAGACCAGATCGTGGTCCACTTCGGGAAGAGGGTCTTGCCAGATCTGCGGCTCGGACGGCACGAGAGGGCCGAGGTAACGTGACCGTGGGCCCATGTCGCGATGCGTCAGCTTGAACCACGCCTTGGCAAACGCCTCGGCGAACTCGTCGGGCTTCGCGTGGAAGCGCTCAGATATCGCTCGGTACTCAGGGTCGGCCTTGAGAGCGAGATCTGTCGTCAGCATCGTCGGAGCGTGTCGTTTGATGGGGTCATGGGCGTCAGGCACGGTGTCATGCGCGGCGGGATCCTTCGGGGTCCACTGCTTCGCCCCGGCCGGGCTGGTTGTCAGCTCCCAGTCGTAGCGGAATAAGTTGTCGAAGAAACCGTTGTCCCACCGGGTCGGATTGGCAGTCCATGTGCCTTCGAGACCGCTCGTGCAGGTATCCACGCCACTGCCCGTGCCGTAAGAGTTGCGCCAGCCGAGGCCTTGCTGCTCCAGCGGTGCGCCCTCAGGTTCAGGTCCGACATAGTCGGCTGGCACTGCCCCGTGGAACTTCCCAAAGGTATGCCCGCCGGCGATGAGGGCGACCGTCTCCGTGTCGTCCATAGCCATCCTCGCAAACGTCTCACGGATATCGACCGCCGCTGCAAGGGGATCAGGGGTTCCGTTCGGTCCCTCAGGGTTGACGTATATCAGGCCCATCTGCACCGCCCCGAGCGGGTTCTCGAGCTGGCGGTCTCCGCTGTAGCGCTCGTCGCCGAGCCATGTCCGCTCTGGACCCCAGTAGGTGTCGTCGTCTGGTTCCCAAACGTCGGCTCGCCCACCGCCGAAACCGAAGGTCTTGAAGCCCATCGATTCGAGCGCACAGTTTCCGGCGAGGATGATCAAGTCCCCCCAAGACAGCTTCCGCCCGTACTTGGCCTTCACGGGCCAGAGGAGGCGCCGGGCCTTGTCGAGGTTGGCGTTGTCAGGCCAGCTGTTGAGCGGGGCGAAGCGTTGATAGCCTCTACCCGCTCCTCCTCGGCCATCAGCTACCCGGTACGTTCCAGCGCTGTGCCAGGCCATCCGGATGAAAAGGGGTCCGTAATGGCCGAAGTCCGCCGGCCACCACTCCTGCGAGTCGGTCATCACGTCGTAGATGTCGCGCATAACCCCCTCCAAGTCGAGGGAGGCGAACTCGGCTGCATAGTCGAAGCCTTCGCCCATCGGGTTCGCCTTCGCAGAGTTGCGGTGCAGGCGGTCGAGGTCGACTTGTTCGGGCCACCATTGGCTGTTCGGGCGGCTACCCGCCGAGGTGTGAAGCACCGGGCATTTGGTTTCGTTGCTGGCATCCGACACGTCGTGTTCCCTTTCTCGTGGTCGTTTGGTGGTTGATCACTTCTTTGAGGCGCTGGCTTGGCAGGCGGGGCAGATCCCCCAATATGTGACTTCGGCTTCGTCGAGGATGTAGCCGTGGGCGTCGGAGGGCGTCAGGCACGGCCGCTCGCCGACAGTGCAGTCGACGTCGCCGACCGCGCCGCAGCGCCGGCAGACGACGTGGTGGTGGTTGTCCGCCACGCGAAGTTCGTAGAGGGCAGGGCTGCCCGCCGGTTCGATGCGCCTTGCGATACTCGAAGCGCACAGAGCCGCAAGCACGTTGTACACCGCTTGGTGAGAGACGGAGCCGACGCTGTCGCGCACCTCTGCGATGATCGTTTCGGTGTCGGAATGCGGCTGTCGATCCAGCGCTTCGAGCACGCCGAGCCGGGTTGACGTCACCCTTAGCCCCGCCGAGCGCAAAAGCGCCTTGTAATCATCGCTTGTTCTCTCCAACTGGCATCGTCCTCGGTTAGTAGAGTAGCTCATAAGATGTAATATGTCAAGTATTATTGGTCGTCTGAATACAGCTCCTCGAGCCCGACAAGTCGAACGTCCGATCTCACTGCTGCCGCGCTGATCAGTTCTTGGGAGAAACCGGATGCCGATGCGAGTACCAACCGGGCGCCTTTAGCCCCGGGCATCAACGTCCGGATGCGATCTAGGCGGGTCAAGTCCCGGCCGTCGAGGTAGCGAAGTTTGGCTTCGCCGATAGCCTCGATCACACGGTTTCGGGTGCCGGTGCCCGGGCCCAACGCGACAATGTCGAGTTGGTGGGCGGCGCGCATGTCCTTGTCGTTGACGACGGTAGTCCCAACTG
>JAKBBA010000319.1 GCA_021808665.1 Actinomycetes bacterium
GCCTACCGCGACAACCGCGTCACCGGAAGCTTCATAATCATCGACTCGAACTCGAACGTGACCGTAGGCGCCGCCATGGTCGGGCCGCCGGCCATCGTCGCAACCAACGACGAAACGTCCGACGGTTCAGGGGCGCTTGCCCCCCTGGGCGTCTGATATGCGGCGGGAGACTGACCTCCCGAAGCGCGCCTGCACCTGAGCGGCCAAACCCGGGGCGAGAGAGCCGAGGGTCGCTCCGACCTTCAACGACAGGGGAGCAACGTCGATCTCGGCGCGGTTCGAGCGGATGGCCCTCACGACGGCCGCGGCGACTTGCTCGGGGCTGACCGTCCCGACTCCCGGCGGCAGCGACGCCCCCGTGTCGGCGAACATGCCTGCGTCACGGACGAAGCCCGGGAAGACGGCGGAGCAGCCCACACCGGTGCCGTGGAGGTCTGCGCGCAGCCCGGCGGCAAAGCCGCGGAGAGCGAACTTTGTGGCCGAATATAGAGAACCCCCCGGTGAGGCGACCTTGCCGGCGAGGGAGGATATGAACACAAGGTGACCGCTGCGGCGCTCCAAGAATCCGGGCAACAGAGCGCGGGTCATGGCGATCGGGCCGGCCAGGTTGATCTCGATGACGGTGTCAATCTGGTCTTGGTCCCAGGTCCGAAGTTCGCCCGATCCGGGGACGGCGGCGTTGAGCACGACGACGTCTACCGGGCCGGCATCTTCCAGCAGCCGTTCGAGCTCGCTCCGCTTCGAAAGGTCAGCGACGAGGGTCCTCCCGCCGGTCGTCGAGGCCAGCGACTCGAGGAGAGACTCGTTCCGGCCTGTGAGAACCAGGCGGCAACCCTCGTCGGCCAAGGCGGTGGCTGTCGCTCTTCCAAGTCCTCCGGTAGCTCCAGTGAGAAGTACCGTGGAGCCGCGGAGTTGTGTCATGGATAGAAGCTAGCCGGCCGCTGATAGCGTGAGGTGGGTGCGAGGACGACGATCGCTGCAGTGCTTACTCTGTGCGAGGAGAACTGCACGGTGAACGGTGCCGAAGCCCTGCTGCGCACACTCGTATCCTCCGGTGTAGACACCTGCTTCATGAATCCGGGGACTTCGGAGATGCACTTTGTGGCCGCGCTCGACCGCGTGCCTCAGATGCGCGGCGTCCTGACGCTGTTCGAGGGTGTCGCGTCGGGGGCGGCGGACGGCTTCGCCCGGATGGCCGAGCGGCCCGCCTCGGTTCTTTTGCACCTCGGGCCTGGACTCGGGAACGCTGTAGCGAACCTGCACAACGCCAAGCGCGCAGCCAGTCCCGTGGTCGCCGTGGTCGGCGACCACGCCACCTATCACGAACGCTTCGACGCGCCGCTGCAATCAGACATCCACGCGCTCGCCTCCAACGTGTCGGGATGGGTGAGCCGTCCCGGTGGCGTCGAGGAACTCCCCGGCGCCGCGGCGGCGGCTGTTGCAGCCGCCTACGGCCCTCCCGGACAGGTGGCGACGCTCGTCCTACCGGCGGACGTCTCGTGGTCCGAAGGAGCGGAGCCGGCCCTGCCTGCGGTGCGTCGCGTTGCGGGCGTTGCAGGCGTTGCAGGCGGCGTCGACGCGGAAACGTTGCGCTGCGCTGCGCAAGTGCTGCGCAGCGGCGAGCCGGCGGCGTTCCTGGTCGGCGGCTCCGGCTGTCGCGCCGAGGTGCTAGAGACACTCGGCTCCATCGCATCTGCGACCGGCGCGAGGGTCATCTGCGAGACCCTTCCCGCCCGGATAGAACGCGGTGCGGGACGTTTCGAACCTGAGCGCCTCGCCTACCTTGGCGAGATGGCGCTGGCTCAACTCGACGGCCTTGCACACCTGATCCTGGTCGGCGCCCCTGCGCCGGTGTCGTTCTTCGCCTACCCCTCGAAGCCGAGCTGGCTGACCCCGCCGGACTGCAAGGTGCTGCGACTTGCGAGTGGCGGTGACGCCTGCTCGTTCGCCGTGTCGTCGCTGGCAGAGACACTAGGCGTAACGAGCGGTAGACCTGCGCAGGAGTCGCGTGCTGCTGGGCACACGCGCCCAGAGGCGCCCGCAGGCGGCCCGCTCACGTCGGAGGCTCTCGGCCGGGCGGTCGGAGCGCTGCTCCCAGAGGGGGCTATCGTCTCCGACGAGTCGATAACTTCGGGCGCTCACGCTTGGGCAGCGAGCGCGGCGGCGGCCCCTCACGACTGGCTGGCGTTAAGGGGCGGTGCCATCGGCCAGGGGCTGCCTCTCGCGCTGGGCGCAGCGGTCGCTTGCCCGCAGCGGCGAGTGCTCGCCTTGGAAGCCGACGGCTCGGCGATGTACACCATCCAAGCGCTTTGGAGCATGGCCAGGGAGGGTGCTGATGTGACCGTGGTGATCCTCTCCAATCGCAGCTACGCGATACTCAACATGGAGCTGAAGCGCGTCGAGGCGGACACCGACGGGACGCGCGCCCGGGAGATGCTCGACCTTGGACGTCCGGATCTTGATTTCGTGTCGCTGGCGGCCGGCATGGGGCTCCCCGCCCGGCGCGCCACTGATGCCGCCGGGTTCGCCCAGGCGCTCGGGGAGTCGTTCGCGACGCCCGGCCCTTCGCTGATAGAAGCGGTGATCGTTCGCTAGACGCGAGAACGTAGGTTTTCTTGGACACCTTCGGGCGCATCTGCGTGGCGCCTCCCTGTCGAGGCTCCGCTATTGACCGTCAAATTTGGTCAGGATCTTCGAGTCGGAAAACTTTTGTACCAAGAAGTGCGTTTTCCGAGCGAGGGCTGGTACAGGATTTTTTGGGAACGAAGATCGTGTACCAAAAAG
>JAKBBA010000320.1 GCA_021808665.1 Actinomycetes bacterium
GACTCGTTCCTGGCCGCGGGGAAGTCGCAGGAGGAAGAGGAATCGCGGACCTGCACCGACACGGACGAGGCCCGGTTCGATCGGCTGTTCCAGGCAGCCGCCGCCGAGCCAGGAGACGTGTGAGTTGAAGTCGTGCAGCCCGATACTAACTTCGCTGGGATCGGCCTCGGCGCCATTTTGGCCTAGGAGCGCGACCTCTAGGTTCCCGACGCCCGCGACCGGCCGATCACCGGCGTCAAGATGGGTTGCAGCCGGAGCCGACAAGTCATTCAGAAGGCACGAAGCCAGTGGGTACATCGGGTCAAGCTCCGAGCGCAACCTCATGGATCTCATCATCACAGCGGGCCTCTTGAATCGCGGTTCCTCCCCTGGGTGATCCGCACTTGCCCGTTCGGGTTCAAACGGCCCTCGATCGCAGCCACAACGTCCAAAGCTGCACCCTGGTAATGGTCAGGACGGTATCCAGCCACGGGTCGCCTGCTAGGGCGGCGGGTACGGCGGCCTCGTTGTCGGCGCATATGACCAGAAGTGCGTCTCCACTGTCGACGTCGTCGCCGAGCGGTCCCCCAAGCAGGATCGTGCCCTTGCTGACGAGTGCGTCCATGAACGCTGCGTGCTCGTCGAAACCATCTTGTGCTCGGCGAGGACGGTCGGATCGCCAGGTGGGACCGTGGGCCACGGTGACCAGGTAGTACGCCACCGTGCAAGGGTAGGCGTCGCCGCTCGCGAGGATCTGCCCCTGGTTTCGGACGGCTCCATCGAAGAGGTAGAAGAACCCGGCGCAAGCGCGCTCATGGGGAGCGGTCGTGTAACCGGTGTCGGCGCGAATGAGCGCGACGGTGTAGCCGTCGGCCTCTCCGAGGATCTTGACGTAGGCGTCGCTGTCGGCTCCCCGCGGTGTCCATCAGAGCTGGGCGTTGTGGCGGATGTCCCAGCCGTCGAGTGACAAGGACCGGTCACTCATGCTCATGGTGGTTCCTTTCGACGCGAAGGTGGAAGCCGCCGCTGTGTGGGAGGGAAGCCCCGGGTAAGTCAGCCGCCGGTTCAGGCGACAGGCGCTTTGCGCTGCGGCCACGTGACCGGAATCGCGGATCCGACCAGGGTGGAGGTGGAGAAGCGGGTCTGTCCCATCAGGGGCCTGAGCCTGGCGATGATCTGGCGGTGCGGGTCGCTGGCCGCGAAGGCTTGGAGGTGCTCGTTGTCGGTCCACACCGAGAAGGTCCAGAAGGTTCGGTGGCGCAGGTCCGCGTCGAGGGCGTAGCCCACGAGCCCCTCGGCCGACGCCAACTGGCGGCGGACGGCGAAGGTGTCGCGGAGGAACCCCATGATCGAGCGGGCCCTTCGCAACGGGAGCTTTGTGGACATGACCACATACGATCGTTCCGGATCGATCTTCTCCCGGCTCGTCCAAGGCAACGCAGGCACCGTGACTCCTTTGCTATGATGTAAACGGTGTCTACATTGTAGGAGGAGCCTGCGGGGATGTCAAACGTGCGCAGTGGTGGAACCGAGCGGTCCTATCACCACGGTCACCTACGGGAAGCCCTCGTCGACGCCGCGGTCTCGGCGGCTCGAAGTGGCGGGCCCGAGGCGGTGGTGCTACGTGCCGCCACTCGCAAAGCCGGGGTCTCAGCAGGAGCCGCGTACCGCCACTTCGCAGATCGCGATGACCTCCTGCGGGCGGTGGCCCTCCGGTGTTTGGACCACATGGGTGACCTGATGGAGCGCCGGCTGGACGAGGCTGAGCGGCTCCTGGGGCCCGACGGGGCATGGCGGCAGCTCCACGTGGCGGGACGCGCCTATGTCGAGTTTGCCATCAACGAGCCGGGGTGGTTCCACACGGCCTTTGCCATCCCTGTCGAGGCGGAGCCTCGGCGAGAAGGCGGGAACCGGGGGTTGTTCCAGATCCTGGTCGACGTGCTCGACCAGCTGGTCAGCACCGGGGCGATCACTCCCGAGGCGCGCCTGCGCGCCGAGTACGTCGCCTGGTCGTCGGTTCACGGCATCGCCACCTTGGTGACCGGCGGCTCGCTGCGCGACCTACCCCCAACAGAGCGGGACGCGTCGATCGACCGCGTCGTGCGTTCGGTCACTTTCCAGGTCGACAACGTCGAGAACCTGCCGATTTGACTGTACTTGTGGCAATGAGGCGGCCACCGGCAGCCCGCCGACGTCCTGTTTAGACTCTGGCACCGGCCGTGCTGAATGCTGCGAGACCGGCACGTGGAAGATGGCGGACCGCTCAGCTGGCCGTGCCGCGTCCGCCATCAAGTCTGTTCCGCTCACCACGCTGGTGGGCAACGTCGTCGAATCGTGGCGAACCTTCGATGCCGCACTACTACAAGGACGTGCCGACGACCCTGGTCCACCTCCTCGACGACCTAGACGCTTGGCTTCAGCCCAAGTGCCCCTGGGAACTCCCGCTAGTCTACGAATCGTCGGTCTTACTCGGTACCCGAGACGGCGACCGGACGTGGGCATCGTTGAAGCTCTCCCGGTGATCGGTCGGGTCGGCTTAGCTGGTATCGGGGGATTCACGCTGTTCGCTCCAGCGACCATCAGCGACCATCAGCGACCATCAGCGACCGACGACGTCGTCGACAGCTCGCCCACCGGGTCTGAACGTTATCGGGACCTGAACGTCGCCACGTTCAGGTCCCGAGTTGGCGCTATGCGCCACCGAGTCAATCACCGTCGTATCCAGCCGCCTGGGAGCTGACCCGAAGGCGGGCAGCGATAGTGTCGGCCGGCGACGATCACGTCGTGGACCATCG
>JAKBBA010000080.1 GCA_021808665.1 Actinomycetes bacterium
CAACATCAAAACCCCAAGCGGCCCGTAGTCGTAGGTGGACCGGAACCCCCCGTATATCTCCGCTGAGGGGAAAACGAACCCGCGCTGCTTGCACAGCCTCACTATCTCGTCCATCTCGACCGGCATACCCGGCAAGGCTAACGACGCCGGCTTTACGGCAGCGGTATTGGCAGCTGGCTCGACTATATCCTCCGCTGCTGCGTCACGGTTAGCCAGGTCTGCGAAGAAGGCAGCAGGGACGATAGAATTGGAAGTGCTCATGATGATTGCTCCTATCTGTTGGTGAGTGATGTTGGAAAGAGTTCTTGGCTCGGATACACGCCTTGCCTCGAATCACGGCCGTCGGCGGCGCCAACCGGCCACACGCGCGATGCGCCACGCGGGCAGCGCCGTTGCCGCAGTCGGAGCCCAGGCGAGGAACCCTGCGACGACGGCCCAAACGCCGCCTGAGGATCCCATGATCGCAGTCCCCCAGCACCCGAGGACCACCGCGGCCGCGAAACCACCGAGAGCGGTCCCACGCTTAGTCGCGGCGGACCCGCCGGCGAGAAGAGGTGCGACGAAAACCAGGATTCCCCCGCCGGCGATCCCGGCGATCGAGAGCAGGTCGTTGATACCGCCGCGACCTCCGACGTCGCCTGCATACACTTGCGAGCACGCTATTGATACAGCGACTGCTATTACTGAGAGCTTCACTCGGGGGGCGTTTCGCGCTACCAACCCGGCCGGCCGGAGTCGGACCGCCAGAGCACCTATTTCGGCGGCAAGGCTCGATGAAAATCCAGACGCCGCGTTTGTCACAGCAACGAGCGTTGCTACGCATGCAATGGCGGTCCCAACGTGTTCTAGAACTCCGCCTGCCGTGGGCTGCGGGCCCATCATTCCAAGGGCGCTGTTCGATCCGACATCATTCAGGAGAGCTAGCACTTGTGGGGACTCGGAGAACCCGACGATTGTCAGCCACACCAACTGGACGGTCACGACCAAGCCCATTGCTCGTCGCACGGTCATAGCACGAAACTCCGGCGAAGCCATCTCCCGGTAGCCGCCTAGGCAGTTGATCCCCGTGCCCACGAAAGCGAAGAGGACCACGCCAATAGCGCTGGAAACTCCAGTCCAAGAAAGCCCTCCCGACGGCAGAAGTTCGGGCAGACGAAGCGGCCGTTCAATTGCGACTAGCACGGCCAGGGCCGCCATAAACGCGAACTGGAGGACCATCGACGCAACGGGCCGGGCGTGCTCAGGCAGAAGACCCGAGCGACTGTCAGCCGAGCTGATCCCCCCGGACCGTCCGGTCACCAAGACTCCCACCACGAAGATCAACAGCAAGCTCCACAACGGTGGAAGGACGAAAAGCCAGTCGGCGACTCCAACTCCGATCGACCAGACGGCGCACAACCGGAGGAGTCTCCCAAGGAGCGCGTGGTGACTGTCAAGGCGACCGGTGAGCACAAGGCTGCCGGCCCCCGCTAGGGCGAGCAGGGAACCATGGGAGTAGCCAAGCCAGCCGATGATGTCAAGAGCAGTCGATCCCAAGACTGCGTAGGCGGTGATTGCGCCAAGCACGTATATCGCCAGGCCAACTGCAGGGAGGGCTCTGCCGGCGGGGCCGGCGCCAGCCGCGTCGACCGCCGATCCGATTGACACGTCCTGAGCTGATTCTAAGTCACCGCCCAGCAGGGTTGCTGCCTGGCGCATGTACAGTCTTCGAGAGACTATAAAAATGAGGGCGATGCCCACGACAAGGGGAGCGAAACCAATCACAGGAATTTCCAGTGGGATGCTGAACACGCCAGCACCCAGGAATAAAGTTGCAAGAAATGCAGCAAGGCCGAACTGTAGGCTCGGACCTCGACCTTTCGCGGAAAGTCTCGTTGCCACGGCGAATTCCTTTTCTCCAGCGACAAAGGCTGGTATGAAATTCGGCCGTCGCAGTGAGCGACCCCGACGGACGTCGGGCGCCATCGAAAATGCTATCAACAGCTTCTGCTGATAGCAAGTCCGTTTCGAAGAAAGTTGTTGTGCGGGGTTTGGCTTTTGCTCAGCGGGAAGGTCGCTGGAAGTGGGGTAAAGGCTGCCAGCTGCCCGGGGTACGACGAGTGGAAGGCCGCTTACCCGGTTCGCGGCCGGGTTTGGCGGTGCTTGTCCGTCATCTACAAGGTGATGGCAGCAGTAGCGCCGTCGAGTTAGGTAGCGAAACGCCGGGTGATTTGATGAATGGAGATTGGCGTCATGTCGAAGCTGCGACAAGTTGATCGGGTCGTGTCGGTTGCGGTACAAGCGCGCTTGGCAACCTTGATCTGGGGGCTACCAGGGACCGGCAAAACGTCCGCCCTGTGCCATTTGGCGTCCAGCCTTGGGTGGGAAGTCGAGGTGGTGGTCGGGTCGATACGAGAGGCTACCGACGTTGGCGGTCTGCCAGTTCGTCAGGGCGACGGCGTCGTGCTCGCAGCTCCGTCGTGGGCGCTTAGGCTCCACGAAGCTCACCGGGCGGGGCGTCCATCGCTTTTGGTCCTAGACGAGTTGACCACCGCGCCGGCCCCGGTTCAGGCTGCGATGCTTCGAGTCGTCTGCGAGAGAGTCGTCGGCGACACACCTCTGCCGGTGTCAACGTCGATCGTCGCGGCGGCGAATCCCCCTGAGGTCGTCGCCGACGGGTGGGATCTCGCAGCTCCGCTAGCGAACCGTTTCTGTCATGTGGACTGGCCACTCGACGCGCAAGCCTGGGCGTCGGGGATGACCGCCGGCTGGGAGTCCTCGTCGCCTCTAGTGCGTCTAGGCGAAAACTGGGAGGCTAGCATCGCGACCTGGCGGGTGAAGGTCGCTGGCTTCATCCTCGCTCGTCCCGAGTTGCTTCATCGCATCCCCTCCGACCCGGCCGGTAGGGGCAAGGCCTGGCCTAGCCCTAGAAGTTGGGAGATGGCGATCCGGGCCGCCGCTGCCGGCTGGTCAGCTGACCCTTCCGGGGATGTTGCTTTGGCGTTGACAGCGGGTTGTGTCGGCGACGGCCCGGCCGCCGAGCTTTTCTCCTGGGTGGCCAAAGCTGACCTTCCCGACCCGGAGTGCCTTTTAGCCGACCCGACTCGCCTCGACCTTCCAATGCGAGGTGACCGCCTCCACGCCTGCCTGCTCGGCGCCCTGGGCGCGCTCGGTGCGACGCCAACCGAGCAGCGTTGGGCGGCGGCGTGGGAGCTGCTCGCCCGTGTGGCCAGCCACGGACAGGTGGACGTCGCCGCTGTCGCCGCCCGCCGACTGCTCGAAGTGCGGTCCGCGCAGTGGCCGCTTCCGGAGACGATCGACATGTTCACGGGTGTGCTCCGACAAACTGGCGACTTGAGATGAGCCCCCCCGAAGTTACCGAACTCTCCGCCGGCGACGTCGAACGCCTCGCCGCCGGCCGCCTTATCGCCGTACGCAGCCACCCCTATCTCGCGACGGCACTGTTTGCGCTGCAAGCGCTTGGCGCGCACGGGCTCGGCACCTTCGCCGTAGACCGTCATTGGCGTCTCTACGTCGACCCCGACGCCCTTAGACGCTGGGAGCCTGACGAGATCTCCGGTGTCTTGCTCCACGAGGTCGCGCATCTAGTTCGAGACCACGCCGCCAGGGCGGGGACGGCTGGAGTTGACAGCGGCTTTGACGGGCAGCTTTGGAACCTCGCCTGCGACATGGCAATCAACGACGACTTACGCTGCGACCGGGTCCCGCTGCCCGCCAAGGCTGTCTGGCCCAGCTCGTTCGACCTACCAGACGGGCAGCTCGAAGAGGACTACTATGCGATGCTGAGCGCCAAGCGGACCGATACGGCCGACCATGCCCACTCGTGCGGGGTCGGCTCCTCGTCGGCATGCGAGGAATCGCCCGGGGCGGGTGGCGGGGACACCGACAGTTACCCCCCGCCTAGTCCCGACGGATGCGGCTCGGCCAGCGACGGGCGCCGGCGCGAGTGGGAGCTGCCCCCAGACGACCCGGGCACCCCGGGACTCGGGTCGGTAGCTGCAGCGACCATTCAGGTCGCCGTAGCCGAAGCCCTACGCCGACAAGCGGGTGACGTCCCCGCAGGTTGGCAACGCTGGGCACGCCAAGGCCAGGCTACACCCGTCGACTGGAGACGCCAGCTCCGCCATGCCGTCACCCGCTGCTACGAACAGCGGGCCGGCCACTTCGACACCACCTACCGCCGACTAGCCCGCCGGCACCAAGACGCCGACGGGGTCATATTTCCCGGGCACTATCAACCCTCCTTCGAGCTCGCGGTGATCATCGACACCTCCGGGTCGGTCAGCGACGACGAACTCGCCTCGGCCGTCGCTCAGATCGACGCCATCAGGCGGCAATGCCGGCTGTCTCACATTTGGGTGATACCGTGCGACGCCGCACCGTCGCAGCCCTACCGTGCCGGCCGCACATCGGAAATCGCGCTCCGCGGAGGTGGAGGCACCGACCTAAGACCCGCCATCGCCCTACTACCCCGCCTACGTCCCCGCCCCGATGTCGCCGTGGTCATCACCGACGGGTACACCCCCTGGCCACCCGCCCCACCGCCGGGCACCACGCTGATCGTCGCAACCACCGACCAGCCATCCCGCATTCCCGGCGTCATCGACATAAGCATCAGCTGAGAACGCCGGTCTGTGCCAGCACTGTACGCAAACCAATCCTGCCTACTAACAAACGCAGTGACCCCCCCGACCAGCAGTCCAGTCCCTTCAGGCTAGTCGCCGACGCCCAACTCTGTCCTGTAAAACCATGTTGCCTCGAGGAGGTAGCGGGCGGCTTGCGTAAGGTCGCGGCTGTCGAGCTTCTTCTTGACAGATTCTTCGGTGAACGGGAACCCAACATACGGCCGCCCCTTTTCGCGCATGTCTCGCGGCACGTGAATTTCGCCTTCGTCATTTTGCAACCGCATGTCACCGAAAACTTCGTCGAACACGTCGGCGTCGAATACGCAAACCACCCTGAGGCCAGCTTTCAGTGTGATCGGGTCGAGCCCAATATCAAGCAGGTACGGCCGGACCCCTTCGCCTCTATTCCTATCGAGACTGAGATACGGTTCTCTGGACATGTAATCAGGCCCTGAAGCCGTCTGAAATCTCGCTGGTTCGTCGCCTAAAAGCTCCTCACCATATTCCCTCAAAATGTTACCCCAGATATCCAGATCATTCTTGATAGCTTCCCATCCCTTAGAAGAAGGTTGGAACTCGCCAGCGGGAAGAGCGCCGAACATGTTGTTGAGCGTTGCCGTGCCTTGCCGGTAGTGAAGATAGAACTGCGACCTCCCGGCTGGGTCTCTCCGGAGCGTTAGAACGCTGATTCCAAGGGCGACGTTACGGTTAGTCAAGTCGAATGGATTCCCAAGAGCATTTCGATGCGGACCAGCAAACTCCTGTCCAGCTAGAAGCTGGGCGATCGATTCGTACTCAAGAGCAGCCCACGAGTCGAACCCGTCGAAGTAGGTCATATCACTAAACGCTAGGTCAAACTTGTCCTCTGCGACACGGTTCACTGCCATGAGTCGATAGCTAGTGTCGTTAGTCCACAGGTTAGGCTCAGGAGAATCGTAGGCTGTGACTGCCTCACTGTACTTGTCTATAGTTTTGCCAGTTGGGTCTGGCGGCCAGCATCCAGACAGACCGGTTTGTTCGAATGGGTTGGCATCCGGTTCGATCAAAAGATAGGAGATCGTGTCGCCGGTTAGCGGGATGGGACGATCGAGTTGCCAGTCCGTTGCTGCTAAAAAGTACGGGGCCGGACGGGACCATGGCATGTCGATATTGGTGTAGTACTCTCTCGCCCTCAATGCGAGCTGCTCCTGAATGCGAAATTCTTTTCGCTTCGCTCTAATCCTCCTAAATAATTTAAGCTTGCTATCGGCCGGCGGCCCTTGAATGTCTATCGCGGGCCATGCCAGTTGATTATCCTGCTGTAAACCTCGCGTTTCTCTCCAAAAGCGCACGATTTCGTCAAGGCCAAGGGCCTGAGCGCCGTCGTCGTCTGCCAAGGCCGCGAACGTGCTTGCGATAAGGCTGAGGCGGCTAGACCTGGGCAGCCGCCCTTGTCTCCACTGGCGAAAGCCGGCGTTGGTAAGTTGATCAGCAAGAGCTCTCTCGCGTGCAAGAAAGTTGTACTTTTGCACGAACTGTTGTGGCGTCGAACCCAATTTGATGAGTTCTTCTTCGAGCATCCGGCTAAAAATGGTCATCGGTTGCAGGATACCTGGCGGAACACGACTCTGGTGGACTACGGGACTTATACGTACCGTTACGTTACAAAACGTTACGAGACTTACCGGTTCATCTCTGTAAGAGCCACATGTTGATCGTCTCAGTAGCTCATTACAACAGATCGTCACAAAATGCTTTGCTGTCCCAGATCAATATCGGTACCTCCATCGCTAACCTCTGCTTTTGCGGTTACGCGACGTCGTCTTCGAGGGAGAGCTAAAAGGCAGCCCTGTTTTAAGAGTGGGAGGGAATGTGTACGAATATTCTCGGTCGCCCGAAGGGCGAGATGCCATAACACTTCTTGATGAATTAGGGCTTCCGATGATTCTTCGTAGTAAGTACCACGCCCTCGAGGCGAACCTGGCGCTCACCTCGAAAGGCGTGTTGGAGGTCCACGCTGCCGCGAGACGATTCGGATTCGACCGGGCGGGTTTCACCTTCGGCGAGGTGGACGCCGGGATGCTTGCGGGGGTCGTCCACGAGTTTCTTGGCGCAGTATGGCCGTTCGCAAACTTTTGGCACGACCCGGCGGGAGGTGGGGCGATTTTCAACGTTTACTGCTGGGGGCGGGGTTTGCGCCTCGACGGAGAAGCTTCGAGGCGGGAAACGGAACGTCAGCTCCGAGACCTCTTCGAAAGCTTCGCTGTCAGGTTGGTGGTCGCGGGGAACGGTCCCGATAGGCCTGGTCGCGTGCTTTCGGTCGGCCTGCGGCGCGCCGGTGGACGGCATGGCGCCGGCTGCGAGCGGGAGTACCGGCGCGCGCGGCAGGGGCTGCCGGGCTGGACGCTTGTCCCGAACTCTAAGAGGCTGCCGCGTTGAGCTCGATTCGGCCCGCGCGTCCGTCAGTAATTGGTGTGAGACCTTCAAATGGAGTCTAAGGAGGAGTGGTGAGCTACCTACAAGACCTTGCCGAACAGCGTCGGGGGATGATCCGCAGGTTCCTCGAGCAGCGAGGGTTGCGTTTCTTCACGGACTGTGACGGCGACTTCCTCGTCAGGTTCAGGTGTGAAAAGCGGACAGTGGAGTTCATGATCGCAACGGACAGCAGCGGCGAAGTGGTCTGGTTCGAGAGCACTGCGTCGACGAGGTTCCGACAAGAGGATGTGCCTCTATTACTGGTCGCCACGAACAGTTACACGCTATCGCAGAGGTGGCCGAGGCTCAAAGTGGTAGTAGAAGGAAGTGAAGCCTTCGTGGTCACCGATGGTCACCTGCTCGCCCTCGACTCGGCCGGGCAAGAGCAGTTGGAGGGGTTCTTGGAGTGCGCCCTGAGTACAACCCTGGCGTTTTGGGAGGAGTTCACTCTGCCCAACATGGAGGCGTTGGACGACGAACTCGACGCCTTCCTCGGAGGCACCCAAGACGGAAGCGCGTAGGCCTTAGCGCGTGCGTACTGCGATCCTCCTCGCGGGTTGGTCGTGGGGGCGCACCGTCGATGGCTGAGACACCGAGACGGCGCCCGTCGATCACCGCCACACGAACCGACCTGCCGCTGTACGGCGAAACCCGCGTAGCGGGCGACCGGGACGGCGACGAGCGCTGCTTTTGGCGTGCGCTGGTCCCGGCACTAAAGCGGGAAAGGCTAGCCGCCGCTCTTAGCGGCGACCCGGGAGGCGTGGCCGGAATCTGCGCCCGCCGGTGGGCTGGGCTGCGTAACAGTAGTAGCGGCCGTGGAAGCGGCCGCGAGCTGTTAGCCGTGATCCTCACCGACCCGGCCGGGGCGCAACTTTCCCTCGGGCTGCGTCTACAGATCGCCACGGCTTGCACCGGCGTGTCTTGGGAGACTGCGGGCTTGGAATCGCTCCGTCTTGGAGCGGCTCGCGTCGCGGAACTCGACCGTGAAATGGGCCGCTTGGGCTTGCCGGTAGAGGTCCGGCTTGCAGCGTGCGGGTTCAGCCCGTGGCGCTAACAACCGGCCGGCTATAGCACCACTGTTTGTGTCACAAAACGAGAGAGCTGTCCTGGCCTTTCGTCCACCATCAGGCGCGACGTCTGCAGTCGTTGTCTACCAGGTCCCATCCGTCTTGGTGCTGCCTCGCCGATCGATAGTCCCTTTCGCAGCCGGGGCCACGCCCGCCGCCGGTCCGTTGCAAGCCGACCGAAACGCAGTGCCCTAATGCAAAGTGGCGGTCGAGATAGATGACCGCGAAACGCACCGCAAAGGACCTGAATACACTCTGCAGGGGCTGTGGAACTTGGCAGTGAGGCAAACACGGCTCGCCGAGTCCGCTGTCCCAACAAAACACGTTCTCACCGGCCCGCGGTTCCTGCCCGGGCGGATCAGCGTTGATTCGGGGCTTGCGGTAGTTAGCCCAAGGCCAGACGTCTAAGACGAAACCGCCGATAGCGTCAGCCGCCGTGATGTCGTCAACCTCGAAGTCCGCAAGGCCAGCGCGGTCGTAGCCGAATCGCTTCGCCGCGCTGAACGCTTCACGGATACCGAGCTGGTTTAGGGTGATCTGGGCTTTCAAGTTATGGTTATTGCTCTGCAAGATCACTGGTTTCCCTGTGTCGCCTAGCAGGAGGTACAGCTGCCGCTTTCGGAGCGCCTGAAACGTGGGCATCAGGACGGCTGCCTGTCATGCGCTTGGGCTTCGCCGGCGAGGTCGCCAAAGTCGGCTAGGTATGCCCACAGTGGCGCCGGTAGCGCGTCTAGGACGTCGGGGACTGGCAGGTAACCGGTCAGCTCTACCGCTTCGAGCGCCTTAACCAAGTGGCCGGCCCCCAGCCGGTCGAGCATCTCACCGGCGACTTTTTTGTCGCTGAGTCCCCACGCCCAGCCGGCCCGGTGGACCAGACCGACGGCGAGCAGCGCGACGGCGGCTCCTGCCCACATCCTCCCCGCCTCGGCCCGCCCAGCCTTCCTAGCGAACCACGCGGCGCGAGCCAGTCGAGTAGCGGCTTCAACAGACCAGCGTCTTTCCGCTTTGAACGGTGCGCCGGCAATCTCCCAGCGCTCGACCGAAGCTCCCACCGCTACCGTCGCGAAAGGCGTACCTGACTGATCCATGAGACGGGAAGCTCCGACGAGTCCGCCGTCAGCGCCGTACCCGTAAACCCACAGCTGCTCGGCGGTGCCCTCTGGCGCCTTGTCGGTTCGCAGAATCCTCCACGGTCCCTTCTCCTCCACGCTGGTGACAGCGACAGGTGAGTTCCCACCGAAGGTGTTATGGTCCCAGGCGGCGTTGGATGGCGCCATGACGGTGTAGACGGGCGCGCTTGGAGCGGGCCGCTGCAGGGTGGCGGATGCGGCACCCGCCGTCGCAGTCACTTGTCCGGCTGTTTTCAGGTCCGAAGCGAAACGTTCAAGCATATTGACTGTCTCAGTCCCGGTCTCGCCGAACGCCATCCCGTCGGTCGGTTGGATCGCCGATTGGATCAGATCTTTGAGACTCAGTGACCTGCTGGCCAAGTCGACCAGATCGGCGTGGGAGTCCACGGCGCGCCAAGCGAGATCGGTGTGAGTCAGCCGTTCGTCGCCTAGCAAACCGTCGGCGTCCTGAAGAACCCCTTTAAAAGAGCCTAGAGCTGACTCGGGCCCTGCGGGCACCTCCCGACTTGCGAGCAACCCGGCGAGCTCGGCTAGCGCAAGGAACTTAGCCGGCGGGTCCCGGTCGAGGTCGCCGTGAGCGAGCGTGTCAGCGAGGATTACCGCCTGGCTGGCCGATCGCCGGTCGCTGACCGGCTGGATCCGCACCCAGCGCATGTCTCGGCTTCCTGACAGGCCATCCTCAGCGGGCGTTGTGAGAGCGTCCAGGGAAGCTGACTCCACGAAACACCCTAGCAGCGACCGACTGCCGTCGTCCAGGTCAGGAGCAGCCCACAATGAAACAACGCGACCGGTCATACACAACGACACCGCCATCCCAGCCGCTTGCGCAACGCAAACGCCGCCCGGACCTGCCGGGCCGAAGCTGCGATTCGTGTTGTCGGAGTCAAAGAGTCCTACGTCGCTTTCCCACAGCTTTAACTGCTCGTTCCAGGTCGCGGCGATCCTAGGAGGACTGTCAACTTCGAAGCTGCTGTCCAAGTTGATGTTCGAGGCCACGCGGCCACCTTTCCCTTACGACTTTTACCGTCTCTTAGCACTGTTGTCACCCTCTAGCTCAACCTGTGCTGATCGGTGAGCCCCGACCGGTTGTTTCGCTGCGCGCCGGGCCGCCCGAGCCGAGCGACAGTCGCGCTGCGCCGACGAAATCGGCATGCCCAGCCGTGTCCCAACATGGCGAGCGGCGAGCGGGGACCCCCAGCGGTGCGCAACACGAGGCTCAGCCTACCGTCGGGTCGAGCAGCTGGCAGCGTTCGGCCGCCCCGAGACCCAAGCCTCGTAAAGCGTCGATCACCCGTGGCCCGCTCCAACGCTCGACTCGCAGCAGGTGCCGTACAAGCCCGACCCGTCCCTCCGGGCTCACCCACCACAAGGCCAGCACAACGCTTACATCCTCTACGCCTTGCGCTGCTAGCAGGCTTGCCATCGCCTGAGGTGTCAGCTCAGGACCCCCCGCGCACCACCGGCGGGCTATCCCAGCCAGGTTGGCTGTATCGGCACGCCTGCCGGCTAGAAGCGCCCCGATCAGCTCACGGCGAATTTCGGCTCCAAGGTTCTCGAAAAGCTCCTCTGTGAGCGTCGGAACGGGCGGCGGCATCTTAGTTACAATCACCGGTCCCGCAAGAACCCGCCGTGACCGCCCACTGCCGGCGGACCTCCCAGCCGTGTCAGCCCGACGGGCGGCAACCCGGCCCGCGTCCGAAACCTGCGTCCTCGAGCGAGAATTCGTCACGAACACTTTTGACGGACGAGGCCAGTTCCACTATGTTAGTGGAAGCGCTCGGGCCTCCAGTTTGGAAGTCCGGGGCAGGCTTCCTCCTGCGGCTGACGGTTGAACATTTTTTAGCCGCTCAGGAGGAGTGCAACATGCCCCTAAAACCTTTCTCCGTCGACGACTGGCCGATGCTAGTCGCGTCTCGCGCGCTGGCATTCCTGCATTATCAACGGTCGGGGTTAGGCTCAGACGCCGACGACGGTCACGGTTACGGCCGTCCTGCGGCTTGCCAGACGTGCCGGGTCTTGGCGCTCGGCATGGTGACCGCTGCGAACCGGACTTTTGCTGGCGTCGAGCGGCCCGAGGCGATCAGGAAGCTGAAAGCGTGCTCGGCCAAGCTCTCTCCGTACTGGCTCGCGAACGCGCTCAGAACTGAACGCGCGGCCGCCGAGTTGCCGACACGGCCAGAGCGCGTCGCTCGCGGCACGCTGGTCGACACGGTCCTAAGGAGCGCGCACAAGGCCGGCCGGCTTGACTGCGATCCTGAAACCGCGGAGCAGCTGCTCGAGCTCGTCATCTGGTCAGTGCAAGACGCGACTGGCTCGACCGAAGTTGGAAAAATGTTCCCTTGGAACTATTTCGCAGCCAGGCTTTCCACCGAGTTCGATATGAGAGTCACGGCGGCCGAGGTAGCCCGGTGGAGCCATCAGATCTTCACGGCGTTGGAGTCCGACAGGCGAACCGCGGTGATCCTCGACCGCAACGTCTTACGACACTCGGCGCTGCTGTCTCGTCGCGGCGTCATACCGGAGCGGGACGACGACGAGTTCCTCGGCCCGGTCGAAGCGGAGGTGCCGATCACAGACCGTGCGCCGGGGTGGACCGACGACTACCTCAACCGTCTGACCTTGGCAGCCGCGCAGCTTCTTATACGGCTAGGCGGTCACTCAGCGCGAGAAGCCAAGGAGGCAGCTCGCCGGGCCATCTCAGACCGTGTCGCGGCCGACGCGGTCAATCTGGCGGAACTGGACGAGCTGATCTCGCTGGTAGCAAACGACGCTGCGATCGTAGCGGCTCGACACCGAGCGGAGGCACAAGCCCGCCGGGCCCTCGCCGAGCTCGACGAGGTGACCATCGCCGACGTCCGGCGCGAACTCGACCTGGCGTTTCGCGCCGATCGCAACGCGCTACCGTCGGTCTACCGGCGAGCTGCCGGACGAAGCGCTTACGAACAGTTCCTCGACCGCCAAGCCCGACGACTGCTTCGCGACCTAATAAGATTGGGGCGAGGAGGGCGTGGCATTGGACTTGGTTTTCGACATGACGGCGGGGACCGGCGGTCTGTCGGTGAGCGTTGAGCAACATACAGCTAGCGGCGCGCAGGCTTTGCGCGCCGGCCCGTGGAAACTGCTCAGCGACGCTACACGGCTGCAAGAATTCTACCGCTTGGCCGGCGAGCTAGGTAACGTCGCTGATCAGGCGAACCTCGATCAGCTAGTCGAAAAACTGCGGCTCCTGCTTTGGTCCTCTGATGTTCAGGAGGTTCTCAAGGGTCAGGTCGGAGACGCTGAGCGGGTCGAAATCGGCGTGAGAGTCAAACCAGGCTCCGATCAGCGCTTGTGGAGGCTGCCGTGGGAGTTAGCCGCCAACCCTTTCCCGGCAAAACGCGACTTGCGGGTTCGGCTGTTCCGCTCCGTCGAGACCAAAGACCATGACGGCCGCTGCGAAGGACGAGGAGAACGCACCCTGCAAACGGTAGTCAGCGTAGGTCCGCGTAGCGTGCCCGGCTACGACACCCTCCCCGACTCCACGGCCGCCGAGGTGCTCAACCAGCCTAGTTTGGCCGTCTCAACGCATCCTGACCGTCCCGATCTCGCCGGGCTGAGCGCATTTCTAGAAGGTCATACAGCCGGCAGCCCGGTAGGCCTGTGGGTGTTCGACGGTCACGCGACACCGGGCGCCTTGTGGTTCGACGGGCCGGACGGTCCGCCTGTAAAAGTGGGGCCCGACGAACTGGTCGGAGTGCTCAACGGCCGGGTTCGGGTAGCGTTACTGCTGGCGTGCCGAGCTGGGGCCGACGAAGCGTCCGCCGGGAACCTTGCGCTACGCCTCGCTGAGGCGGGGATAGCGGTGGTTGCTTTCGCAACTGCGATAACCCACGAGCAGGCGACATGCTTCGCCGGTGAGCTCGCCAAACAAGCGGCCCTAGGCCAACCTCTCGCCGTAGCAGCGGCAGAAGCCGAAACGCGGATGGCCCGGACCGGGACCGTCGGGACGCGCCCGCTGCTAACAGTGTGGCAACCGACGGGCGCCACGATCCGCTTCGGCGCTCCCGCAACCGGGCCAGACGTGACACTCTTCGACGAAGACCTGGACGACTGGTTCGTCGACCGTCTCGAACTAACTGGCGACATAGTAAAACACGTTGCGCCGGACGAACACGACGGCTGTCGGGTGATTGCTATCGTCGGGGTCCCAGGAACGGGAAAGTCGTCGCTGCTGCACGCGTGGTGGGCCCGATCATCCGGTGGACCGATGCCTGACGGGCCGCTACACCAACTGCCCGAAGCTGGATGCACGTTTCTTCGCGACCCCCGCCTACCCAAACCTGACACGCCCGGCGACTGGACGACCCTGTGTCGCCGCTTCGCCGCCGGTGTCGCCGCCCGCTACGGGCTCGAATCCACCCACGCTGAACTACTCAACCGCTGCGGGGACATACCCGACGAGGAAACCGTTTGGAAGAACCTAGCCCTCCCACTGCTCAAAGAAGCCGGTCACCAGCATGAGGGTCGGCAACCAAAAAAGTTCATCGTCTTGGTTGACGAGCTTGACCGTGCGGGCGACAGGTTCCTAACGCTCCTCGCTCAGGCTATAAACACCGCCCCAGTCTGGGTAACCTGGGTGTGCACCACCCGGCCGGAGATGCCATCCCTCGCGAACGTTCCCGCCAACGCTGTCGCGACCGTCGACCTAGATAAACATCGCGACCTGCAGTCCATTCAACAGGTCGCCACCCGGATGCTTCAACCCCTACAACGTGTTAACCGAGAAGACGCCGGGCTATACAAGGAGCTCCCTTCGCTAATCGCGAAGCGAGCTGACGGCTTGTTCTTGTGGGCTGTTACAGCGTGCAAAATGCTCGCCGACGGCTCACTACACCCAAGTGACTTCAACGGCGAGCTTACCCCCACAGCACGCCGTGAGGCGGGCAGCGCCATGTACGACCTCTACCAGGCCGCCTACCAACACAAGTGGGGCCAGCTCGGACCTCTAGCGCTGCTCGTTGCCTGCTGTGCCGACCCGAAAGGCTGGACCGTCAACCAGATAGTTACCATCGCCCAAAACAGTTCCATCACCGATCTGGCCGACCTAAGCGTTACAGCCGCCAACAACAAGCTGAAACAACTTTCGGCTGTACTGCGCTCAAGCGACGGGTATTGGGCGCCCCACCATCAGGTCTTCATCGACTGGGCCACCACCATCGCCAACGGCGAGACGGCCTCGGTCGCCATCACGGGCGAATGTCATGCAGGGATCGCCAAAGCCCTCGACGAACTGACGGAAAGCTCGGACCAGCCTCTCGTCGCTTACGCCGCCGCTAACCTAACCGACCACCTACTCCGCGCCGTCGAACTAATCCCCGAAACCCACCAAGCGCATAGAACCAGCCGGCAGCGTCTCCGCGGCAGGCTCATCGAACCCGAATGGACCGTGACTAGAGCGGAAATCATCGGCCCAGGAGCGACCGCCCGGCAAATCGAACGCGCACAACAGTACGAAGACGGCGACACCTGGCCCACCCGAAAAGCGCTCCTATCCGCCTCCGGTATCAGCACAGCTCTCGCGGCGGCTTCGCCCGCAGCGCGCCTCGCCGTCCTAGCCGACCAAGCCAACAGCGAAACCCCCGAACTCAGCGAAGCCGCGGCCCGCCGGGCTATGAACCTCGGACACTCCTGGTTTAGGCTCGTCTACAACTCCCAGCCCTCTACATCCTTGAGCCTATACTGGCGGGGGCCCAAAAGAAGTACGGACTTCGCTTGGAACGGCACAGCTGACGTTGCGGTCTGCGGCGCTGATCGCAAAGTGCTCATCTGGGATATCTACAGCGGCGAATATCCGAAGATCCTCGGCAACAGCACTAGTAGGGTTAGTTCGGTAGCGTTATCAGCAGACGGCAAAACAGCTATCACCGGCCACGACGGGGGTGAGCTTTACGTTTGGGACACGACCCAAACCTCCCAAACACCCACACTCT
>JAKBBA010000321.1 GCA_021808665.1 Actinomycetes bacterium
CGCGCAGGTTCAGGCTGTAGAGGCTGCGTACCTCGTCGACGTATCGCAGTGTCTCTGGGAAGTGCGCTCCCGTGTCCAAGAAGACGATCTCTATGTTCGGGTCCGCCTTGACGGCGAGGTCGACCAGAACGGGGTCCTGGAACGAGCAGGCGACCGTCAGTGATCCCTCGAAGCGCTTGATCGACCAGGCAATTATTTCGGACGGCTGCGCCGACTCGAACTCGGCGGATCGCCGGTCCAGCTCATCTTGGAGCTGAGACGGTTCCGTCGAGGTGGTTGGAAAGGTGGCGGATTCCATGAAATGTCCTTGCGGTGGTGGGGTGTCCTGGGGTGCGACGGAGGAGTTTCGTAAGACAACCATAATAGATGACTAATGTGATCGGGATATTGATATATTCGTTGAGTAAGCGGAGGTGCGTGTCACCTCCGAGAGCGCTCGGCCTGCCCCACCCTCGGCCGGCCCGGAAGTTCGGATAGGAAGCCAATGACGATCACGTTCCCCCCAGTCCAGGCGTATAGCCGCATTGCACGCCCCGTCGAGCGAGTCACGGCAGGGCAGGGAGCGGCAGGGCAGGGAGCGGCAGGGCAGGGAGCGCAGCGGGGGCGAACCCTGGATCATCTCGACGCCCTCGAAGCCCACGCCGTATTCGTTCTGCGGGAAATCGTGGCCGAGTGTGAGCGGCCGGTGCTGCTGTTCAGTGCCGGTAAGGATTCGGCGGTCCTGTTGCACCTGGCGGACAAGGCGTTCCGGCCTGGGCGTATCCCGTTTCCTCTCCTACACGTCGACACCGGGGACAACTTCGACGAGGTCATCGCCTTCAGGGACAGGCGGGTCGCCGAGCTGGGCGTCGAGCTCGCCGTCGCGTCGGTGCAGGAGTCGATCGACGCAGGTCGGGTTGCCGACCCCGGTCCGGGTCGTTCCAGGAACCGCATCCAAAGCGTCACGCTGTTGGACGCGATAGGAGATCATGGCTTCGACGCGTGCTTTGGCGGCGCCCGGCGCGACGAGGACAAGGCGCGTGCCAAGGAGCGGGTTCTGTCTTTTCGTAACGGTTTCGGCCAATGGGAACCGAGGACGCAACGCCCGGAGCTTTGGCAGCTCTACTACGGGCGGGTGAACCCCGGGGAGCATCTTCGGGCGTTTCCGCTGTCGGACTGGACAGAGCTCGACGTCTGGCGCTACATCGAGCGTGAAAAGATCGAGCTTCCGTCGATCTACTTCGCCCATCGCAGGCCGGTCGTCGAGCGAGACGGGATGCTGTTGGCCGTATCGAGGTCGGTAGTGCCCCGCCCCGGCGAGGCCGTCGAAGAAACCACGGTGCGCTTCCGGACGGTGGGCGACGCGACATGCACGGGGGCGGTTCGCTCGACGGCGCGCACCCTGGCCGAAGTGATCGACGAGGTAGCGACGTCACGGGTAAGTGAACGCGGGGCGACAAGGGCCGACGACAAGGTTTCGGAAACGTCGATGGAGGACCGCAAACGCGAGGGCTACTTCTAGGTGGCGCCGTCGTCGCTTCGAGACGCGTCGACGTCGCAGCTCCTGCGGTTCGCAACCGTCGGGTCCGTCGACGACGGCAAGTCGACGCTGATCGGCAGGTTGCTTCACGACACGAAGCAACTCGCCGACGACCACATCGAGGCGCTGTCGAGCGCCAGCCGACGTCGTGGGCTCTCCGGGGTCGACCTGTCGTTTGTAACCGACGGCTTGCGAGCGGAGCGAGAACAGGGGATAACAATCGACGTCGCCTACCGCTACGCCTCCACCCCACAGCGAAAGCTCATCATCGCCGACTGCCCCGGCCATCTCCAGTACACCCGGAACATGGCGACCGGCGCGTCCACGGCGGACCTCGTGGTGGTGGTGGTGGACGTCTCTGCCGGAGTGCGCGACCAGACCCGGCGGCATCTGTGCATAGCGGCGCTGCTCGGTGTGCGCCATCTTGTAGTCGCCGTCAACAAGATGGACCTCGTGGGCTGGGACCGCAACGCCTTCGAGCCGGTCGTGGCCGAGCTGGAGCGCCTGGCCCTTCGGCTCGGCGTGGAATCGGTAGTAGCAGTGCCGGTGTCAGCGCTGCGCGGTGACAACGTCGTGGAAAAATCCGGGGAGGCACCGTGGTACGAAGGCCCAACCGTCCTAGATGCGCTGCACCAGGCCGAAGCGGGCCTGTGGGCCGGTGGCAGCGGTGGCGGCGGCGTTGGCGGTGGTGGTGGTGGTGGCCATGGGTCGGCACGCCTTGCTGTGCAGATAGTCTCGCGACGTCCGGGCGGCGGCCGGGCCTACGCCGGGATGCTGAGCGGCAGTTCGCTGCATCCGGGTGACGAAGTCGTCGTCCTGCCGGGGGGGCTTCGCAGTGTCGTGGTGGAACTTTCGACGCTGGGCGGCCCGGTGACGGAGGCGCTTCCTTCCGAATCGGTTTCAGTCGTCCTCCAAGACGACATCGACGTTTCACGAGGCGACGTGATCTCGGCTACGGAGGGTGCTCCATCGCCGACGAATGAGATCGAGGCTGTCGTCTGCTGGTTCGGCGCCGAGCCGTTGCGGGCGCGCCAGCGCTATCACATCAAGCACACGACCCGGGTAGTGATGGCAGAAGTGCGGGCGGTCGAGTCGCGCCTCGACGTGGAGACCCTCGCTTTGGACGGCGCCGAGTCGCTCTCTGACAACGAAATTGGAGTCGTTCGCTTTGTCGTGGCAACGGAGCTGGTCATCGACGCATACCGCGATA
>JAKBBA010000322.1 GCA_021808665.1 Actinomycetes bacterium
TGGCGTAGCCGGCCGCTACCGCTTGCGCCGGGCGGTGGCCGTGGAGGCCGGTCCACGCGCCGGCCCACGCGCCGGCCCACGCCCCCGCAGCGACAACCTCGACTGCGAGAAACCCGGCGAGCACCTGCCCCCCCGCCGGAGCGCTCCCGCCGCGGCGGAGGACTCGTTCGACGGTGCTGCTCAACGGCATCTCGAAGCGTTTTCCGCCCCGCCGGCAGGGTTAGACGGCGCCGGTCCACGCGGGACTGCTGAACCTCCGAGGCCAGGGCTACCGTAGTCTGGGGGTAGCGATCGACGGACTCGCTCGATGTCCGCCGCCCCAAGGCCTGCAAGCCTTCCCCGACGCCTCAGCTCGATACCTAAGTCGGTGATCAAGTGGTGTAGCTGACGCAAGCTTATTCCAAGCCTCTCGCAGACATCAGCTGTGGCAACTACCTCATCCATCGACGGTCAGACTACGAGGCTGAAACCGGGAACGGCTGCCAGTAAGTACAAGACGCCGGCCGTCAGCAAGAATAGATGCTTGGCGGCCCTCCGGTGGGACCTGGGTAGAGCTAGATGTACTGTCCGTCGAACTCTACCGCTGTCGTACCGTACGATCGGCAATACCACAACTCGCCCGGAAGATATCAGTGACGAATGAGCAGGCTGGTGCCATTATTCCTCGGACCATCGAGTTGCGACCCGCACGAGTCAGCGTCGTCGCAGCGCTGAGGGTACCGGTTCTCTGGAGAGGCGGTCGATCGTTCTCAAAGCTTCGCTTGCATGCTCACCGATGGCGATGCTTTGGGGGCGGCGTCTGGGTGTCAGCTTCTCGGGATTGTGGTAATGGTGAGATGCCACGATTGGCCGCCGTCTCTGGTGGTGCCGAGGGCGACCTTCCCTGACTGGTCCGAGGCTGCGAACAGGTAACCGGCGATTGGGGAGGTAAACAGTGTCGCGACCGTGTACCCGAAAAGCCTGATAACACCATGGTTCTTGGATGCCAAGGACCCGACGCTCACGGCCGGCGCGCCGGCCGTGCCTTGAGCGATGGCCGACGGTACTGATACGTCTATCGCCCCGTTCGCATTCACCCCGACGCTCACGAGCCCCGCTGCAGTGAGGTATGTGTCGGAGCGAGAGACCGACGCGCCTTGGGCTCCTCCTGAGGCTGTTGTCGACGGGGGCTGGTTTGCGGACACCTCCCGCCAAGGTCCCTGCCAGCCGCTGCTCGTCGCCCTAGTTGTGGAGAGCGCACCCATCTGGCTGTAGGAGAGATCGAGGCGGACGGTTGCGTGCGTCGAGTCGATGCAGTTGAGAGCTGCTCGTATCGCCGTGCCGGTATAGGAGAACACCTTCGTCCATGTGGACCCCCCGTCAGACGTCATGTATATGGCCGTCCCTGGCGAATCTGTGACTACGAGTCCCTTGGCCGCTGATTCGAAGCAGGCTCCTTCGACCTGTGTCGGTGGGGTGGGCACGGTCTTCCACGACTGGCCGCCGTTAGTAGTGACAACAAGCTCGTCGAGGTTGGTTATGCCCCAGCCTTGGCTGGCGCTCAACCTCTGTGCCCATGCAACAATGACGTTGTCACCGGGAGGGCTCGGCAAGGCCGGCAGGCGCGTCCAGGCGGCGCCGCCGTCGGTGGTGTTGAATATTCCTGAGTCGGTCACCGCCCAACCGTTTACTCCGCTGAACGTGGCGCCGAGGGCATCGGCGCCGAGTACTCCAGCCGGAGGGTTCGCCAAGGACCAGACCTGCCCTGCGGTCGTGGACTCAAGCAGGTGCCCGGTGTTCGTGACTACCCACAGAGCGGTCGCATTGCCTGCGTTGCTAAGCGACAGTGGCAGCATCGCTTGCACAGGACGGGCGTTCCAAGGTCTGGGGTCGACACTGCTTGGCACTCCCTGTGGGTTCTTGGATGTGGGCTGGCCTTTGACGAGCTTGGTGACGCTAACACTCCCGTTCGAATTGACCGATAGCCTTCTCGAACGCGTGGAGTTCAGGGAAGCGATAAGACCCAATGCTCCAACTAGGAGTAAAACGGCTATCAGGCTGAAGATTGCGCCCACACGTCTTGACGTTCGTATTCGGTCTCTGTCGAACGCTCTATTCATGGTTTACATCCCCCTCGTTGCGCAGTATTCTAAAGTATACCTATTCAGGGGTACCCAGCGACTCGAGCTGGATGGCGTGAAGCCGTAGGTCGGCGTTGGTGAACCGGCCGACTGGCTCGTCGAGGCTGACGGTCCACTTGTCACCGTCTTTGGCAATGATGTTTGCGGGCGACCGTGAAGGTAGTGCGGTCGGAGGTTGTGGCCGATGCGGACACGGTCACCGACGTGTAGGCGGCTGGCAGCGATCAGTGACTAGGCGCTTGTCTCCCGCCCGGTGATTCCAGCCTGGCGTTTAAAGGAGCTTTACGCTAGAGACTAACGTGTCCAAAAATCTAAAAATAGAAGCGCCCCCAGATGACGCTTCCGCCACAGCTTGACCTCGCGCTCGCCGACGAAAAGGAGCAGCGTCACCGCAAGATTGGCCGTCACAGCCGCGGGTCCAGGTCGCTCCGGGCGCAACAGCGCTATTAACCCAACCGCCCAACGCGCCCAACGCGCCCAACGCGCCACGATGAGCGACCTCACGGCCCGATCCTGCTTCTTACCCGCCTGCGCTGCCAAAGCAAGATAAGGGGCGTAATCGGCGGGTGATCCCGCCCCAGG
>JAKBBA010000081.1 GCA_021808665.1 Actinomycetes bacterium
ACATCCTCGCCGCCCGAAACGCCGCCCTACGCCACCTCGTCCTCGACTGCCCGCCGCCGGTGGTCGCCGACACGCTCGGCTACAGCTACCAAACCATCGACCGTCACGCGATACGAGCAGGCTCACCTTGGAGCTCCTACGCCGCGATCAGAGCCCACCCCCGGCCCGACCCAACCCCAGCACCGGCGAAGCGCGCCACACAAACCGCTCGTCAATGATTGTTGACGTGTCAGGATCGATCAACATAGAGGAACTGTGAGCACGACAGTGGCGCTGAAGAACCTCGCGGCGGCAACCGAGCGTCTGGCCGATGACAAAGCGCGGAGGGACGCGGCGGTCGCGGTGGCGATGGAAGCGGGCTGCACGTGGGCGGAGATAGCAACAGCGCTCGGCGTGAGTTCGCAGGCCGCTCACCGGCGGTTCCGTTGGCTGCGTCACAGCGCTCTCACCGGCGAAACCTGGCACGAGCCGCCCCTGCCAATCCGAGAACGCAGCCGTTAGGCATCACGGATTCACCGAGCGAGGTCGGCGGTCCGCTCGACGACACACTCCCACACTACAACCGGGGGGCGCACCCGACGGCCACGAAGCCCGAACGCTGCCCCTGGCGAAGACGAACCATCAAGCCCCGCTCGGGCAGATAACCGGCAGCTGGCCGACACCCAGTCAGTGACTCACCACTCAGCTGAACTGAAAGCCCTCAAACACTTCACGAATCCGAATTCGAAGCATCGAATACGGGCTCATACCAGTAATGAACTATGCCGATGTTCCCGTTTTGGGCTGTGGGGCCCGGGGAAGGCGTGCGGGATTGTCGGCATAGTCACAGGGATGTGAGCCAGGCGAGGATGTCGGGCTGGGTCGGTAGATTCCAGGCTCCACGTCTGGTGGTCGGGTGCGATCGAGAGCGGCCTGCTTGATGGCCATGTCGGCGTGGAGGTACGCGTCGGTGCTGTGGGTGACCGCCGGGCTGGAGTGTCCGAGCCAGAGGGCGATGACGGCCAGATCAGTGCCCGACTCCAGGAGGTGGACGGCGGTCGAGTGCCGGATCGTGTGCGGCGAGACGCGTTGGCCTCGCAGAGATGGACATGATCGCTGCGCGGTGGTCACGGCACGGTCGAGCCGTTCTCGCACCCCGGAGCGCGTCATCGCGTTTCCGTTGCGGTTGGGGAAGACCGGGGATTCCGGTGAGTGGGGGATCTGAGCGAGCCAGGTGCGCAACTGTCTGGTGGTGCTAGCCCACAACGGGATGACGCGCTGCTTGCGTCCTTTGCCGTGAAGCTGGAGGGCGCTGCGGCTCTCGAGCAGCACGTCGCGCACCTGCAGAACGGTCAGTTCCGATACCCGGGCGCCGGTGTTGTAGGCGACTGCGAACAGGACGGCGTCTCGGCGCCCGCTCCAGGTGGCCTGATCGGGGGCGGCCAGGATGGCGGCGATCTGCTCTTTGGTGAGGTAGCCGAGCACTGGGCGGTCGAAACGTTTGGCGGGGATGGCCAGTACCCGGGTCGTGATCGGCAACGACGCTGGGTCGCGCACGGCTACGTATCGCATGAAGGAGTGGATGGCCGCCAGGCGAGCGTTGCGGGTGCGGGCGCTGTTGCCCCGGACGGTTTCGAGGTGCTCGAGGAAGTCCAGGATCACTGGGGCGTCGAGATCGGCGGTGCTCAGTGCGCTCGGCGGCTTGGCGTATCGGGTCTCGATGTAGCCGAAGAGCAGCTCGAAGGCGTCCCGATAGCTCTCCACCGGGGACACCCCCGCCGACCTCGGCCCGGACAACGCGTTGGACGAGGAGACCATCCAGTACTTCATAGCCAACGAAGGCTCCATCCGCCGCTCGTCGCACCGCTCGAGAACCGCTATGGCGTCGGCGATCCGGGCGTTCCGTTTCGGTTACCCGGCCCTGTTCCCGACGCGACGCTTGACGGGTCCGGCGGAAGATCTCGAGCTCGCCCCGGTCGAGGACTGGCAGTTCGAGATAGCCAGGGCCGAGACAGCAGCGTTCCGTAACGCCGAAACCCACCTGGATCTGCGGGCGCTGCTCGTGCTGGGCCGCGGGGCGGGCCTCGGCGGCCTCGAGCTGCGCTACACGACAGGCTCCCACATCGGACACGTTCCCGCAGCGGGCACCTGGGTGGAAGTGACCGCGCCCGACGAGCAGCGCCGGGTGCCGATCCTCGCCCGGCTCGCCGACCTAGCCGAAGATCTCGCCGTCGTCAGATCCGAGCGGTGCATGATCGCAAACGGCCCCGCGCCGTGCGACCCGAGCCAGGCGGGGCATCTCGCCGGGGTGCTGTCGCGCAGCCTGCGCCGCCACGGTCACGGTTTCCGGATAAACACCGAAGGGCTGCGCAAGGCGTGGCTGGTCGAGCAGGTCGCGTCGAACACCCCGATCCCCACCTTTCAGGCGGCGGACGGGCTCAAATCGCTGCGCAGCCTGGAACGGCTGGTCCCTTACGCCCCCCGCCCGCCGGCATCGCCGGTACATCTCGCCTACGAGCTCGGCGGTATCGAGGCTCACGAGGACAGCCGCCGCAGTTGAACCGTCGGATCCTGCCGGTCGTCGAGAGATATCTCGCGTCGCTAGACCAGGTCTTCGCCGACCTGGACGTGGCGACCCGCGGCCGACGTGGCCCCAAAGGCGCCCCGCTCAAAGCCTGCATTGGGGCTGTCATCTACAACCTGCTTGCCCACAAGCCGCCTACGGTCCTTGGAGCCGCCCGCACCCTGCGCGACGAGACGTCACCGGCAGAGCTTGCCGTGTTCGGGCTGTCCGCACCTCCGTCGTGCTACAGCGTTTACCGGACGTTCGGCCGTCTCAACAGGGTATTGGCCAGCCGGAACTTCAGCGTCGACCCCGAAAACCCGCCGGCGAGCCTCGACGCTCTCCTCGCGGCTAACGACGACCCGGCCCTCAGGGCGGTGCTCCACGAGATGCTCCGATCGGCCAGCACCCCCACCTCCGGCGAGGCGCAAGACGGCCTGTGGAGCCTCGACACCACCTACCTCGACTCGAACTGTCGGCCGATCAGCCACGAAGCCTACGACGCCGGGGACCGCGCCTCGGATCCCGACGCATCCGGCCGGATCATCGCCCGACCCGGCGTCGACCCGAAGAAGTACTTCGGTTACCGCCTGACCAGCGCATCTCGCTCACAAGGTGAACACGAGTACATCGACGCCTTCCGCATCGGCACCGCCTCGTCGCATGACCGCCCCGCCGCCCTAGAGATCGCCGCCGATCTCGTTGCTCGCGGCGAGCCCATCCGCTACCTGGCCATCGACCGGGGGTTCAACTCGGCCGCCGTGTTCGCCGACCTGCGGGCGCTTGGGGTGGAACCCGTCTTCGATTTCAACAAGGGTACAGACCGCCTCGAGGGCGTCTTTCGGGGCCTGCTGATCGTCGGCGGATGGCTGCACTCGCCGGCGCTACCTGAACGGCTTCGGTCCCTGCCGCCCAAGCCGGTCGGCCCTCCCGCGGCGGAGGTCGACGAGTGGTGCCGGTTGCACGACGAACGCCAACGCTACGCCTGGCGGATCCGCTGCGTTCGGGGGCCTGGCGATGTCCAGCTGATGCCGCCCGTAGGTGTGGGCTGCAAACATGTGAGTATGCGACCGTCGATGCGCGACCGCGACCTGGCGTTGAAGACCTGCCCCGGCGAGCACGGGCCCGACGAGGGCTGCTGCTTGAACACGGTGCTGTGGAAGGCCGAGAACGCCCCGATGACCTGGCAGGCGTATCCGTGGGGGTCCAAGAAGTGGCGGCGCCTGTACAAGCTGCGCTCTTCGGTGGAACGTAACTACTCCCTGCTGAAGAACTCTGACATTGTCGACGTGTCTCACGCCCGTATCCGGCTGCGCACGATCGGGAAGGTCTCGTTGATGTTGGCGATGGCAGTGGCCGCCACTAATCTGCATCTGGCCAACTGCGAGATCTTCAGCGACCGGAGAGTCACGCCACTCGCCCGACTGAATTCGACGCTCCCCCACCACAACGACTGGCCGCCTGAGTCTTTCGGGAGCCGGCACAACACAGGTAGGAGATGATCGGCCGGCACTGCCGGCCGTGACGTCGCGCTCCTAGCCGGCTACGAAACCATCCAAAACCCCTAAAAGTGTGAAGGGCCACCGGTTTCCCGGTGGCCCGGTCAGTTCTGCGGTATCCGCTTCAGCTATCTATCCACTTGCCGTGGAAACTCGCCATGCGGAACCGCGAAACACGCAACTGCCTCTTTTTATGAGGACCTGACCAGAACGGGGGTTTCCCCCTGAGTTATCAGTCCCCCTCTTGATGGCCAGACTCCCCCTACGTGTTCTCGTCCCCCCTTGCCAGTCTGGTCGCTCCGGACCCGGCATGTGTCCCCCTGCGGAGATGCGGGAAAGGCGGAGGAACGCTCTGGGTCACAGCGATGACACCCGGTGGCGGATTAGAAGCCTGTCAGGATGGCCGAACGGACGCACATCCCCAGCCCCTCACAGCCCCCTTGAGGCTGAGGCCAGAGAATGGATTGCCGAAGGGTGGTACTCAGTCAGCCTTGGGCTACAGACGCCCCGAGCGGTTGTCTCGGATGCAAAGCATCTGACAGTTCTGAGGGATCGTCTTTCCTCCCTCTGTCCACGGAAGAATGTGGTCGCCGTCCATCTCGCTGTACTCGAAATGTTCACCGCACTGAGGGCAGATACCATTCTGCCGCTCATACGCCTCGCGCTTCGTGTTGTCGTCGAAAGTACGGATCCCGAGTTGACGCTCATCCCGAGTGAGGACGTACTCATAAATGCCGGACTTCTTCGTGACCTCTGAGTCCTCCATGAGCGCCTTCACCTCAGCCTCAAGAGCACTAGCGTCGAGTGTTTGTTCCTTGAACTTCTCGTAGAGCACGTTCCACGGGACGGACCGCATCGGCGCCCGAACGTTCGGGAAGGTCACCTTGGCCCAGTCCACGACACTCTTGAAGTACAGCCAGAGGGCGGTGGCGTTGGGATCCAGCCGATGCTCGTTCATGTAGGCCTTGATGGTGTCGTCGCCCTTGCCAGCAATCCAGCTGATTGCCTTCTCCAACAGTGCCTGACGGTCGACCTCACCCGAGCTTACGTACTCCCGCGACAGCAGGTGGGCTGCTTGGTTCTCACGAGAAAAGTAGCGTTTGGCGTCTGTCAACCAAGGCCCCGAGTAAACAGCGTTGCGCAGCTCCTGCTTCTTTAGCGTCTCGCCAGCGATGTTGATGATTTCGAACCACCGCAGCTTCTCGTCTTCCGTACCTGTGCAGTGATAGATCATCAACTCGTCCTCGAGAATCTTGTCCTGCTCAGCCGTCGACAAGTTGTCGAAGTTCTTGGGATAGCCGCCAATCTCAACGGAGAACTCGCCCTCAACGAACTCGCAGATCGACATGGTGCGCTGCTGTCCGTCAAGAAGCTCGTATGAAGTCTCACCATCCTCGTCCGTCTGAACCGACCAGTACATGATGTTGAGGGGGAAGCCGTCAAGGATGGTCCGGATCACGGCACGCCGCTGGGGCAGATCGTAGATGAACTCACGTTGAAATTTCGGGCGAATATCCAAGAGTCCGCCATAGCCTGTGACGCCGTCGTAACCCAAGTTCTCGTACTCGTTAACCAGATCACGAACGGGGACCGCGTGGAGGGCGATGTTCACGACGCAGGTCCGATCCGCCGTACCAACACGCGCACGTACGTCTGTACGAAATACTCCCCATCGACCATGTAGTAGGTCTTCCCCGTGCGTGCGTGTGGGACTTTGATTGCCGGGACGTCGTTCAGCTTCGTGACCGTTGACTTAATGCCACTGGGACTCACTTGGGTCTGAGGCCCGTACGTCTTGGTCGCGCCTCCGTACCATGTTTTCGCCGCTCCGACGATCTCGAACTGCTCAGGGTTGAACTTGTCCAGGAAGGTGATCGGCACCCCCATGACTCCCTCCCAGTCCTCTGGGATGTCGACAGTTCTGGACACCTCGATGGCATCGAAATTGTCGTAGTGGGGGTACTTCTCAGGGCTGTACCTCTCTACTAGGACCATGCGGTCGTGACGCTTGGCGTGGTCGAGGTTGGTGAACCAGCACACTCCGCCCATCCGCCGCCACTTCTGTCCGTGGGGGTCCTGCCGGTAGTCCGTGTCCTTAGGGGTGTAGTGATCTGGAACCCGGAACCAGAAGTGCCCAGAGTTGACCCCAAGCCAGAATTTTCCGCCTTGAACGTACGGGAACAGGTCAGCGTAGAGCGCCTGGTTCAGATGACCGATTACGAGGAACGACTTGTCACGTTCGAGCAGCGTCGTCAGATATTTCGACCATCAGGCTGAAGGGCGGATTCGTCACAACGATGTCCGCTTCCTCGAGCGACGACATGCACTCGTCGGATCGGAAGTCGCCATCGCCCTCTAGTGGGGTCAAAACGTTGGCGTCGTGCTTCAATAGGTATTCGACGTCCGCGAGCCCGATGGAGCCATCCTCATTGGTGTCAGGGATGTCCGTGATTTCGATCTTGTACGGTCGGCGCTCGTCTGCCTCTTCTTCGCTGAGGCCCTTCAAGTCCGAGAAGAGGAGTTGCTGACCTGCGACAGGGGACCCTGAGTAGCAAGAGGCTATGAGCTTCTTGATCTTAAGCCGGCGGAAGTTGATGACGAAGTATGTAAAGAAGGCGGACTCGTAGGGGTCGTCACAGTTACACAGCACCACCTTGTTCCTGAAGTGCTTCCTGAAGTGCTTCAGCTCGTTCTCAATGTCGGCCAGCTGAGTGTAGAACTCGTCCTGCTTGTTGGCCTTAGCGGCGGTCAGCCACGAGTTGGTTCTCGCTGTCACCTGTCCCGGGCCGAGTCCGTTCGTGTCGCTGTCCGCTGCGTCCAACACCGACCTCACCATACTGATGGTCCTTTGGCGTGATGGTCGGTGCCAGGCATCTGTGACAACACAGCTCCCATAATAGTTACATCCGTGTCATCTCACGTACCCCTGAGGGGCCTCCCCTGCGCTAGCTCCCGCCATCGCCAAGCTCACTCCTCCACCGCCCTGAGTGCAGCGTAGAACTCCCTCCGCACAGCACTGTGCGGTCTGTCACTCATCGTCGCTAACGCTATGATAATTGCTCGAACAGCGAGTGTTGCGGTGCGGGTAGCCGGCCACATCCTCTAGCGACCGTCGTTACCTGTAGAGGTCGAAGAACGCCAGGTGCACGCCACCTGTTGACCTATTGGGCTACCAAATGGTCGACGGGCTGTCGCTTTCTGATCCCCCGCTGTAGCTGATCACCGTCGCCGGTCTTCCCCCGTTGGGATTCTGGACGGCTCGCCGGGCTATGACGCCGTCCCGGCTGAGCCTCTCTAGCATCCGACTCCGCTTCTGGGCCGACATGTGCTTGGAGAACATCTCGTCGATGTCCGTGAGTGTGAGGTCGGCGAAGTCGATCTCACGCCACATCTGAAGTAATTGATCGGCGTGCTGGTTGCCGGTCATCCCGGCGAAGAAAGCGGTGGCTGACCGGTGGCAGTAAGCCCACGCTGCCCGGGCTGCGGCGATGTGGTCGACGCCGATGACCGCCATGCCCTCGATCGCTGCGTACACGACGGCAAGCTTGTAGATCTGGGCGGCCCAGCGAGCGGACTGTTTGCCTATGGCACCATCGAGCCGGTGGTCCGTCATGGCTGCATGGGTCTCGCCGAACAACTCCGTCGCAGCGGGACTGAGGTCCACCGGGCCGTGGATCTGGGACTTCGCGCGCTCAAGGTTCGCCAGGATCACAGCACGCGCTTCGGCTGCCCCTCGAATCTGGTGGGGTGCGGGCGGACGTACGACAACGGCTGTCTTCTTGATCAGCACGTAGAGCCAGCGATTCGAGAATCCATTGTCGATGAGTCGCTTGTCAAGCCGTTGGAGCAGCTCGTCCGGGGTGACATGACCGATGATCGACACATGAGGCCGGGTGCAGCGCATGGACTCTTTCTTGGTGGTCGTCTCCAGTACCCCGGAGTCCCAGGCCTTCGTGATCATCTTCTCGACCGACTCTTGGGTGAGCATCTTGTTGAACAGAGCGCCGAGTTCTTCCTCGACGTAGAGGACTCGCTTGTCCTCGGACCCCGGGATGGCCAGCACCCGGCCCCCCTTGGGGGATTGCGAATAGACCGGATCGGTGATCTTCGACAGGAGACCTTCGCCGGACCCGACGGCGGTGATGAGGCGATCGACCCGGTAGCTCTCGTCGATGCCGGCGAGCAACCAGTCAACGAATGCGAAAGAGGACCCCTTGCCAGAGGCCGTGTTGCCGACCACGGCAAGGAACAGGTTGGCGCGTCGTTGGTTGGCGCCGTCCTCAACGAACGGGTCATAGCCGATATAGTTACCGAGCGCGACCAGTGCCTGCATGTGGAAGGCGACCGGGTCCCATGGCACGAAGGGGGCGATCGCCCGCGTCAGCCCGCCGAGTGGCCCGACGAACATCGCCGGCTGCGGCGGGCCGGGAGCCCCAACGGCGTCCGGGAACACGTCGGACCAGCCGGCGTCGTCCGGAATGGGCCGGTCGTAGCGGACGCCGAGCACGTCCGCTATCGCGGGCTGTGCTGCTCGTGGCGAAGCCGGGGAGTCTTCTCGTCGCTGAGAGTTCGAGCGTTCCTCGACAAGTCGCAGTAGCTCAGGCATCGTCGAGCCCCGGTTCCTCGGTCATTGTCGGAAGTGAACGCAGCGGGCGCACTTTGTCGGCCCTCTCCTTGAGGTTGGCGTCGTAGTCGGCCTTCAGCCGCCAGTGGAGTTCCGCTGCGTACGATGCGAACTGCTTGAGCACTTGCTCCGCCTCCTCCCGACGTCGGCGCTCACGGTCGATGGTGCGGTGCGCCTCCTGGAGCTGTTTCGCCATCTCGGTCACCGACGGCCCGGCCTTGACGCTTTCGAGCTGGGTACGGACGAAATGCGGCATCAAGCGCGTGACCTGATCGAGCAGCTCGGCGTGGTCGCGGTAGGTCGCCGACCGGGCTGCAGGGGCGATAGACGTGACCGACTTCTTTGTGAGCGGGCGATCGGCGGCGGCCAGCACGGCGGCGGCGACGACAAGTCGCAGGGCCACCGGGACACCTTCGGCACCGAGGAGGTCGCCGCTGAAGGATTCGCCGTCGGCCATACGGGTAGCCGCTCGCATAAGAGCTACGACACCCTCGTCGTTCATGGCCGCCCCTCAAGCGCAGCCCGGACGTAGTCGTCGACGTGGTCGGCGATGATCCGCTGCAGATCTTGGTCGCTGTGGCTCTCGAACTCCTTCCGGATCTCCGGGTTGGCCTCGTCCATCTTGGCGGCGGCGCGGCGGAGTACCGGGGCATCGAGGACGAGGTGCTGGCGCCGCATCAGTTCGTAGCGGGCACGGTCGGCAGGCGACATGACGGAGTTCCCGCACTGGCCGGGCAGGCACAGCCGAAAGTCAGCCTTGCCTTTGCCCCCGCAACGGGCGCCCTCTTGCTGGTAGATGCAGAGCGTGAGAGGTCCCTGCTCAAGGTTGGGATTTGCTTTGCCCAAGGTGGCGAGCCGGGCCAGCGTGAGCGGCGCCGGGTTGCTCAGCCGGTCGGCGTGAGCTTCGATCGTCTCCTCAAGCCTGGCAAGGCCCCTGCCAGTCAGGTTCTCTCGCTCCCGCGCCGCCCGCACCAACCGCCGCCCCCTGTCCTGGCGCGCGATATCGAGCGCGTCCTCCGGCTCGAGCGGCGTGATCAGCTTGTAGACATCGCCGACGTAACCGGTGGCAACCGCCGCTGTGTCCCACTGCCCGAAGGCTGCGGCGAGGGCCTGGCCGTGCTCGCGCACCGCGTACGCCTGTGCACAGGTGATCCGGACCTGGCGCATGTTAAGCTCCGCGTCGGCGAGATCACGCCCGATCACACCCCGCTCGTAAAGCTCGGCCGCTCCGCCGCGCATCACGCTGACGAAGCTGAGGTCGAGGTAAAGCTCGTCGCGATTGCCATCGCGTGGCAGCTTTCCAAGTGGAGTGGCGATGCGCTGATCGAACAGCAGCGGCAGGCCGGTCTGGGAATGACGCGCCGTTTCGTACCCGAGGGCGCGCTGCAACCGCTGAAGAACGGCGATGACCTGCTCAACGCGTGCGTTCACCGTCACGGTAGTGGGGACCGGGGCGTGCCGGTTCTTCGTCTTGAAGGCCTTCAGGGTGCGCTGCTCGTAGCTCGTGCCGTCCGAGAGCGTTCGGACCTCGACGACAAGCGGGTCGAGCGGCAGCATGGCGAGCTGGCTATCGCGCAGCATCACGGTGGCGGCCAGGTAGTACATAGCCGCATACACGAGCCTGCGCTGCCACAGATCCAGTTCCAGGTTCGTGGGCATCAACCCACGCGTCCACGGGAGGGCTGGGCCGTTCCGGGCGGGAAGCACGGTGATCGGCACAGGGCATGGGCTGTAGTCCTCGGAAAGGGTCACGCTGTCACCGAGCTGCGACATGACCCACCGGCCTGCCAGGTACGCCTCGTCGGAGTCGTATGCGCCCAGGAGCCGACCGAGCACCCCGTGGGCAAGAGTGAGGCCCCCGTTGAGGTTGCGGGAACCCGGGAGGCGTCCTCCTGACTTGTGAGCGAGCTCACCGGCGAGGTCCAGCATCGCCTCGCGCAGTTCCTCCCGCGATAGGGGAGCCTCGTCTGCGCAGTTCGCCGCCCACCACTCGACGTGCTCCACGATGTCCTCGGCGATGTTGTCGAAGATCCAGGCGGCGTAGCCGAGCATGTGTCCGACGCTCTCATGGGGGCGGACAGAGTTCAGACGTAGCCGGTGTCCGAAGACGCTGTTCAGCTCCTTACCGTCGAACGGTGCGCCTTCGCCGAGCAATCCGGTCCGGCTTGTAATGATCGTGCACTGCCAAAGGGCGACGAGTTGCTGTGCTCGGCCCCGCCCGGTCGCGGCAGAGAGCACAGCACCTTCCCGTTTGTCGCTCACATCGACAGGCTGCACGAGGAGAACGCTTAGGCGCTGCCACTCGTCGCTGTCGAAGCGGACGATTCCGTTCCTGTCAACAATCCCGAGAGCGTGGGAGAGCATCTTCAGGTTTCCTTGTGCCGTGACGGGAGCGACCGGCTCTTGAATCTCGGGCCAGTTCTCTGCCATCGGGTTGCCGGCGGCCCTGATCTTCGCCAGTGACGGGTTGAGCTGGATGAGGGCGAGCTCTTTGGCAGCACCCTGCCAGCGCGGAGCGAACCTCTGGAAGTCGAGCCGGGTGGCGGTACCTGCCTTGTCACGCCAGCTCGGATGTCCCGCCAGATCCCAGCAATCGAGCCCGAACGTGACGTCCCTCGACAGGTGTTCCCCGCCGGGGATGAGGTCTGCTATCCGCTCTGTCGGCAAGAACATCGGTCCAACAGCCGGCGAAGTGGGACTGCGAAGCGGGATCGGGTCAGCCATGTCGCATCTCCATGTACATGCCGGTCACGGTGAGGATGTGAGGACGCAAGTTGGTGTTACGGCGCACGTTCTCGACGACCAGGCGAGGGAATTGGTTCAGGCACTCCCGGGCGTAGAAGCGGAGAGGAGCCGCCTGTCCCTGCTCCCACTCGGTCGGGTCGTTGCGTTCGATGATGTTGCCGAGCTCCACGGCGGCGAGTAACCCCGGAACGTGATCGACCGTCCGGTAGCCGTTCGGGCAGGTGAAACAGGCGACGATTCCCAGCGAGCAGCGTCGGTCTGGCTGGTCGGGGTCACTGCCGCCGGAGGTGCACAGGCCGACCTCGACGTCCATCACCTCGGCCGGGTCGATGGCCGCGAGCTCGCCAGCGAGTCCGTCAGTGGCGTCGGCAACCACCTGGAACTTGGCGACGGCGTCGTCATGGAAGGAATCCTGGGCGGCGACGGCATGCTTGTTGAACACGTGGTCAGGCAGGACGTGGGCGGTGTAGTGGACCTTTGTCCGCTCTGAGTGGCCGTGGACGTCTGCGTGGATACCCTCGTTCAAGGCTCGGGCCAACGCCACAAGCCTGAGAGCTGACATCCGCAGCGGCACTTCGGACCGTTCCCCCGCCGAGGAGTCCCAGTCTGCGTCGAACTCCCGGTTAGAACGCCAGGCCGAGATCATGCGTTGCGAGTCGAGGACCCGCGCATCGCTCGGATCCGCTGTGTGCTCGACGTAGAGACGGCTGACAATGACTGACGGAGTGCCGTTCGGGTCGACGAGGTGCCCCCGGTGGAAGCGGGAGAAGCGCGTCAGACCGCACAGGCCCTCCACGATCCCGCCGGCCGAGTACAGCGGCGAGCGCCGCGTGACGCGCGTGTCCTGGGTCTTGTTGCGTGCTTTTACGTTGTGCTCGAGAGCCTCGTCGGACCCGAGGAACACGAGGCTGTCAGCGGACTTCTCAAGCAGCACCGAGAGGTTGTAGCCACTGTTGTCGCCCAGGCAGTGCAGGATGGCCGCAGCGGTCAGCGTCACATTGTCGGGGTATAGCGCGATCCCGATCTGCTGCAGACGTGCGCCGGTCGCCAGGGGTCCCCGTGCGAACCTCCGGTAGCCGAACATCGCCGGGTGGGTGAGGGCCCAGGCCATCTGCTGGTCATAAGTAGCGCCGAACAGGGGCTGGGGTGCGTTGGGCTCGCAGTAGCTCGGGTGGCTGGTACGTGCCCACGAGATCAGTTGCTCGGCCGGGATTCTCAGCCAGTCGCGGCCATCGACGTCATGGCCGAGCCGCTGCAGCAGCTCGCGCTGTGCCTCATACCGTTTGCGGTAGACGGCTCGGGCTGCCTTCTCTATGGCGGCCGAGACAGGCTCGTCGTAGCGGAACGGACTTGACTCATCCACAGCGAAGCGGGTGTTCTTGAGTGCGGCCGCCAGAGCCGTCCCATTCGGGTGGTTGTCCCTGATGACACGTGCCAGTAGCCAGCAGGCGGACCGTCGCATGTTCGACGTCAGCGGTTGATAGAGAGCCCGCAGCGATCCGACATCTAACCGCTCGTCCGCGAAGGTATCGAAACCATGATTCTCCAGCTCCCTCAGGATGACCTTGCAGTAAGACAAGGCGTTGCGAACGGTTTGCGACGACTCCCAACCCGATGCCGCGTCGCCGTTGTTCCCGACCTTGATCGAGTCCGCCATCGCCTGGAGCAGCTGGCGCGCCACCGTCGTCGGTTCCACAGAGAGGCGGGCCACTGCGGGCTGGAAGGCGCCTGTGTGCCGGTAGGTGATCGTCAGTTCGTCGAAGTCGACCGCGACTATCTCCTGGATCTCGTAGGTTCCGGATCGGCGACCGCGACGGGGGTGCGCCATCAGAACTCCCCGAGGAACTGCTCGACCGGGATGTGTAGAAAGCGGTGTGCTGCCAGGATATAGAGGCGGGTCGAGGATTCGCTCGCGTGGCCGAGGGAGAACTTCACGAGCTCAACGGCCGCCGCGACGTGGTCCACCTGCCAGTCCTCACGCCGGCTCTCCGGCAACGAGTTGGCGATGACGTTGCGATAGATGGCCACGGTGAGGTGGACGGCGTATGTGTGGCGGAGGTCGTGGAGTCGGACACCGTCGGGGAAGTCGGCGTTCAGGTGGGCGCGAACGAAGCTGCTTGCGTCGGCCACTGTGTGCTGCAAGCTGCTGTAGGCGAGCGGGGCGCCCGTGTGCTCGTTGAGGAACACGATCGGGCTGGAAGCGTCCGCTTCAACGAGTCGCCGGCGGAAAGTCTCGTCGCATTGCGTCCAGCGCTGACTCATCACCCGCTCTGACGACCCGGGGTCCCGGTAGCGGACCGTCACCGAATTCGCCTCGATGATCTCGAGCGGAGACGGAGGACGGTACGCCGTCCTCCGCACCAGCTCGGCACGGGCGCCGTCGACGTAGTTCCAGACGGCCGCGAGGTGATGGGAGAAGACCATGGTGTCGCCGCCGGCGTCTCCCTTGGTGATGTGGTCCGCCACGCGCATTGTGGTGAATGGCAGGGAGCAGGGCCGTGGCAGCTCGTAGACGGTCGTATTGGCGAGGTTGTTACGGCGCAGCCCGGAGGCGAGACCGAGGGAGATGAGCGCGTAGTCCCGGTCGGCACCGAGGTACGCCTTCTGGTGGCCCTTGAGATCGACCCGCAGGGCTCCCATCAGCAGGAGGTGCGCGAACTCCGGGGTGAGCGGCGTGCCCGCCGACCCAGTGCTGCGCCGGCGTGGCGCATAAGAGGCGATCGTCGTCCCGCTCCACCCTCCCGGATGGGAGAACGTCACGATCTGGAATGGTGGGATGTGCTGGTAGTTGCGCTGGAGGTACTCGTAGAAGCGCTTGATGGAAGACGAGCTGTGGCGCCAACCGTCAGAGGTCAGAACGGCCTCCTCAGTTCCGTACTGGCGGAGACGGTAGTAGGCAGCGAAGTCATCTTCGGTGGCGACCAGAACTGGGTCACGGCTGTCCTCGTAGGGAGCAAGGTTGCGCTGGTTGACCAGGAAACCAACCCAGCCGGCAAGGTCTGACGCGATCCGGGTCGCAGTTGCCAGGTCCGGCCGTGCGGCACAGTAGTGCCGGAGGAAGTTACTGGTCAGGCCGTGGATTCGACCATCGACGGTGATGAACGGTCCTGGGGAGTCCTCTAGTGACGGCCGAGTCAGTGGCGGCTGGCCGATAACCGACGCGATGGCGTCGTCCTCGTAGTCAACTGGCTTCCACACCCGAACCTGCACGCCCTACCTCCGTGATGTCCGCCTCGCGCGACTGGCACGAACAAGTGTACGTAGGGTGTGTGACAGTCTCGTCCCGGTCAGGTCACCGGCGAGTTGGAGGTCCCCTCCTCCGGGTTACGTTCGACCGGAGGAGGGGACACTTAGATGACGGTCAGATCCGTTGTCCGGACCTGACTGTCAGAGGCCACGAAGGGGACATCCCGAGCATGGTCGGACTTATGAGCAGCCGCTGGTACTCCCACAAGACGGGCAGGCATGGCAACTCCCGGCGCGCTGCATCTGCACCCCGCAGTCGAAGCAGTACGGGGCATCGGA
>JAKBBA010000323.1 GCA_021808665.1 Actinomycetes bacterium
CTTCGCCCCCGTGCTGGATCCGGATGAAGCGCCGGAGCATCCCCACAACAAACTGAGGGGGACGTTCGTCGAAGTCGAAGGGGTGACACAGCCGGCGCCGGCGCCGCGCTTCTCGCGCAGCGCCCCAGCGATCTCGGGTCCGCCGGTGCATCCAGGCCACGACACCGACGAAGCGCTGGCCGACTGGGGTTTTGACGAAGCAGACGTCGCGAGGCTCCGTGACATCGGGGCGCTGCGCTGACGCAGACGGCGGCGTTTGGCTACCTCGAGCGTTCCAAGCGTACGACGATCGACTTGGACACCGGAGTGTTGCTCCCCTCGGCGGTCGAATCCAACGGAACAAGGACGTTCGCCTCGGGAAAATAGGCGGCTACGCAACCTTGCGGGGTCGGATAATCGACGGTGCGGAAGCGCTCAGCCCGCCGTTCGTGGTCGTCCCAGACGCTGACAATATCTACGAGGTCCCCTCCTTCAAGGCCTGCCGCCTTCAGATCCGACCCGTTGACGAACACCACACGTCTTCCGCCCTTGATCCCGCGATAGCGGTCGTCGAGGCCGTAGACGGTCGTGTTGAACTGGTCGTGGGATCTCACCGTCTGAAGCAGCAGGTGGCCTTCGGGGACTGATACGCCGTCTATGGCGTTCACCGTGAAGCGTGCCTTGCCGGTCGAGGTCGGGAACGTTCGGGAGTCGGCCGGAGGACGCGGAAGCGTGAAGCCTCCCGGTTTGGCTACCCGCTCCTCGAAGGCATGGAAGCCCGGCACGACGCGACTGATGTGCCCGCGTATAAGCGAATAGTCGGCGGCCATCGCCTCCCAGCCGATGTCGTCGCCGAAGACCTTGCGGCCGATCGAGCAGACGATCGCAACCTCGCTTCTCAATCCTGGCGACGCCGGCTGGAGACGTCCCCTCGAAGCGTGAACCATGCTCATCGAGTCCTCGACGGTCACGAACTGCTCACCGGTGCCCTGCCGGTCGCGCTCGCTACGTCCGAGGCACGGGAAAAGCAGGGCTTCCCTGCCGTGGTAGAGGTGTGAGCGGTTGAGCTTGGTCGCAACGTGGACTGTGAGAGCGCAGTTCGCCATCGCCGCGGCCGTGACATCGGTGTCGGGAGTCGCAGCGACGAAGTTTCCTCCGAGGGCGAAGAAGACGTCGATGTTCCCGTCGCGCATCGCGCGGATCGTCTCGACGGTGTCGAAACCGGTTCGCCGAGGCGGGTCGAATCCGAACTCGGCGCCGAGGGAATCCAGGAACGAACCGGGCATTCGCTCCCAAATTCCCATCGTCCGGTCACCTTGGACATTGCTGTGTCCGCGGATGGGTGCAGGTCCGGCGCCGGGGCGGCCGATGTTGCCTCGAAGAAGCAGGAAGTTGACAACCTCCCGGATCGTGGCGACTGCGTTGCGGTGCTGCGTCAAACCCATCGCCCAGCAGACGATGACCGCCGGCGAGCGCAGCACCATCCGGGCGACGCCCTCGATCACCGACCGGGCGACGCCGCTTTGCTCCTCGATGTCGTCCCAGCTGAGCGAGCGCCATGCGCAAGCGGCGGCATCGAAGCCATCGCAGTACCGCTCGATGAAATCCCGGTCGACAGCAGAACTGTCGCCGGCGCCCTGCGAGTCGAGCAGAACCCGGTTGAGCCCGGCGAAGAAGGCCAGGTCGCCGTTCACCCGCACAGGGATATGCTCGTCTGCCAGGCGGGTGCCGGGGCCGAGCAGGCCTTTCGGCGTCTGGGGGTTGTGAAATCTTGCCAGTCCGGCCTCAGGGAGGGGGTTGACCGAGACGATCTGCGCTCCACGCTTCTTGGCCTTCTCCAGTGAGGTGAGCATCCGGGGATGGCAGGTACCCGGGTTCTGCCCGACGACCAGGATCAGATCGGCGCTGTCCTCTATGTCTGCGAGGGTGACGCAACCCTTGCCGATCCCAATCGTCTCGGTGAGTGCAGCCCCGCTCGACTCGTGACACATGTTGGAACAGTCGGGAAGGTTGTTGGTGCCGAGCCGGCGGGCCAGCAGTTGGTAGACGAAGGCCGCTTCGTTGCTGGCGCGCCCGCTCGTATAGAACGCCGCCCGGTCGGGGTCAGTGAGCCCCCCGAGCTTTCGAGCTACCAGGTCCGTGGCTTCCTCCCACGATATGGCGGCGTAGCGGTCACTGCCCGGCGCCAGGTACATCGGTTCGCTCAGCCGGCCTTGGCTTTCCAGCCACAGATCGGAGCGCGAGCGCAGGTCGTCGATCGGATGCTCGGAGAAGAAGGCTCGTCCGAGCACTTTCCGTGTCGCTTCCCATGCGACCGCCCGGGCGCCGTTCTCGCAGAACTCTGCGAGTTTGCGGCTCTCGGGGTCGGGGTCGGGCCAGGCGCAGCTCGGGCAGTCGAAGCCGTCCGTGTGGTTGAGATGCAGGAGGCTTTCCAGGGAACGACGGACTCCCATCTCGCGCCCTGCGAGGCGCAGAGAGCTGGCGACCGCAGGAAAACCAACGGAGTCGCGCTTGGGGGCGCTTACCTCGATGCTCTCGTCGTTTGGCGGTTCGGTTGTCATCCCGGCTCACCTTCGGGCTCGTCCACCTCATGAACAAGGTTCACAACCGGGCACGTGAGCGTCCGTGTTATCCCCTTGATGGACTGGAGCCTGCTCACGACGAGCCGACCCAGCTGGTCCATGGAAGGTGCGCTCGCCCTGACG
>JAKBBA010000324.1 GCA_021808665.1 Actinomycetes bacterium
AACCTTGAGCAGTGCCCCACTACTTCGACGAGCAACCCAGCGTCGCGTCCCGGCCGACCTCGGTGCACATGAAGCTCCGTGACTTCGAGGCGGACCTTGTTGCCGACCGAGGTGTTTTTTCGGCGACGAGGATCGACCCTGGTACGGCGCTGCTCCTCGACGTGGGATCAACTTCGCCGGCCATCCTTGACTCGACGGGGAACCTGCTCGACCTCGGCTGCGGGTATGGTCCGATCGCCGTCACACTGGCACACCGAAACCCTCGGGCGAACGTGTGGGCGCTCGACACGAACCGGCGGGCGCTTGACCTTGTCGGCACGAACGCATCGACGCTCGGCCTTTCGAATGTGAGGCCCGTCACTTCCGACGAGGTTCCCGCCGACGTTCGCTTCGATCAGATCTGGTCGAACCCGCCGGTGAGGATAGGCAAGGCGGCACTCCAGGACCTCCTTTCGGCATGGCTCGGCCGTCTCGTACCCGGGGGCCACGCCCGCATGGTCATGTCGCGCAACCTCGGCGCGGACTCGCTGTCGACGTGGCTCGAATCGACCGGGATGACCGTGACGAGACGCTCGTCGAAACGCGGTTACCGGATACTCGAAGTGCGGGGCCGACCCGCTTCCGCGGGGACATCTGGGGAAGCGGAGGCGCGCCAATGAGGCAGTTGCGGCCGACCGACCTGAAACGACTCCACCGGGAGTGGAACCGCCGGAGCGCCGCACGAGTCGCGCTCCTGCTCGACGGCGTGCAGTCGCCGTTTAACATCGGCGCGATCACTCGGAGCGCGGCCGCGTATCGAGTCGAGCACCTTTACCTTTGCGGGCAGACCCCACCGCCGACGATGGCTAAAGCCGCCAAAGTGGCCCTCGGGACCGAACGTTACCTGTCGTGGTCGCACTCAGAGCGCGGCGTCGAGGCAGCCGGGAAAGCCCGTGGTGACGGCCTGTTCGTCATCGGGCTGGAGTTGGCGGACGGAGCAACCCCACTGCACGCGATCGATGCTCCTCCCGACGTCTGCCTCGCTGTCGGCAACGAGGACCACGGGCTCCCACCGGGAACCCTGGACGCGTGCGACGCAGTCGCTTATCTGCCGATGACAGGCCGGGTCGGTTCGCTCAACGTGGCGACGGCGGCAGCGATCGCTCTGTACGAGCTGCGCCGACGCGAATGGATCGGTAACCCGACTCTGATCGACCTCTCAGCGTCTGAGGACCCATGATGCACCGACAGCATCGTGGGCGCCGATGAGAGCGACGCACTCTGCGGCCTCGGAGTCGCTCATACCCTCCGCCGCCCGGAGCGCGATCGGCCTGATGGCGATACCCCCGCGAGGGGCGAAGTCACCGAAAACCCGCAGCCAGCGCGGGGAGCAGGCCGTCACAATGTCGTCGGCCACACGGTTGACGCAATCCTCGTGGAATGCCCCGTGATCGCGGTACGCACCCAGGTACAGCTTTAGGCTCTTGCTCTCGACGCAGCGCCCACCAGGAACGTAGTGGATGTGGAGCCGCCCGAAGTCCGGCTGGCCTGTCACGGGGCACAGCGCCGTGAACTCGAGACATTCGAGGCCGACAGCCCACCCGCCGCCGGGGTGCGGATCTGGGAATGTCTCCAGCATGTCGGCACTCGGATCCCTGTATCGGTACTCGCTTCGCCGTCCGAGGAGAGTCAGGTCGGAAGTGTCGCTCACCACGCTCCACGGTAGCCGCGTGGCGGACCGCGGCCCTTTGCGCGAGCGGAATTGCGACATTTCGTAGTGTCAGAGCAAGACGGCGTTCGGCAGCGGATCCCGACGAGCCGCGCGACAGACTGTGACCGTAATTGCACATTTCTGGTGCAATTACGGTCACAGTCTTCCGCAAACCCGGGTCGGACAGCGCTTCATGCGACCGCTATGGGCATATTGCACCAAGTATGGACCAAGTATGGACCAAGTATGGACCACGTATGGACCACGTATGGACCGTCCTGGCGTCCGAACAGCCCTTCAAATCCGTTGCGGATCCACGGCTACTCGAACCTTCCCCCCGGGCGGGCCAACCGAGCGCAGAGCATCGCAAAGCCTCCGGTGATCGGGAGCCTTCACCAGCCACTTGCCATTGTTCGGTCCCACCACTTCTACGGTTCCATCGCCGCGCTCGCCAAGCGACGCGATCCACGCCTCGCCGCCCGCTCCCGAGAGGAGCGCAAGAGCCCCGTAAGGCGGCAGTCGCAGCGCTCTCCGAGCGGAATCCTCCTCGCTCAGTGCGGCAGCCGGGTCTCCGATCGCCGCTGCCTGAAGCACCGGGTGATCCGGCAGACGCGTCTGGACAACTACGAGGCCCGCGGCGCCTCTAACCAGTCGAGATGCCGTCGCCAACAGGGCGAGCGAGTGCTCGGCCGCGCCGAACCGCGCCGCGAGCAGCTCCCGGTCGAAGTCCAAGAACACGATCGTGGCGAAACCGGAGGAGGGATCGAGACGGCGAAGCAGGGCCTCGGTTCCGACGAGGACGCTCGAGGAGGGAAAGTCCTTCGTGGCAGCCGTCACCTCGCCGACGTCCCTCCCGCCGAGGCGTTCCAGGTCCTCCCGAGCTCTAGACGTGCCCACACGCAGCCACGACAGCCTTATCGATGTGCAGCTTGCGCACACATAAGGCCGCATAGCGCCGCAGCTGTTGC
>JAKBBA010000025.1 GCA_021808665.1 Actinomycetes bacterium
AAGGTGGCGACTGAGCACCTGGCGCATGTCGGCGAGGGTCACCTCCAACCAAGCTGGCTCGCCGGAGATCACAGCATCGGACGCTACCGTTTCGAGCGCCCGCTCCAAACGCCTGGCCTGCCATGCCGACTCAGGGCTGACGACGAGCAGGTCGGACGCTGCGTCACGCAGGAACGATACCCACTCGCCTGCGCAACGTGGCGTTCGGGCCTGCTCCTCCAGGTTCGCCAACCGCCACAAAAGGTCGGCTAGACGGCCGGCCAGGTCGACGCCGTCGCCTTCCACGGCGATCGGTAACACTCCCCCGAGGGCCAGAGCCTCGGGGGTGTCGCTGACCGCTACCCCTATGAGAAGCCTGTCGATGGCAGCGCTCCAAGAACCCCCGTCGTAGCCGGCCGGTATACCCCACCTGGCGCGATGCGCGCCGTCGACGCCCCACCTGGTGTTCGCCTTGTACGCCCAGGTGGAGATGGCAGCCAGGTCGGCTTCGCTCAGGCCGAAACGCTCCCGCACCGGGGGTAGACCGGCGAATTCGATCACAGCGTCGACGTCGAAGCGTCCGTCGAGCAGGTCGACGAGAGCGCCTACAGCGCCGAGGAGCGGCACCGAACGCAGGAGGGACCGGTCGGCTATCCGGTAAGAGAGTGCCGGAGGACCGTGGCGGTCGGCCCGGTCGGCTAACGACCCGGCGGACGGGCCGAGCACCGCTTCGACGAGCGGGGCGTACATATCGAGGGCGGGGCAGACCACGACGATGTCGTCTTCTTTTAGGGTCGGGTCCGAGGCGAGCAAGTGCAGGATCTGATCCCTGAGCACCTCCACCTGGCGGGTAGGCCCATGGCAGGAGTGGATCCGAACCGAAGTGTCCCCGGCGGCGAGCTCGTGGTCCCCGGCCGGGGCCACGTCGGCGTGGATGTCGGCTTGGATCTTGGCGAGCAGGCTGAGCGCACGGCCGGGCGGGCCGTCCGTCCGCTGGCTGTGGCGCTCACGGTCAGCTGAGGCCGGGAGGTTGCTTGGGGAGACCGCTGCAGGCCCCGCAGGGCTGGCTAGGTGGCCTGCAAGAATGGCTGCTGTCGCGAGGGAAGGTTCCGCCCACGACACGACGAGAGGGTGCGTCGCCACGTCGAGACTCCCGCCGCCCAGCACAGGGCCAGGCAGGCCGGGAACTGAAACCCGACCGGCGGACACCGCCGATACCACTTTGCGCGACGCTGCCGGTGAGACGTCACGAAACAACAGGTGCACATCGCGTGTGGCGCCTAGGGCTTCGGCCAGTTCGAGGAAGCCGGCACCGCCCGGCAACGTCGAAAGCCCGAAGAGGCACACCCGGCCGGGGACCTCGGCCGGGCAGTCGCCGTCGCGCAACGCCCGGAGACGTTCGGGTCGTGTCTCGGCCGGGCTGGGCGTGGCGATCCTGGCTCTGACGAGCCGCCAAAGGTAGGCCTGCCAGGCGTCACGGCCGGCTAGGGGCCTGCCGGTGCTGTCCACGTCGTCGCCTCCGGTCCAACGGCGGATCATCTCCGGGCGGTGGTAGATGTACCTGTCGAAAAGGTCGGCAACCCGCCTCGCCCTCCCCCACCGGGTGGCTCCGGGCACCGCGGTGCGCAAAGGCCCGAGCTTCGCGTCGGTCGCACCTTCGAGGACTTCCATGACCGCCCACGCGACCCGTTCCAGCTTCCAAGGGTCCGTGTCAGAGTCGACGCCCGGCGCTAGTACGGCCGCTTCGAAACGGCGGGGGAAGAGCATGTCAAGGTTCGCGGCGACTCCGTCTGTCCGTCCCCCGCCCGACGCACCCAAATGTCGGGACAGCTCCAGGCGGAGCCAACGCTGCGTGCCGGCCGACGCGACCACTATCCACTCAGCGGCCATCGGGTCACCGAGCGGCTCGCCTAGCACGCCCGCCAGATCCAAGGCTAACCCGTCTAGAGTTTCGGCTTTCGCCACCCGCAGCACGCCCGACAACTTACCCGGAGGGTGTGACTCTGGCCCCACAGCCCCGACCGGCAGCCCTGGCCCGTTGGGAGCCTCGGGAAGCTCGACATCCTAGAGGTCTCGGGGGAGAAGCCACCTCTTGGCGGGCCCGCAGACATGGGAATCCAAGTTCCTACCAGCCCGACCGGCCGAGCATCCGGTTTTTCAGTCCGGCGCTGCGATGTGGTCGTAGAGCGGTCGGATGATCTCGACGAAAGCCGCCTTGCCGACTGTCACGTCTAGTGCGTCCAAGCCGTCGAGGACAGCGTCGGGCCGGCCTTCGGGCGGGCCGGCCGCCAAGGTGATCTGCGACGCCGGCTCCGCTGTCACCGGGGGGCGCTGCCCGGGGGCGAACGGCCACCAAGGTGCCACCTCAAGTTCACCGCCGGAGGTGCCCGGCCCTCCCGCCGCCAGCCCGGACCGTCCAGCAGCGAACGTTTCTAGGAGCGTGTCGCGGGGGCGTCCCCGCAGTTCCAGCACCAGCCACGGGTCTTCGTCGAGGCGGTCGGCGAACACGTAGAGCACCGCTGCGATGTGCTTGCAGGGGTTCTCCCAGTCCGGGCAGCTGCACGTGGCTTTGAGGTCCTCCCACTTCGCCGGGAACAGGGAGACCCCGCACGACGCGAACACGTCCTCCAAGTCGGTTGGGAGCTCCCCGTCGACCAGGCGGGCGGCGAAACCCACCTTGGCTTTCATCGCTTCGATGATGCGAACCCACTGCCCGTCGCTCGGCGCGCTCACGGTGACTGTCACCAGGTAGGGGGTGGCCCTGGATCCCTGTACTTGGGCTGCTATCGAGGCGGAGCCGACCTGGAGGGCGAGCACCTGGCCGCTTCGGGCGTAACGCCGGCCACGCTGCATCCTGGCGCCGAGCCCGTAGGACTCTAAGACCGCCACGAAACGACGGGACCACCAAGTAGCAGCCATCTGGCCCCGCTGCTTGGACGTCGCGATGCCACCCTTTGCCGGCAGGGGCACCGACGCCGGGTAGCGCCGCCACGCGTCGTCCCAGGCTCTGCGGGCCATCAGCCGGCTACCGCCTGCGCGCTAAGAGACACCAGGTCCCTCAGTTGCGACCCCGAAAGCCCGGTGAGCCACTCCTCCCCGCTGCCAACCGCCCGCGCTGCGAGGTCGCGTTTCGCTGTGATCATCTCGTCGATGCGCTCCTCGACGGTGCCGGAGCTGACCAGCTTGTGGACTTGCACGTTGCGGCGCTGGCCTATGCGAAAAGCCCGGTCGGTAGCCTGGTCCTCCACCGCCGGGTTCCACCACCTGTCTAGGTGTATGACGTGCGACGCGGCGGTTAGGTTCAGCCCCGTACCGCCCGCCTTGAGCGATATAAGGAACAGAGGAGGCCCGTCGGCGGCACTGAAACGCCGAACCATGTCGTCTCTAGCCGGGCGTCGCACACGGCCGTGCAACCACAGGGTTTCCACCCCGAAGCGTCTCTGCAAGTAGGGGGCGAGAAGCCCGCCCCACTCGGAGAACTGCGTGAAGCACAGCACTTTGTCCCCTGCGTCGAGGATCTCGTCGAGAAGCTCCTCGGCGCGCGACAGCTTCCCTGAACGCCCGGCGAGCGCCGAGCCGTCGGAGAGGAAATGCGCAGGGTGGTTGCAGACCTGTTTGAGCTTGGAGAGCCCGGCCAGGACGACCCCGCGCCGTTGTATGCCGTCTGAAGCGTCCGCCTGAGCGAGCATGTCGTCGACGACAGCCTGGTAGAGGGTCGCCTGTTCTTTGGTGAGCGGGCATCGGTCCACCGTTTCGATCTTGTCGGGAAGGTCCGCGATGATCGACCTGTCGGTCTTGAGCCTGCGAAGCACGAACGGCCCGGTCACCCGGCGCAAAAGGGCGGTCGCTTCGAGGTCTCCTTCGCGTTCGATCGGCACCGCGAAGCGCTCCTTGAAGACCCGGGCGGGCCCGAGCAGACCCGGGTTTAGCAGGTGCATGATCGACCACAGCTCGCTCAGCCTGTTCTCCACTGGGGTCCCCGTCAGCGCTACCCTCCTGGCGGCGTTCAACGCCGCCGCAGCCCTCGTCTGCGCCGCGGACGGGTTCTTGAGCTGCTGGGCCTCGTCGAAGACCACCCTGGCCCACTCGACGCCTTCGAGGGCTTCCCGGTCGCGGGCCAAAAGCGAGTAGGTGCTGATCACCGCGTCGACGTGGTCAGCCCGCTCCGCAAGGGTTGCGTCCCCGACATTGCGGTTAGCACCGTGGTGCACCAGCACCCGAAGAGACGGGGCGAACCGTGCCAGCTCGCGCTCCCAGTTCCCGAGCACCGACACCGGGCAGACGACCAGGGTGGGCCCGTTCGCGGGGTCTGCGATCATCGCAGCGATCAGCTGGGCGGTCTTGCCGAGGCCCATGTCGTCGGCTAGGCAGGCGCCCAGGCCGAGCCGGCCGAGGAACGCCACCCATCCGACCCCTCTTTCTTGGTAGGGGCGCAGCTGACCTTCGAAACCCGGCGGGGTCGCCACGGCTTCGACGGTCGCGTGCAGGGCGCCGTCGAGGAGGGTCCGCATCCACCTGACGGCGGTCGCGTCGACGTCTAGGACTTCCAGCCCGGGCGCAAGGTCGAGGTCTCCCAATCCGAGCCCGGCTTTGAGCAGGTCCCGGGCTTGGGCGGAGCTTTCCTCGCCGACCTTCGCGAGGAGCTGGCCGATGCTGTCGACGTCTATTCGCACCCACTGCCCGCGCAGGCGGACAAGCGCCTGTTTGGCTTTAGCCCCGCGTTGCAGCGCGGCGAGGTCGGCCTTGGTAAGGCGGCGCTCGCCGAGAGCGGCCTGCCATTCGAAGTCGACGATGCTGTCCATGCCGACGAGCCCCGAGCCGGCCCCGGCGCTGTCGTGGCTTCGCGCCCGTTTGAGTTTCGCTCGCAGTCCGAGACGCGCCGGCCGGCTCCACCAGCTTGGCGCGAGGACGGCTATGCCGGCGTCCTCTAACAGTTTCGCCCGCTCCGCCAGCAGAGCTACGAGGCCCGCCGAGTCGACGTGCACGCTGTCAGGTTTGGCCTCTTCGAGCGCGCCGGCGAGCTCGGGGGCGAGGCGTGCCATCCGGGCTAGACCGCCGAGCACGTCGGCGATAGCGCTCGGAGCGAAGGGCGACTCGCCAGCCCACAGGTCCGCCAGGGGGGCGATCAGGCTCGGCTCGTCTTGGTCTTGGGCTAGCAGCTCCACCTGCCACAGGGGCTGCGCCTTCGCACGCCCCGACGGCCTCCCCCCGGAGTTGGCCGCCGCCAGCTCGACGATGCGCAGGCACAGCCTGACCCGGCCGGGGATGACCGCACCGGAGCGCACCCAGGCGGCGACCGCTTCAGCTAGCGCGGCAACCTTGGCAGGTTCAAGCGAGCCGCTCATCCAAGGGTCGGCGGACACCAGGGAAAGACACCACGCTTGGCTGACCGTCAGCCTCCCCGAGCGGCGGACGCCGAGCGGCGCTCGGGCTGCGGCCAGGCGACCCCGGACGATCCGGTCGACCGCTTCGCCGAGCCGTGTGGCCGCATCGCGTTGGCCTTGGATGCAAGCGTCGTCGACAAGAGAAGCGACAAGAGGCCTCTGCGAAGCCGCCGGGAGAGGCCACCACCAGGAGCGGCCCAGCCCGGTTTGGTCGTCGAAGGTCAGGCCGGGCACGACACGGCCTGCGTCGACGAGCAGTTCCGCGACCTCGCCGAAACGGTCGCCAGCGGCGAGCTCTACGGAGCCGGCTTGTCGTGTCAACACGGCGATTTGAGCATCACGGTCAGAGGGAAATGATGACACAGACGCCTAACCGCCCACCATATTAGGCGCACAGCCGTAGATTTGATGTAGTACTGTTACATGGCGTCTCGCGAGGAAGTCCTCGGGATCATCGAAGGTGATGTTGCATCCGACCCTGAGAGCGACGACTACGCGAACACGATTCGCATACTTAAAGAAGACCTTCAGATCCTCAAGGACGGGGTCTTCGAGTCGAGGTGGTTGAGGCACGCGGCTGGCTACATGATGCGTCACGGGTTTTTTGCTGCCAGTCCTCTGAGACAATCCGCGCTACTTGAGGCAGCTCAAGAGGCGATGGGAACGGGAGCTCTTGAGGTCGACGAGATCGAGGATCTCCTTGAAGCTGATGCTGTCTTGGTCGCCAAGCAAGGCAGCAACGGACCGGCCGTGTACCTGGTCTGCGAGGTAGCAAGCCGTCTGCACTCCGACGACATCCGCCGGGCAGCGCGGCGCGCTGAGATAGCAGTCCGCCTGGACGGCACGCCTTCGGTGGCGGTCGCCGCCGGAGCGTCCATCGACGACAGCGCTGCCGCCCTCGCTGACCAAGAGGGCGTGGCCGTGGTGATCCCAACCTCGTGGAGGAGGGCAGAATAAAAACCCCGCAGCAGGGCCGGCTATCTGCCTCATCCAGTGGGGCCGGCTGCCCGCCTCAGCCGGCGGCCGGTGGGGCGCTTAAAGCCGCGGGCTGCAGGTTACCCGCGTCAAGCTCGGCGAGGATCGCGTCGGCTTCGGAGGTCATCTCCGCGTGGTGGGCGTGCATCTCGGCGACCTCGGGGCTGCTAGCGGACAGTTCGGTAGCTGCCTGGGCTTGAGCGAACTGGCCGGCGACTTTCTGCTTGATCTCGTCGAAGGACGGCACGTCCGACGTTCGTGTCAGGTCGCTCACCTGTTTGAGGCTGGCTGCCATCTGCTTTTGCATGTTCGCCTGGTCTACCTGCGCAAGGATGACGCTCTTCTCGTTCAGCTTCTGCTGGAGTTGGTCGGCGGACTCCTGGACCGCCTCGCGGGCGTCGTTCGCTGCCTCTTCGAGCTGGGGTATCTGAGCTGTAAGGCCTTGGATCTGCTCTCTGAGGCTGGCGATACGCGTCGCGAACGTCCGGGCTGCGTCGATGTTGCCCTGTTGCTTGGCGGCGAGCGCCGACTTGGTGCAGCGGGCCTCCTCGTCGGAAAGGTCCGACAGGCGCATCTTGGCCATCTTCTCTTGGGCGATGACCTGCGTGGCGGCCGCTTCGAGGTCCCGGTGATGCTCCTGCATGCCCTCGATGGCCTGCTCTACCTGCACTTTAGGGTCGGCGTGAGCGTCGAAGCTGGCTTCCGCCTTGGCTTGCGCGTAGCTGTTGGCCCGGCTGAAGATCTTGGTCCAGCTCATATTTCCCTGCCTCCTGAAATCGTCCGACGCGCCTCTCAGTCACAATAATCCGCTCAGCAGGCGGGCGCCGGTTGGCTGGCTTTTCGACTGGTCTAATCAAAAGTGCCCAGAACTTGGCGGTACCCCCGGCGGCCCGTCCCGCTCGACGGCTTGGGCTATCGCATGAGCTCTAACCGCCTTGGCGAAACGCACCTCCAACTCCCGGAAGCGAAAGTACGTACCGGCCTGCGTGAACGCGAACACCACGACCAGCACATACAGCGTCAGGTCAGTTCCCCTTGCTACCCCCACCAGGTTCGCGAGATCCTGGGTGATGCCCGGATCGGCCACCGCAGCCACGCCGACGCCCGCCAACGCGACCGCCGTCAACTTGATACCGGCGCGCATACCCACCCGCGAGCGGTGACGGAACGCCCAGATCAGCACCGCCAGGATTGCCGCTATGAGCAGCCCCTTGATAGGCGTCACTACCTACCCCTTCCAAGCAAGGCCTTCACCAGCACGTCGAAGGCGATGTTAACCGAGTTTATCGACCGCTCCCCCTTGCCAAGCGTGTACGCGCTGTAGCGGATCTCGACCGGGTGCTCCCCGTAGCGGACCCCGAGGCGCGCCACGGCCTCCAACAGTTCGGTGGCGTACGCCATGTCCGACGAGGACAGCGACAGGCTAGAGGCGAACCGGCGACCGAGGACACGCAGGCCGTTGTGAGCGTCCGTCAGCGCCACCCCGGTCGTCACCCGCTCGAAGAGCCTCCCGGCGCGAAGCACCACCTTGCGTGACAACGGCATCCCGGTGGGGGCCGTACCCAAGAAGCGGGATCCGACTAGCAGGTCAAGTCTCTGGTCTCGCGCCCGGTCGACCATCGCCTCAGCGTCTTCTACGCGATGCTGGCCGTCCGCGTCGAAACACACCAGATACAGCGCACCAGGATCGAGTAGTGCGTACTCGATTCCTGTCTGCAACGCCGCCCCGGCACCCAGATTGACCGAATGGCTGACCACTCTCGCCCCCGCCTGGCGCATCAGCTCCCCCGAGCCGTCACTACTACCGTCGTCGACGCCCACAATATTGGGAAAGGATGCCTTCAACTCGCGCACAACCGAGCCAACGACTTCTGCCTCGTTAAAGCAGCGGACGATCACCCACACGTCACTGTTAGGGATCCCACCGGTCACGCCACGACGCTACCGCCTCGCCCGGCGGGCTTACAGTCCTGTGGCCATGAGGACGGGGAGGGCGAGCGTGGAAAGTCCCCAACACACCGCTATCGACGCTCCCTGACGGCGGGAGCGCGCCTGGGAGCAGCCGTAGCAGACAAGAGCAGCCAGAGCGGCGGGAATGTAGTAGCGGTAGACGGTGGAGAACGCCCACGAGTAGTACACGCCGACCCGGCCGACGACCATGAAGCCGCTGAGAGCCGCCACGTTGAGCGCGTAGGTTGCCCAACCCCACACGTCAGCCGACCGCCACTTCGCCAGGCTCGCCGGGCGCAACGCCACCAGTACCGCTACGGCGGGGATTATCACCATCGCCAGATCGGCGGTCTTCTCGGGCAGCGGTATCGGCTGGGGGGAGGAGATCGGGCTTGGCACCCTGCCCAGCCACGCGGCCAGGAGGACGAGGTAGACGAGGTAGGGGACCACCGACGCCGAAGCGAACCACACGGCACTCCAGTTACGCTGGCGTTGGCGGATCTCGCCGTGCCCGTCGCCGCCGAGCACCCCCAGCCACAAGCCGATCGCGAACGTCACCGCGAACAGCGCGGTCTCCTGCCTGGCGAACACGGCCGCGCACATCGCCACAGCGCCCAGGATCCGCCTTACCCGGCTCGGAGAGTCCACAGCCCACAGGGACACAGCTACCAGCGCGTAGGCGAACCCGTCGGTCAGGTCGTGGCTGACGGTGCCGACCAGGCCCGGCCACAGCCCGTACGCGAGGGCCCACAGCGGGGCCCGGCCCCGGGACTTCAGCCACAGGGCCAACGCCCAGGTGCCGCCCGCGACCGACGCGAGGGACACCGCTGTCATCGTCCAGGCCATCAGAGTCGCTTTACCCAAGGAGATGACCCTCACGACGAGCGGTTCCAGGATCCTCTGGTAGCGGTACCAGGGCACGTCGACGACACGCTTGGCCGACTCGGGGTGCACCGCCAGGTAGAAGGTGAACTGTCCGTCGGAGCCGTTGGCGCTTAGGTTCTTGGCGGTCCCCCCGTAGCGGGCTGGCAGCGCCGGCAGTGCGACGCCCTTCCTCGACGCCGCTTGCACGTAGTGGCGTCCCGGTCCGACGAAGAAGTACGGGGAGTGGTGCACCACTAGAGCCGCCAACGTCCACAGCCCGTAGAGCACCAGGACCGCTCCTGCTACCCGGCCTGGGGTAGCCACGAGCCTCTCCGCCCGACAGACCGCCCCGCGCCACCAAGACGTCGGTCGGCGCTGGTCGGCGGGCTCGTATGGTGGGTTCGCCGGCATCGGGGTCACAGGAGGTCGCCGCCCGCCGCACGCGTAGCGCTCCACGGGCGACCCGACACGCTACCAGCCTCGAACCCGGGCGAGGAGTGCGGCCAGGGTCGAGGCACAGGAGGGAGCGCAGCGTGGGGGAGGTGGCGGCGGAAACTGCGAAACCGGGGGATGGTATCACGATGCCGGCCTCTAAGGTCAGTTATTAGTAGCTGGTTGCGACAACTACGATGGCCGTCGGGTCCGCAAAGACCCGAGCACCAGTCGTGACCACCTAGACAGACCCTTGGAGACCGGCCTTGAAGGCAGCACCATCGCACGGCGAGCCGCGCAAGCTGGCGCAGGCGTTCCACCTGACCGACCTGGTACCGCTGTCAGTGTCGAGCGTAGGGCCGATGTTCTCCGTGGCCGCTACCGGCGGGGTGATGGCAGCCCAGGCGGGCTGGTGGACGCTGCCGGCTATCGCAGTTCTGGCCGTCCCTTTTATCGTGTCGGCGTTCGTGTTCCGGCTGCTTAACCGGCACTTCCCCCACTCGGGCGCCTCCTACCACTGGTCCGCCCGGATCATCGGCAAGGGAGTTTCGCGCTACCAGGCGTGGATATTGATCCTCGCCTACTTCCTGTCGATCCCCCCGATCGCCATACCCGCAGGCTCCTACACCCTCGCGCTGATAGCCCCCCACTACAACGCTCCCCCCGTCGTGCAGATGGCCGTGACCGTCTTCTGGGTTGTCTTCGCTGCGATCCCGCTGCTCCTCGGCAGCCGGCCGACGGCTCGCATCACCCAGGCGTTCTTCGCGGTCGAGATGGTCGCCCTGGCGTCGTTCGGGATCATAGGCCTGGTACGACTCGGCAAGATCGCCGTACCCGTCCACTTCGGCAAACCGCCGGTAGGCGGTATCCTCATAGTTGCGGTCATAGCCGCGACGATCCTCGACGGATGGGAGATCGACAGTTACGCCGCGGAGGAGTCGATGAAGCCCCGCGACCATCCCGGCCTCGGCGGGATCATCGGGGCTTTCGGAGCTCTCGCGTTCTACGCGATCCTCTACCCGCTCATGCTCGGCGAGACCCCGCTGCACTCCCTCGCGAACTCGGTCGACCCGCTCGCCGTGTGGGCGCACCGGCTCGTACCCGGCGCCAGCTGGACGATGCTCGTGCCGATACTCGCCTCGACCGCGGGCGGCCTGTGGCTGACAAGTTTCATCCTGACCAGGGCGCTGTTCGCGATGGGCCGGGAGAATCTGATCCCCCCGGCCTTCTCCCGCCTCAACCGCCACCAGGTTCCCTGGGTTGCAATAGTCGTCAGCCTCGGCGCCGCCACCGTCGTCGTCGCAGTGCAGCTTTTCGTGTCGTCGCTCAGCGCGTTCTTCAACCTGGTCCTTTCCGGCGCCGGCTTCTTCCTGCTGGCCGAGTTCTTCTTGGACTCGCTGACCGCCACGGTCTTCCTTACGGTCGGGCATCGACGCCTCCCAGACGTCGGTCTGCAACCCCACTCGCACCGCCTGCTGCTAGCCGGATCCGTCTTCGCTTCCACCGTGATGGGCTTCCTGCTGGTCGCGTTCTTCGTCTACGGCCCCAAAGCGATAGGCAGCGGCGTCGACCAGACCTTCGCCGTGCTCCTAGCCCTCGGACTCGCGTTCGCGTGGTGGACCAAACGCCGCAGCAAGAACACCTACATCTTCCACGGCAACGACGCCGCCGAGCCCGCCGGCACCGCCGAGCCCGTCACTCCGGTAGCGTGACCGCCGGGTGAGCCGGTCACGGAATGAGCCTTAGACCGACGGCGTGCAGGGGACGCACGACGGTCCCGTGGGGAGCCCTCCTTGTTAGTAGCGCAGTATCGCTGCACACGCCTCGTGGCGCTCCGGCCGGACTTACTGAGTTCATAGGCATTTCCAGCGGTCGTCGGCGACGACGTCCCAGGTGTCCGCTCGGCCGCGGCTGATCGAGGCGACGAGGCGGCAGTCCGCCCGTCCCGGTCGCTACCACCTCGTCAAAGGCAACCCTCAGGTAAAAGAGTCGAGCGGGGTTGGCGCGACCTGGGCGAGCTGCGGCTTCGACCGGTGGTCCATCACCGCGAGGACCGCATCAGAGGTCACGTCCAACTCTGCTGGCCCGCGCTCCTGCGCATCCGCGTCGCCGAAAACGCTACAGAGATGGGCGGCTTCGGGCCGCTCGGGGAGGAATGCCCCCCATGCCGTTCCACGCTGCCGCGTCCGCGGCTCCCCCGTGGACCCCCAGGACGGGCCGGCCGCACCACTTTCGGCGCAACAGATGACCGTCCCATCGTGAGCCACCACCTCGATCGAGGGGTAGTTCAGTCCGCCGTCATCGCTCGAATGCAAGCTGGCATGCCGCCGACCAAGGTCGAGACCTCCGGAGCACCGTCCCAGGCTACGACGCAGCGGCCTACACCGCGAGCTGGACTCTCGACCGATGAACCCTGCTGTCCACCGTCAGACCGCCCGAGGGCGAGCGGTTTCGACTTGCCGGACTCGGGCAGCCCGACAGAGCGGCAGGCTCCACGGACATCGCTTACCCATCTATGTGCTGATATCAAGACATAGAGGGGTAAGGCCAGTTGTGTCAATATTCACACAAGACTCAGATTCCGCTATTGTGTTGATATGAACACACAGGGAAAGCCTGAGTGGCGAGCGTCGAACCCAGCTGAGCTTGGCCGAGCCCTCGCTCGCGCCCGCCACAGTCGCGGGCTGAACCAAGAGACATTGGCGGCCCGGCTCGGTATTCACCGCTCCTATGTGGCCCGTATGGAGTCTGGGCTATCAACCGAACAACTGCAACGGACCTTCGCCATCCTGCGGGAAATGGGTATGGAACTGGCCATCGTCGAGAAGGAACCTCGTGGCTAGCCGGCCCACTCTGGACGTTTGGCTGTACGGCACCCGCATCGGCAGCCTCAGCGAGCCCCAATACTCGAAGATGCGATTCGACTACACCGAGGAGGCCGAGGGCCGATTCCGGCCAGGCTCGGTCGTCCTGTCGATCTCGATGCCGGTCAATGCCGCTAGGAGACCGAGGGGGGACGTGGTGCGGGCGTTCTTCGACGGCCTCCTGCCCGAGGGCGACGCCCGTGGTGTCATCTCTGATGAATTCTCGGTTCGCAGAGGCGACCATTTCGGCCTGCTGTCGGCCATTGGTCGGGATTGTGCTGGCGCGGTCGTGCTCCTGCCCACCGGGTCCCCGGCTCCAGGTTCGACCGGCGGAATCGACCCTTTGGCTGATCAAGATCTCGAGCGCCTGATAGCTCGGCTGAAGGAGCGTCCACTTGGTGCGGACAATGCGGTACGGGTTTCCCTTCCGGGAGCGCAAGACAAGCTCCTGCTTGCCCGGACTCCCTACGGAGCTTGGGGTCGTCCGGTCGGCGGGGCCCCGTCGACCCACATACTCAAGCCCCAGGACATGCGCCTCGACTCGTATGCCGCGGCCGAATCTTTCTGCCTCCGCCTTGCAAGAGACCTTGGGCTCAGCAATGTCGACTCCGAGGTCATTGACATTGCTGGACGGCCGGTCATAGTCGTTTCTCGCTATGACCGTCAACACACCCCCGCGGGGGTGATTCGCATCCATCAAGAAGACGCCTGCCAGGCGTTGGGCGTCGACTGCTCCGATCGCCCTTCCCGGAAGTACCAGTCGGATGGAGGCCCAAGCCTGCGACAGTTCGCGGAGATCCTGAGCGGGTTCGCTCCACCTCAGGATCGCTTCAAGCTTCTCGCTCTTATAGTGACCAATGTGGCTGTGGGCAACGCCAACGCCCACGCGAAGAACATATCCGTGATGCATTTGGACGACGGCTCCTCGTCGCTCGCGCCGGCGTACGACATCACACCGACGGCCTTCTACAAGGATGTTCCCACCTCGGAAGGCCCAAAGGACCTGAGCGACAGGCTCGGCATGTGGATCAATGGCCAGAAGAGCATCCACGACGTCACCGTCGACGATCTGATCGCCGAGGGGACATCGTGGGGCATGTCCGGGGCTGAGGCGTCGCGGATCGTCGAGGAAACTCTCAGGGGCATCGAGGACGTGGCGGAGGAGGCCGCAACGGCGACGGGCCTACCCGCCGTGATTCTCGACTTCGTCGCCCAACGAACAACGTCTCTCACGGTCGGCGATCCTGCAGGCACACCGAACAAGACGCGTTACTCCACGAGGTCGGCGGCCCACCGCGCAGAAGAGCTGCCGTTCTAACGTTCCGGGTCCTCCGACTCACGCAGTGCGGACCCGATACTGGGTCGCTATAGGCAGCTATCGCTATTTCGTATGGTGGTACCGGTGAACCGGTCGTGGCCACGTGGCGCTCCGCCAACATCAACAGTTCGGCGGGCTATCCGGCCGGACTTACTGATTTCGTAGGCATTTCCAGCGGTCGGCGGCGGCAACCAGCGGAACTGCCTCTGGCGGCAAAGCTCTACAACCTGCTTGGGATCACCCCCAGCATAGACCCGAACCAGCTCATCCTGCTCGGGTTGGGCGATGTCGCCTACGCGTACGCATACTCGTCCATCATCACCAACCTGTCTGGCTGCGAGACGGTGAAGGTCATGTGCATGACGCCCCTAAAGATGTCAAAGGTTCGGGAAGAACATTTAACACGTTTTGATTCAACACTTTCGCAGTTGACGTCGGGATGGATCAGCCTGGTCGAAGGCGCCCCAAGCCGGGCAGGGCGAGCCGGACTCTAACTGTATCTAAAGACTCTAAGGGTCTCTAAAGCTCAGTCGTGGTGGGGTGTGAGGAACCCTTTCACCCCAGCTTCGGCGTGAGCCCGCCGCTGGTCTCCGGTCGTGACGAGTTGATCGACGAGTTCGCTGAAGCCCTCTTGGATGGCCCGGGTTCGGCGGGTCGGGCGATTCTGTACACAGGGGCACGCGGGTCGGGGAGGACGGTGATGTCGAACGCAGTCGAAGATCGCGCGGAGACGCTCGGATGGGTGGTTATCGCTGAGACGGCGTCGCCTGGTCTCGTCGAACGGATCTCCCGAGATCACTTGCCGAGAGTGTCTAGGGCCTTCGATCCCGAAGCGGTCCGCCGGCGCCTGACGGGGATCACAGGCCCCTTGAGCGCGGGTGCGCTGACATGGAGCACAGCGCAGAGCTACGTGGTGGAGATGGGGTTGCGCAACCAGGTCGAGTTGCTCACCGATCTGCTGGCTGACAAAGGTACTGGGCTGCTGATAACTCTCGACGAGATCCACCACAACCAGATCGCCGGGCTGGGGGAACTGGTAGACCTCGCCGGACGGCGTGTCGGTGACGACGTGCTCGAAGTGATGGTCGATGGGTCTCGCGGCTATCCATTTCTGATCCACTTGGTCGGGGCTCAGACCTGGCGCCGCCACCCAGACGTGGTAGAGATCTCCATGTCAGATGCCCGCCAAGGAGTAGCCGGCGCACGGAGACGCCTCGGTTCCTTGGTGTACGAGCCGGCACTGGCATCTACTTCGGCGATCGACAAGTCGTTTCTGATGGCCATGGCAAAAGACGATCGCCCCTCGAAGATGGCTGACACCCAGCGGCGACTCGGCGTGGACGTTAACTACGCCAGCCAATACCGTCTCCGGCTTATCTCCGCTGAGCTCATCGAGTCGAGCGGTCGCGGATACGTCGACTACGCACTCCCGTACATGCGGGAGTACCTGAGGGACCATGCCGCCTCGGACATCTGCCAGCCCTCCGGGCTAGATCTTGTTCTTGGCCGCGGCTTCGAGCCGGGCCCGCAGCAGGCTCGACGGCGATTCCGCCGAAGCACTACTCGCAGCGGCTTCGTACGTGAGCTAGCCGAGGAGACGCCGCTTCGGCGAAGCGCTCAACGCGCGGTGCGGATGGACGAGATCGACGCGATCGGTGGACCTCCAAGACCTCATGGAGGTGACGCTGCCGGACTTGTCAAGGCCACCCGGCCCGAGCACTAAGCCCGAGCACTGAAACTGTGCTTCCTCGATGCGGGTGCACAGCTCGGAGGCGACGATCCCGCCGACACAAACTACGAGACCGCCCGAAGGCTTCCACGAAGCCGCAGAGTCTGGAACGACCACGAGCGGCGGTCACACGGACGCGACCGAGCGCAGCGGCCGGGCGGGGTGCGGAGCTCAAATGACCTGGCGCCAATGGGCCGTCAGTCAATGAGGCGGATGGCCGTGAGGCGAGCTCGGGCGGCGGCTAGGAGCGGCGGGTTCTCGTCAGCGACGGCCAGGCACAGCTCCGCGTCGAGATGTTCGGCGGCGGCGAGAGCTTCGAGGGACATGAGGTCGAGCCGGACGCCATCGTCGACAAGGCGGGCCATCGGCCATGCCAGTTCCCGCAGCGAGATGAGCTCGATCGAGTCGGGCAGTCGGGTGATGGCTTGGATCGCGGCTGCTGCGACCGGGGGATTCGCGCGACCGATGGCACGCGAGAAGAAGCCGACCACACCGTGGTCGCCCACTGCCCGGCACATGCGGTGGTACCAAAGCCCGGTGGTGAACACGCTGCCACCACCGGGCCTGAGCTCGTCTGGTTCGCCAACGAGGAGGATCCGCAGCAGGAGGTGATCGTCGACGACGAACCGCCTTTGCGTCATTGCAAATCAGGTTCATCCGTGGCCGCCCGCTTGGCCAGGGCGGAGTAACCTCCGGCGTCGTCGATAGCTGCGCTGAGCAATGCCCGCAGGCCGCCTCGGCCGGCCGGCACGATGAGCAGGGAATCGCCGAGGTCGGCTATCTCGACTGCTCCGCCCCGGTCGAGTTTCCAGCGGTGTCGTGCTTCAGCTGGGAGGGCCATCTGTCCACGTTCGGAAACCCTGAACTCTGAAATAGCCACCCGTTCAGCGTACATCCTGACAAGGCAACCCTACAAGGATGCTTTGGCCTACTCAGGCTAGCGGGAAAGTTCACACGTTCAACTTGGTCTCCGTCGCTGCCTGCCTCCCCTCTGTGTCAACATTGGCTGAGGCGGTCTTGTAGCTGATTTGTTGAGTTGTAGAGGGCGGGGAAGGAGTTCCCGATTGTTATGGCTATCCGTCAGCGGGTAGAGGAGTTAGCTCCCTGCGGAGGTGCGAGCGTAGAGGAGGGTTCGTCTGATCCCGTGCGGGAGGTGTTGGAGCGGGTCCGCCCGCCTCGTCAGTTCCGGGCGAAGTACAAAGCTGAGATCCTGGCCGGCTATGAGCGGGCCGGCAGGGACGGCAAGGGTGCGCTGTTGGTCCGGGAGGGCTTGTAGTCGTCGCTGATCTCTGACAGCCCGGCCGCGGTCCCATGCGCCGCACAAGATCAGTCCGGGTTCTCTACGATGCCCCTCTGGATCAGCGACTGCGACCGTTTCGAGCTCAAACCTCTTGGATCGGGCGGCTGGCGAGGATGTACCCCCCGTTTCAAGGACGAGTCCGTGGACGGCGAGATAGGAGAGTGGTGTAGGTGATCAAGAGGCTCCAGGCGGTAGCGCTGGACTGCGCAGACCCGGTGCGACTCGCCGAGTTCTATGCCGAGCTGCTCGGCGGTCGGGTGGTCATGGAACCAGACGAGCCAGACTGGGTGGAGTGGTTGAGTTCGAAGGGACGCAGCTCGCCTTCCAACGAGTGGACGGCTACCGGCCGCCGGGCTGGCCTGGGCAGGAGCACCCCCAACAGGTCCACCTCGACTTCGACGTGGACGACATTGAGCCGGACGAGAAACGGGTGCTCGAGCTTGGCGGGACCGTGCTCGAGCGCACTGACCAGCTGCGCGAGGACGCCAACTGGCGGGTCTACGCCGGTCCTTGCCAAGGGTTCTCAACGGCCGACCCTGGCCAGTCACCGCCAGAGCCAAGACGCTCGGCACCGACTGGAACAGCTAAGCCGCTCTCCGAGCCCGAACCTGACCCCCCAACCGAGGAATACGCGGAACCCGAGTATGCGACTTCACCAATAGATCCGTGGGCGGCATTTTGGGGCAGGTCGTAGGAGTGGAGGGGCAGTCGTAGAGGTCAGACTGGGATGTCGAGGAGGACTGCGACGGTTTCCCGGACCTGCCCGAGGATCATCGCCCCCACGTTCCCACGCGTGGACACTATCCTGCCCGTAGAGACCGCTCGAAGGTGCTGGCACTGTGCGGCTGACGGCTCCGACAAACCGTTGTGTCCGTCGGGAACGATCAGGACCTCGGAATGGAACCCGCGCACGGTCGATGTGAGAGGCACCACGTGGACAACGGAGGGATCGGCGTCGAGGATCCGCTGAGCGGACACGACTACGGCCGGGTGACGGAAGCCGGCCTCTCGACCTTCCGGTAACCCGAGATCGAGATCGACCACATCACCCGAGGTCAGCATCGAGCCAGGCCGACTCGTCTTCGCGCAACGGATGACCGAGCTGGCGGCCTATGCGATCCTGGCGCAGCACCCGCACCGCAAGACTCACCGTACGGCCCACGGTCGTCCCGAGCTCGTCGGCAAGCCGCTTCAGCTCTTCGTGCGTCTCTCCGTCGATCCGGACGCTCGTCGAGTGCATGCATATCAGCATACACGGCATGACCCCGACCGGGCTCGTCATCCTCCCGGCGTTCGGGGGCATCTGACTTGTGGTCGCCCCTGATCTTCGGGCACATCTGTCGGATGCCGCAGTGGTTTCCCGTTGTGCGCAAGACTCGTTGCCCTGGCTGACACCTTCGCCGATCGCTTCGCCCGGACAAGGTCGATGTTCGGGCCGCTGGTTTGAGGCCTAGACCCTTCTGGAGCTGTCTTTCAATCCTGGGGGCTGGATGACTCTCCTGACGGGCTGGACCGCTTCGTCGACCTAGCTGTCGAGGCCGCTGTGGGAGCCGTGGGTCTCGTCAAGCCGCAGTCCGCCTTCTATGAGCGTCACGGGTGGCGAGGGATCCGAACACTCGGTCAGCTGATTACGAAAGCCAGTCAGGCCGGGCTCCTCGTTATCTTGGATGCCAAGCGGGGTGATGTCGGATCCACCAACCAGGCGTACGCGGAGGCTTTCTTAGCCCGGATCCACCGACTCGACAGGGCTTGTCGGTCCTGGTGTTACCGGCAACACTCCTCGACGTCATCACCGTCCTGGTGCCGTTCATCGGCTACCCCCGATCCCTCAACGCCCTCACGGCCGTCAACGAGGCCACCGGCACCGAGCACCCCTCGGGCAGCGCATCGAGAACGCCACCGCGGCAGCCGAGGTAATGCTCGACGCCGGCTTCGACATAAGCACCGCCACCGTCGACGTGTCATCACGCGAATCAGTTCATCAGCTTGTCGAGACGGCAACGAACTTCGGTGACGTCACCGCCGACCAGGACGCAGCACTGGCGACGACCCCGACCGACGAACTGCTCGAACTTCCTATGCTCCGGCCCGACCAGGTCACAGACCCCCTCAACGCGTACCAACTCGCCGAGCGAGGAAACTCGCTGCGCGTCATGGCCGAGGCCGTCCGCTGGGGCAAGCGCGGCGCACGGATCAACACGATCAGCCCCGGCATCGTCTTCACCCCGCTAATCCACGACACCAGCCCCGTCCCGTGGCGCCACGGCCTGCTCACACTCGACAGATAACTCGCTTGTCTCGCCGGAGCATCGCCGCCCCGACAGACAGCCAACCGAGATGTCCCACCACCTATGTATCGCACCGAACCTGATCGGGCATCTGCCTGCCCCCTACCACGCGTTCCGCCTACACCAAAACCCCGGCCTGCCCTAGCTCATAAGTGCCAACTACGAGCAAGGGAAAGCGAGTGTAGGCCGAGAGCAACGTGAGGATGATCACGAAGCTGTTCGAGGCGTTCAGCTGCGGCGACGTCGAGAGCATCCTGGCCGCTCTGACAGATGATGTCGACTGGCAGGGCCCGGGAGCGACCACGCTGAGTCTCTGCCGTGGGGCGGGCGCCGCCGAGGCCGTGAGCAGCTGGCCGAGTACTTCCGCGAGTTTGCAGCCACCTCCCGATGGCACCCGATGGAGGATGCAATTTTCACGGCAGCCGATCACGGCGTGGTGGTTGAGGGCCGCAACCGCAACGAGGCGCGCTCAACGGGGCGCTCCTACGAGCACCAATGGGTGATGGTCTTCACCATCACCGACGGGCGGATAGCCCGGTTCCGCCGTTACTACGACCCGGCCGACATTACACGCGCCCTCGAGTGATAGTGATTGCGCATAGGGGTTTACCGCAAGGTGAATCGGCTCCCAAGTGTCTGCACAGGTGGACATCCGCTGCCAACGCGGATCCGGCGGTCGGCTTCCTCAGTGGTTGCCGGCGGTAGGCGCCGGCACTGACCCCGGCTGGCCCTTAGCCGTCTGCTATGGCTCAGCCTCAACATCAGCGAGCAGACCGAGATGGCGGGCGACCACGGCGAGCCGTTTGTCCGCCGTCCACAGCCGAGCGTCCGCAGTGAGCCGCGTCGCGGCGAGAAGCTGGACGTCGACGTACCCAACACCCAGCCCGTAGAGCTGCTCGGCCTCGATCAAGCCGAGCACCTCGGCATCGGTGGCGATCTCTGCCGACGGGAGGCCGGTCAGCAGACCCAAGATCTCTTGGCGCTGGACCAGGTGGCCGAGAGCCAGTTCACCCGTCACCCACGGGTGAGCGAGCACTAAGCCATAGTCGAGTAGGTGGGCCAAGGCCGGCTCGCCAACCCGGAGATGGTCCACCCATACGGAGGTGTCGACCAGGATCACCGAGGCTCAGGGCGACGGCGAGGCGGCGCCGTCAGTTCACGCTCACTGCCACCTAGCCGGGCTAGGCGCCGGGCGCTTTCCCTTTCGATCAACGCCCGCAGTGCTTCGCGCACCAGGGCGCTCTTCTCGGAGGTCCCGGTAAGACGCTGTGCTTCAGCGAGAAGGTCGTCATCAAGAGCAATGGTGGTCCTCATGGACTCCTTCCAGGCACGAAGATTAACATCATCCGATGATTCTAGCCGTGCCGTCTACGGGTTACACGTCGGCGGCCGGGAAACCTGAAGGCCGTGTCCGAAGCCTACGGTACGGAAAAAATTCGGCCCTACACGTCCTGGCGCCGGGGCCAAGGAGGCGACTTCGCGAGCTTGGGACGGCCGAGCGACCACGCCGTCACCTTCACACCCCGCTGATCGATGTGCACCCTGGCACACGCGACCCCGGCCACCAGGTACAACCCGTCGGCCGCGCCGAGGACGGCGAACATCCCCCAAGTGATCCAGCGCCGGGCGGTCACGCCATCGCCTCCCTCAACAGCTCGGCGGGTTCGTCGGGCTTGAGGCCGAGTGCCCGCGCCCGGTCGGCCAGCTCCTCCACCAGTTCGGCCAGGGCAGCGCTAGCTCGTGATCGGTTCGCCACTACCACCGCCCCCCCGACTGCGGTGCATGCTCACCAGGCCCTCGGCGCGAAAGCTCTGGTAGGCCCGGAGCACTGTGTGCATGTTCGCTTCCAGCCGAGCTGGGAGCTCCCGGGGCGGGGGGCGGTCACCGGGACGAACGGATCCGTCGGCTATCGCCCGTCGAAGACCGACGGCGATCTGTTCGAACAACGCGAAGCTGCTCTGGGGGTCTCCTCGTATCAGCACAGTTCTACTTGCACCAGAACTCTGCTGCGTGGCCAAGCCTGCCCGCCGTCTGCTTGTCGGCAGAACCCGATCGCTTCGCGCCGGGCTCTCCTGCGGGCTGGCACTGCGCCTCGTCACAGCCAAGGATCAACATTCGGCGTATCCGAGAAGCTCGTTAACCTGGGGAAATGCCGCAAGCCTGTCGCTGGTTTGCTGAAATGAGCAGGTGACCGTGATCGGTGCGCCGTGGGGCGGTGCCGTCGTTGCGGTAGTGGCGGCGGTCGCGGACTGTTGGGTGGCAGCTGTCCTGCACTCGGTGCCCGCTGCAACAGGCGACCCGGAGGTGGCCATGGAGCTCGATGCCGTCGCTTCGGTTCGCTCGGCGTTCATGCGCGCAGACGTCCGCACCCGCTTCGAGGTCGGATCGGTCACCAAGGCGCTCACCGGGATGCTTCTCGCCGACGCCATCGACCGGCGCGAGCTGTCGATGGACACGACGGTGGGCGAGGTCTTGCCCGCTGTTGCGGGCTCGGAGATCTCCACGGTGAGCGTCCGGGAGCTCTGCACGCACACCTCGGTGCTGCGCGGCTCGGCCAGCTCATCGCTGAGCGTGCGGGTCGTTACTTCGCTCCGCTTCTTGGCGAACGGGTCCTTTCGCCCCTCGCCATGTCTTTTGCCGCGGTGGCGACTCCGCACGACAAGGCCTCCCACGGTTGGTCGGCTACGGGCCTGCCGCGCCAGGCGTGGGTCCTCGGAGGCTACGCCCCCGCTGGAGGCGTCATCGCCACGATCGAGGCCATGGCGAAGCTGGCGGCCCCCTTGTTGGCGCGCCGAGGCGCTGCGCAAGGCGGTCACTGCTGGCGAACCAGCAGCCGCCCGGCTCGTCGTGGTGGACGGTATCGACGAGGCCGCCGCTCATCTCTACGCCCGTCACGGCTTCGTCGCCGTCCCCGACCATCCCCTCAGGCTCTACCGACGGATCGAGGACGTCCGAGCGTCGCAGTAGCCGATCCTCAACTCGGACTACTCCGCAACCTGTACAGGTCGGGTGGTGTAGGGCCCGTGTCTGAGATCGGTGTAACCGAGGCCCGCGACCAACTTGGCCGGCTGGTGAACCGGGTGGAGTACAAAGATGAACGGATCGTCCTGACTCGCAACGGGCGAGCTGTGGCGTCGATCGTGCCGGTGGCGGTGCTCCGGGCCCTGGAGGCGGCCGAGGATGCCGCCGACCTGGAAGCGGCCCGCCGTGCGGCAGCCGAGCCTGGTCCGAACGTGCCCCACGCGCAGGTGTGGGACGACCTCCTCGCCGATGAGGTACAACACCCAAGCGCGTGAGTTACGCGATCGAGTGAAAGGCCTCAGCTCGAAAGGAACTGCGTAGCATCGACGTTTCGGCACGTCGGCGCATCCTGTCCACCGTCGACCGGTTGGGCCAAGACCCACGACCGACCGGATCAGTCACCCTCACCGGTTCTCCCGGGTGGCGCCGTATCTGAGTCGGCGGCTACCGCGTCGTGTACGAGGTTCGCGACGAGTCTCTCGTCGTGCTCACCCCCCGTGTCGGTCCCCGAGGAAGCGCCTACCAGAATCTCACCGGGCAGCGCGGGCAGGCGTCCGGATGCGGATGGGCTATCGGGCGGCCGGGGTGGCTGTCAGGACGCCAGGCACTGGCGGAGGGCGTCCCTGGCGACGGCGCTCACGCTCCTGTGGTCCTCTTTGGCCCGTTGGCGCAGGGCGTCGGACAGCTCCGCCTCGACGCGGAGGTCGAGACGGGGGGAAGCGCCCCTGTCAAGAGAGGGGCGTCCGGTGGGCGTGAGGCGGGCCGCGCCCAGGCCGTAGCCAGTCTCAGCTTCGCCAGCCAGAGCCTCCTCGTACTGGCTGGGGTACTTGGCCCGCAGCCCCGCGGCGTGGATCACTCGGAGGTGCCGGCGGGTGCGGGCTGGATGAAGACCAGCCCGCAGTGCTCGAACACGATGCGGGCGGCGACCTCCGTTCCCGTGCTGGCCGAGGGTCGCCAGCCCAGTCGGTCTTGCTTGCCTTGTGCTCTGAGGGCTTCGGATCGCGCGACGCTCGCAGCGACCCGAACGATCTTCGGTAAGAGCCTCCAGAGTCGCGCTTCGAGAATGCTGCCAGGTACTTTAACGGCCGGGATAGCCGAGTATGTTCTCTCCAAATACCTTGTTCGCCGTTATGGCGGACGCAGTCACACAGAAAACGCCGGCGGGCATCCGGGGTCGTGATCACCAAAAGCCAGAACCGATTCCGCGGAATCGCAGTGGCGAGTGCACTATCCCGCCTCGCCGGTCGCAACCGGCCACAGGTGGCCACAGGCTCCCAGACCGGCCACGCTAGGCGTGCGGCAAAGGTAACGGTGTCATTGAGGTCGATCTACTGTTGGGGATCGACGTTTAGGCAGCCCGCCAGGCTGTCGTCACAACACCCGTGCCCCAGTCTTGGTATCGACTTCGATACCAGGATTGGTGAGCTTGTCTGGTGGGAGGCCGCTGGCACTCTTCGCCGAACTCGCCTCGGTGCTGGGCTGTCGCTGCGAGCTCTCGCCAAGCGGGCCGGCACCTCACATGCGACGCTGGCCGCGTACGAATCGGGACGTACCATTCCCCGCGTCGACACCCTCGACAGGATCCCCTGAGCCGCAGGCTACGCCCCGGACATAACCACGTCGGGTCGGCCCGACGCTACTGACGCCGAGCGCCAGGCGAAACGCCAAGAGGCTCTGGGCCCTCGACCTTGCCGCCCAGTTCCCCGCGCGCCACGATCAAACCAACAGCTTCTCCCCCGTTTCCGTACGGCCCGGGCGATTGAACCTCGACCCGGCAGGCCTGGTCTACAAGATGGCTGTTATCCACGGGTGCTGGCACCGTCGACCTCGACCTCAACGTGTCCGTACCTCCCACCGACGCTGCGTCGGTCCTTGCTGGCCTTCCTTTCGAAGTCGTCGCGCCAGACGCAGATCACGCCCTCCTCGAACGACAAGGCAAGGCTGTGGTGGCAAAGCACTCTAATTGACGTCGTTCTGAGCACGGCGGGGTTCCACTATCAGGTTACGGCCCGGGTCGACACCGAACCGTTCACCGGCCCGCCACCCGCCGCTGCTGCTGGCATGCCGGGACCTGGCCGCGTGCGAGGCGTTCGTCAACCGCACCAGAGACTGGGCGGACCTCGAAGCCGTGGAGTCAGCCGGATCGTGCGACGCCAGCGGGGTCGCCGCAGTACTTGTCGGTCTGCTCGGAGCCGGCGACGAACGCATCCAGCGCCGACTCTCCCTCGGCCGACAGTCGACGAGTGTTATGGGATGCGGGACGATAGCCTCGCTGGCGCCTACTTAGTCGACCGTGACTCAACATAAGGAGAGGACAGTGAGCAGAACACATAGACGGGCGCGCTGGGCGGCAAGAGGAGGTGCTGCGCTCGCTGCAAGCGCCGCCGCAGGGTTCCTCCTCACCAGCACCGGACCAACAAGCACGACCAGCCTCATACAAGCACGAGCCCAAGCGCGAGCACAGAACCCCGCAGGATTCGGGTACTGGCTTGTCAGCGCCAACGGGCAAGTCTTCAACTACGGAGTCCCAAACTACGGGGACCTCGTCGGCATCCGCCTCAACGCTCCGATCGTGGGTATCACTCCAACTCCCGACGGCAAGGGCTACTGGCTTATCGGAGCTGACGGCGGCGTGTTCTCCTTCGGCGACGCGAACTTCTACGGAAGCCACGGGGCGAGCCCCCTCACCTCACCCGTCGTAGCGGGGGCAGCCGCACCAGTACTGTCAGGCGGCCCACAAGGACCACAAGGCCCCGGCGGACCAGGAGGACCAGCCGGCCCACAAGGAACCACAGGCCCCCAAGGCGCCACCGGAGCGACCGGCCCCCAAGGAACCACAGGCCCCCAAGGCGCCCAAGGAGCCACGGGCCCGCGAGGAGTCCAAGGCCCACAAGGACTCCAAGGGCCACAAGGCGCACAAGGCGCACAAGGAGTCCAAGGGCCACAAGGCGCCACAGGCGCCACAGGCGCACAAGGCGCACAAGGCGCGGCCGCACCGACTAACGTGGCAACTTACTCTGCCACAATAAGTTCAGGTGGCCAGGCGCCGGTCTTCAATCTGAACAATATTTCTGTCACCGCCGGTTGTGCTGGCTCAGGTTCCCCTGGTGATCTCTACTTCACCATTAAGGACAACAGCTTCTCCGGCGGGTTTTTGACAGCTGACAGCTCTTACGGTACACAAGCCAGTGATAAGTTAGGAGCACCGTCTCCTGCGACAGAGCCCGTTCAAGCCAACGGGTTCCCCGGCGGTCCGGTAGTCGGGATACCAGCCGGTGACGACCTCGGCAGGGGTTCGATCAGCGTCTATCTGTACAGCGGGGCGTTCGTGAACATCACCTGGATGGACGTCTCTTCTACAGTTAGTTGTAGCCTCGAAGCTTCGGCGGAGTACAGCCCCAGCAGCTGAGCCTGCCCGCCGGCGCACCGCCAAAGCGCTCCTACCATAAGAGCGGGCCGCCTTGGCGGGGACCGTCTTTGACCGCCAGCAGGTTCGCTTGCACGTAAGGGCTTGCCGTCTGCTCCAAGAAGGGCGTCGGGTACCAGGTGCGCAGATGGCTCACCTGGAACCGGGCGACAAGGCCGCGGATCGCCGGGGCGAGAGCAGCCTGGGTCACATACCAAAAGCTGTTCTCGTTCCAAAAGCTGCGATACCTGGGGTCTTGGAACGCGCCGCGACCGTCGGTGCTCGGCGTGTCGGCGAAAAGCAGCCCTGCGTGCACGAGGACGCGGTGGCACTCGTTGAAAAGCGCCGCCCGCTCGACAATGTGCTGGCAGACGTCGGGGGCGTGGACGACCCCTACCGACTCGCCGGCAATGTCGAGGCTGAAGGCGTCAGGTTCGACTACGACAGCAGTGCCTCGCGGCTCGCGCAGCGCCGGCATGCCGTCGACCACCAAAGTGATCTCCGCCAAACCCTCCCGGGCCGCCCACGCCGACGCCATGTCGTACATGTAGCGCTGGTATAGCCCCACCGTGCCGGTCTGGATGGACGCGTTCGTGCGCGGCTTAGCCTGGGTGTTAGACGGGTGCACCCGCTGCAAGTACAAGCATTCCGCTATGTGCACGAAACTGCCGGCGATATACAAACGCGACATCAGATCCTGGTCGTCGAGGACGCTCAAAGTATCGTCGTAGCCGCCGATAGCCTCGTAGGCGCTGCGGCGGAAAGCCCTCACGTGGTTAGGCGCATACCAGATGTAACCGACGTTGTGCGGGCTCGGGACCATCCCGCGGCAGCGCAGCAGGCTGGCACCGTCGACCGTGACGTCGTCGTAGACCCAGCCCATCGCCGGGTTGAACCGGTCCTCGTTGCGGCTCCCGTCCTCGCCGATCTGAGCCCAGTCCGAGCAAGCGAACACGACGGTCGCGTCCCCGGCGAACACGTCAGCCAGCCGCTCCAGGCAGTTACTAGCTAGCACGTCGTCGTGGTCGAGCTCTACGAGCACCTCGCCGGTAGCGAGCGCGCACGCGGCGCGCTTGGCTGCGCCGACACCACCCACCTTCGAAGCGCGCGCCACCTTGACCCTCGGGTCGGCGACAGGTGGCCGCCAAGCGCCCGCACCGCCGTTTAGGAGGACCACCCACTCCCAGTCGGTGTAGGACTGCGCTGCGAGACTCGCGTAGCAGTCGTCTAGGTAGCGAACCTTGTTACTTGGCGTGAAAACTGACAGTAGCATCGGCGCAAACGGCTGGTCACGTTCCTGGGCGAGGGCAGCCCCGCCCGGGAACGTGAGGCAAACGGTATTTAGAGGCCGGTGGCTCCCTCGCCGGCGCCATTGAAACCGGCGTCGTCGAAGCCGGCGTCGTCGAAGCCGCCGTCGGCCACGTCGAGCTGGCCGTCCAGGGGGGCGACGCCGAGGCCGAGGTCGTCGGGGTTGAAGTCGCCGAACGCGTCGTCGGCCTCCTCGGGGCTGGAACCGATCGACGCCAGCCACGCGGCCAGGTCCTCGCTTCCGGCTTCCTCGTCACCTGAGGACCAAAACGTCATCCGCTCGGCTTCGGGGGCTTCCAAGACGATGTCGCGGTAGCGGGTCATGCCGGTCCCTGCGGGGATCAGCTTGCCGATGATGATGTTCTCCTTGAGGCCGAACAGGTGGTCCGATTTGCCTTCGATAGCCGCCTCGGTGAGCACCCGCGTCGTCTCTTGGAAGCTGGCCGCTGAAAGCCAGCTGTCAGTGGCGAGCGAAGCCTTGGTGATACCCATCAGCTCTGGGCGGCCCTCCGCGGGACGTTTGCCTTCCACGACCAGCTGGCGGTTCACCTCGGCGTAGGTGCGCGAGTCGACGCGCTCGCCCGGCAGGAACGGGCTTTCACCCTGGTCTGCCACCAGCACGCGGCGAAGCATCTGGCGGACGATCAGCTCGATGTGCTTGTCGTGGATCGACACGCCCTGGTCTCGGTAGACCTGCTGGACTTCGTTGACGATGTACTGCTGGGTCTCGCGGATGCCTTTGATCTCCAGCAGCGCCTTCGGGTCCTTGGGGCCGTCGACTATCGGGTCGCCGGCGGTGATCTCCGCCCCGTCGCGCACCCCGTCGGCGAGTTTCGCCCGCGGGGACACCTCGTAGACCTCCTCGGAGCCGTCGTCGCCGACGATCACGACACGCCGCCCGGTGTCCTCCTCGTCGATGCGGACCACGCCCGACGTGCGGGCGAGGATAGCCGCGCCCTTGGGGGTGCGAGCTTCGAACAGCTCGACCACTCTCGGCAGGCCGTGGGTGATGTCCTCCCCTGCGATGCCACCCTGGTGGAAGGTTCGCATCGTCAGCTGAGTTCCGGGCTCGCCGATCGACTGGGCGGCTATGACCCCGACGGCCTCGCCGAGCTCGATGTCGTGGTTGGTCGCCAGGGACCGGCCGTAGCAGGTCCCGCAGATACCGTGCTCCGCTTCGCAGGTGAGCACCGTACGGCAGTTGATCCGCTCCACCGCCGGGTCGTCACGCAGGACTTCCATCACCGGAGGCGAGATCACCGTGCCCGCCTCGATCACCGAACCGTCCGACAGCGGGACGTCGCGGGCGAGCACCCGACCGTCGATGCGGGTCTCAAGGTAGGCGCGCGAGCGTTCGTCGTCGCGTTTGATCCCGTCGATCCACACGCCGCGGGTGGTGCCGCAGTCGACTTGGCGGACTATCAGCTCCTGCGCTACGTCCACGAGACGCCTGGTCAGGTACCCGGAGTCGGCGGTGCGCAGCGCAGTGTCGGCGAGACCCTTACGGGCACCGTGGGTGGAGATGAAGTACTCCAAGACCGAAAGTCCCTCACGGAACGAGGAACGGATCGGCCGGGGGATCATCTCGCCGCGGGGGTTGGACACGAGGCCTTTCATACCGGCGATCTGGCGCACCTGCTGAGGGTTGCCTCGGGCACCCGAGTCGACCATCATGTCTAGAGGGTTGTCGACGGAGGCGGCGAGGGTCTGCTCCATCGCCTTTCCGATCTCGGAGTTCGCCGCAGTCCAGATCTCGATCTCCTTCTGGCGGCGTTCGTCGTCGGTGATGATACCCCGCTTGAACTGCGTCTCGGCTTTCTGGGCTTCCGCCTCGTGGCGGGCGATGATCTCCGCCTTGGAAGGCGGCGTCATGACGTCGTCGATCGAGATCGTCAGACCGGACCGGGCCGCGTAGCGGAAGCACAAGTTCTTGATCGCGTCGAGGCTCGAAGCGACAGTCACCCTCGGGTAACGCTCGGCGAGCACCTCGACTATCGAGCCGATCGGACGGTTCCTCTTGCCGACCACCTCGTTGACGAACGGGAAGTCGTCTGGCAGTGCAGTGTTGAAGATGATCCGCCCCGGGGTCGTCTCCAGCGGACCGTTCGACACGGTCCCGTCGGCGGCGACGACCTTGCCTCGCCAGGTCACCTTGGCGTGCAGGTCCAAGTCGCCGGCGTCGTAAGCCCGTTCGACGTCCCAAAGGTGACGGAACACCTTCCCCTCGCCTTTGGCCCCGTCACGGACCAAGGTGAGGTAGTAGGCGCCGAAGACCATGTCCTGGGTGGGGATCACGATCGGCCGTCCCGTCGCCGGGGAGAGGATGTTGTTGGCCGACAGCATCAAGATCCGCGCTTCGGCCTGGGCCTCCGCGGATAGGGGAAGGTGCACGGCCATCTGATCGCCGTCGAAGTCGGCGTTGAAAGCGGTGCACACCAGCGGGTGGATCTGGATCGCCTTGCCCTCGACCAGGACCGGCTCGAAAGCCTGAATCCCGAGGCGGTGGAGCGTCGGCGCCCGGTTCAGCAGCACCGGGTGCTCCTTGATCACCTCGTCGAGCACGTCCCACACAGCCGAGCGGCGCCGTTCTACCATGCGCTTCGCCGACTTGATGTTCTGGGCGACTTCCAAGTCGACGAGGCGTTTCATCACGAAAGGTTTGAACAGTTCCAACGCCATCAGCTTGGGAAGGCCGCACTGGTGAAGTTTCAGCGTCGGGCCGACGACGATGACCGAACGGCCCGAGTAGTCGACGCGCTTGCCGAGCAGGTTCTGGCGGAACCGGCCCTGCTTGCCTTTGAGCATGTCCGACAGCGACTTGAGCGGCCTGTTACCGGGACCGCTGACCGGGCGCCCGCGCCGGCCGTTGTCGAAGAGAGCGTCGACGGCCTCTTGGAGCATGCGCTTCTCGTTGTTGACGATGATCTCGGGGGCTCCGAGGTCCAACAAGCGCTTCAGGCGGTTGTTACGGTTGATCACACGACGGTAAAGGTCGTTTAGGTCCGAGGTGGCGAACCGTCCGCCATCGAGCTGCACCATTGGGCGAAGTTCCGGCGGGATCACCGGCACCGCGTCGAGGATCATCGCCCGGGGGTCGTTCGCCCGCCTGCCGTTCTCGTCGCGACGGTTGAACGCCGTGACGATCTTCAGGCGTTTGATCGCCTTCTGGCGGCGCTGCACCGAAAGGGGACGCCTGCCGTCGGACGGGTCGATCGCCTCGCGCAGCTTCACCTCCTCCTCGTCGAAGTCGATCTCGTTGATCAAAGAGGCGATCGCCTCCGCGCCCATACCACCGCGGAAGTAGTCCGGGTAGCGGTCCTTAAGCTCCCGCCAAAGGCCCTCATCTTCGATGATCTTGCGGGAATGCAACGCCCTGAACTCGTCGAAGGAGCGCTTGGCGAGCTCGATCTCTGCGTCGGCGCGGTCGCGGATCGAGCCGAGCTCCTTGTCCACCTGACGTTGGCGGGCTTTGAGCTCACTGTCCTTGGCGCCCTCGGCTTCCATCTTGGCGAGCTCGTCTTCGAGAGCCTTGAAGCGCTTGTCCAGATCCAGGTCCCGGCCGCGCTCGATCTCGCCGATCTCCTCGGCGAGCTCGGCTTCGAGGCTGGGAAGGTCCACATGGCGCTTCTCTTCGTCAACCCAGGTGACGAGGTTCGCGGCGAAGTAGATCACCTTTTCGAGCTGCTTGGCTTTGAGCTCCTCGCGGACCTCGGTGCCCATCAGCAGGTACGCGAGCCAGCTTCTCGTGCCCCTCAGATACCAGATGTGCACGACCGGGGCGGCCAGCTCGATGTGACCCATCCGGTCGCGGCGCACCTTCGAGCGGGTCACCTCGACGCCGCAGCGTTCGCAGACGATCCCGCGGAAGCGGACACGCTTGTACTTGCCGCAGTAGCACTCCCAGTCCTTGGTGGGACCGAAGATCTTCTCGCAGAACAGCCCGTCCTTCTCGGGACGCAAGGTCCGGTAGTTGATCGTCTCGGGCTTCTTAACCTCGCCGTTTGACCATGCACGGATCGAGTCCGCCGTGGCGAGACCTATACGTATCTGCTCGAAATCGTTGACGTCCAGCACTGTCTGTCAGAAACCTCTCTCGCTCGCTCGTCGTGCGTCTTCCTCGTCGGAGCCTCTCTCAGGCCTGCTTATGTCGATGCCGAGCTCCTCGGCAGCTCTAAACACGTCCTCGTCCAGCTCGCGCATCTCGATGTGCTCCCCTGCGTTGGAGAGGACTTCCACGTTCAGGCACAGGCTCTGCATCTCTTTGATGAGCACCTTGAAGCTCTCCGGTATCCCAGGCTCGGGAATGTTCTCGCCTTTGACGATCGCCTCGTAAACCTTCACGCGGCCTACCACGTCGTCGGATTTGATGGTCAAAAGCTCTTGGAGGGCGTAAGCCGAACCGTAAGCTTCGAGCGCCCAGACTTCCATCTCACCGAAGCGCTGCCCGCCGAACTGGGCTTTGCCGCCCAGGGGCTGCTGGGTGATCATCGAGTACGGCCCGGTCGAGCGGGCGTGGATCTTGTCGTCGACGAGGTGGGCGAGCTTGAGGATGTACACGTAGCCGACGCTGATCGGGCTGTCGTAGGGCAGTCCGGTCCGCCCGTCGTAAAGCGTCGCCTTGCCGTTGGATCCGATCAGGCGTCCGGTCGTGCCCTGCGCGACGGGGTTACCGTCGGCGTCGAGGCGATCAGGGTTGATCGTCTCGAAGACCCGTTGGATCGTGGGGTGACGGCCGGCTTCTTCCTCTTCGTCCCAGTGGGCGCCGTCGAAGACGGGCGTCGCCACGTGCACCGACGGGGGCGTTATCGGCCGGGTCTTGCGCTCGGCTCCGCTCACCGGCGGCTTGGCAACTTCGTTTCCTTCCCAACCCCACCGGGCGGCCCAGCCGAGATGGCTTTCGAGGACCTGACCGACGTTCATCCGACTGGGAACGCCGAGCGGGTTCAAGATGATGTCCACGGGGGTGCCGTCCGCGAGGAACGGCATGTCCTCGACGGGGAGGATCTTGGAGATGACACCCTTGTTGCCGTGACGCCCGGCGAGCTTGTCGCCCTCGGAGATCTTGCGGCGCTGGGCTATGTACACCCTGACCAGCTGGTTCACGCCGGGAGGTAGTTCGTGGGCGTCCTCGCGGGAGAAGACCCGGACGTCTATGACCTTGCCGGACTCGCCGTGGGGGACTTTCAAGCTGGTGTCGCGAACCTCGCGGGCTTTCTCACCGAAGATCGCCCGAAGCAGGCGCTCCTCGGGGGTGAGCTCGGTCTCGCCTTTCGGGGTGACCTTGCCGACCAGAACGTCCCCGGCTGACACGTCCGCGCCGACGCGGATGATGCCCCGCTCGTCGAGATCTTTGAGGATGTCGTCGGACAGGTTGGGGATGTCCCTGGTGATCTCCTCCGCTCCGAGCTTGGTGTCACGGGCGTCGACCTCGTGCTCCTCGATGTGTATCGAGGTGAGCACGTCGTCACGCACGAGGCGCTCGGAGAGGATGATCGCGTCCTCGTAGTTGTAGCCCTCCCACGGCATGAACGCCACGAGCAGGTTCTTGCCCAGCCCGAGCTCGCCTTCCTCGGTGGAAGGCCCGTCGGCGAGAAGGTCGCCTTTCGCGACTCTCGTCCCGGCTTCGACGACGATCCTCTGGTTGAGGCAGGTGTTCTGGTTCGAACGGCGGAATTTCGCCAGGCGGTACACCTTGCGTCCGAGCTTGGTACCGGCCCAGTCGACCTGACCCGGCTCGTAGTCGACGACGACGATCTCGCCGGCCGCTTCGGTGACAAGACCGTCACCTTCGGCGATGAGGACGTCGCCGGCGTCGCGCGCCGCTCGGGCTTCGACACCGGTGCCGACGTAAGGGGCTTCCGGCTTGAGAAGCGGAACCGCCTGCTTTTGCATGTTGGCGCCCATCAGCGCCCGGTTGGCGTCGTCGTGCTCGACGAACGGTATGAGAGCAGTCGAGATCGACACGATCTGCTTGGGCGACACGTCCATCAGGTCCACTTCCGCGGGCGGGACGAAGTCGACTTCCGAAGTGGTGCCGTAGGAGGTTCCCGTGGCGCCTACCCGCACGCCCGGCCCGACCGGCGCCCGGCGGACGAGAACACGGTCTTCGACCAAGGTGCCGTCGTCGGCGAGCTTGGCGTTCGCCTGGGCGATGACGTATTCCTCTTCCTCGTCGGCCGCAAGGTAGACGATCTCGTCGGTGACCTTGCCCTCGACGACCCTGCGGTACGGGGTCTCGATGAAACCGTAGCTGTTGATCCGCCCGTAGGAGGCGAGGTGGCCGATGAGACCGATGTTGGGACCTTCTGGGGTTTCGATCGGGCACATCCTCCCGTAGTGGGAAGTGTGGACGTCACGAACCTCGAAACCGGCCCGCTCCCGCGAAAGACCGCCTGGGCCCATCGCCGACAGCCGTCGCTTGTGGGTGAGTCCCGACAGCGGGTTGGTCTGGTCCATGAACTGCGACAGCTGCGACGTCCCGAAGAACTCCTTTATCGCCGCCACCACCGGCCGGATGTTGATCAGCGTCTGAGGGGTGATCGCCTCCACGTCCTGGGTGGTCATACGTTCACGCACGACGCGTTCCATACGCGACAACCCGACACGAACCTGGTTTTGGATCAGTTCGCCGACCGAGCGGATACGGCGGTTCGCAAAGTGGTCCTGGTCGTCTAGACGGTACCCGGACTCGCCCTTGGCGAGGTTGAGCATGTAGCTGCACGCTGCGAGCACCTCGGAGCGCGACAGCACACCCTGGCCAGGGGTGGGTCGGTCCAACGCGACGCCGAAAAGGTCCGCTAGACGTTCGATCTCCGGACCGAGCTTGCGGTCGAGCTTGTAACGCCCGACCCGGGTCAGGTCGTATCGCTTCGGGTTGAAGAAGGAGTTCTCCAGGTAAACCCTGGCCGACTCGGTGCTGGGAGGCTCGCCTGGACGGGCACGCTTGTAGATCTCAAGCAGGGACTCCTCCTGGGTCGGAGCCAAGTCGCGCTCCTTCTCCCACTGGGTGTCCAAGAAGTCGAAGTGACGCACGAAGCGGTCGATGAAGCCGTCGTCGTTGGTGTAGCCGAGCGCCCGGAGCAACACGAACAGGCTCACCCGGCGCTTGCGTGCGACCCTGGAGCCGGCTGTTATCTCCTTGCCGGGTTTGGCTTCGACGTCGAACTCGATCCACTCACCGCGGTAGGGGTGAATCGTGCCGGTCACGACGGTCTTGAGGTCACGCCCCGGCTGGAAGATCACGCCGGGGCTGCGCACCAGCTGGGAGACGACGACACGCTCGGTTCCGTTGATGACGAAGGTGCCCTTGTCGGTCATCATCGGGAAGTCCCCCATGAAGACCGTCTGCTCTTTGATCTCGCCGGTGTTGGCGTTCTGGAACTGCGCGCGCACGAAGATCGGCGCCGCGTAGGTCATGTCCTTCTCCTTGCACTCCTCCACCGTGAACTTCGGCGGCGGGCGCAGGTCCTGGTCGGTCGGGTCGAACTCCAAGACCAGCTTTAGCTGTCCGGAGAAGTCCTCGATCGGGCTTATGTCGCGGAAGGTGTCCGCCAGTCCCTCCTCAAGGAACCAGCGGAACGAATCGCGTTGGACGGCGATGAGGTCCGGCAAAGGCAGGACCTCATCGATATTGGCAAAGGAAAAACGCTCCCGGGGCGCGAGACGAGTCGACAAGACCTACTCCTGGGGCAGAACGAAATGGGGGATGCCGCTGCGCCCGCGTTGAAGACGCGTCGAAATACAAAGAGACTCGTCACAGGGGACCACGGCGTCTACCAGTCTACGCTCTGAAGAGCGCCAAGGCAAACGGGTCTACCAATATTTCCAGGTGGCGTGCCAACCTCCACGCTTTCGCAACCTGGTATCAGGACCATAGCGGCTTGTCAACTTGATGCGACCAGCCGGAGCTTTGCTTGACTAAAGGATACGACAAGCGACACCGCCGAGTCAAGGTTTTTCTGCTCTGGGAGCGTGAAGTGCTTGCATTGCCGTCCCGGTTCGGCAATGATGATGACCGGAGAAAGGGCAGGCCCGATTGAGGGCCTGGGAGCCATGCCCGCGTGTCGAGCCATAGGAGCCCCGATGGAACCCAAAACTCTTTCACCCACTTTCACGGTAAGCCTCCGTGGTTACGATCGCATGGAGGTCGACGAGTACCTGGACTCCCTGAGCGACGCTCTCGGCCAGGTAGAGCGCTCCCGCGAGGAGGCCCGCCAGTATCAAGCGGTGATAGCCAAGCTCAAGGGCCGCATCGTCGAGCTTGAAGAGAAGCTGAGCTCCGACACGCCCCGCACCGGGGCTGTGCTTGGAGAGCGCATCGGTCTCCTGTTACGCCAAGCGGAGGACACCGCCGCGGACACCATCCGACGCGGCGAAGACAGAGCGGCGGAGTTGATCGCCGAGTCGAACCGTAAGCTCGCCGACGCAGAGGACGAGGCGGCGGCCATAGTGGCCAGGGCGGAGGAGCAGGCCCGCCGCTGCGAGGCAGCGGCACGTTCCGAGGCGGACGAGGTCATCGCCGACGCCGAACGGCGTGCCACGATACGCACACGCGACATCGAGCAGTGGGCCGACCAGACGATCTCGCGCACCAGGGCCGACGAGTCCAAGATGCGCCACGACCAGGACCTCGAACGTCAGCGTGCCATCGCAGAGCTTCGCGACCTCGCAGCCAAGCGCGATACCGTCGCCGCGACCCTCGCTGATCTTCGGGAAGCTCTCGGGAACGCTCTCGGTCTTGTCGTGGACTCCCCGTCGGCACCGGCCGCAACTTCTAAGAGCCCTGCCAGTGTCACCGAGGCACTGCACGCGACCGACGACTACACATCGCAGGCGCATCATACCAATCCGAGCTACCAGATAATCTCCCCAAGCCCAGCCCCCCCGGATCTCGACTTCGACTCCAGCCTTGACGACCCCGGTTTGGACGGCGACACCGGTCCCATGGGCGGCGAAGTCGACTTCGACCTCGGTGGGGACGTTCCAGTTGGTGATCGGGCGCCATCGGCGCTGCCCTCGTCCCTGGGGGATGCTGACATTTCTTCCCCGCACTTGTCGCTGCTCGAAGGCGGCCTGACGCCTGCGCAACTCTACGACGTCGAGGCTGACTCTGCGCCGGCCGGCCAGGCGACAAGGGTCAAGCCTTCTACGCAAAAGGACCGCTGACCTGCCTAGGGGCCGCGTCTGGCTTCTCATCGGGGCGGCCCTGGGCATAGCAGTCGCTCTCGGGCACGTCCCTTACCTCGCCGGTGCCGGTCGTACCCTGGCGGCTACCGCCGAGAGGGTCGTGTCAAGCGCGGCGGGCAGACTGGTCGCCGACGTCGCGACGACTGGGGCGTCCAAGAGGGTCGTGGTCGGCCTCGGTGGGTTGGTGGCAGTGCTCACGCCCGGCTTAGCAGCGCTGGCCTTGATAGCCGCCGCTCGAGCGACCATGGTGGTCCGCGGGCTCATAGCCCTAGGGGTGACCCTCCTCGGCATCGCCAGCTACTTCTACCACCCCGGCGGCAACGCGACCGGGGTGCTGGTACTGGCACTCCTCCTAGCGGGCCTAGTGCTTGTGGTTAGCGGACCACTCGTGGTAGCTCCGCTTGCTCTGGGAGCGGGGCTGATCGGGGCGGAGTTCCTCCCGACGGTCATAAGCGGGCACCTCGCAGCGACAGCGACGGCCGTGAACGACCTGCACCAAGCGATCTTCGCTTCTCCGGGTACACCGCTGGCGTTGGAGGTGCTCGTTCTAGTCGTAGCGATCGTGCCGTTCGGCGTCGCCGTCAGGCTGATGGCTCGCTGAGCTCCGGCGGCCAACCACCGGAGCTCAGCATGAAGATATCCCTAAGGGCTACTTGAGTTCGACGGCGGCGCCGGCAGCTTCGAGCTGAGCCTTCGCCTTCTCGGCGTCTTCCTTGCTGACCTTCTCCAGCACAGGCTTCGGCGCGGCGTCGACGAGATCTTTGGCTTCTTTGAGGCCAAGGCTTGTTAGGGCCCTAACTTCCTTGATCACCTGGATCTTCTTGTCGCCGGCCGAGGTGAGGACCACGTCGAACTCGTCCTGCTCCTCCTCTGCCGGGGCTTCCGCCGCACCGGCTGGCGCAGCCGCCGCTACCGCTACAGGCGCTGCAGCGGTTACGCCGAAGCGCTCCTCGAACTCCTTGAGCAGCTCGGACAGCTCGAGGACTGTCAGGTTGGCGATGCTGTCGAGAATCTCTTCTTTTGTTGCCATTGTCTTGGGTGCTCCTGGTTCCGGTCGGCGAATGCTGACGCTAGGTGTTGGACTGATATCTGGACGAAAATGTGTTGTTTGGCTTCTACTCGGCTTCGCGCTTGTCGCGCAGGGCGGCAAGGCCGTAGGCCAAGTTTCGGGGCAGAGCCTGGAGCAGCCCTGCGAACTGCTGCATCGGCGCGGCGATCGCTCCAGCCAACTGGGCGAGCAGGACCTCTCGCGACGGAAGGTCCGCCAGCGCGGCCGCTTCGGTTGCACCGATTACCTTCTCTCCAAGAACCCCGCCTTTGACTACCAACGCCGGGTTGGTCCGGGAGAACTCCTTGAGGGCTTTGGCTACGCCAGCAGCATCCCCGCTTATGAAAGCAACACCTGTCGGTCCGTGCAGCAGGGGCTCGAGATCGGCCAGGCCCACCTGGCGAGCTGCCAGAGTGACCAGGGTGTTCTTGTAGACCTTGTACTCCCCGCCGAAAGGAGCGAGGCTGCGGCGAAGTGCCGAAAGCTCCTTGACCTTCATTCCGCGGTACTCGGTGAGGATCGCTGCGTGCGACGCCGAGAACCGCTCACGAACTTCGTCTACGACGGCGACCTTTTCCGGTCTCGGGTTGTCCACTGGCTCCTCCTAAGGTAACTCGCCCGCGACGCGAGCGACAAGACCTCAGTAGAGGGCCGCCTCTCACCTCGTCGGGCCGGGCCCGGCGGGCCCGCTTTGCGCCCCGAAGGGCGACCTGATTTCTACGGTTCGATAGTGCTATCTCTATTATAGCCGATAGCTGTGCCGGACAGCCGCCGGGTGATCTTGCGTTCGACGATGAACGACACGAACGGGAACCATCCCGCCATCACCATGCCGATGAAGTACCACACGTTGAGCCGGTAAGCAACGAGCATGTTCACGACAGTCGCCAGGTAGACGATGTACAAAACGCCGTGTATCGGCCCCAGGACGGCGTCGGCAGAGTTGATCGCAGGGATGAGGCCGATGAACACCAAGATGAGCATCGTCCCTACAACCCAGGCCATGACCCGGTAACGCCACAGAGGATCCGACAGGTTGAACTTTCCCACTTAGCTACTTCCTTCCGCCTTGAAGCCGTGAGGGTTACGCCAAGTCTTGGCTTTGCCTTTTACGGCCAGTAGAGCTAGGTACCGGTTGTACTGGGTCATGTCGTCTTCGGGGCTGCCGTCAGGGTTATGACGGTCGAAGTCGTCGAAGCTGGCGGCGCCAAGAGCCGAGCTTTCCAAGTCGACTAGGGATCCGCTCTCCCCCGGCCTGCTGGGGTCGTAGGCGCTGCGAGGCGAGCTCGGGAGTGTGAACGTGGCCTCCTGCGAGCCAACCGTCAGCACCCGTTCAGGCCCGCCGACCCCAGCGCCGAGACGGTTAGCCGGCAGCTCGTGTGAGTCGACGGTGAGCGCGAGAGCTGACCGCGGCAGGGTGCGGGCGACGACCTCAGCGCTGGCTCTACGCATCCGCTGGTGGTAAGCCCTTCGCTCGGCGATGAACTCGGGAGTGTCGTGGAACAGCTGCCACCATCCGATTCCACCTACTACCACGAACGTCGGCCACTCCACCGAGTACAAGTAGCTGAGCACGTTGCCTTGCAACGCCCGGTGGATCTGCCACCACATGGCGACAAGACAGCCGGAGGAGCACGACGCGTAGACCAAGTGCAAGACAAGCGAACGCGGCTTGACCCATTGGTATACCCTCTGGGGCATCCACTCGGGTTTGGCCATCGCCACAATCCTAGGAGCCGGCTAAGCCCAACCGGTTTCGGCCCTACCACTCGGCCATGCCGTCGGGGGGGGTGGCTCCCAAAGCGCCAGCTCGTGCGCCGAGTGCCAGTTCAGGCGCTGGCCAGGTCCTCGTCGGTGACGCGCAGGGCATTGACGTCCACGTCGACGCCGGGACCCATGGTCGAGCTGACAGCGACTGACCTCACGTACTTGCCTTTCGCCGCCGCAGGCTTGACCCTGTTTATCTCCTCGATCACCGCGCGGAAGTTGCGCAGCAGAGCGGTCCGATCGAAGCTGACCTTACCGATCGGGACCTGCACTACGCCGCGCGACCGCGTGTCAGCCCGGTATTCGACGCGACCACCTTTAAAGTCGGTCACGGCTTTGCCCACCTCCGTTGTGACCGTACCCGTCTTGGGGTTGGGCATGAGACCCCGGGGTCCGAGCTTGCGCCCCAGACGGCCTACCTGACCCATCAGGTCGGGGGTGGCAATAGCAACGTCGAAGTCCATGAAACCCCCGTCGACCCTAGCGATAAGGTCATCGGCACCGACGACGTCGGCACCAGCAGCACGGGCTTCCTCCGCGGCGGGACCAGCCGCGAAGACAGCCACCCGCACCTCCTTGCCCGTTCCAGACGGGAGCGAAACTGTCCCTCGAATCACCTGGTCGGCTTTTCGCGGGTCCACACCGAGACGCACGGACATCTCGACGGTCTCGTCGAACTTGGCGCTCGCGAGGCCTTTCACCAGGTCCAACGCCTCGGACGGGTTGTAGGGACGGGAACGGTCGAAGCGCTTCAGGGCGTCGACATACCTTTTACCTTTTTGCGACATTAAGTCTCCCTCTTAGAAGTTGGTGGTTGCTCCGACCGGTTGAGGTCTTATCCGGCCTGGATTTGACAGCTTAAGCGAGTCTCGCGGCGCTCTCAGCCGACTTTGACGCCCATCGATCGTGCAGTGCCTGCGATCTGCGCCTTTGCGGCTTCCAAGTCGTTCGCGTTCAAGTCAGGCATCTTCACCCGAGCTATCTCCTCGAGCTGGCCGTCGGTTATGGTGCCGGCGGTCTCCTTGCCCGTCGTCTTTGCGCCTTTCTCAAGGCCGGCAGCCTGTCGAATCAGGAACGGGGTCGGCGGGGTCTTCAAGACGAAGCTGAACGAGCGGTCGTCGAAGATCGTGATCTCCACCGGAATAACCTGCCCGGGCTTGTCCTCTGTCGCGGCGTTGTACTGCTTCACGAACTCCATCGTGGAAACCCCGTGCGGGCCGAGAGCCGTACCGACCGGCGGAGCGGGCGTGGCCTTGCCGGCCGGAAGCTGGATCTTGACTATGGCAGATACTCGGCGCTTGGCCATTGACGCTCCTTTAAAGCTTCGCCACCTGGGCGAAGTCCAACTCGACGGGCGTCTCGCGCCCGAAAATGTTGACGAGAACCTTGAGCTTGAGTTGGTCCTCGTTGATCTCTGCGATGGTGCCGGTGAAGTCCGCAAAAGGGCCTTCTTTCACTCTGACCGACTCGCCGATCTCGAACTGCATTCCCCGCGGCCTGCTCTTGCGAGAACCGCCGGCAGTGTCGTCCTCGTCCACCTTGATCGCCAATACCGACTCGACTTCCTTGCGGGTGAGCGGTGTAGGCCGTGCACCGAGGCCGACAAAGCCCGTCACTCCTGGGGTGTTGCGGACCACGTACCACGAGTCGTCGTCGAGGTCCAAGCGAACCATTAGGTAGCCGGGGAAGACCTTCTTCGACACGACCTGCTTGCGGCCGTTCTTGAACTCGACGACATCCTCCATCGGAATGACCACTTCGTAGATCCGCTTCTCCATGTTCATGGAAGCGATGCGGCTTTCGAGATTGGACCTGACCTTGTTCTCGTAGCCCGCGTAGCTGTGGATGACGTACCACTTTCCCGGACGGTCGTAGGGGCTCTGAGGCGTCTCTTCATGCTGGTCGGCGTCTTCAGGATCGTCGGACCCGCCGCTTGGGTCGCCGTCGAGGCCAGCACCTACGCCTGCCTCCGGCTCTGCGGGGTGCGCGTCGTGTTCAGTTAGTTCGTCTAGATCGTCTTCAGACATGCCCGCTACTTGAATAGGAAGTTGGCCAGATGAGAGAACGCCAGATCCAAAGCGAAGATCAGCGCCATGAGGACTGCTAGAGCCACGAACACCACTATCGAATAGTTGGCGGTCTCGGCCCGGCTCGGCCATGCTACCTTACGCAGCTCCACGTTCACCTCGTGGAGGAACTGCCGAGGTGACGTCCGCCTAGCGGGTGACCCGGGAGCAGGCCTCGTCCGCCGGACCTCTGAAGCCTCCGGGCGGCGAGCTGCCGGCGTGCCGTCCTCGGCCAGTTGGCCTTGACGCTGCATCAGCCGCCTCTGTTGTCGGTTCATGCTCACAGTAGGTCTTCTCGGGTCGTAGGGGTTTTATGGGCGATTCAGTGCTTAAGAGCAGGGCAGGAGGGACTCGAACCCCCAACCGCCGGTTTTGGAGACCGGTGCTCTACCAATTGAGCTACTGCCCTCTGCAAGGCTGCTGCGGTTGGGTGCCCCTTCAGGATAGCACCCGCCGGCGACCCAATAGGCTTCGCCTTGTCCTCTCGCTGGCTTCCCCTACATTGGGCGAGTCAACTGGCGCTTACGAGCCCAGGGTGGCGGCGGCTCGCCCACAGCAGCGCCCCGGCCGCAGCCGTAGCGGTGAGGCCGCAGCCATAGGCGACCCTCGCGGCCCACACAGGCAGGCCCGGTTGGGATCGGCCGGAACGGAGGGATCCCACTACCCTGTCGAGCGTGTCACTCGGATCTTCGACGGTCTCGTAGCGCATAGCTCGCATCGCCCGCAGGATCCCGGCGAACGCCGCCACCTCGGCCTGGCAGCGCAGGCAGCGGGCTACGTGCGTCTCCGCTACCAGGTCACCCGTCCGATCCCCAGCGGCGAGCTGAGGGATAACGTCTGCCGCTGATACGCACTCCCCCGATCGCAGCCGGGCTATCTCAACCAGGGAACGCACTGCCTCACCCTGCCAGCCGGAGTGCTCCGGCTGGGCCAGAAATCTTGCCGGTGGGCACCTGCGAAGCTTCGGCGTGCCCGACGGTAGGGTCCACCGAGGAACCCGTGGACGCACCAGAAGAACCCGTGGGCGCACCAACGGAGTCTCCTAGAGGGCGAGCGAGAACATCGCGGAGCTGGCGGCGGGCGCGGTGGACTCTCACCTTGGCGGCAGCTTCCGAAATGCCCAGCTCCTTGGCTATGACCGAGTGAGCCAGGTCGTAAATGTCGCGGAGCACGAGCACCTGGCGGAGCTTCGGTGGCAGCTTTGCGAGAGCCACCTCGAGGTCTATGCGTTCGCCGCTGCGGAGCACCTGAAGTTCAGGGTCGCCTTCAGGACGGTGCTCGACAGGCTGCAGATCGTCACCAAGAGGCTCGCTTCGATGCCTCGCTCGGCGAGCAAGCTGATTTGCCGAACAGTTGGCGGTGATCCGATATAGCCACGTCGTGAACTGGGCATCGCCCCGAAAGCGACGCAGGCCTCTCCATGCACGAAGATATACGTCTTGGACCACGTCCGATGCGTCCTCGTCATTACCTGTCAGCCGGTAGGCGAGGGTATAAGTGCTGCCGTAGGTGGCGCGGACCAGTTCTTCGAGCGCCCCGCTGTCCCCGTCTCTTGCAGCGAGGACAAGCTCTTGCATCTCAGAGTTGTTCAGCGGGTTTCCTTGTGAAGCGTGTGGTGTCGCTCCCAGCGGCAGTACTTCTGCATCTCAATGCGCTCACGGTCATTTTGCTTGTTCTTCATGGTAATATAGTTTCGCCGCTTGCAAACATCGCAGGCCAGCGTCACTTTCACCCTTTTTTCGTTTTTTGCCATGTCTTCGACTCTCCTTGGCTTCGAAACTGCTGGTGGCGGCGGTCGGACTTGAACCGACGACAACTCGATTATGAGCCGAGTGCTCTGACCAACTGAGCTACGCCGCCGAGCCCCCTGTCGGAATCGAACCGACGACACCAGCCTTACCATGGCTGTGCTCTGCCGACTGAGCTAAGGGGGCGTTGAAGCTCTGCGGGATCATAGCCGCCTGGCCTTTCCACCAGCCGACCTCACCACGCAGATCGTCCATCGTAGCCGAGCCAGACCAGGATACGATTCGCTTCATGCCCGTCGAATACCGCCTAGCAGTAATAGACGATGCCGAAGCAATCCGCGAGATATATAACCGAGAGGTCGTCAGCGCAACATCCACGTTCGACCTGGTGCCGCGCAGCTTGGAGGACCAGCAGGTCTGGATCGACGAGCACAGCGGGGCGCACCCGGCCGTCGTCGCTGTGGATGCCGGCCGGGTCGTCGGATTCGGCGCCCTGACCCCTTACCGCCCCCGTCCGGCCTATCGCACGACTGTGGAGAACTCTGTATATGTCGACCACGCCGAACAGGGACGGGGCATAGGTCGGGGGCTGCTCGAGGAACTGATCCGCCTGGCCGGGCTGCACGGCTTCCACGCCGTTATGGCCCGGATCGTCGGAAGCAACGAAACGTCCATCGGCCTCCACCGCTCCTGCGGGTTCGAGTTGGTCGGCATAGAAAGGGAGGTCGGCAGGAAGTTCTCCACCTGGCTGGACGTTGCTCTCATGCAGCGGATGATCGAGCCGGGCCGCTGAAAGTCCGGGCCGCTGAAGCCCCGGGTCAACCCTGAAGCCCCACAACCTGATAGCCCTGCGACCATCAATCTCTAAGACCAGACAGAAGGACAGCGAAAGTGGCATTGAAAGTCGGCGACCAAGCACCCGGATTCGAACTTCCAGATCAGAACGGCCAGACCGTCAGCCTCGGCGACCTCATAGACAAGGGGCCCGTGGTCGTGTACTTCTACCCGGCGGCGCTGACCCCGGGATGCACCAAAGAAAGCTGTCATTTCCGGGATCTGAGCTCTGAGCTCGCCGGGCTCGGAGCGTCATGCGTCGGCATCTCAGCCGACCCCGTGGACAAGCAGAAGCGCTTCGACACAACCCACTCCCTCGGCTTTCCGCTGCTGTCGGACCCGGACCACAAAGTTGCGGACTCCTTCGGGGTGAAGCGAAGCGTCGGGTTCCTTCCCAACAAGCGCGCTACTTTCGTGATAGACGGCCGCGGGATCGTACGAGACGTCATAACGTCTGAGATCAACATGAACGTCCACGCCGACCGTTCGATCGAAACACTCAGGGGGCTCTAGGAGGCCCGGTCAGGCGAATTGGCCTCCGACAGCGTCGCCGCCCGTCGTTCTCGGCTGGTAAGGCGTCGGCGGGCGGCCGGCCAACTGAGCCAGGATCTCCTCTCGGTACCACAATCGGTAGGAGTCCACGTCCGGTCCGGCCGGTAGGGTCAGCATACGGCCGCGAGCCAGCTTCGCCGCGCACCGCCGGAGCCAACTGGTGAGCCGATCAAGGCGCTCCGCTATGTCGTCGGGCACTGTCAAGTCCAAGTCGACGGTGTCCTCACCACGCGACATCGCGTACTCGGCCAGACGCCTCTCCGAGCGGGCCCAGAAATCTAGGTCCGCCACCAGCGGTCTACCCGTCTGCACGACCCGACCGAGATCGCCTTGATCCGAGCCGGACAGGTCCATCATCTGCACCTCGCGGCGTAGGTCGGCTAGTTGGCGGGCCGACTCGGCCAGCAGAGGAACCGGCATCCCAACCAACCGCACGGTCCGCCCGCCCCGGGTTACAGCGTCAACTTCGACAGGTCCCGCTCCCGCCGCTACGGGCTGACCGAACACAGCCGGTAAGGGCCGGGCCGGCGCTAAAGGCTGGACGCCCACCTGGGTTGGAACGCCGGAGAAGCCGTCCGCCACGGCATCGCCCGAAGCCGGAGCCGAGCCCGCTGTCGGAGCCGGAGCCGGAGCCGGAGCCGGAGCCACGATTCGCCGGTCAGTTCCCAGCTCCGCCCAGATTACCTTTCCAGCTCCTGCCGGATCTGCTCCCCACCGGTCCGAGATGGTCGCTATAAGAGCAAGACCGCGACCGGTCATGGAACGGTTGGCCAGGAGACTCTCCGGGTTCGCAGAAGACACGACGGGCAGTCGACGGTCGCCGTCGAACACTTCAACTTTAACCCCGCCGCCAAGTCTGCTTAGACGGAGTCGAATAGGCGTGCCGGCGTGCAAAAGGGCGTTCGTCACCAGCTCGGATACCGCCAGGTCCGCTGGGGCGCGGGTCGACTCTTCGAGCTTCCACTCGTCGGCCACGCGAGCCAGCACATTGCGGGCACCGTGGACGCTCTCCAAGACAGCAGGGAACTCCGCAGAGTACGTGACTGCTGAGACGGAAGGGCTTGGTGGCTCCATCGACCGGCGCACCTGATCTAGTTCTTGAAGGGCAATTACTTCTGGCTGTTTCGGTTCCTCTTCAGCTTAACCTGAGCTAAGAACCCGCCGTCGATCACTATATGACCAGCGCCGCGGTTACGCCCGAATCCGTCAGCCGGGGACCCGCCTCCACACCGCTCTCGGCAGATGTCGCATCACGGCCATGACGGCCCGGAGCGGCCTCGGCACCCAGACGACCGCGCTGCGGTCCCTCAGCGCCCGAACGGTCGCCTCAGCGACAGCCTCAGGAGTTGTCGACAGAGGTGCCGGTTTCATGCCTCTCGTCATACGCCCCCGGACAAACCCAGGCCTTACGATGAGCACCGACGCTCCACTGTCAGCCAGAGAGTCAGACAGCCCCTGGAAGAAGCCGTCCATTCCCGCCTTGGATGAGCCGTAGATGAAGTTGGCTCGCCGAACCCTTTCACCGGCGACCGACGAGAGCGCCACGAGACAGCCGTGTCCCTGCCGGCGCAGCTGCCTCGCTGCTGCAAGACCAGCCGACACCGCCCCTACGTAGTTGACCGTCGCCACCCGAACCGCGCCGTCGCCTCCGGCTTCGTCGACCTGCTGATCCCCGAGAATCCCGAATGCTAGGACTATCACGTCCAAGTCACCACCAGCGGCGCGTGCCGAGCTTTCGATCACCTCGTCGTGGCTGGCAGCATCCGTCGCGTCGAAGTGGACCGTCTCGACGCGACCCGCGCCGGCACTCTGCAAAGCCGACGCAGCCTCCGCAAGGCTGTCACCGTGCCGGCCGGCGAGGACCACGGTTGCGCTCCTCGGCGCCGCCAGCAACGAGGCTATCGCGACCCCTATCTCCGAAGCACCCCCCAGCACGAGCACAGACCCGACCGAACCTAACGCGTCTCTCACAACCCCTCCTACTGTAGCGGGAACCCCGTAGCAAGCGCCGGCGGGTGCGTGCTTGGGCGCTCGGCTAAGGCCGGAAGGCGACGCATCAGGTCTGACCTCATCAGACCTTGAGGGTCGAGGCGCTCGCGAACCTTTCGCCATTCGCCAAGGCGGGGATACATCGTCTCTAGAAGGTCGGGGCGCAGGCGGGAGTCCTTCGCAAGATACACCCGTCCGCCAGCACTTGCGATCATCTCGTCGAGTTCGTCGAGTTCTCCGTCCAGGCCAGCGAAGCTCACCGGAAGGTCCAATGCTAACGTCCAGCCTTCGCGTGGGAATGACAGCGGAGCCGGGTTGGAAGGACCGAAGCGCTTGAGCACCGCAAGGAACGACGCAGCCCTCGCATCGACGAGCCTTTCGATTACCGCCCGAAGTACGTCGCCTTGTGCGTAGGGAAGAACGAACTGGTATTGAAGAAAACCACGCTTTCCGTAGATGCGGTTCCACCCGTCGACAGCGTCAAGGGGATGGAAAAAGCTTGACGCGTCCACAACGTGACCACTCGAGCACTGCGGTGCTTTGCGGTACCACAACTCGTTGAAGGCAGCTACGCTCCAGCGGTTCAGGAGGCCTGAGGGGACCCACGGCGGGGCGGCAACTTGCCGAGACGGCCCGAACCGCAACGCCCTGTGGGGAGATCGGTCCCGAGCGGGAAGGTCGTCAAGGGTAGCGTGCTCGCCGAACTCGACGATCGAGCGCCCGAGCGAAGCGCCCCGAGCGAGACAGTCGATCCACGCTACGGAATAGCGGTAGTGATTGTCACGTTCCGACATGACTGCCATCGTCGAGTCCAGATCAGCTGTTCGCTGCGAGTCCACCCGCACCGAGGAAGTCTCGATCCGGAGCAACTCCAGCGTGGCTCGCTCCACGATACCGGTCAGCCCCATTCCACCTGTCGTCGCCCAGAACTCCTCTGGGGTCCCGTCCGGCGTGAGACTGAGGCGACCGAACCCGGGGGTGTAGAGGTCCATCGACAGGACGTGAGAGCCGAACGTTCCGTCGCGATGGTGACCCTTGCCGTGGACATCGGCTCCGATAGCGCCACCGACGGTAACCTGGCGCGTGCCCGGGGAGACCGCAGGCCACAAGCCCAAAGGCGCGAGAGTGCGCATAAGCCGATCGAGGCTGATCCCCGACTCGACGGTGACCGTCCCTGCCACGAGGTCTATGTCTTCGATACGGTCGCAGCTTGTCATGTCGATGACGTCGCCGCCGCCGTTCTGTGCAGCGTCACCGTAGCTTCGCCCGAGTCCCCTCGCTATCAGCCCGCGTCCTCCAGCCTCTCTCACGAGCTGTTCCACCTCCGCCGACCTCGACGGAATGTGGAGACGAGCGACGCTCGGCGACGTGCGACCCCATCCGCTCAACACCTTCGTCGCAGGACTCGAACACGGCCCGTCCGCCGAGGGCCGCGGGTCGTTGACTGGCGACTTAGAGGTAGACACCGAGGCCAAATAGAACCGCCCAGACCGCTCCGAGGAGTTGGAGCTGACGGTCGTGGAGGACCAGGTCCTCGGGACGGGCTCCCTTACCGCTATCTATGAGGAACGTGAAGTGCAAGAGGCCTAGGAGGATGGGGACGATCGACAGTTGAAAGAAGATCTCGCGGTGGTGATGCACCTGCGCCGCTTGCAGGGAGAACGCCCAGAGGCTGTAGCCGACCACCGCCCCAGTTGCGGCGAGTGCCACGACGATACGAAGAAAAGTCGTGGTGTAAGCATCCAGCGTCACCCGATGGCCGCCGCGGCCTTCACCCAACTCGGCGTGCTCGGCAAGACGCTTTCCCGTGACCATTAGCAGGCTGCCGAACGTCGTGACGATCAAGAACCACTCCGACACGGCCACCGGAACGGCGACGGCGCCGGCGATGCTTCGCAACAGGAAGCCGGCGGCCACCGACGTGAGATCGTAGACCGGCAAGTGCTTGAGGTAGCTGCTGTAGGCGATCTGGACGGCCACGTAGATGCCTAAGACGAGACCCAACTGGAGTCGCAGCAGGGCGCCCAAGGCTACTGAACCGGCCATCAACAGCACCGCAAGAGCAAGAGCGAGGCGGACGCTGACGATTCCGGCGGCAACAGGACGGTTCCGTTTCGTCGGGTGAAGACGATCGGCGTCGGCGTCCATGCCGTCGTTGAGAAGGTAGGTGCCGCCGGCGACGGCGCAGAACAGAGCAAAGGCTCCGAGCGAACGTTCGAGTGCGACCTTGTGAGTCAATACGCCGGCCGCTCCGGGAGCCGCGAACACGAGCACGTTCTTGGTCCACTGCTTCACCCTCAGGGTGCGCAACACGCCGACAGCTACCAGCCCTGCGGACCGCCTCGGCTGGGCGCCCGGTCCAGTCGACCCGGGACCGGCCTCAGCCGTCACGGAGCGAACAGAAGGTAAAGCCCGGGATCCGTCTAGCTCCACTTGTAGCGCCGCGACCGGAGAGATTGCAGACCGACGGCTCCGCCGTAGCCGAGGACGGTTATCGCGCCACCAGCTGCGACGTCTGTGAAAAGATGGTTTGCGGTGACAATCACGCATACCACGGTGACAGCCGGATAGCAGTAGGCAAGGAAGCGAGCCCACCGCTTCTTGAGCATCGCCGCCAGCGCCAGACCGCACCAAAGAGCCCACGCGAAATGCAGGCTAGGCATAGCCGCGTACTGGTTGGAAACGTCGTTCATCGGGCCGCTGTTGAAGTTCCACAGGCCACCGACGACACGGAGGGTATCCACGAACCCGTAGCTCGGCGGAAGCAGCCTGGGGGGCATCATCGGAAAAACCGCGAATCCGATCAGAGCGAGAGCGGTGAGGATGGCCAAAGTGTCACGCCATATCCTGTAGCGGTCTGGAAACTTGTAGAACAGAACCAGCAGAAGGGCTCCCGTGACGAGGAAGTGGGTGGTGCCATACCATACGTCGAGAACTTCCACAGCGAAGTGGCTCTGCAAGAAGAAATGCTGGATGTGCTGTTCGACGAAGACGTCCAGGTGACGCTCGAAGCTGATGATGATCTTCGCATTGGCGAGGGCGGTAGTCGCCGACACCGGCTTTGTGCCGTTGATGTCTCGTATGGCGCTGTAAACGAAGTAGAAGGCGGCGACTATCGCAACCTCGTGCCACCAGACGAGCTTCATCTCGCTCCTCTGCGCAGCAGTCGTACGAACCCGCCCAGGCCTCCGGGCCTCTACCAGCAGATCGTCGGACGCCGTCGACGGCGTGCCGTCAGTATCGACGCCCCCGGAGGTGTCAGCGGGGCGAATCACTCTCTCAGCCTATCCTTAGAAGAGGCCGCGACTGCAAGCAGCCCTTCCCGCCGCCGTCAAAGCCGGATGGCCGGCGGGGCCGGCGGGGCCGCAGTGTCATCGCTGGCCTCACAAACCCAAGGCCGCCGAGCACGCCGGCCACGCTCCCCACCCGGCTTCGGCCTGGAGTTGGGCAGCCGCTTGGTCTTGCATTGCGGGAGGCTCCTGGTCGGGCCGACCCGGGTAGCCGAGACCCGTCCAGGTGGCTTGGCTGAACTGGTAGGCGCCGAAATAGCCGTTTCCGGTGTTCTCCGTGTAGGTGTCGCCGCTCTCACAGGTCCTTAGAGCAAGCCAGTCGGCTGGCGTTGGCGCTCCCGGCGAAGCTGCGGTCGTCGGCGGGGCAGAGGTCGCCGGGGGGGCAGAGGTCGCCGGGGGGCTAGTCGCAGGCGGCGCCGTTGTAGAAGGCGCCACACTGGCAGGCGGCACACTGGCAGGCGGCAAAGATGGCGTCGCGGGGACGACCACCGGCGGGGAAGGCACTGAGCTCCGAGGCGTCGAAGCGCTTGCCCCACCAACAACTCCGTCGGTCGCGGTAGGCGCACCTTGTGAGATCGGGCCCGAGGAGGTCACTGTCGCCGGAGATGCCCCAATTTGGGCTTTGACGGCGGCGACGAGCCCTCCTGCGACCGGCCCTCCCTGCAGGGCGGTTACCTGCTGCGCCCCCGCCTGGGCTTCCAAGCTCGACAGCTGGCTCTGAAGACCTACGATCTGCTGGCTTACCGAGCTCGCCTCGGCCAGCGCTGCTACCCGAGCTGTCGACGCTGCGGACAACGCCTCTTGGGACTGCTTCTCGCTAGCGGAAACCGTTGCGACAGAATCCACCCACGCGCTATGGGCCGTCTGATAGCGGTCTATCACCCCCCGGACCGTGTCTGTGGCAACTGATATGTAGCCTTCGCTGACGGCGGGGTCGGCAACTCCTACACCATTCAGCGAGACGGGAGCAGCGGGCGTGACGAAGTAGCCGCCGACGTAAGCACCGACGAGCTCGTTGCGCAGGGCAGCCTCACTCGCCGCCAGCGACGCCGCCGCCTGAGCGGCCCGACCACGGTCAGCGCTTAGCTCGCCGGCTAGGGCTTGCTCAGTCGCCAAGGCCTCCTGGTAGGCAACTGTCGCCCGGTGGACTGCGGTCCCGGCGGCGGCGAACTGCGCTTGCAACGAAGATATCTGCGCTTTCACCGACGCGGTGGTGACGGCGAACGCCGGCCGGGGTCCAAGTCCCCAGGTTGCCCAGCCGGGGAGACTTGAAGCCCCCGGGGACAGCGCCAAAGCAAAGGCGGAAAAAGCCAGGATCAAGGTTAGTCCCGGAGCTGCGATTGCCACCCGACCGAGCTGCCCGAAACGCCTGAAACGTGAGCTGCGAGCGTCGCTGGCGGCCCTCGGAGACTCGCAGGTCCTCGCCACAGTAAGTTGAAACTAGCAGGATCGGGCTCTCCTGCCAAGGTCGGGGCGCACCCCTACCCCAGCGGTAGCGGCTTCCCCGATGCCTCTAGGCGTCAGCCATCTTGGCACGGATCCGCTCGATCCGCTGGTCAAGGTCGTCGAGGAAGGACTCCAGGGCCAGGCGTTTAGCCTCCACGGTCCGGCGCATCTGGCTTGCCAGTTCCAGGGACTCTTCGAGCAGTTGGCGCCGACGGGAGTCAGGAGTCTCCTCGTCTAGGTAGGCCTCTTTGATCTCGGCTGTGCGATCTTCGTTGGCCAGGACCACTGCGATCTCGTCCAGGTTGAAGCCGAGCAGGGCCTGCAACTCCCGGATTCGCGCTACACGCTCAAGGTCGCGGCGAGAGTACCGCCTCGATCCGCCTGCGGTGACTCCTGGTTTGATCAACCCCAGTTCCTGGTAGTACCGCAGAGCCCTCTCGGTTACACCTGCGCTCTGCGCAGCGGCGCCGATCGACATAAGGCTCTCGTGTTCTATGACTCCGCCGGTAGTGGTCAACTGGCAGCCTGCGTAGCTTTTACCGGGCCGGCCTGCTCGACGTCGCTGGCTAGGGCAGAGGGTTGGGATGGCACTGCCGTCGACGCTTCGGCGCTCATGGAGTGAACATAGCGTTTACCTCTCATCAGGGACACGACCATGGCCACGACGGAGGCGCCAGCAGCAAAGTCGAAAGCCAGATGAAGGCCCGTAGCGAAGGGCGCTTCAATGAGCGACGGGAAGAAGGAACGTCCAGTGACATAGGCCACCTGGGTGGCACTCAGATGGGCGAGACCGGCTGGTCCCAACAGTTGCTGTACGGGGTTGAAGCCGAGGAATGCCGAGAACAGGCTCCCTATCGGCGGCTCGGAAGCCACCCGGTGTGCTGCTGCGGGGGCAACCCCGGCGGCCGTGAGCCCTGCGTAGAGATGCGAGGGGAGCGTCGCCGCCAGGCCCAGGGTGACGATAGTGAAGAAAAGTCCCATAGACAGCACCTGAGCGGAGTTCTGGAACGTGTTGAGCATTCCAGCTCCCGCGCCGCGCTGGTTGGGGGGAAGACTGTTCATGACAGAGGCCTGGTTCGGGGTAAAGAACAGTCCCATACCGAGGGCGAACAGGAGAACCAGTCCGGCGAACGGGAGGTATGAGAAGTTCATCGGCAAGGTGTTGAGCAACAAGAACGCGGCCGCCGACATGGCCAGACCGGCGCTCGACAGCCAGCGGGCGCCGTAGCGGTCTGACAGAATTCCTGCCACCGGTCCGACCGCCAGGAAGCCAAGCGTCAGCGGGATCAAATAGATCCCCGCCCACAGGGGGGTCTGGCTGAAGCTGTAGCCGTGCTGAGGAAGCCAGATGCCCTGCAACCAGATGATCAGCATGAACTGCAGGCCACCACGCCCGAGGGCTCCTAGCAGCCCGGACACCGCCCCTGCGGTGAAAGGTCTGATGGAGAACAACTCGAGTCGGAACATTGGGTTGGCAACCCTCTTCTCGACCCACACGAACGCTAGGAGGACTGCAATGCCTCCGAATATCGCCACTAGAACCCAGGGGTTGGTCCAGCCGGTGCTGTGGCCCCCGTAGGGCAGCAGGGAGTACACAATCCCGGTCAGAACCGATATCAGGCCGACAGCGAAGGTAACGTTTCCGACCCAGTCGATCTTGGACGGCACTCGAACCCCATTGTCACGCAGCTTGTGATACGCCCATACCGTTCCGAAGATTCCGAACGGCACCGAAACCAAGAACACCAGACGCCACTGGACAGGACCGAGAAGGCCGCCAAGGATAAGCCCGAGGAACGAGCCGCTCACAGCTGCCACACCGTTGATTCCCATCGCCTTGCCTCGTTCGTTCTCAGGGAAAGCGTCGGTGAGGATAGCGCTCGAGTTCGCGAACAGGAACGAACCGCCGACGCCCTGGAAGACGCGCATGACGATGATCCAAATAGCCCCAGCCGATCCTGACAGCCAGGTAACCGACAGAAGAATCGAAAAGACAGTAAAGACCGCGAAGCCGAGGTTGTACATCTTGACCCGCCCGTACATGTCGCCCACTCGGCCAAGACTGACGACTAAAACGCTGGTAACCAGCATGAACCCCATGAGCGTCCAGAGGAAGTAGGAGGTGTTGGACGGTGTCAGCGGATTGAGCTTGATCCCTCGGAATATGTCGGGAAGGGAAATCAGCAGTATCGACTGGTTGATAGTGACCATCAAGATGCCTAGGGTCGTGTTGGAAAGGGCGATCCACTTGTACCTGTCGGGGTGCGCCCCATGATCTTTTCGACCTGCTCGTTCGTCTCTGCCTGTCCGCTCGTCCGGCACGACTGATCCTGTCTGGCTCAACTTCGCCCTCCTTGGGTACGACCAGATCAGGATAACGCGACTCTCACGTCAACGGTAGATTTTCCTCTTGACCTTGGTCACACGGCGGCGGTCAACCGGCATCGACTGTGAGGACTTTTCATGTGTTTTCGTTGACGAATCGCTTACCCCGAGACCATGAGGCGGCTGCTGCCACCACGCAGGCGATGATCGCGAACAGGAAAGCCTCGTGCAGCCCACTCGAGAACGGCTTGGATATCAGGTGAGAGAAGAACGAACGACCTGTCAGGGTCGCGTAGTTAGCTTTGGATACAGCCGCCAGCGCCTTTTGCGGCACGAGGGTCTGCACAGGGTTGTATCCGAGGAAGGCTGCGAAGAGGACCGACACCGGTGGAAGGTGCGCGACCTGGGAGGCGGTAGCAGCGTTGACGCCGTGAGAGACCAGCCCGTTGGTCAGGCTTGCCGTCAACGAGCTTGACAGGCCGATGATCATCAAGGTGAAGAAAATTCCTATCGACAGCACCTGAGCGGAGTTCTGGAACGTGGAGTTCATGCCGCCGCCCGCCCCACGGTCAGCCGGTGGGAGGCTGTTCATCACCCCTGCGCGGTTCGGAGCTGCGAACGCTCCCATTCCCAGTCCGTTCAAGAACAGCAGCGCACCGAAAACCGGGTAGGAGAAGTCGATAGGCAATTGCTCTAAAGCGAAGAAGCTCACTGCCGCAGCGATCATCCCGCCGGTGGCGAAGGGACGGGCCCCGTAACGATCCGACAGGTACCCTGACAGCGGTCCAGCCAGCAAAAATCCTACTGTCAGCGGCAGCATGTAGATCCCGGCCCAAAGAGGCGTCCGGGTGAAGCTATATCCATGTTCCGGCAGCCAGATTCCCTGCAACCAGATGATCAGCATGAACATCAATCCACCCCGGCCAACTGCAGAAAGGAAAGTGGACAGAGTCCCGAACGTGAACGCCTTGATCTTAAACAGCGGGAGCCTGAACATAGGGTTCTCGACTCGCCGCTCGACCAGCGCGAAGGCCACGAGGATCGCCACACCGAGACCCAACTCGAGGTCTACCCTGGGACTGGTCCACCCCATAGTCTCACGCCCGTATGGCTCGATTCCATAGGTGATACCTATCATTATGAGGATAAGGCCGACAGCGAAGGTGGCGTTGCCCCACCAGTCGATCGATGAAGGCCGGCGAATGCCGGTGTCACGGAGCTTCTTGTACGCCCACACGGTTCCAAGGGCGCCGATAGGTACCGAGATCAAAAAGACGAGGCGCCACTCGATTGGGCCGAGAAGGCCTCCCAGGATCAGGCCTATGAACGACCCACTGATCCCGGCTATGTTGTTGATGCCAAGCGCTAGACCGCGCTGGTTGGACGGGAACGCGTCGGTGAGGATCGCCGCAGAGTTGGCGATCACGAAGGCGGCCCCCACACCTTGGGCTATGCGACCCACTATCAGCCAGATTGCCCCGGACGGTCCGGTCATCCAATCGACGGTCAAAACCAACGACGACAGGGTGTAAACCAGAAAACCAAGGTTGTACATCTTGACCCGCCCGAACATGTCACCCAGTCGGCCAAGGCTTACGACCAGCACGCTGCTGACGACGAGGAAGCCGAGGATCATCCAAAGCAGGTAGAAACTGTTCCCCGGCACGAGAGGGTTCAGCTTGATACCCCTAAAGATGTCGGGCATAGCTATGAGCATGATCGACGAGTCGATGGTCGCCATGAGGACCCCTAACGTCACGTTGAACAACGCAACCCACTTGTAACGATCCTCGGCTGTACTGTCCCCCGCTCCCCCGCCGGCCCCCACCTCCCCGCTGCCGCCCCGCTTTGCCCTCCGGTGTGTTGTGGAATCTGTACCTTGCATTGGACACCTCGCTTCCGTCGTCCTCGGCTTGTCCGGCCGAGTCGGCGGCGACTTGTGGCTGCACCGTTCGACAGCACATTCAGTTTGCTTGGCTAACTATCTTACCGCCCAGGCTCACAGTTGCGCCGCCCCGTGCAACCACGATGCGCTCCGCTGCGCCGCCCGCTCAGCCCCTGCCCGGCTACCTAGACAGGAGAGACGTCGCTGCCGCCGGGCTCAGCGACTCGCCCGGTGCGAAAGGGTGGTTTGTTGCGCAACGGATTATTTGTTCGGGGTCTGCGGCGCTGACCGGTGAGTCCGACCCCGCCCGCAGGTCCACCCCCGCGTCGACCAGCGAACGCATCCGGATGAGCCACCCTCGCTCGATCTCGGATAGCTCGCGTAGGTACTTAACTTTCCGGGTCGCCAGGAACCCCGGGTTGACAACGACACGGGCGCCGCTGTCCGCGATCGCCCGAACCTGCTCGGGCAGACTTAGCGCGTTGTGCTCCAAGCGGTCAGTCAGCCCAGAGGGCGGCGGGGATTTGGCGAAAGCCTCCAGGGTCACCTGCAGGGTCTCGACGTCTACGACGTGGACGGCCACGGGGAATCCCTCCCCGTGGGCCTCTGCGACCGCTGTTTCCAGCCCCCCGAGCCGGCCGGGCAGCGGCATCAATTTGACCGGGCCAACCGATAGCCGCCCTGACCCCGCGGCGGAGAGGCCGGCGACAACCGTCCCGTAGGGGGGGACCTGGTGGATGTGATCGAGGCCGACCATCATCTCTACGTCCTGGGCGACGACCTCTTCAACGCACCACCTCGCCATCAAGTCGAGCTCGCCCGGGCCGTTCGTGTGCGTAGCGTCCACGAATGCCCCGATTCCTGCGGCCGCCCACTTTCTGCTCAGAGACATCGCCGCCGAAGTCAGCGCTGCGATGTCCAACTTCGGTGTCCCGGCAAGTACGTCGTGCCCGTCGAACATGACACCGTCGTGATGGTCCTCCGAGTCGAGTTGGCGAAGCGCCGCCGAGTTCAGTACTGCGACGTGGCCGCTTCGATGGTGCAGGACTAAAGGAACGTCTTCGCCATC
>JAKBBA010000026.1 GCA_021808665.1 Actinomycetes bacterium
GTTGGGTGTCCGTCCGGCGGCGCCGGTAGTGGGTATCGCGGCGGCGCCTGGTGGCGGGTATTGGCTTGTCGGTGCTGACGGCGGGGTGTTCGCTTTCGGCGGTGCGCCTTTTGACGGGTCGCTACCGGGCATCGGAACCAAGGTGTCCGACGTCACCGCCATTAGCTCCTAGCCTCGCGCCATGCTCGAACAACAAGCCGCCCGCGGGCGCAGGTTGACCCCGCTGCGCCCCGAGGACCTCGACGACGGGCAGCGCCGCGTCTACGAGGCGATCACAGCCGGCCCGAGAGCGTCCGGGCCGAGGTACTTCCCGCTGACTGACGAATCCGGCCGGCTCAACGGACCCTTCGACGCGATGCTGCGCTCAGCCCCTGTGGGCCTAGCTCTGCAAGAGCTCGGATCGGCGTTGCGGTACGGGACCGAGCTTCCCCCGCGCCTGCGGGAGCTCGTCATCCTGGCCGTAGCCGCAGCCGAGGACAGCGCCTTCGAGCGTTACGCTCACGAGGCCATCGCCAAGGGGGTCGGGCTCAGCGACCGGGAGCTGGACGCCGTCCGCGACGGCACCGAGCTGGGGTCAGGTGATCCGGGCGAGGAGGCCGCCCTTCGGGCGGCGCGCATGTTGGTCGCCGAAGGGGATCTCGACGACGAGACCTTCGCCGGGCTTCTCGTGGCGCTCGGCGAACGCCGGACCTTCGAGCTGACCACCCTCGTCGGCTACTACAAGCTTCTCGCCCTGCAACTTCGGGTGTTCCGGGTCCCCCTGCCCGACACGGAGTAACGGCACCAACCGGCGCGGGTTCCTGTTGCGCCGTGGGCGGCCCACTCCAAGCGAATGTATTATGGCCATACCATAAGTCGAAGTGTGAGAGCGGAGGGTAAATGCCTGAGAAAGTACTGGCGGCGGTCCGTACCGCCCCGGGGACAACCACCCTGAGAGAGTTCCCCATGCCGGAGATACCCGCCGACGGGGCCCTCATGAAGGTGGAGGTCGCAGGGATATGCGGCACAGACGTCAAGATGTACTCCAAGCCACCTTTCGCCGACCCGGTGATCATGGGACACGAGAACATCGGGGTCATCGTGCGCGCCGGCGCGCAGTTCGTAGCACGCCAGGGCTTCGGAGAAGGCGACCGGGTCTTCGTCGAGCACTACGTCCCCTGCCGGCGCTGCGAGTGGTGCAACCTCGGCCAATACCGCCACTGCGAGGCGACCGACTGGCGCACCAACCCCGACGCCCGCCGCTACGGCTACACGTCGGCCGAGAACCCCTTCAACCTGTGGGGAGGATTCGCCCAGTACATGTACGTTCCGTGGAACGCGGTGGTGCACAAAGTGCCCGACGGAGTGTCAGCGGAACTAGCCGGGATCGTCACACCGATGTCGAACGGCATCGAGTGGGCGCTCTTCGACGCCGGCGTCGGCTACGACTCGACGGTCCTCATACAAGGTCCCGGCCAGCAGGGACTCTCCCAGGTTGTGGCCTGCAAGCAGGCGGGCGCGTCGAAGATCGTCGTCACGGGGACCAGCCGGGACGGGGCCCGCTTGGAGCTCGCCCGCACCCTGGGCGCCGACCACGTGATCAACGTGTCCGAGCAGGACCCACGCGAGGCCGTAAGGGACATCACCGCCGGCAAGGGAGTCGACGTCGTCCTCGATTGCACCGCCGGTGCCGGGACGGCCCCCGTGCTGTTAGGCATCGACGCCCTCAAAAGGCGGGCCGGGACCATGGTGCTGCAGGGGGAGATGGCGGCCTTCCCCGACTTTCCGATCAAGACCGTCACAGAGAAGGCGATCACGATCAAAAGCGCCCGCGGCCACAGCTGGAAGGCGTGCGAACTAGCTCTCGCCCAGCTGGCGTCGAAGCGGTTCCCGCTCGACCTGCTCACCACCCACAAGTTCGGCCTCGAAGACGTCGACAGGGCGATCAAGGCTGTCGGCGGCTCGGCGGAGGAGGGCGTCGTGCACGTCTCCCTTCTGCCCTGGGGCGACAAGTGAGCTCGCCTGCAGGGGAGTCCCCGGCTCAAGTGCCCGGGCCGCATTTTTCCGTGCGGGGTGCTCCCGCTGGCACCGTCGTACGCGGCATCAAGACCGTGCCCCAGGAGATCATCGACGGGCTCGGATCGGCAGGTGTCGCCACCGTGCACGAAGCCCAGGGCCGAACAGGCCTTCTCGACCCCCAGCTGAGACCGATCTTTCCCGGTGCGAGGATGGCTGGCAGCGCTCTCACGGTAAGCGTGCCGCCGGGGGACAACTGGATGATCCACGTAGCCGTGGAACAGGTAAGACCCGGCGACGTGGTGGTGGTGTCGCCCACGTCGCCTTGCAGCGACGGCTACTTCGGCGAGCTGTTGGCCACCGCGCTCGGCGCTAGAGGCGCCCGAGGTCTCGTCATCGACGCTGGCTGCCGGGACGTCGCCGCACTGGCGGAGATGGGATTCCCGGTGTGGTCCCGATGGATAAGCGCCCAAGGTACGGTCAAAGAAACCCTCGGAACCGTGAACATTCCTATCGTCTGCGCCGGACAGGTGGTCCATCCCGGCGACGTCGTGGTCGCCGACGACGACGGGGTAGTGGTCGTCGAAGCGTCACGCTCCGGTGAGGTCTTGGACGCCTCCAGGGAGCGAGAGAGGCGCGAAGAGATCAGTCGGCAGCGCTACAAGAAAGGCGAGCTCAGCCTCGACGTGTCCTCGATGCGCGAGCGTCTGGCCGCCAAAGGATTGCGCTACGTGGACGAAGGGGAGCTGCGGTGATCATCGACTGTCACGGCCACTACACGACCGAACCACCGCAGTTGGGCCGTTTCCGCGCGTCGCAGCTCGAACGGGCCGGCGATCCGAGCCTGCCAGATGCGGCCCTTGAGGCGATCAGCGACGACGAGATCCGCGAGAGCGTAGAAGCCAACCAGCTTCGCCTCATGGGCGAGCGTGGCATCGACCTGGTGGTGTTCTCTCCTAGGGCTTCGGCTATGGGACATCACGTCGCTGACCCGGCGGTCGCGGTCGGATGGGCCAGAGCCAGCAACGACCTCGTAGCGAGAGTCTGCGGGCTCTACCCGGAGCGTTTCGCCCCGGTCTGCCAGCTGCCCCAAACGCCCGGGGGGGATCTCGGGGACTCGGTCGTAGAGCTGCGGCGCTGCGTCGAGGACCTCGGGTTCGTGGGGACGAACCTCAACCCGGACCCATCGGGTGGCTTTTGGACTTCCAAACCGCTCACCGACTCCTACTGGTTCGAGCTCTACGACGCCCTGGTCGACCTCGACGTTCCCGCCATGATCCACGTGTCGGGCAGCTGCAACGAGAACTTCCACGCCCTCGGAGCGCACTACCTCAACGCGGACACGACCGCGTTCATGCAGCTGCTCGAAGGGGATCTCTTCTCCCGGTATCCGACCCTGCGTTTCGTGATACCCCACGGCGGGGGGGCCGTCCCCTACCACTGGGGCCGCTACAAGGGTCTAGCAGCTCGAATGGGACGCCCGCAGATCGAAGGTCATCTCATGGGCAACGTGTTCTTCGACACCTGCGTCTACCACCAGCCCGGCATCGACCTTCTGTGCAAAGTCGTGGACCGGGGGAACCTGCTGTTCGGCTCTGAGATGCTCGGCGCTGTAAGAGGCGACAACCCCGACACCGGCTCCGGCTGGGACGACACGCGCCGCTACGTCGAACGAGCCGAGCTTTCAGGCGAAGACAAGGCTGCCATCTACGAGACCAACGCCCGGCGGGTGTACCCCCGACTCGACACGATCCTCCGCTCGCAGGGCCGCTAAGCGCTCCGAGGCTGGCCCGGCGCCGGCCCTGGCTCAGCGCCAGTCGGCGTCGGCGAGGAAACCGGCCAGACGGTCAGCGACCCGCTGTTCGCTCTGGTCGCTCACTTCGACGTTCCAGTATTGACATATAGGTAGACATTCAGCCAAGTAGCGGGCGCCGGAAGTGGCGTGCGAGTCGTCGTCGCCGGGTAGGACCAGAGCGGGGATATCCAATGCCAGAAGGTCCTCCGGTTCGGCCCCGGGGACGGTGTCCCGGTCGAACATGAGCCGCGCCGTGCCGGCGACGACGGTCCTGTAACGCTCCAGGTCCGAGGCTGCGTAGACGGCGGCGAAGGCGGGGTCCGACGCGAGCAGCGGACCCCAAGGGCCGACCCTCGGCTCCGCGCTGAACGACCCGCCGGTCTGTCCCGCCAGCCCGACGACGGCTTCTAGACCTTCGCTCGCGGCGAAGGCGAGGTGCGCTGCCATGCGGGCGTGCTGAGCCAGCCGGTACTTCGCCCCACCCGCGGGGGAGAACAAGATCATCGATGCGACCATCGCCGGGCGTGACACTGCCATGGCGACGGCTACCGAGCAGCCTGCGCAGCCGCCCATCACCGCCGCTCGGCCGATCCCGAGATGGTCGAGAAGGGCGGCGCCCTGGGCTGCGTAAGCATCCCAACTGAGCCTCTCCAGCCGGCCCCCGGAGCGGCCGGCCTCTCTACGGTCGAACAGGACGCACGTGTTGGTGTCGCTCAGGTGGCGGACCATCTGCAGGTCCTTGTATCGACCGAAGGAATGCCAGTTGTCCAGCTTCGCGTTGAAGCCGCCGGGCGACAGCATGAGAATCGGAGGTCCTGAGCCGACCGTCTCGTACCACGTCGGGATGCCGTCCAGGTCGACGTAAGTCATGGGCGGCCACCGTCGGAGCTGGAGGAAGAGGAATGGGAGTGGCGTCCCTCCAAGTCCCATGGTAGATTCGTCATACCAAAGACTTTAGCTGAGGTTTGCGAACCGAGGAGGATGGCATGGCCAAAGAAGGACGGGTATTCCTGAGGGGTATCACCTCGGAGAACTACGGGCTGAAAGAGTTCCGCTCCCAGCAGCTCGCCGCTCCCCGGGTCCGCAACGACAGCGTCGTCGTCGACGACGCCAAGGTCGGCCACTCCGGCGACTCGGACCAGTCCAAGACTTGGTGGCGCCTCGGTCCCGGCGACGAGCCGTTCCTCACCCAGACCGTGCAGGTCCACTTCGTGGCCCTGCCTCCCAAGAGCTCCAACCACGGGCACGGCCACCAAAACGAAGCGGCCTTCTACATCCTCGAAGGTGCTGGCTACGAGATCCACGACGACAAACGCTACGACTGGGCGAAAGACGACCTGGTCCTCGTCCACACCGATTCGGTGCACCGCCACTTCAACCCCTACGACGAGCCGGCGCTCGCTTTGGTGGTAAAGGCCAAAGCCGCTTGGATGTACCTGGGTCTCATCCAGCAGGGCCGCAGCGGTCCGGTCGAGGACGAGTCGCGCTACTCCGAGCGCGTCGACTGGTCGGAGATCTGGACGCCGGGAGTGTTGGAACGCAGAAAGGTCATCAAGCCGTCGCAGACCACATGGCAGGACACGCCTCTCGGCAAGGTCCGTGTCATGACAGCGCCTGATGTCACCGACGCCCGCACGTTCTCGATGGACGTCTTCGAGCTCGAAGTGCCCGACGGGGGACACTCCGGGCGGCGCTGGCAGATGGCCGACGAGGTCCTCTACGTGCTCGAAGGTTCCGGCCACAGCCTCCACTGGGAGGTGCAAGCCGAGATAGCGGAGAAGTACTACGCGCGTATCGCCGTCGAACCGACCCGGCACGAGTTCAAGGCGGGCGAAACGATCTACGTACCCCAGAACACCGTTGCGCAGCACTTCGCCGCCCCAGGTTCGAAAGTGCGGTTGCTTTCCGCTCAGAACCGGATCTTCAAGCTTCTCGGCTACGACCGAGTCGCCTACCTCGACGACGCGTCGGCGTCTGTGACTGCCGCCAGCACCGGAGCAGCCTGAAACGTTCGCTGACCTTCGCTCTACACAGGGGCGTTTCGTGACAACCAAAGGAGAAGCCAATGAGCACGCAAGGTGAGCAAGCGACCAGAGAGTGGCAGGACCGGCAGTTCGCAGAGGGGTGGATCGCTTCGGATCGTTTCGAGGACTTGCTGAGCCTGCCGAGACGTATGGCTGCCGCTCTGATCGCCCAGGAGCGGCCAGAGACGACGGTTGTACTTGACGTGGCGAGCGGGCCTGGAGCGTTCCTGACGGCGGTGCTCGACGAGATCCCAGAAGCACGCGGGATATGGTCGGACGCTTCACAGGCGATGGCCGATGAAGCGCGGTCGCGCCTCGCTCGCTTCGGGGACCGGGTCGAGTTCCGAGAGGTGGACATGACCGCTCTTAGGTCAGCTGGACTGCCGTCTGGTCTGGATGCGATAGTCACGTCCCGGGCGGCTCATCACCTCGATCGGTCCGAGCTCGGCCGTTTCTACACACAGTGCGCCGAGCTTCTTGCTCCGGGCGGATGGCTGGTGAACCTCGACCACATAGGACCGTCGGAGGTTTGGGACCGACGCCTGCGGGCTTTGAGGCCCCGCTTCGTGCCGGCCGGAGGCGACGGCCCCAAACACCACCACAACTACCCCTTGACCAGCGTCGCCGACCATCTGGCGGCTTACGCCGAAGCAGGCATAGACGACGTCGAGCTGGTGTGGCGGGGCTTTTACAGCTGCCTCTTCATGGGTCGCAAGGCCGGATAGGCGCTCGTCACCCGGCGGTGCAGGCGAGCAACGCCCTGCGGGTCCACACGGAGATCATCGCACGCTTGTAGGCGGCGGAACCGAGCCGGTCGTCGATCGGCTCGGCGCTCGCTGCCGCTTGGCGAGCTATCTCGCTCACTCTTCTGTCGATGTCGGCGTCGCCGGGCGCAACACCCACCAAAAGCCCGGCTGCGTCGATGCTGAGAGCTGTTGAAGCGACTCCTGCCAGCGCTAGCTTTGCGTCTGCGATCGTCCCGTCGGCGTCGCAGGACACAGAGACCGAGACCCCTACCGTCGGGTAGTCGGCGACGCTTTGGGGGCTGAAGCGGCAGTAGCGCGTCCTTCGTCGAGCTGATAGGGGTATCACGACCCCGGTGATCAGCTCGTCGGGAGCTAGGCAAGTCTCCATGAAGCCAGTCGCCAACGCTGCCGCTGGAAGGCTCCGCTCCCCGCCCGGGCCGGAAAGTGTAACCAGAGCCCCGAGAGATATGAGCACGGGGGGAAGGTCTTGGCGGGGATCGCCGTGCGCGAGCGCCCCGCCGACGGTGGCGACCGAGCGGACCCTCGGGTTCCCGACGACACCCGCAGCGTACGCTAGGGACGGCAGAGCAGCTCTGATCTCTGCGTGGCCGGCTATCTCGGCGAGGGTAGCGGCGGCCCCGAGGCGGACAGCGCTGCGAGAGGTGTCGAAGCTTATCGAACGCAGCTCTGGGATCCGGGCGACGTGCACAAGCTTGGAGGGCTCTATCAGCCTCTGGCCGATCAGCAGGGCGACCGAGGTGCCCCCCGCTAAAACCGTCGCTTCACCAGACGCAATTTCTTCAAGGGCCCCCGCGACGCTCGTCGGGGATACGAACACCGCACGGTCAGCGCCCAAGGTAGGTCCTCACCGCTGCGACGATCGTCTCATAACCGGTGCAACGGCAAAGGTTGCCGTCCAGCCACTCGCGGATCTCCGAGTCGACGTCCGCTCTTGCGCCGACCCCCGCCAGCTTCGCAGCGGTCGCGGCCATGACCTGGCCGGGGGTGCAGATCCCGCACTGCATGGCTTCGCAATCGACGAAAGCCTCTATCAGCCCGGGATCGGTTTCGGCTACGCCCTCCACGGTCAGGACCGCCGCCCCGTCGAGCGTTCCTACCAGAGTCAGGCATGCGCTGATAGGCCGACCGTTAGCCACAACGGTGCACGCCCCGCAAACTCCTATGCCGCAACCTTCCTTGGTGCCGGTCAGGCCCCGGGATCGGAGCCAATCCAAAAGGGTGGTGGTCGGATCCTCGTCCACGACGACCGAAGAGCCGTTGAGATTCAACTCCAGACGCATTATCGGCTGACCCTCCCCGCTTCGGACGTTTGCAGAGCGCGCCAGACTTTCTCGGCGCTCACCGGAAGATCCCGGATCCTCACCCCGACTGCGTCAGCGACTGCGTTCGCGACCGCCGCCGGTACCGCCACGTTGGTCAGCTCCCCGACCGACTTGACGTTGGCGTCGCCGATGCCCCGACCGCCCTCGACCAGGATCGTCGTCAGGCGCGGAACGTCAGCGGCGCAGGGCAGCTTCAGCTCTCCGAGGTTCGCAGCCCACACCAGGCCGTCCGCTTCGAGCGAGTCCTCCATGACCGCGGAGCCGAAACCCATCACCACCCCGCCGTCTATCTGAAGCTGGTGTGCTACCGGGTTCACCACCCGGGCCACGTCTACGGCGCTCAGGAGCTCCAGCACTTTCACCTGCCCGGTGTCGCGGTCCACCGCGACTCGTGCTATCTGTGCGGCGTAGGACAGTACCGGCGGATAGGAAGCTTTGCTCTCCACTTCCACCGGCCCGTCGGGCTTGCTCGCCGCCCAGCGCCGAGCGAGCTCTTCGACAGCTACCGCCATGCCCACAGTCACCCTGCTCCCGCCGACCCCGGGATCTCCGGGAAGCTGTGACGTAGCGACCTGTCGAACGTCGACGACGTCCAAGGAAACTCCCAAGGCCTCGGCGAGCAACTCCGCTACGACCATGTGGTTACCGGTTCCGGTCTCAGGGATCGGCACCTCGACCACGAAACTTCCGTCCGAGCCGGGTATCAGGCGAAGGCTCGTCGACGCCGCCGAGGTCGGCCGGCAGTACACGGCGATCCCCGTGCCTGAAGACCAGCCGGCCGGGACCGGAACCGACGCCGGCACCGCTAGGGCCGCTTGGAGTGTTTGCGCCCCGCGGGCCTGTTCCCAACTGTGACCGTAGGCGTCCCGGTCTCCGTCGCCGAGGAGGTTCGCCGCCCGCAATGCTGCCGGGTCGATGCCAGCGCGCAAGGCGAGCTCGTCCATGGCGCTTTCGAGTGCAAAGACGGTTGCGGTGGCTCCCGGTGCGCGCATGTGGCCCTTCGGCACGGTGTTCGTGTAGACGACGCGGCTGCGCGTGGACCATACGGGAAGTCTGTAGCCCAGGGCTGCTTCCACGGCTCCGTGCAGGTTCACGGTCGCTCCGGGCTTATGGGCTGCGTAGGCACCCCCGGCGAACGCTGCGTCGAACGACATTGCCGTCAGCCGGCCGTCGAGGTCACAGCCAATCCTGACGGTCACCTGCGCCGGATGGCGAGCATCAGTGGCGGTAAGGTCATCCGCCGAGCGAAGCACCAGACGTACCGGCCGGCGGAACCGACGGGCGAGCGCCACGCACAGAGGCGCGTCCCCGGGGGCACCCTTCCCGCCGAAGTCGCCTCCGAGAGGAGTCGGCTCCACCTCGAGCTCTCCGGGGCCCAGACCTAGGCAAGTAGAAACCTGCTCGCGAAGACGATAGGGGGATTTCGTCGTGCCTCTCAGGCGGACGCTCCCATCGGGTTGTGGAACAGCCAGCCAGGCCTGAGGCTCCAAGTAGCCCTGTTTGGTCGACGGGATCGTGTAGGTAGCTTGCACGCTGAAGGCGCTCTCGGCAAGCCGTTTCGCTGTCGCTGCCGGGTCTCCTCCCTCGACGAGTGACTGAAGATTTGGGTGCATCCCCTCGGTCACCACAGCCCCCGGGTAGCTCCAGGGCGCCTCATGCACGCGTGGGGCGCCCTCGTCCAACGCGGCGACAGGGTCGAACACGCCGGGAAGCTCGGCGATTTCTACTTCGACCAAGCTGGCGGCGGTCTCCGCAGCAGAGCGGGTCTCTGCCACTACTACGGCCACCCTTTCGCCCGCGTAGCGAACGACGCCACGGGCGATCAGAGGCATATCGCGCACTCGGCGTCCACAAAGGGCTTCGGGAAGGTCGCCGGCCAGCAGCACCCCGACCACTCCTGGGACGGCCTCGGCGGCAGTCCGATCGACCGACGCTATCCTGCCGCACGGGACGTCCGATCTGACCACCGCGACGTGGAGTGCACCGCTGTGGTCGAAATCGGCCGTATACAAGGTTGCCCCAGTCGCCTTCGCCCGGGCGTCACGGCGAGAAGCTGGCCGTGAAATGGTTGCCTGACTCATTGGCTTCACCCTCCTGTGGCACTTTTTTCGGCCTGTGCCTTTTCGTGTTGTATGGCGTGGGCCGCTCCGACTTGATTTCGGTAAAGAGGATACACCGCGGCTAGAGGTCTTATTATATAAGTGTCATACCGTATAGGATTACTGCTCTGTTCGACAGGGTATGCGCCGAGGGGTGCTCCGGGGACAACCGAGTAGGGAACAACCGAGCAGGGAGAGCTGATGGCAACCAAAACCACGACCAAGGTGACTCACTACCACGTGCAGAAGAAGCGGCGCGCCGACTTCCTCGAGGAGTGGCGCAGTTACCGCAACACTGTCGTGGCTCTCGGCGACGTGGCGATGGTGGAAACCCAAAGGCGGATGCGCCAGGGCGTCTACGTCGGAGCCGACGGTGACCGTCCGACGCGCACTATGGACGCTGTAGCCCACGAGATCGACCCAGGAGTGGTGTCGAGCACCCACAGGCATTCGTGGGATGCGATGATGCTGGTAATCGCAGGGTGGGGTTGGACCGAAATCGACAGCGAAAGGGTCCAGTGGGGCCCTGGGGACTCCATCCACCTGCCGTCGTGGGCGTGGCACCGCCACGGTAATGACGGCAAAGAGACCGCCCGGTTCGTCACGTTCTCCTCCGAGCCTATGGTCAACAGTCTCGGGATGGCCGTCGTAGAGGAAGGCGGTGAAGCCGCCCCGGCGGATCTCGCCCCAAGGCCGGCCTACGCCCCTCCCGTCGAAGGCGACGACCCGTACTCGCGCCGGGTCCGCCGTCTTGCGCGAGAGCAGCAGGCCAGGAGATCCGGCCGCCTGCACACCAGCTGGGACGACCTCGAACTGCTAAACACGCCCCGTGGCACCAGGACGACATTCCTGCTCGACCGCGCCATCGGATACCAGGCGTCGGGCATAACCATGGCGATGTTCGAGATAGCCCCCGGCCGGGGCCAGTCGATGCACCGTCATCCCGGCGAAGCGTGGCTCTACGTCCTCGAAGGGCGAGGTCACAGCTATCTAGGAGCTGAACCTGAAGGAGGCGAGAACCACCCCTGGTCCAAAGGCGACATCATCGTCGTCGACCACTACCTCTGGCACCAGCACTTCAACGACGACCCCGAGAACACGGCGAAGGTGGTTCGCATCCACATGTTCGACAGCGTCCTAGAAACCATGCGCGTCCTGTGCGACCCCCTCGTGCTCTTCGAAGAGCCACCCGACCACATTCGTGACGCCCAGGCCGGAGACCCCTCGACCGTGGACTGGCCGGAGGTCAAGAGGCCGACCTGGCCGTGAGCGGGCCTGCCCTCCCGCATGGGGTCAGGGGCATCCACGCTCTGCCAGCGGAGCATCACGACGGTCCTTGGGACGCGATCATCACCCCGCCTGGTGTAAAAGAGCGGATACTGGGAACGGTACTGCTTCGGCTACTCCACGGCCCTCGCCTCGCCACGCTCGCAGGTCCTCTTCACGGTCTTGTGGTGCTTGCCGGACCGCCAGGCACCGGCAAGACGACTCTTGCTCAAGGGGTCGCGCAAGCCGCAGCTCTGGCTGTCGCCTCCCGAGGGGCAACCACCCTCGTCGACATCGACCCTCACTCCTTCCCGAGTGACATGCTCGGCGAGAGCCAGCGAAACATCTCACGTCTGATGGGCGAAACGGTCCCGGAGCTGGCGGCGCGGCGACCGCACACCGTCGTCGTCATAGACGAAGTCGAAAGCTTCGCAGTGAGAAGGTCGTCGGCGTCGTTCGAAACCAACCCCGTGGACGTCCACCGAGCTACTGATGCTGTGCTGGCAGGAATGGACGCCGCCGCCGCCAGCCAGCCCCGTCTCGTCTTCGTCGTCACGACGAACTTCGTCGAAGCGCTCGACGAGGCGTTCATTTCGAGAGCCGACCTTCTAGTAGAGCTGAGCCTGCCTGACGTGGAGACGCGTGCCCGCATCATCGCCGACAGTTTGGCCGAGCTCGCCCTGCACTGGCCTAGCCTGGGGGGGCTCGCGCAGGACGCGGAAGTTCACCACGGTCTCGCTAAGCGCACCGAAGGATGGGACGGCCGACGACTGCGTAAGCTCGCCCTCGGCGCGATCGCCCGCACCCCGGCGATCGCCGCAGACCCTTCCAGCCTGGACGCCGCCGCGCTAGAAGCAGAGGTCGACAGCTATCCGCTGTGGCGGCTCTCGCCGCCACCGACGCGTTCCGCAGAGGAGGAGACATGACAGGACCGACCTTGGAGCTCGCCGGAGCGTTGACTTCGGGGCCGATGACCGACGCTGTGTTCGCCGGGCAGGTCCAAGCGCAAGGGATGACGGTGGTCTGGACCCGCCTGCACCCCTCGGAGATGTTCTGGCGTCAGCTGCGCTTCGCAGAGTTCGACATCTCGGAGATGTCCATGTCGTCGCTCCTCATAAGCATCGACCGCGGAGACGACCGATGGGTGGCTATCCCCGTGTTCACCACCCGGGAGTTTTTCCACACTTGGACCCTGGTGCGCCGCGACGCCGGCGTGGAGAGCCCTTCCGACCTGGCGGGCAAACGGGTGGGAGTGCCCGAGTACCAGCAAACGGCAGCGGTATGGGCTCGGGGAGCCCTCCAACATGAGTTCGGGGTGACACCGGCCGACGTCGAGTGGTTCATGGAGCGGCCGCCCGGACGCAGCCACGGGGGGGCGACAGGCTTCGCTCCGCCGGATGGGGTCAAGCTCAGCTACCTCGATGCGGAGACCGACATAGGTACGGCGATGCTGTCAGGTGACTTGGACGCAACGCTTCTGTACCTGCGCGAACCCAACCTCGTCGACCGCTCCCGAGTGGATCTAGAGGCCGATGCCACGGTCCGTCCCTTGTTCGCCGACAGGCTTGGCGAGGGCGTCCGGTACCACCGAGCTACGGGACTTCTACCGGTCAACCACACCGTCGTGGTCAGACGCGAGCTTGCAGAAAGGCACCCTTGGGTTGTCCTAAACCTCTACGACATGTTCGTCGAGGCCAAACGGAGCTTCATTGCGCGCGCCAGCTTGAGCGTGGAGCCGTGGAGCCGGCTGGGAATGCTCGGCGGGGCCGAGGACGCCATGCGGGTCGATCCGCGCCCCTACGGGATAGCCGGCCAGGGCGACGTGCTCGGGACTCTCGCCCGTTACTCCCACGAGCAGGGCCTCACGTCGCGCGAAATTCATGTCGAGGAGGTCTTCGCCGCCAGCACCCTCGAGTTGTGAGGAGGCCTTGCACCTTTCCCGGCCAGGTGAGGTCAGTGCCCCCTCCCCGCAAGCCGGCTTGCGACAGGGAAGGTCTGATGGTATGATAGTTAGAAGGTGCTGTTGCTTGTGTCTGAAAGGCCGAGGGGATCTAGCCAGGGTGGGAGAGACAGAACGTGGAGCCGCCTTTATCTCTACGCCTGACCCCGCACGGCTGAGAGCTCTGGTCTCTCAAACCCGACGGTGGCACTTCACACGGTCGGTTGGGGGCTGAAGTGGGAAGCAACCTCGTCACAGGTCTGAGCCACCTTCTCAGCCTCCAAGCAGCCGGCTTACTCTTCCTAGGGCTGTTGGTAGGGATGTTCATGGGAGTGCTGCCCGGGCTCGGCGTCTCCCTGGCGCTCAGCTTGATGCTTCCGTTCCTCTACCACCTTGGCGTCGTCCCAGCAGTCGCCCTGATGCTTGGAACCCTCGCCGGGTCCTACTACGCGGCGTCGATACCAGCGATACTCCTAAACACCCCCGGCGCGCCCGAGTCCTTTCCCACCACCTTGGACGGGTTCCCGATGGCCCAGAAGGGCCAAGCCGGGCGAGCCTTGGCGATATCGGCCACCTCAACGCTGGCGGGGGGCCTGATCGGCTGTGTGATCCTCGTCGCTCTGCTGCAGGTCGCAGGTCAGCTGATCGACGTGTTCCATCCCCCCGAGTTCGCCGCGATAATCATCCTGGCATTGGTGCTCATTGGCGGCTCGGGGGAGTCCCGCCGGGTGAGCAAGATAGTGCTCTCGGGGGTTCTCGGGTTCATGCTCTCCTTCATCGGGAGCGACCCGATAACGGGAGTCGAGCGCTTCACGTTCTCCAACACGGACCTCTTCAGCGGCATCAGCGTCGTCCCGTTCGCCCTAGGGGTGTTCGCCATGACTCAAATGGTCGTCATGTACGGCCGCAAGACGGCGGTGGCCGCGGAGGGATCCCTGGGAGGCACCCGGGAGTTCCGCCGGCAGGTCCCCGGCGGTGTCAGAGAGACCTTGCGCAATCATTGGTTCGACGTGGTGCGCTCGGCGGTGGTCGCATCGCTTCTCGGCCTCGTCCCGGGCATCGGCGGCTTCGCGTCGAACTTCATCTCCTACAGCATCGGGCGCCAGACGTCGAAATACCGTCGAGACTTCGGCAAGGGCAGTCCCGCAGGGATCGCATCAGCGGAAGCGTCTTCTCTGTCCAAAGAAGTCGGCTCGCTGATCCCGGCCGTTGCGCTAGGCATCCCATCCGGTCTGGGGATGGTGATATTCATAGCCGGCCTGAGCATCCTGGGGCTGCAACCCGGACCGACTCTTATCAAGACGAACCCTTCGCTTCCCTACACGATGATGTGGGTCATGGCCATAGGAGGGCTCGTTTCGTGCGCCGTCGGGTTGATGCTGACGCCGTGGCTGAGCCGGGTGACCTCGATCCGCGGGCCTGTCCTGCTACCGGTCATCAGCGCACTCGCCGTCATCGGCAGCTTCGCTTCGGTTACTAACTTTCTCGGCGTGGTCGAGGTCGCGCTGTTCGCAGCGGTCGGCCTCGTGATGAGAAAGCTCAACTACTCCCTGGCGGCGATCACCATCGGGCTGGTGCTGGGGAACACCTTCGCGGACAACGTGCACCTGACGATGTCAATCTACGGCTGGTCTTTCTTCACCAAGAGCCCCCTCGCCGACGTGTTCCTCCTGATCGCTGCCTTGATGCTGGTCGCCCTCGTCCGCAGGGGACGCAACGAGTCCAGTCCGAGCTTACGAGGCGCCGTGGTGGCATTCGCCAAGGACGGCTCTACTAGGGACCATCCAGTGCTCGAACCTGCGACCAGTGCCGTCATCGCAGTAGTTTGCGTCGCCTATACGGTCACGGCCCTCGGTTATCCAAGCCAAGCCGGCCGGCTGCCGGCCATTATCTCCTCGATAGGAGCAGCCACGGCGCTTTACCGCCTGGGTCGTTGGGGGCTTGCGCTCCTTTCCCTGCGCCGCATGAGAGCCGAGTTGGCTTTGCTAAAATCTGACACCAAAGTCAGCACCGTCGATACCGGATCCGACGGCGCTGTGGTTACTGTCAATACCGACCTTCACCCAGCTGGCGAGGGATCCGAGTCGCCCCAGTTGTCTGGGCCGCCCGGCCTATCCAAGCGTCTGGTGAGCCTTCGCGAAGGTGCCGCTCTGGTATGGATTTTCGTGATGGTGGCGGCAGCGTACCTTCTCGGGTTCGAGCTCGGCCTGTGTATCGGGGTCGCAGGCTACTGCCTGACGTCGGCGGGTTGCCAGACCTTGAGGTCGAAAGTTGTGCTGGCGGTTCCCGTGAGCGCTCTGACCTTCGGGATCGCGTATCTGTTCGTGACGTTGTTCCACCTTACGTTCGCCGGTCAGATTCTCAACGCTTGAATAAGCAGGCGATCTCGGCGGACAGTCCAAGTAGCTCCTACCACCTCCAAACACCAACATTTAATCAAACAGCCAAATCAAACAGTCACATCAAGGAGACAAGCACCATGAACAAGATCACCCGTTCGCTCGACACGCCCGCTGTTGGCGGAGGTAGCAGGTTGAGGCGAGTCGCTGCACTCGGTCTCGGCGCCGTCGCTGCGCTCGGAGCACTTTCAGCCTGCGGGTCGACCAAGTCATCCACGTCCAGCGCTACCACGGCGTCGGGATCGTCGAGTGCTACGACGACTGGGACCGCAGCCGCAGCGAGCTACTTCAAGGGTAAGACGATCACCTTGATATCACCCGACTCTCCCGGCGGCGGCTACGACCTTTACGCCCGCCTGTTCGCTCCCTACCTGGCGAGCGCTCTCGGCGCGACGGTCAACGTCGAGAATGTCAACGGTGGCGGCACCCTTGTGGGGACGAACCAGATGGCGGCGTCCGCCCCGAACGGGCTGACGCTAGGACTGGTCAACATAGGTGGCGACATCGCCAGCAGCGTTGAAAAGCAACCCGGCATCAACTTCGACCTGACGAAGCTCAGCTGGATAGGTCAGCCCGGCCAGGTTCCGAACGTGCTCGTGACCCAACCTGGTTCGGGCATCACGAGCTTCTCGTCGCTGCTTCACGCCTCGTCGCCGGTGCCGGTGCTCGACGTTCGCAGCGGGGTCGGCGACCTGCTCAACCGTGTCGTGCTTGGAGCCTTCCACATACCGACGAACCTCCTGACGGGCTTCAACGAAGTAGCAGCCCTCAAGCAGGGCTTCCTCGCCAAGGACGGCAAGCTCATATTCGAGTCAGTGCCTTCCATGGCCTCGCTGATCACCGCAGGCGAGGCAGTGCCCCTCCTCGTTACGAACACGACGGCCCAGTACTCCAAGCTGCTCGGCAACACTCCGAGCCTGTCGAGCGAACTGTCGAGCGTCACGCTGTCAGCCTCCGACTCGGCAGCGCTGAAAGAGGCCCTGCTGCTCAGTGATCTCTCCGACGACTTCGCCGGTCCCCCAGGAATCCCCGCGGCCGAGCTCACGGTCCTGCGCACCGCGTTCTCTCAGGCGGCGTCCTCCCCGGCGCTTCAGGCCCAAGCCACTAAGCAGCATCTTGCGATCGGGCCGACGGACGGTGCCACGCTGGCGAGCGAGGTCACCACGGCTGTGATCCAAGGGTCGGCCATCAGTCCCTACGTATCAGCCAAGGGCTGAGAGGCGGACGCGGTGCTGGTTCTGAGCAACGCTGACGTTGCAAGCGTCTTGACCATGGCGGAGGGGATCTCTGCTCTGCGAACCGCCTACGCCGACCTGGCCATCGGGGACGCCACCTACATTCCCAGGATCGACATGTACGCGCCGACGGGACGTGGGGACGACTACTACCAGTGGGGTTCGATGGCCGGAACGTCGCGCTCGTTCGGCGTGGCGGCCGTGCGGATCAAATCCGACGTCGTGTCATGGCCGCAAGGTCGCACTCAGGACAAGTACTGCGTCCAACCGGGCCTCTACTCGGGAATAGTCCTCCTTTACAGCATCGTCAACGGCGAACCTCTCGCCCTTATCCAGGACGGCGTACTGCAGCACGTCCGGGTCGGGGCCGCGGCCGGCATAGGCGTCGACGTCCTCGCCCGGCCCGACGCTGACTCGCTCGGACTGATCGGATCAGGAGGAATGGCCAGAACCTACCTGGAGGCGATAGCGCAAGTGCGCTGGTTGCGGACCGTGCGCGTCTACAGCACAACCAAGGCCAATAGAGAGCGTTTCGCGATCCAAGCAGCAGCGGACCTGGGGTTGGAGGTGCAAGCCGTAAGCAGCGCGGAGGAAGCAGTCAGGGGTGCTGCGATAGTCGCGACCGCCACCGATTCCATGGAGCCGACGTTCGACCCCACGTGGGTGTCACAGGGAGCGCACGTCACCTGCGTGACCCGCAGGGAGCTTTCCGACGATCTCCTCGAGCTTGTAAGAGGGCGCACGTTCCAACTGGGAGTTCACACGATCCCGTTCGGCTCCAACGTCCCCGACATGGAATGGAAAGCCGGTGGCATCGCCTCCTACGTGTCCGGGACACCCGAAGAGCGAGCGCGGATACCGGCGAGTCGGAGCAGCCAGAGGGGAACCTTCCCGACGCTGACAGACTTGCAGACGGGCAAGGTCCAAGGGCGGGTCGACGCAGCTGACATAACCATGTTCGTCACTACTGGCACTCAGGGACTGCAGTTCGCCGCCGTCGGAGGCCGAGTCCTGCAACTGGCGAGAGAGAAAGGTTTGGGCGCAACGCTGCCTACCGAGTGGCTGCTCCAAGACATTCGAGACTGAGCGTCGCTTTGTCGATGGGCCGCCAGGAGACCCGGCTAAGGTGACCGCCGATGCGAAGCGAGCGGCTCACGTCGCCTCCTGGCGGGGGTAGGCGGAGGTCGTGAGCGAAACTCCCCGCAGCGAACCGTCCTTTGGCCTTCGAGCCTTGGTGGCTTCGCTTTACGCGCCCGGGGCCATGTACGCCGTCGGGCAGGGGGCTATCATCCCCGTGATAGCGCTCATGGCCCGCCACCTCGGCGCCTCTGTTCCTATAGCGGGGGCCATGGTCGGCCTTCGAGGCTTCGGGACCATGATCGGAGACGTACCAGCCGGCGCCCTCGTCGCCCGGATAGGCGACCGGCGGGCAGTGCTTGCGGCAACGGTCGTGCAGGTGGCTTCCTCGGTGGTGGCGGCTACGGCAACCACGACCGCTGTCCTCGCGATCGCAGTTGCGGTATCAGGATTCGGGTGGGCGATGTGGGGCGTCGCCCGACTGTCGTACGCCACCGGCGTCCTGCCAGCAGGGCGGCGAGGCCAGGGCATAGCGACGCTCGGAGGGGCGAGCCGGATCGGAACCTTCGCAGGGCCTTTTGTTGGCGCTGTTGTCATAAGCGCAGTCGGAGTGTCCGGTGCCTTCTGGGTGGCGGCGGTGTCGTCCGCGGGAGGGTGTGCACTGATGCTTTCCGCGACGCGCCTCCCCAACGCCGTGAGCACGCCGCCGGGCCACAAGGCCGCGAGCTTGCGGGCCACGGCGCGGACACACTCCAAGGCGCTGCTGGGACCCGGCGCCGGCGCGCTGCTCATCGGCGCGTTGAGGGCCAGCCGTCAAGCCTTACTGCCGTTGTGGGCTGCCCACGTCGGGATCGACGCCACGGGAGTGAGCGTTATCTTCGGAGTGTCGTCGGGACTCGACATGCTCCTCTTCGCCCCGGCAGGGTGGGCGTCGGACCGCTGGGGTCGCAAGAGGATAGCGGTGGTCTGCCTGGCGATCCTCGCTGTCGGCCAACTTGCGGTACCAGCCACGCACAGCTTCGGAGCTTTGCTCGCCGTCGGCCTTCTACTCGGCTTTGGGAACGGCGTCGGAAGCGGGATCGTCATGACCATGGGAGCCGACCTGGCGCCTCGCCACAGCCGGGCGGCCTTTCTCGGTCTGTGGCGCTTCATAGCTGACACCGGCGGGGCGCTAGGGCCTTTCATGCTCTCAGGGCTGATCGCGCTTAGCACCATCGGCCCGGCCGCCGTAGTAGTAGGAGCAGTCGGGCTGACGGCAGCAACGGTGATGGGACTTCGCATGCCCGACCTGGCCAAGCTGAGGTCCGCCGACTGAGCGTTGCGGCGGCCTCCCGTTAGGATTACGCTGTTAATCGAAAGCTGCGCTCCGCCAGAGGCGCAACGTCCAAGGGGGACGCGAAGATGACAATGACCGACGATCGGATCGACACCGTCGAGATGACCGACCTCGCGGGCTTGGGGCACACCGACATAGACGACGTCCTCGACTACGTCCACGTTCCCACCGCGAAACTGCCCGGATACCTCGACCTCTACGACCGTTACCTGCGTCAGAGATGGAACGTGAACGACTTGGACTTCACCCAGGACCGGGCTGACTGGTCGGACAAGATGAACGACGATTCCCGCAACTCGTTCCTGTCTATAGCGTCGGGGTTCCACCACGGGGAACGCCAGGTCGAGGCCGAACTCGCCCCACTGTTCTTCGGGATACCCGAGGACTACAAGGTTTTCCTGACCAGCCATCTGGAGGACGAGGCCCGTCACACGGTGTTCTTCGACCGCTTCTACCGTGACGTGGTCGGCCTGGAAGGCGACGGGATCATGGACGTCCTCGACGGCTCGTGGGGTTACATCCAAGAGACGTTCGTCGGGCCTTTCGGCCTCCTCGCCTACCTGACCGACGACCTTCGGCGCGACCCTTATAACAAGCACCTGCAGATGAAGTACGCGACCACCTACATGATCTGGATCGAGGGGGTCCTGGCGTTGTCGGTGATGAAGATCACCCTCAACTACGCAAGGGACTTCAAGGTGCTCCCCGCCTACTACACCGGGTTCACCGCTACCTGCAGGGACGAAGCCCGCCACGTGCAGGGCGGCATGAGGTTCGTCCGCCAGCTGCTCGACGAGGACCCCTCCTATGTCACCGACATTCACGACACTCTCCGCACACTTTTGACCATGGGCGCAGCCCGCAGCGGCTACGTCTACTACGAACCACTCGGTTGGTCGGAGGAGAGAGTCCAGGCGCTGTTCATGGACCAACTGCACAAGAAGCTGGCGATGGTCGGAGTTTCGCTTCCGGCCGACCTCGAAGAGATGCTCAGCATGGTCCGTCCCACCCTGGCAGGAGGATGACGTGGCGGCTTTCATGAGCACTCAGTGGGCGCAGCAGGTCAAGGCGCAGGCGAACTCGTGGCCCGACGCTGAGCGCAGAGCTTCCAAGCTCGTCGACTTTTGGGATTGGATCGACATGGTCAAGCCTTTCGTCACGGGAAGGCTGTCCCTGTCCGTACGGGACATGCCCGACGGCGCCGAGGGCGACACTCTGTGCTTGGAATTCGAAGCCGGCGTCGTCACCGACGCGACGGTGTGCAGCCGGGCGGCGGCCGAGGCTGGCTCGGCTTTCCTCTTGGCAGGCTCCTACCAGGACTGGATGTCCATGCTCGACGGCTACGACGTCGGCAAGATGGTCATGTACCGCAAGCTGATGCTGGAGAAAGGGGACACCCTCGCCTTTTTCACCCCGGCGTTCTTTTGGACCGAGCTCCTCGCCGCGATCCAGTCCGTGCCGGCCGAGACGTTCGACGCGGTCCCAGCCTGACCGGCGTCGACCCGACGGGGCGACGCGGTTTTCGGATCGAAAACTGAGCTTCGCGTAACTGCGATCTCAGCGTCTAGGGCGATCCTTGTAGTTACCGGCGGCGATCGCCTCTGCCGGCAGCCTCACAACTCAGCGAAACTACAAGGAGAACAATGATGCAACTTACACAGAAGCTTATGACCAAGCTTGTCGCCGGGAGTGCACTGGCGGCAGGGCTCGCCCTGGGCGGATACGGTGTCGCCTCGGCTGCAACCGGGGCAGCCGCAGCCTCTTCGAACATCTTCACGCAGGCAGCGGTCACCTCGACCTCGACAGGCTCCACGTCGTCAGGGTCGACTGCTACGACCACTCCGTCGTCTGGTTCTACCACTACCCCTTCCACCCACACCTGCCCCAACGCTCCCGGCTCTGGTTCTTCGTCTACTAGCTCCGGTTCTTCGTCGAGCACCGCCGGCTGACCCATCCGGGTACGGGCTGGGACCTGCGCCGGCAAGGCCCAGCCCTAGCGGCTCGCGGGCATTTTCGTCCGGTTAATGCTTAGACTTTCCCGGCGGGCTTCCAGGCGAAGTCCGGCAAGCCCAGAAAGCAAGTGAGGTCTCCGTCTTTGTCCGCCCGCAGGAGTTTCAAGCGCTGGATCGTCGCAACCTGCCTGCTTGTGGCTGTCGCGCTCGGAGCTAGCTTGGCTTTGGGAGGGTGGACTGGATCCACTAGCCGGTCATCCCAGGTGGGGGTGGCGACCAGGCTCGCGGCGCGGACGGTGGCGTCAGGAAATCCGAAGCCAAGTCCGAACCCCGTGCGGCGCCCTGGACGCCACGGACGGCTTGCTGTTCCGTTCAGCTCTTCGACTCCTGACACAGCGCAGCTTCTCGGCGCTGCGCCGCACGAGCCAACCGGCTGGGTGACCGCTGCGCACACCGTCGTGGTGGACGGCGTGTCGCGCTCCTATCTGAGCGTTCAGCCCGCCACTCTCAACGCTCCCGTTCCGGTCGTGGTCCTCTTGCACGGGCGGTTCATGACAGCCGACCAGATTCTCGGCTACACGCGCCTCGCCTTCGCTTCAGGTCCGGCGGTGATCATCGCACCTCAAGGCTATGACCGTTCCTGGGACGCGGACGGCTGCTGCGGGCCGGCCTGGCGGAGAGCTGTCAACGACGTGGCTTTCGTGAGCGCAGCGCTCGACCAGACGTTCGCGTCGACCCCTATGGCCGACCGCTCCAGAGTTTACGCTGCCGGTTTCAGCAACGGCGGGCGACTCGCGTATCTCCTCGCGTGCGACATGCCAGGCGTTCTACGCGGTTTCGCCGCGGTCGAAGCGGTGCCGGTGGTCGCCTGCCCTTCGATGCACCCACTCGACATCACCGTCGTCGCCCAGCAGAACGACCCCCTCCTCACCGTCAGCCCGAACGGCGCACCCAAGCGCATCTACGCCAAGATCGAGCCGACCGTTCCGGTCGAGCTGTCACGTCTGCGTGCCTTGGACGGCTGCGCTGCCCAAGGGCGAACCGTCCACGTCGGCGTGTCGGTGCTGACCACCTGGACGTGCGCCTCGTCCAGCACCTTGCGCTACGTCTGGTACCCGGGTGGTGGCCACAGCTGGAGAGCCGCCACGCCAACGACGCCGGGAGCCACAGCAGCGGTGGTGTCGATGCTCGCCGGGCAGGTTGTGAGACAATAAAGCCGTGAGTGGTGACCCCCTAGACCTCCAGCTCGCCACCACTGCCATACTGGCGGACACGCACGACGTGAAAGCCCTCTTGGAGATGCTGGCACGCCAGCTCAGCTCCACGCTTGGGCAGAAGGTGACCGTCGAGCGGGAAGGCGGGCTTCTACGCCGGGCGAAGGAGATCAAATCCTTGCAGGTGTTCCTCGGATCGAAGACCTTCAGTGCCGAGATCTCCAAGGGTAACCTCGTCACCAGCGTCGGTTACGACTCGGCCGGGATCAGGATCAGGACCGAGAGGACCGACATGAGCACGTGGCTGGCTAGGCTGCTTGGAGAACTGCAGGAGGCTGCGAACACCAACCAGGCCTCGCGTATGGCTCTCGAAGCCATCGTCAACGGGGGTCAACCGACCGGAGGAACACTTTGAGCGACGCCAACCTACCCGCAGACCTTCCCCGGGACGCCGGCAAACGCCTCGCTGAGCTCAAGAAGCTTTTCACCTCCGACCTTTCGGTGAACGAGTTCCTCCTTATCAAGCAGGCCGGTTTTCACCCGCTCGGTCTCGTCATGGGCTCGTCGATCTACCACACGGGAATACAGACTCGTAAGTGGAGCAAATCCCAGGAGCTGACCAAACTGACCGAGGCGATGTACAACGCCCGGGAACTGGCCATGACCCGCATGGAGGAAGAAGCGGAGCAGCTGGACGCCGACGGTGTCGTGGGGGTGCGCCTGGACGTCAACTACTACGAGTGGGGCAGCGACGCCGCCGAGTTCATCGCCGTGGGCACCGCTGTAAAAGCCGAAAGCGGCGTGTCGCACCGGAACAAGCTGGGGAAGCCTTTCACGTCGGACCTTTCCGGCCAGGACTTCTGGACTTTGATGCAAACCGGCCACATCCCCCAGGGTCTGGTGATGGGAACCTGCGTGTACCACATCGCCCATCGCGGTCTCGCCCAGACCCTCGGGTCAGTCGGTCAGAACGTCGAGCTGCCGAACTTCACCCAAGCCCTCTACGAGGCCCGGGAGCTCGCTATGACCCGGATGCAGGAAGAAGCCGAGCGTCTCGGCTCGACAGGAATAGTCGGGGTCAGGCTCGAGGAGAAGAGCCACCAGTGGGGGAGCCACACCATCGAATTCCTGTCCATCGGCACGGCGGTCGGCGACACCGGGGCGGCGGTCACCCTTCCCCAGCCGACCACGGTCATCTCCTTGGACAACTGATGGTCCACACGGGCGGCACCCCAGAGCCCGAGAGCGCCGTCAGCCCCGACGGCTACCAAGGCGACGTGCCACCCGAAGCCGCGGGGCGTCTGTCCAGCTCGGCGTGGTCGTCGGGTCTGAGCGTGAACGACTTCGCGGCCTGCGCTCAGATGGGGATCAGGCCGGTCGCTCTCGTGCAAGGCTTCTGCGTTATGGGATGGTCCTGGTACGGAATGGGTTCGCCGTACCTCTACCGGCCGGCCTACGGAGGGGCGATGGGTGGGGCGTGGAGCGGCATGGGCGGTTTCAGAGGCGGCATACCAGGAACTGCCGGCGGAGGTTTCGGGGCTCCGTTCGCGGGCGGCTATCAGTCCGGAGGCTACGGCGGACAGGGTGTCTCCGGCGGCTCATACGGCCGAAGCAGGTGGGGGAGCACGATCACCTCCTACAGCTGCCCTCACTCCTACGTCGGTATGGACCATCGTAACTTCGGCGAGAACTTCGAGCAGCGCTGGGTGTCCGACGCCTGGCAGCACGGTTTCGACACTGCCTTCGCCCGGATGATGGAGGAGGCGGCAGCGGCTGGCGCCCACGGGGTCATAGCAGTGGTCGATACGGTGTCGCATCTCATCGACGCTTCGATCAGGGAGTTCCACGTCTACGGCACCGCGGTGGTAGTAGAAGGAGCGCCGCGCCCTCCGGCGATCTGGTCGACGTACCTAGCCGGCCAGAGGCTTGCGAAGCTCATCGAAGCCGGTTTCATGCCAGCCTCGGTCGTCGCTTCGATGGCCTCGGTCCGGGTGTGGGCTGTGTGCGTGACACAGGCTCTCATGGCCGGCGGGTACCAGACCGGCGGTTGGAGCGCACCGAGCGGCGAGATCACCCAGGTTTCCGACGCGCAGATGCAGGCTCGACGCCTGGTCCGCGACCACGTCAAGTCCTCCCTGGGCGGGGACACTCTCCACGGTGCAGTTCTCGGGGTCTCGTGGTCCGACGTCGGCGAGGGAGACTACCAGGTCGACGCTGTCCTGCGAGGAACCCGGGTTCGCAGGGTCCGCGACGCCGACCCACTACCGGCCCCCAAGCTCACGCTGCGCCTGTCATGACCTCGGCTGCCGACGGTGACGCCACGGCGGGCAACCTCCGCGACACGCTTCTTACTTTGGCGGCGAACGGGTACGCCAGTCGCTCCAAGTCGCAGAAAGGTTCGACATCGGACCTGAGCATCGACGAGGCCCTCGTGCTGCACTCGATCGGCTGGGAGCCCGTCGAGTTGGTCTGCGGGGCGGCGGCGTTCTCGATACCCGCCGGGATTTGGACGTGGACCCAAGGGGAGGTCGTCGCCGCGTCAGCGGCTTACGCCGGTGCGATGGGACGGGCAGCCGCCGCCCTCCAGGCCGAGTGCCGAGCGGTGGGAGGCCACGGCGTGGTCGGGGTCAGACTCGACGTGACGGTCGAACGTCACCTGGTCAACGCAGTGATGGTCGGCTCGGCTGTAGCACCTGGCGGCGGGGCTCGCCCTCCGGCTCTGCCGTTTCTGTCGGACCTTTCCGGTCGTGACTTCACGTTGCTGCGCTTGGGCGGTTGGGACCCTGTCGGGCTGGCCTTCGGGGCTTCCTTCGTCAACGCTCCGAGGCGCAGTGTCTCGGTAGCTATGCGCCAGAGCTCCCAGAACGTCGAGCTGACCAACTACACAGAGGCGCTCTACGCCGCTCGGGAGTCGGCCATGGAGCGAATGCAGTCCATGGCGAGTCAGCTCGCGGGCCACGGTGTCGTGGGTGTCCGGGTGTCGGAAGGCTCGGTGCACTTTGCCCGCCATGTACTGCGCTTCGCCGCCTGGGGGACTGTCGTCAAGGCATCGGGGCGTCCCGACGAGCTCGGTCCCGTTTCGGTCGTCGTCCCGCTGGACGACGCGGCGCTCGCCTTCGACGTTGCTTCCCTCCGAGGTCGCTAAGGGCGGCAGCGAAGACTCACTTTCGTGAGCGGGGTTGGTTGAGCTGCGAGGTTGGTGGGTATGCAAAATGGGGTGAAGACCGGAGCGTCGCGCGACCTGAAGGGTCGTCGCAGGTGCGAGAGTGGGAATCGTGGAGTTGCCCGCCCTTCGCCCTGAACGACAGGTTCCAAGCGGGCCGTTCCCTTCGGTTCGATTCGGGCAAGATCTTGATACAGGAAGTGATTCTTCATGCAGCTAGCGGGCAGTTTCGACCCCGATGATTTCGTCGACATCCTGGACCTTCTGACAAGACGGCGCTGCCGTGGCAGGCTTGCTGTCCGCGCCGGAGGTTTACACGGCTCGGTGCGACTTCTCGACGGCGACGCCGTGGCGGCGGAGGCATCTGGAAGTATCGTCGTGCACTCCAAATCGAAATGGCCGGTGACCTTGGAGTACATATGCTTCGAGGCTCTCCGGTCCTCCTTTGGAACCTTCGACCTGCAGCCCGACGAGGACGCCACCTTCGTGCCTGGCCCTCGGGTGTCCCTCAACGACGGACTCGAAGGAGGAAAGAAGCGCCTGGAGCTGTGGCGTCAAGTGGAGAAGGTACTCCACACCTTCGACGCGGTGCCACGCCTTGCTGAAGCACTGTCGGGCGATATCACCGTCGACCGTGATAGCTGGACGGTGCTCGTAGCCCTCGACGGCCGCAGAAGCATCGCAGCCCTTGCCAAGAGACTGAATCGCGACGTTCTCGAACTTTGCCAGGTGCTCGAACCGCTGGTCAAGGACGGGGCGGTGCTGCTAGACCAACCTGAGGCTGGATCACGATCACTGCCGAAGGTCCGCCTAGACCGTAGCCAGGTGGAAGGCGCCAGCGAGGGGATCGTCGGCGTCTTCGAGGAGCCGTTCGGCGACGATGGCCGGACCGGCCCGCTTGACGCCCAGGTCGTTGCCCTGAGGCGCTCGTCGACGGGGATACCGACAGGAGGGTCGGTGCCGAAGGGAGCCCCGAAGGGTATCGAAGGCGCAGTCCAGGTCCTCGAAACCACAGCATTGGAGGGAGAAGTGCAGGTCCTCGGTGCCCTCGGCGTAGACACCGCCAACGAGCGGCCGACAAGAGCCCTAACGCCGTCCAACCCGGCAGGCGAGCCCGAGCCTGACCACCGCGGCAGGCTCCTGAGTGGTAGGCGTCTGGGAGTGAGAGGTCGCGGCCGGACTCCCACAGGGGATGTTCGCGGTGAGACCGGCTCTTGAGCTCTGCTTGCCGGAACAGGAAGGCCGCCGACGCTAAGTGACCCTTATAATCGCCCTCGGGTTTGTGGCTGTCGTGGGCGTGATCGGCGCCTGGGTGTGGGGCTCACGCGGCCGCGACGACCGTTCCATGAAGACCCACAAGGTGACCGTCGGGACTATCGAGCGAATCGTCGGTAGACGCGACGTTGAAGCTGGTGACGCCGCCAACCATGTCCGTCTGGTCGGAGACAGACCGAGGCACTCCCGCGGCGATCACGTCGCCGGGAAGCGCCCTGCCGGGCGCCCACCAGCCACGGTGCAACAAGCGGCGAAGACCCGCCAACCGGCAGATCCTCCCCGCCAGGCGCCGGTGCCGCCTTCGCTGGTGCCGCTGGTGGAGGATTCGGAGCCCTCCGACGAGGGAGCACCCACCCGGCGGGCTGTCCACGCCCGCTCCCAGGGGCGGGTGGGGGCGCTAGTCCCCGCGGCGGCCGGCGCGGTCGTGGTGGTAACTGCGGTAGTCGTCGCGCTGACCGTCGCCTCACCTTCTTCGAAGCCCGGCAGCCCCCCTGCGGCGTCGTCGACCGGCCGGACCCCGCAGGGGCCCGCCGGGGGAGTGCCGCTCACATCTGCCCCTCCTACTTCGGCGCCAGCTTCGACGACCACCGCCGTCGGAGCAGTAACTCAGACCGCTTCGGGCTACCAGTATCAGGTGGCCGGCACGGAGGTATCCGCAGTGCTCTCCGCGTCGGGCCCGTGCTGGTTGGAAGTTCGGGGTGGATCTGCGAGCGGTCCTGCCCTTTTCGAAGCCACGCTGACCTCGGGATCCACCAAGTCGTTCAGCTCCCCTGGTGGCTTGTGGCTGCGTCTCGGCGCTCCCCGCTCAGTGCGACTCAGCTTGCAGGGCCATGACGTAGCGCTTCCTGGTGTGGGAGGGCCCTATAACATCACGGTTATCACCCTGCCCCCCGGCTGAAAGCCTTCCGGTTGGCGCACTTTTGCGCACGTTTTGAGGCTGCTTGCGCTAATTCATGGTGACGCTGACTTCGACCGAAGCAAGACGATGTGGACCTCAGGCTCGGTGCAGTAACTCTCGTCGATGCTGCAGGCGACCCGGCAAGAGCGGAGTTGGACTCGACTTGGATCCAAGACGCGCTGCGCGAGCTCATCGAATCGGAACCTGAAACGACGGTGACAGCGTTGAGCGGTGAGGTGCCGCCCAGCATGGTGAAACTTCCGGCCGGTCTCGTCGACGACGCAAGGCTGTGCCCGACCCGCGAGATGCCCCTCATAGGGCTGATATCCCCCACCCACCAGGGAGCCGTGATCAGAGCATGGTGGCGGGCCCGCACGATGGGAATCGCAAGCGCACGGGTCCGGATGCTGTCGGGAGACGAAGTCAAAGTCGTGCACCTCTTCGACCTGCGGGATCCTTACGGGGTGGTAGCGGTAGTCCTGTCTCCCGAACGCACCAGCAGCTTCGAGGAATCGAAGACTACGCCTTCAGGAGTGTCCGACGGGCAAAGGGTCGCTCGCTTCGGCCGGCTTGTCAAGGACGCCTCGTCTGTGATCCTCGACGTCGACCAAGGAACTGAAGCTCTCCTAGGTTGGCGGAGAGACGAGCTCGTAGGAACTCGGACCCTCGACTACGTGCACCCAGACGACCGCGACTCGGCGATCTCGGGGTGGATGCAGATGCTCGGCCGGGGCGGAGTCCACCGGCCATGCCGCTACCGCTACCGCCACCGGGACGACGGGTGGCTGTGGTTAGAAATAACCAACGACAATCGCCTCGCCGACCCAATGCACGGCGATGTGTTCACCTACATGGTCGACGTGACCGACGAGGAACGGGCGGTGCGCGACCTGCAGGCCCGCCAGCAGCTCCTAGAGCAGGTGACCGAGTCCCTGCCGATAGGCGTATTCCACGTCGATCTGGACGGCCTCGTCGTCTACGCGAACACACAGATGGTAGAGATGACAGGCATGAGACCCGGTGGCCGACTTCAAGAATGGAGATCGTCGGAATCATCCACACATCACCGAGAGCTTCTTAGGGCGTTAGCCTCCGCTGCTAGCGGCCAGGAAGCAAATGCCGTTATCGAAGTGTCCGCTGGACGGTCGACGCAGACGTACTACTCGCTGCGCGCGCGACCCTTACGGGACAGGAGCGGCGACATAGGCGGTGTCACGGGCTCGCTCGCCGACGTGACAGCCGACATGCGCCGTCAGCGTCAGCTGGAGCTTCACGCAGCAACCGACTCACTGACCGGATGTCTCAACAGGAGAGCCGTGCTCGACCAGGTCCAAGAGGCACTCGACGCTCTCGGTGGGAGCAAAGCCAGCAACGGCGTCGCCGTGATGTTCGTGGACATCGACGGGATGAAGCAGATCAACGACGAGCTCGGTCATCCAACAGGCGACGCCGTGCTCGTCGAGGTGGGGAGGCGTCTCAGGGAGTCGCTGCGTAGCTGCGACTCGGTCGGCCGTTTCGGTGGTGACGAGTTCCTTGTCGTGACGCCCGGGCTTGGGAGCAACTCTTACGCTCTGCTCTTGGCGAACCATGTCGCACTGCGTATCTCGGGCACCTACGACCTTGGGTCTGCGGTCGTGCCGGTACGTGCGAGCTTGGGCGTGGCGTGGACCTCGCAACCCGGCTGCGACGCCGAGGAGCTCGTCGGCGTCGCAGACCGAGCCATGTACACCTCGAAGCGGGAGGGACTCGGTGAGCCGGTCCTGGTCAGCTAGCTGCGTCTAGGTCTGTCCGGTTGACCGTCGCGAAGGCACGAACCTGAGTCTGCGCCGGGAGCGTCGCAGTTGCGACCGTAGCCACTGCTCGGCTTCGTCGCCGAGGGTTGGGGGAGGTTGGCTAGACACGGGAGGTTTTCCGCTCAGACGCTGGAAGATCATTAGCAGCGCCGGTACGCACACAAGCCCGGCAGCGAGATAGGCGATCCCCACACGTCTCATACTAGGACCGCCCGGCTGTTAGGCCACATCCAGCCACAGGGAAGGTAAGGTCCGGCAAAGCCGAGAACATGCGTATCCCAGCGTCGCTGGACTCCAAGCACTTTCAGACGTCCGCCGGCGGCACGAGGAACCTTCCGACGAGGGGCAACTCCCAGAAAGACTCCGCTCGCGCGATCGCAACCGCCACGTCGATGAGATGCTCTGGGGCGTCGTAGACGGCGTAGCGGGCGAGCCAGTCGGGATCGAACTTGGCGTTGAACCTCCACAGGGACTCGATCTGCATCTGCCCCCCCAGGCGTTTCAGCGCCTGAGCCTGGAGTTTCGTTAGAAGTCCCTGCCCGGCCTCACCGGCGAGCACGGCTCTCATCGTCGCAAAGTTGAGGCCTAGGCCCCTCATCGAGCGGGCTTTGAGCTCTCGTATCGTCTCCACTACGGCGAAGTCGATGAGGCCGTTCGGATGCTCACCGTCGTCGCGTCGCATCAAGTCCAAGGAGAAACCATCGATCCCCGGGGCGGGCACGAACTGGCAGAAAGCCACTGGTGGAGCGACTCCGGACTCGCCGGCCGGGGCGTGAACGACCGTCATCAGTAGCCCACGGTCGTGGGGGTCGAACACCCTGCCAAGGGTCATCGAGAAACCACGTTCGACGTCCCCCCTGCGGGACTTGGTCATCACCACGGACAAGCCCTCCTGGAGCTCTGCTCCGAGCTCGCAGGGGTCGTGGAAAGTGGCTGTGTAGCCGTATTTGGCCACCCGGTTGACGGCTTGGCGTAGGCTCTTGTGCCGGCCCCCTTCGAGGCTGAAGCGCTCGACATCGACCACTGCCTCGTCCCCCACGTAGATGTCCCGCATGCCGGTCGAGCGGTAGATGGGAAGCCATCCGGCGCCCGCGCCCAACCCTCCGAGCGCCCAGCCGCGGCTGTCGACGTAACGGCGAAAGCGGTGCCACGCCTCCTCCCGTTCGGCCGCCGGGCCAATTGGGTCGGGAGAGACCAGGCACACGGATCCGTAGACGGCATGCGCAACGAGGGTGTCTGCCCACAAGAAGAAGCTCTTGTCGGGCCTCAGTGCAAAGTAGTCGAGCGTGCCCGACCCGTGGCGTTCGACGACGTCACGGGCGAGTAAAAGGCCCTCAGGACCGGAGACGACCGTCCCGTCAGCGGATGCTCCAACCCGGCCGCCGGAGGTGAACTCGGCGGGTATGCGCTGGCCCTGTGGAATCGCCGTGGCGGCGGGCTCTCCGGCTAGCGGCGGAACGCTGGAGGCGCTTACGTTGCGAGAAGGGCCAGCGGCGAGTCCCCTGCGAGCGACCACGGGGCGGAAGGCGACGCCTAGAGCGGCTACCAGTAGCCCCACCGATGCCGTCAGCATCGCTGGCGACAGGAACGTCTCGATCCTCGGTGGTAGGGTCACAGCCGAACTTCCGACCATCCGGGCGATAGCCGCTTCGAAAGCGTGAGGCCACGAGACCGTCGGGTTCAAAGAGTTTCGTGCGTGATCGAGGGTCGTGGAAAGCTCCACGGCCAGGGTCCCAGCGGCCAGCACGAGCCCGCCAGCGACGGCCACGGTAGCCAGTCCCCGTCCCGCCGCCAACACGTCGGATTGGGCGCGAAACGACTCTCTGTAGACGTACAGCAGCACGGCCGATACGAGCGCCACGGTCACCTCACCTACGTCTATGCCTTTGATCAGGTGAAGTATCGCCACACCGACAAGCAACAGTTCGCACACGACCCAGGCTCTGCGCTGGCCCCGCCGAACGCTCCTGGCGATCACGATCAGGCCTACCCCTAAAAAGGCCGCCCCGGCGGCAGCCACCTCGGGGACGATCAGCGGGAAAAGGTTACGGATAAACGTCAGCCTGTCAGCAGCTGGGTCCGACATTGCCGAGATCAAAGATCCGAAGCCGACCGCCATTAGCAGAAGCGCAGCGAACCTACGTACCCGCCGGTCGCGCCTCTCGGCGGAACGTCTAGGTGGCCACGAGTCGCCCTGGGGGAACCGGGCCACCAAGACTGGTAAGCCTTCAGGGGACGAGGGCCTCTCGGTACGGTTGGCGACGATCCTCTCCAATAGGGTCGACCCGGGAAGGTCCCTGCAAGAGTGGGACAGGCTGATCGACGGGCCTGTCTCGGCGCTTCGTAGTTCCAACCAGGACACCACTGACCTGGACAGGAAAGGAGCCGGAAGTCCTATCCCGGGCAACCGGCTCGGGTATCCCGAGACGACCTCGGTGAGCGCTCCTGCGTTGGCGTAGAACCCGCTCCCGAGGTTGGCCAGCTCCGCCCTACACGTGTGGCCGGTAATAAGACCCCAGTAGCCCTCGCCGATTAGAGCACGCGCCGCTGAGCGAGCGCGGGCGTTAGGGTCTGTCAGGGCGGCATCTTCGACGGCGAGCGCGCCTAAAGCCCGGTTGGTGGTCCTTATAGCCGCTGCGGCCATACCGAACAGCAAGATCAACTCCACTGCGACGGCTACCGCGAAAAGGTCGAAGCGGGTTGTCAACCCACCGCGACGTGCAGAGCTGAGGACAGCTGCTGGGACACGGAGGGCGAGTGCGGCCACGAAAGCCGCGACTATCAGCCAACTGGCGTGCACGAGGCGCCTATAGACGAGGCGTGAGACCACGAACCTGGACAGCGAACCCACGTCGTCGAGTCGATCGAGGCCGCTCAGCCATCCCGACGAGTCCGTGCGAGCAAGGAGGCGACGTCGTCCCGAAGAGGTTCGCGATCGCAGAGCAGGGACCACCAGTGCGCGAACGTGGCTCGCGTAGGGCGAGTCGAGGCTGTTGCGCGGGTCGGAAGGGGCGCTCAGAGGGTCGAATGTTCGACCCGACTCGACCCGAACCGTTCTAACTCCGTCGCCGTGTCGTAAGTGCAAGTCCGCCGCGAGTGCGACCTCGGCGCTCAGAACCGAAGACACGGCCTGGCGATATCCGGCGTCGGCTGCCAAGAGGGAGTCGCGGTCCCCGGCGAGGATGACCACCCTCCTCGAGTCGCCAGCAGCGTAGGAGCTGATGGCGTCTTCAAGCGCCGGGTGAGAGTCCAGCACCAAGGACGGGTCGTCGGGCGAGTCGAGCAGGTTGCCTGCTATCACGAGCGCACCAGGAGCGGTCTCGCCTGTGATCCTTCGCGCCAACAGGTCGATGCGCTCTCCGTCTTTCTGGGACGGGGAGCATGACAGCCTGATATCGGAGATTACAAGGGCTTGCGCCCCTGCGGGTAGGTCTATGTCGACTAGGTCGGGTATCTCGTCCGCAAAGGCCAACGCAACCGAAAATGCTACTACCGTCGTGGGGTGTCCGACCGTCACCTGACAAACAGACGAGACCCCAACCGAAGCTGGATTTGGAGCCACCCGGGAGTGGTCCCGGGACGGGCCGTCATATTCGACATGGACGGCGTGCTATCCGACGCGGCAAGCCGCCAGCACTACCTCGAAGGCGCACGGCGGGACTGGGAGGCCTTCTTCGACTCGTGCGGGGACGATCCCCTGATCGACGAGGTAGCTCGCCTTCTGGAACTGCTCGACCCAGAGCTGCTGATAGTGCTTCTCACTGCCAGGCCCTCGAGGGTGTCACCCCAAACCCTGGCGTGGCTGGCACGCTACAAGCTGCGATGGGACCTGCTGGTCATGCGTGACCGTGGGGACTACGACACTGCACCCGACTTCAAGCGACGATCAGTCCGGGCGCTTCGCGACTTCGGGTTCGTCCCTCTGCTGGCCTTCGAAGACGACAGGCGTAACGTGGAGATGTTCCACGACGAGGGCATCCCAGCTGTGTACATCCATTCCGGCTACTACGACTGAAATCTTCGCGTCTTTTCACCTTCTTGGGCCACCATGATCTACGTGTACAGAAACGCTGTGAAGACCACGGTCATACTGACCCTGCTAGCCGCACTGTGCGTCGGGGTAGGGAGTTTCTTCGGTTCGGCTGGAATAGTGATCGGCCTGATCATCGGATTAGCTTTCACCGGAGGGTCGTACTGGTTTTCCGATTCGATCGCTATTAGAGCCTCCCGTGCAGTTCCCGTGTCCGAAGCCGAGATGCCGCAGTACTACGCGGTCGTGCGGGACCTTTGCGGCCGTGCGAAGATGCCCATGCCACGCCTGTACGTAACGCCGGACCGCCAGCCAAACGCCTTTGCCACGGGACGCAACCCTGACCACGCGGCTGTCGCTGTCACGGCCGGCATCCTCGACATATGCACCTGGGAAGAGATGCGGGGGGTGCTCGCCCACGAACTGTCCCATGTCGGCAACAGGGACATTCTCATATCGTCTGTGGCTGCGACGATAGCGATGGCGGTTACGCTTCTCGCCCGGATGGCGGCATGGGGCGGATTGTTCTTCGGCGGGCTCGGAAACCGCCGCGACGAAGGAGAGAACATCCTAGAACTGCTGGCAATGCTCATACTCGCACCACTAGCAGCGACCCTTCTGCAACTCGCCCTGTCTAGGAGCAGGGAGTTCGAAGCGGACCGCTCCGGGGCGAAGCTGATCGGCGACGGTGAGCCCTTGGCGCGTGCCCTGGCCAAGCTCGACGCTGCGAGCCGTCAGATCCCAATGCCCTATGTGCGACGTGAGATGGCCGGAATGTACATTGTCAACCCGCTCGCGGGCATGAACGTCTCGATGAAGCGCCTGTTCTCTGATCATCCTCCGACCGAGGAACGAATCGCACGTCTCAGGTCGCGGAGTTGGGGTAAGTAGAGCCTGAAAGGCTCAATCCCGGAAGTTCTCAAACTGCAGCGGAACTGGAAAGTCCTGTTCCTTCAGCCCGGCGATAACCGCCTGAAGGTCATCTCGCTTCTTCGCTGTCACCCGAACCTGCTCGCCTTGAGTCGTCGAGGACACGCCTTTCGGTCCGCTGTCTTTGATCCACCGATTGATCGCCTTGGCGTTGTCGGCGGACAGGCCCGACTTGATCAGCACTGTCTGTCGGGCCGTTCCCTTGGAAGCTTCTTCGACCTTCTGAGCGTCGAGGCACTTCAACGACACCTGGCGCTTGACGAGCTTCTCCTCAAGGACCTGCAGCACAGCTCGCAGACGGTCCTCCGTCGCCGAGTGGAGCCGCAGCTCCATGCCGGACAGTTCCACGGATGAATCGGTACCTTTGAAGTCGAAGCGGGTTGACAGCTCGCGTTGCGCCTGATCTACGGCGTTGCGAACTTCCTGCATGTCGACCTGGGACACTATGTCGAAGGTGGGCATGTTCCTACGCTAACCGATGTCTGCCTTATAGTCCTGTCGTGGAACTTCTACCTCTCCTCGACGGCCGCCACGCAGCCTGTGAAGTGTCGAATCCGGCGCTTACTGTAGCTGGTCGTTCGCTGCGCGCCGAGGAGCTCATTGCGGCTGCGGGGGCTTTGGCAGCCCGCCTAGAGGGCCTCCCGTCTGTCGGCATATACGCAGACGCGACCCTTGAGACCGTCGTGGCGGTGGTCGGGGCGCTCATGGCTGGAGTGCCGTTGGTGCCTTTGGCACCAGACGCCGGGCCGCTGGAGGTGGACCACATAAAGCGCGACAGCTCCATAGACATCGTGCTCAACACCGAGCAGTATCCCGTGGACGTCACAGCGCGGGGCGACTTCAAGCCAAGCCACACCCTGGAAGGCTCGCGCACGGCGATGGTTTTATACACCAGCGGGACGACCGGCCTTCCCAAGGGCGTTGTTCTCAGCGCTTCAGCCATCGCCACGGACCTGGACCTCCTTGCCGAGGCGTGGGGCTGGACGCCCGGTGACGTTTTGGCTCACGGTCTACCCCTGTTTCACGTCCACGGTCTCGTCCTCGGGGTGATCGGAGCCCTAAGGGTTGGCAGCCCCCTGATTCACACTGGCCGTCCCGACCCAGCCGGCTATGCGGCGGCCGTAGAAGAGCGGGGTGCGACGATGCTTTTCGGGGTCCCGACGGTCTGGTCCCGGGTGGCTGCGTCTGCGTCGGCAGCCCAAAGCCTCAAGACCGCGCGCCTGCTGGTATCGGGCAGTGCAGGCCTGCCTGTCCCAGTGTTCGACAAGCTGAGGGTGGTGTGCGGGCAGGGTCCTCTGGAGCGCTACGGCATGACCGAGACGCTCATAACCGTGAGTGGCCGCTGCGGAGAGCCGAGACGGCCGGGTTGGGTCGGCCGGTGTCTCCCCGGGGTTCGCAGTCGTGTCGTGGATGACGACGGGACCGAGCTACCTCACGACGGGGAGAGCGTCGGGGAACTAGAAGTGATCACTCCGACCGTCATGGACCGTTACCTGAATCTCCCCGAGGCCACCGCCGGTTGCTTCGCCGAGGACGGCTGGTTCAGGACCGGGGACGTCGCGAGCATCGATGGCGAAGGGTGGCATCGTATAGTAGGCCGCCGTTCTGTGGACCTGATCAAATCAGGCGGGTACAGAATCGGGGCCGGGGAGGTCGAGTCCGCACTGCTCGCGCATCCGGATGTCAAAGAGGCCGCTGTCGTCGGCGAGGCCGACCCCGATCTGGGTCAGGTCGTAGTCGCTTACGTGGTAGCAGACACGGCGCTGAGTACGAGCGACCTTTCGGATTTCGTCGCAGGGCTACTGTCGGTGCACAAGAGGCCGCGGCGGGTGGAAATGAGGGAAGCACTTCCCCGCAACGCTATGGGCAAAGTCCAAAAGGCCCGGCTCAGCGAGCGATGACGGCACATCGAGCTGTGCCGCCGGTCTTAGCGCTGTTTGGCTAGGGCCTACTCCCTCAACTGAGGCGAGCGAAGGAAGGTGGGCGTTTCTGCAAGAACGAACTGACGCCTTCCTTGAAGTCGCCCCGTGTGAAGCTTTCGCTCATCAGCCGGAGAGCTTCGCTCTCTGCGTCGGCTAGCGATGTTGTCAGATGCCTGTAAACCTGTCGTTTCATCACGGCTATCGACGCTGGAGAGCATCGGGCGGCCAAGTCTTTGATGTACTCCAGTGCGTGTGTCAGCACTTGATCGGCGGGCAGGGCTTTTTGCACCAAGCCCATCGAAGCTGCCTCTGTGCCCGACACCCGCCGTGACGAGAAAAGAAGATCCATGGCGCCACCCGCTCCGATCTGACGAGTCAGGAGCCACGACAAACCCCACTCGGCCACTAGCCCGCGTTGTGCGAAGGCGGTTAGTAGCGGGGCGTCCTCGGCCATGAAGCGGATGTCGCAGGATAGGGCTATAGGTACCGCCATGCCGGCGATCGGACCGTTGATAGCGGCGACGACAGGCTTGCGCAGACCCATCAGCCACGTGTAGGTCCCGCTGAAGTCCTCTGGAAGGTCGTCGAAGAAGTCCGCCGGAACATCCACGTCGGAGTCGTCAGTGTCGATGGTCCCGCCGCCGCTGAGCGTTGCCAGGTTGCGCATGTCCGCTCCGGCGCAGAAAGCCCTTCCTGCTCCGGTCACGACTATACCGACGACGGCTGGGTCGTGCTCGGCCTGGTAGACGGCATGGCGGAACTCTGCCGCCATGCGCTGTGTCCAAGCGTTCAGAGACTCAGGGCGGTTGAGGGTGACTGTCGCCACTGGATCGTCGACGTCGTAGATGATCTCCTTGTACATACCTCTATCATGACCTCCTGCGCCAAGGCGCGCCACGATGTCTACCCGGGATCGTCCGCTTGGATTGGCGGTGGTCTCGGAGATAAGCTATGCTTTGCGACGTCAGGGTCGGTGCCCGAGTGGCCAAAGGGAGCAGACTGTAAATCTGCCGGCGTAGCCTACGGTGGTTCGAATCCGCCCCGGCCCACAGCAAAGCCCCAGAAGGAGGTCCCTCTGGGGCTTTGACATTTATAGATGCCAGCCGATTCGCATTGCGGGTCGGCTGAAGCTGAAGCGAGATCAGGCGGCGCTGCGGACTACTTCGCCGGCTGCTTACGGGTCCGGCTTACTGCTTTGCCCGTCGCCTTGGGTGCAGTCTTGGAGGGAGCGCTCGACGGTGCCTTGGCAGCCGCCTTGGGAGCTGGCTTAGCGGTCGACTTAACCGGACCTTTACGTGCCGACTTGGCTACCGTGCTCGCCTTGGATGCCGCGCGAGGCTTAGGTGGCTCGGCGACGGTCTCGACAGCGGGCTCGGGTGCATCAGCGGCCGCAGTCGACGACTTTGCAAGCCGGCTGGCTCGCCCGTCTGAGAGGGTGTAGTCCTCGACGACTATGTCCTCTCCGAGGAGGCTCTTCAGTGAGCGCAAGGTCGCACCCTTGGCGCGTGGTTCGTCGAATATCTTTGATCCGAGAAGCTCAGTGCCGCTCGTGCCAACGAGCGAAATGCGGCTACCGCCTTTGCTGGCGGTCACGACAAGTTTGGCTGCCAAGGTGACTCCTGTGTAGTCCGGGGAAGTTGCGCCATCATGATATCACCAAATAGCAAGAAGAGGGGATCATTTACGCTTTTGCGCGTTTGTATAGGCCGTGATTCGTGTCAGACGACGTCTGCGCGATTCAGGGGAAGTATGTCCTCCGTCGATTGGCGTGTGCCGTGCCGCAGGGACAGGTCCTTTCGTGGTCGATCTGCCAGCATTCGAAGTGCCTGTAGAGCGACAAACCAACAGCAAGGTTCAGCTGATTGACATCAGCATCTTCTCGACTGTCTCTATCGGATATCCGTCCGCTGCCGCTCGTTCTGGGTCAGAGAGACAATAGGCCAAGCCGGCGGCAACGAGCTTGAGGCCCGCTCGGTCGACCGCCTTGGAGATCGCTGCCAGCTGCGTGACCACGTCCTTGCACTCGCGGCCTTCGCTGAGCATCCGCTCGACACCTTGGACCTGTCCGCCGATCCGCCGTAGTCGCTTGCGAACGTCGTCTAGAACTTCCTCGGGAATATCCACGGTTCAACTATACCCCACCCGGTATCAGATTTTTCTGTTATGATACCCCCCTGGGTACCTCAACCCAGGTCTTGCAGGCGCCGACGACGGACAGCGCCGGCGAGGCAAGGCAACCTAACTTCAGGAGAAGATGCATGCTGACTGATACGCCACACGGTGCCAACGACTCTGTGGGCGACGAGAGACGCTCAGGGGGCCACAGCGCCACTGGTGCTGACGGCGCAGCAGGTTCGCAGGGGTACGGGCTAATGGCGAGACTCGGAGCGTGGACAGGAGGTCATCTGAAGGCTGTTCTGGCCGTATGGCTGGTCGTGCTTATCGGGTTTGGTCTCTTTGCGCCATCGGTTGAGTCTTCTCTCGCTGGTGCAGGATGGCAGGATTCGACGAGCCAGTCCGTCGCAGCCCGAAACGTGATCGACAAGTACTTCGGTGGCCTTGGAGCAACCGCTTTGCAGGTTGTGGTTGTGGATCACAACGCTCCTATAGCTTCCGACTCAGCGGCACAGACAGCCGTCGCCCGTGCAGAGGCCCTTCTTCGCTCCAACCGGGACGTTTCCACCGTCGTCGGTCCCTCTCCCGGGCTGTCGCTTTCGGCGGACGGAAGGACAGCGATAATCACGGCTGGGGCTGCTGCCGGGCCGAACACCATGGTGAAAGCAGCTGAGGCTCTCGCAGGGCCGATCGGGCGACTCGGGTCAAGCCGTGTCAGCGTTACCCTGACCGGTGACAGTGCACTATGGGCCAACTTCAACTCGGCGAACCATTCGGCGATGATGCGGTCGGAGATGCTCTCCTGGCCGGTCACGCTGGCGATTCTCGCAATAGCCTTCGGGAGCATCGTCGCAGCCGGACTTCCATTGATGCTGACAATGGCTGGACTTTTGGTCGCAGCCGGTGCCCTGGTACTGGCTAACCACCTTGCCCCAGTGTCTATATGGGCTTTGAACTTCGCTTTGATGTTCGCACTTGCGCTTGGTATCGACTACGCACTATTCCTAGTGGTCCGCTTCAGGGCTGCTCTGCATCGTCGCGCTGCGATGCCCGGTGACAGGGCGACATCGGTAGCCGCCGTCGCAGAGACCATGGCTACTGCCGGTAAGGCGGTGGCATTCTCGGCCCTGACTGTTCTTGGATCTCTCGCAGCCATACTGATTGTCCCTAGCCCGGCCTTTCGCTCAATGGCTCTAGGGATCATGCTCTCGGTGGTAGCGGTCCTTGCTGCGACCCTCACTCTACTGCCGGCGGTGCTCGGTGCATTGGGTACCAAGGTCAATTCCGGTAGGCTACGACTTCGGCGCAGCAGTTCCGCTCGGGCCGGCGAGGGCTCCAGTTCTGCCGCCGCGCACCCGCACGGACACAAATTCGAGCTCAAGCTTCACGGATGGGGGCGGGTCCTGTGGGCGCACCCTTGGCGAGCCGCAGCTGCGGGCCTCGTCGTCCTGATCGCCGCTGCCGTGCCTGTCATTGGACTCAGGACGTCGATGCCGTCAATAACCATCATCCCTTCCTCTGCGAACGCCCGAGTCGGCTACAACCAAGTTGTGGCGGCGTTCGGACCGGGCGCACCGGGAACACTTCAAGTGGTCGTCCCAGCGCCAGACAACAAGGCGGCCGTCGGCACTTTGGAGCATCTGCACGGCGTCGCCGGTGTCGTCGCCGGTCCGAGCGCTCATGGGTACACACTTGACAACGTGGTTCCTTCAAGCGGCCCATCGTCACCCGAGACGGGTGCCACCATTACCTCCATGAGGAAGGTCCTGCCCGCCGGTAGTCTGGTGGGTGGCGCCGCAGCAGAGAACTTCGATCTCCAACACGCCCTTTCGAGCAGGACACCGCTGGTTCTGTCCATCCTCGCCGTGATGGGATTCCTGCTTCTCCTGCTTGCGCTCGGGGCGCCATTGGTCGCCGCAGCAGGCGTGGCCGTGACAGCTCTTTCGGTGGCTGGTGCGTTCGGAGTTGCACGTCTCACCTTCCAGGACGGCTATCTCTCCGGGCTTCTAGGGTTCACGCCGCAGGGCTTCGTCGACGCATGGGGTCCGCTGTTCTTCGGGGCGATGGTGTTCGGTGTGTCTATGGACTACACGCTGTTCCTCCTCTCCGCCGCCAAGGAGCGCTACGAAACCCACACCGACCCCGAACACGCCATGGTGGGAGCGGTGGGGACGTCAGGGCGGGTGGTAGTTTCCGCGGCGGCCGTGATGATCGCCGTGTTCCTGACCTTCGCCCTGTCGGGACCCCTCGCCCCAAAGGAAATGGGAGTGATACTTGCTACCGCCGTTGCGCTTGACGCGTTCGTCGTGCGGATGGTGCTCCTCCCCGTGGTCCTACGTCTGGGTGGCCACAAGGCATGGCATCGTCCAAGGTGGCTTGCTAGCATCGTTCCTCACGTGAAGTTCTCGCACTGAGACCTCGGTGGGTGACAACGACGTATGGACGAAGAACTCGAAAAACACTGGGACGACAAGTACACCGACGGTGGAGCCGGGGTTAGCTGGTATCAAGACGACCCGGCAGTTTCCCTTGAGCTGATTGCGACAGTGTCCCCGTCGAGGTCCGAGGCGGTCATCGACGTCGGAGGAGGAGCCTCCCCCCTAGTGGGGAGGCTCCTCGCCCTCGATTACGTTGACGTCACCGTAATCGATATCTCTCGGGTGTCGCTCGCCCAGTCGGCGTCGCGCAACCGCTCTGACGGTCGGGTCACCTACATCCACGGAGACATTCTCGGCTGGGTTCCACAGCGTGAGTACCGGTTGTGGCACGACCGGGCCGTCCTGCACTTTCTAACCGAACCCAGTGACGTAGATCGCTATCGCAAGGTTCTCGGGGAAGCCCTGGGAGTTGGTGGCACAGCCATAATCGGCGTCTTCTCCGACGACGGCCCACAGTACTGCTCCGGGCTGCCGGTCAGGCGTTACAGCCCCGTCGAACTAGCTGGCGTTCTGGGGGACCGCTTTGAGGTGGTCGCCCAGAGGCGTGAGCTTCACCGGACGCCGGCCGGCGCCGAGCAGGCTTTCACCTGGATCGCAGCTAAACGAACCTAACGGTGGGCGTCTAGAGCCTCACGGTCGAGGAGGGCTTCAACCTTCGAAGGCGCCGTGTCTGCCCGCCCCGGAGGCAAACAGGCTCGCCCCTTGCTGTGCTCCGGCGGCGAGTGACTGCCGTCCCAGCATGAATTCGAAGTCCATAGCGCCGGACTCGGAGTGCCCGTGTTGGTGATGCAAGGAGCGAAGGTCGTTTCGCAGGCACGTCTGGGGAAACCCGCACAGTTGGCGTGCCAGGTCCTGGGCTGCTTTCAAAGTCGTTCCGGGTGGGACAACCCTGTTGGCCAGGCCGATCTGAGCCGCCTCAGTGGCGTCGACGGGTCGGCCGGTCAGGATCATGTCCGCTGCCCTGCTGGTTCCTATAAGCCTAGGCAGTCGCACCGTCCCACCGTCGATCAGAGGTACCCCCCAGCGCCTGCAGAACACGCCGAACACAGCGTTCTCGGCTACGACGCGAAGGTCGCACCAAATGGCTAGCTCGAGACCTCCAGCGACGGCGTAGCCTTCAACGGCGGCTACGACAGGCTTTGAGAGGCTCATCCTGGTCGGTCCCATCGGCGCGTGGCCTGACGACCGCACCCGGTTTGCCCGACTTGTGCCGATTGCCTTCAAGTCCGCTCCAGCGCAGAACGAGCCTCCCTCCCCATAGAGTACGGCTACCGAGGTGGCGTCGTCTCCCTCGAATGCTTCGAAGGCCGCTGCAAGCTCATCCGACATCACCCCGTCGACTGCGTTGCGCCTATCAGGTCTGGCCATTACTACAGTCAGCACCGGACCGTCTCGAAGAACCCGGATCGACTGGTAGTCGGCGACAGTCCGCTCGCCGGGTTCAGGTGTATCGTGGGTCACCTAATACCTCCCGTGGACGACCATACCCGCTACGAGGCGACAAGGCTTGTGACGCTTCGCCGAAACTTGTTTCCCCACCTGCTTGACAGATCTTCCTGTACGGGACACAATGTTCGTACATTTGTCGGTTTCGCCGATAGCCGTGTACCAGGGGAGGAACCTTATGCCAGACAGCACCCGACATCGCATTCTCATAGTCGGAGGGGGAACCGCTGGGATCAGCATCGCCGCCAGGCTTGTCAAGGCGGGGGAGCGGGACGTCGCGGTGATCGAGCCGTCCGACGTTCACTACTACCAGCCCCTGTGGACGCTAGTCGGAGCCGGGTGCGCCAAGATAGAGCAGACTGTCAGACCCGAACTGTCGGTGATGCCGAAAGGGGTTTCTTGGATCAAGGACCGAGCAGCCGATGTGGACCCGGATTCCCAGAGCGTCGGACTCGAGTCCGGCCGCTCCGTCGGATACGACTTCCTTGTCGTTTGTCCCGGGATCGCACTCGACTGGGACCGGTTGCCCGGGTCGGCCGAGACGTTGGGTTCCAACGGGGTGTCGAGCAACTACCAAGTCGACCTCGCCCCCAAGACGTGGGAGATGATCCAAGGCATGCGACGCGGGACTGCCGTGTTCACGATGCCGTCAGGGCCGATCAAGTGCGCCGGAGCACCGCAGAAGATCGCCTACCTTGCCTGCGACTGGTGGCGCAAACAGGGCGTACTATCGGATATCAAAGTTGTGCTTTTGCTTCCCACGCCGGCGATGTTCGGTGTTCCGGAGTTCTCCAGGGTCTTGGACGGCGTAGCCGCCCGATACGGTATCGACGTGCGCCTCTGTCACGAGGCCGTGGAGGTCCACCCTGAGGTCAAGGAGCTCGTAGTAGCGGACCGCTCGGACGGGGGGGACCACAAGTTCACGCTCGGCTACGACTTTGCTCATCTCGTTCCGCCGCAAAGCGCTCCTGCTTGGATCAAGAGGGGTCCGCTCGCTGACCCGGCCAACCCGGCTGGCTACGTCGAGATCGACAAGAACACGATGCGCCATGTGCGCTATCCGAACGTGTTCAGCCTCGGCGACGCCGGGTCGTCGCCGAACTCCAAGACCGGAGCGGCAGTGCGCAAACAAGCTCCAGTGGTGGTCGACAACCTCCGAGCTGTCATGGCCGGCAAAGATCCCAAAGCAAGCTACGACGGTTACGCGTCGTGCCCCCTAACGACAGCGCGTAACAAGATGCTCCTCGCTGAGTTCGACTACACGATGAAACCCCACCCGACGATCCCGGTGATCGACACCAAAAAAGAACGCTACGACATGTGGCTTCTCAAGCGTTACGGGCTTCCTTTCCTATACTGGAACCTGATGCTGAAAGGGAAAGCCTGAAATGACTGTGGAGATGCCATGTGCCGCGCGGTGAAATGCCGGACCTGCGGTAAGACGACCTGGGCTGGCTGCGGCGAACACGTCGAGCAGGTTCTCGGCTCGGTACCGATCGACGAACGCTGCCAAGGTCACGGCAAGGCGGAAGCAACAGGTGGTAGCTGGCTGAAGGGTCTGTTGAGGCGGGCCTGAACGGCGCCACCCGGATATCCCCGGCACATCTCATGCCTTTTACACGTCTGAATCGACGCAGCGGCGAGCCGCTATGGGTCCAGATCCTCACCGACCTTGAGACCAGATTGGACGCGGGGGAGTTCGAGGAGCGCTTCCCGAGTGACGTCGAGCTGACAAGCCGTTACAACGTCAGTCGCCAAACCGTGAGGGAGGCGGTCCGCCGGCTTCAGCAGGACGGTCGCCTTGACCGCAGCCGCGGCCGCGGGACGTTCGTCCGTCCTCGCTCCCTTGAGCAGACCCTTGGAACGATCTACAGTTTGTATCGCTCTGCCGAGGAGCAGGGCTTCGCGCAGGAAAGCGTCGTTCGGTTCTTGGAGGAGAGAACCGATCCCAAAGCGGCGGAGGCACTGGGATGCCACCCCGACGAGCCGCTTGTCTACCTGGAGCGTCTTCGACTGATCGACGGGAGCCCCGTCGTCTTGGACTGCTCCTGGCTTCCTAAGAGGATAGCTGCGCCGATATTCGAGGCCGACTTCCACAGGACCGCTTTGTATTTCGAGTTGGAGTCCCGATGCTCTATAAGACCGGATTCGGGATGGGAGCACGTAGCCCCTGTGATGCCGACGGCGGTACAGCGCGAGCTGTTGGGGATCCGGCCTCGGGTTCCAGCCTACGGTATCGAGCGACTCGCATGCCAGGGGGATCTCCGGGTCGAGTGGCGCCACGGAGTGATACGAGCAGACCGGTTCTCGTTCGTTACCAGGTGGTCCGGCGGGCGGGTCGCTGCGGCCTTCGAAGCGCCCCCGCGCTGGGTTGCGGATCAGGTCGCCTCGGAGGAGGTATTCGTGGGTGACGGCGAAGTGTCAGGTGCCCCCGAACTGTCAGGTGCTTGAGTCACCGGTCGCCCCGCTGGTCAACAACAGGCTGTAGGAGACGAACTTCTCGCCGCTGCGGCTCGTCACCTCGCTCCCCGCTGTCCAACCGAGAGCATCGTAGAAGCTGCGCGCTGCCATGTCGGGTGGTGTCACCAGAACCAACTTGCCCAGTCCTTCAGAGCGGGCAAGTTCGACCGTCCGGTCGACAAGAGCCCGCCCCGCCCCAGAGCGTTGCAGCGCCGGGTCAACCATCAGGTGTGTTATCTCCCCGATCCGCGAACCGCTGGCTGGTGAGGGGGCACTGGGCGTGCCAGAACCCCTCCGGTCCAGGGTGAACCTAGCCCGGAGGTGACGCCACAGGGCGCGTGAATAGCGTCCGGACCTTGTGACGGCGAGCTCGTAGGCGAGTCGGGGCCGGGTCGCTGCTGAAGCTACCATCCTCGCCGCCAGCTTTGGTCCTGACTGGGTGAGCATCGACTTGTAGTGCGAGGCGGGATCCAGCGACCCGAGCATCACGCCTACCAGGCGCCCTTCGCGGTCCCTCGCTGCCAGAGCCAGACCGCAGGGGCTGCGGACCCAGGCGCGGTGGTACTCGGCGAGAAAGCCGGGCCCGAAGCGAGCCAGGAACTCCATCCCCAGGGTGGCCTGGTGGATGAGGGCCGACTGGTCGCACTCCGAGGCCTCCATAGGGCCAACTTCCAGCTCGTAGCGGGCCCTGTCGATGCCCGACGCGTCAGTCAAGCAGACCTTCAGGCCGAGCTGTTCGGCCGAAGACGGCCGGCGACGAACGCTGCCTCTGCGACGACCCGCCCCGAATCGAACACCTCGAAACCGGCCGCTGCGAGCATCGACTCCCACGAAGACATCGGCTCAGGGCATTCTTGGCGGGCGACGAGCATCTTCCATGCGTTCTTGGCTATCCGCCACCAGCCGGCCGGCCCACGCTTGGCTATCGACCTTACCTTACCGGCGATGATCTGGCGCCCTTGGGCGTCGCCTGTCAAACCGAACATCATGTCTCCCACGACTATGCGACCGCCGGGGCGCAACCACCCGGCGCAGCGGCCGAGAAGCTCGACTTTCTCGGGGTGGCGCAAGTGGTGCAACGCGTAGTTCGACACGATCACGTCGACACTAGTGTCGGGCAGCCGGAGCGCCTGCAGTGTGCTCAGCTGGGTGTTTACGTTGCTCAGACCCTGGTCGGCAGCCCGGTCCTGGAGGATGCGCAGCATGTCGGAGCTGAAGTCCACGGCCAGAACCGAGCGCGCTTCGGGAGCTAGCTTCAGGGCAACTTGACCGCTGCCAGATCCGAGGTCGACGACGTCCAGGTCCGCCACCGGTGCCGCCTTGTCGCAGACAGCGGCGGTAACCTTCTCCAGGCCGGGCATAGCGGAGTGATCCCAGCTTTCCGCCCGGCGGTTCCAAGTCCGGCTCTGGAACCCGGTCCGCCGGTCGGGGGCCTGTACCGATCGAAGATCTTTCACACCTCCAAACTAGTTGGTCGGCCGACGCGGCGGGCTTAGCCTCCGCTGAAAGTGGGCGAGAAGCAGTTGCAGTCGAGCGCCATTACGGGCCCGATGGTGCTCCGGGGCAGCTACCCACCAGCGGCACGCTCTCAGCCCCGCTCACCAAAGACGCGACCGGGCCCTGCGAGCTTGCGAGAGCCCCGAGCTGGGAGGTCGACACGGCGGCCCCGTCGAGGTACTTTTCCAAGAATGCGACGGTGACAGAGCGGGCGACCAGCAGCTCCGGGCCGACCGGGGCGCTGTAAGCAGAAAGGTGGGTGGCGGCTGGGATCGCAAGGTAATACCGGGGTTGGGGTGCTCCGTCGTAGATCTGCTCGCTGCAAGCGGGGAAGTTCACCGGGTCCGCGCCCCCTTGGACCACGAGGATCGGCGGCGATCCGTGAGCGAAGTAGCTGTCGCCGAACGGGGTCCACTCCGCCCCGGAGAGGATGACAGCGGCCTTTATGCGAGCGTCCATGCAGCAGGCTCCAGCCGCCGCTGCGACGCTGACGTCCCCCCCGTCGGACTGGCCGGCGACCGCTACCTTGGTGGGGTCGACCAGACCGGAAATGGAAGCTGGAACATACGGGGAACCCCCGACGAAGTCGGTGATCACCTGGGAGAGCTCAGAAGGGTGGTTCACCATGTCGTACTCGACGAGAGGCGAGCTGGGGAGAGTGTCGGGGTAGCTGACCTCCGCTACGACGAACCCGGCGGCTGCCCAGGTGCTGATCAGCGGAAGGTACACGGCAGGGTCGATGTCGAAACCCGGAGAGAAGACCACCAGCCCGAAGCGTTCCGACCCCGACGCCACCTGAGGGTACAGAACGGTAGTCGGCAACGCCACCGTCGCCCCGCTGAGGTTGTGACCTTGGATGGAAAGATCAGCCGTCGCCACGGTGTAGGTCTGAGCGGTAGGGCTCGTGGTGGGAGGCGATGTCGGGGGGATCGACGACGCTGTCGTGGCAGAGACGGTCGTAGCGGTCGAAGTGGGCAGGCTGGTACCGGTGTCAGCTTGGCCAGTGCCGACCGGAGCGGGCCTCTCAGTGCGAGCGCTCGTCGTGGCCGGCGAAGAATGGTACTGATCTACCAGGACCAGTCCCGCTAGCGCTAAGGCCGTGACCGCGAGTAGCAGCCTGACCCGGTTCTCCCGTGAGGACCGCATCTCAACAACCTAGCCTGGCCGCCTCGTGAGCCCGGGGTCAGCCGGCGGGGACGGTCAGCGGCGGAACTGTGGTCGCCGGGACCGTTATAGGCGAGCCCCCGCCGCCGTTCGACGTGGCGGCAGACCCGGTCACCACCGGGTTTCCTGCTCCCTTGGTCATGATCAGCAACACTTCCAAGGTTCCTGAGCTTTGCGTCGTGACTAGCCCGGCGATGCTTGGGTTGGCTATGTGCCATGTGGCGAAGGTGATTGGTATGTCAGCCAGGATCTCCAGCGAAGACGAAGTCCGCTCGCCGGTAAGGGTGAACGATACCGGCGCGCTTACACCGTGCATGTCGAGGAGCCCGGTCGCCGGGTAACTGCGTACTACCCCCACAGCCGGGATGCTCCCGAGCGCTACCGGCGTTGTGAGCTTGAACGTCGCAGTCGGGTATGCAGCCGTGTCCATTATCCGCCCGCGAAACTGGGCGTTGCGTGCCGACTGGTCGCTCACCACGCTGGCCATGTCCACCCCGAAGCTCGCCGACGTTACCGACGTGGAGGTGATCGTCAGGGAACCCCACACCTTGGAGGTGCGTCCGACGGCGGTGGTGTGCTGGCCGAGGAGGATCTCGCCGACCCTGTAACCTGCCACAGAGCCTGGTCCCACGTTCCAGGTTCCGGCCACGGAAGCGCCTGACGTGGAGCCGCCCGCTGCTGAGCTGCCCGATCCGCCTGCATGCGCCGGCACGGTGGTGGCGGAGGCTGTCGTCGGAAGCGTCAGCTTCGCAGGTGCCGCCCCTTCGACGAAGTGGATGAACACGTAAGGACCGCCGACGGCCAGTGCCACTACGGCAACCACAGCGCCAACCACCCATCTCAAGTGCCTTCGAACGAATCCCACAGCGGCCATCTCCTCATCTGACCTACGGTTGCGCAACTGCTTCGGATGGAGACTAGACCTGCGAATCTGACTTGGCGCTTAGAGAAGCCTCAGAGAAGACTCAGAGGCTTGTGCCGTCATGCCATGGATGTGAGGTCGGTCAACCCGCCGGTGTGGCGGGCAGCGAGACCGTAATGAAGTCGCGTGACTCCTCGGTCGGGCCGAGGTACCGGGTGGCCGGGCGCTGCATCTGGGGGTACAGCTTCTGCGGCTGGACTTGAGACGGATCAGCGGGGTTGGGGTGGTTGAAGAAGTTGAACGTCACCCATTCAGGGTTGATGTCCAGCGTCATCGCCCGGACGGCGCCGGCTCTTTGCAGGGACTCGGCGAGGGTGCGGGCGGTGAGAGCGGGGCCAGCGACATACACCAGGGCACCGTCGGCTGTGACACCCACCCCTGAGCGGGCGACTACCACCGAGGCCCCCAGGGTTGCACCCCACACAGACGTGTCGTTGTAGGTCGCCGACGGGGACACCTGGCCGTTGTCGACCATGGGGACCAAGTTCTGCAGCACGGAGGCGACGTTCGGGGTCATGGTCACTTCGGTACCCCACGCTCCGACGTTCGCCGAGCCGTTCTTGTAGAACACCAGCGAAGCTGCGCCGGTGCGGAGTGGAACCGCCGTCCTGCCGTCAAGGTAGAAGCCGCCGTGGGCGTCTTGGAATCGGAAACCGCCGTTGAAAGCAGCGACGGTCGTAGGTAGCTCAGCCGGGGTGATGTACGGAGGCTCCGGCCACGTGCCGCCCGGCTCGGTGAGACCGGGAACCAACGCCAAACGCAGCAGCTTAGGGTCTATCCACACGGCGCTCGTGATCTCGCTCGTGTAGACCGTGTCAGCACGGAACTGCGACTCGTACATGGCCGGGTGGCCGTCGACGGTCGGGCCGACGGGCTGCCACTGTCCTTCACCGGGCAATGCAGGCTGAACCACGAGGGGAACGTTCGCCGGTTGTGGTAGAGCGACCGTCGTCGACCCAGCGGCCTTGGTCGTCACGGGAACCGTCTTGGGGACGGCGTTGAGAGATTTCGGCCGGCCACCTTTGGCGGGAGCAGTGTGACTGTAGTAGGCGGCTTCGAGGTGGTTGATCACGTACGCCATATGGTGGGAACGAAACCAGTCGGCCCATTTCGCGCTGAAGCTCTGGTTACCGGGAGCTCCAAGTGCCCCAAAGATCGACCATACGAAGACGAGAAAGGCCAACGCCGGCACCACGAGCAAGAGGCGCCAGCGCCGCCTACGAGTCGAATGACGGCGTCCCGCCGCGGACCGCCTAGGCCCCCCCCTGCTACTCGATCTAGTCGAGGCGGAGGGAAGGTCGTCGTCGTGTAAAGCTAGGTAACGCTCGGGAATGAGCGATGAAGAATCCCTCGTCATCAGCGAACGGCAAGGTGGGGTCGTGCCAGCAACACGCCAAAGGGACTCGGCTCGCCCGCTTTGGCCTGAGCGTTCAACGATTTTCCCCTAGTACGCCTGTGCCGCATGCGCTCATTCTCGTCACAGGCTAGCTGAGAGCGCGCTGAACATGTCTGTCAGGAGAGTCCCACCGCTAGGACTAGACCAGGGTGCACCCAACGAAAGCCCCTCCCGCTGGCACAATAGTAAGAGCTGCTTCGCTGGCAGAGGCCCCGAAACAGGGAAGGCTGGGCGGTGCGTGTACTCGTCGTCGAAGATCAGACCAGGCTAGCGGAGGCGATCAGGCGCGGCTTGGTGGCCGAGGGCTTCGCTGTTGACTTGGCATCTAACGGAGAGCAGGGACTCGCTTTGGCCCGAAGCGTCCCATATGACGCAATGGTTCTCGATATCCTCCTGCCTGGCCTTAACGGTTTCGAAGTCTGCAGGAGCCTACGTCAGGCAGAGATTTGGACGCCGATACTCATGCTTACGGCCATGACCGCCGAAGCCGATGAGGTGAAGGCACTCGACACCGGAGCGGACGACTTCCTCGCTAAGCCTTTCTCATACTCGGTCCTTCTGGCGAGGCTGCGCGCTCTACTTCGGCGCGGTGTGCGGGAGCGACCGAGCGTCCTTCGGGCGGGAGATCTGTGTCTGGACCCTGCCGCCCATGTCTGTCGTAGAGGCGACCAGGTGATCGAACTGACCCCCCGCGAGATGGCAATGTTGGACTTGCTCCTCCGCCACGCCGGTCAGGTGCTGTCGAAGGCTGACATTCTCGACCATGTCTGGGATATCGACTACGACGGGGACGACAACATCGTCGAAGTCTACGTTCGATACTTGCGCCGCAAGATAGACGTTCCTTTCGGCCGGCAGGGGATCGAAACGGTGCGGGGTGCTGGCTACAGGTTGGCGGCGGACGGCGGATGAGTAGGCTCCTGCGCCGGGTGGCTTCGCTGCGGGCGAAGGCAACTCTCGTCGGCGTGTTAGCCGTGAGCGTAGCGCTGTGCCTGGGAGCTGTCGGGCTGGTCAGCGAGCTTCGCTCCGCCATGACAGAAGGTATCGAGGTCACGGCCCGAACCCAGCTAGACGATGTGGTCTCGTTGTTGCGTGCTGGCTCACTTCCGGCGCAGCTGCCAGCAGGTAGAGGAGATACCCTCACTCAGATAGTCGGGGCCGGAGGCCGAGTCCTCGCGTGGAGCTCGCCGTCGCTTTCGACGGGACCGATCAGCCGGGTGCAGCCAGGCGAGGAAGGAGCGCAACTCTCCAAGGTGGACGGTGTCCCTGGCGCGACGTCAGGTGCCGACGCTCAACCCGAAGGGCCTTACCTGGTATTAGCCCAGCAAGTGCCGGCGACGGGATTATCAGGTGGAGCAGCAGACGGAGAGGTTGCGTCGGCTCCGGGCCCTACCGTGACGGTATACGTGGCGGCTACGCTGCATCCCGTCGACCAGGCGACTGCGACGGTCGCCTGGTCACTGGCGGCTGGCCTTCCAGTTGTGATCGGATTGGTTGCGATCCTGATATGGCTTCTAGCTGGACGTACCCTGCGGCCGGTCGAGGCGATACGCGAGGAAGTGGCCGACATTTCCGGAGATGACCTCCACCGTCGGGTGCCGGTGCCCGATTCCCACGATGAGGTCGCCAGGCTCGCGGAGACCATGAACGAGATGCTCGACAGGCTGCAGACGGCAGCGGACGCCCAACGCAGGTTCGTGTCGGACGCGTCCCACGAGCTCCGCAGCCCTCTAGCGGTGCTTCAAGCGACTTTGGAGATAGCGCTCGCTCATCCCGGTGACATCCCCTGGCCGGTGGTAGCCGCCGACGCGTTAGGCGAGGCTGGACGGCTTCAGGGGCTGGTGGAAGACCTACTGCTGCTGGCGAGTCTCGAGAACGGGGCCGAGTCCCGCCGGCAGGAGGACGTCGATCTCGACGAAGTGGTTATGGAGGAGATACGCCGGCGCCGACCGATCAGCAGGGTCGTGTTCGACCCGGGCAGAGTCTCGGCTGCGAGAGTAACCGGTAGTCGCCGCCAACTGGCCCGCGTCGTACAGAACCTCATCGACAACGCCGAGCGTCACGCGGCCGGCGTTGTGTTAGTCGAACTGTCAGAGCAGGATGGCTGGGCGTGTCTTGTCGTGGCGGACGACGGGCCGGGAATACCGCCGGGCAAGCGTGACTGGGTCTTTGACCGCTTCGCTCGGATCGACGAGGCCCGAAGCCCGGACGCTGGCGGCTCCGGCCTGGGTTTGGCGATAACCCGGGAGATCGTCTTGGCTCATGGCGGGTCAATCAGAGTTGCAGACTCGAAGCGAGGCGCCCGACTCGAAGTTGTCCTTCGTGTCGCCGTCGACGATCGCGAAGAGGCCGTTTTAGATCGGCCCAAGCAAGGGACGGTACTGTGAGCGCCGGAGCGGCAACCCTTTCAGCGCTCGGAGCGGCAGCCCTGTTCGCCGCGGGCACCGCTTTGCAATATAGGGAGGCGACCTTCGCCGGTTCGGTATCGGCTTCACCATTGGCCGTTCTGCGGCGCCTGATCGTCTCGCCGACCTGGCTTTTAGGGACTGGTCTTTTAGGCGTAGGCCTTGGCTTTCACGCTTACGCGCTGAACCAGGGGACGCTCACCTTAGTGCAGCCGTTACTGATCACCGGGGTTCTTTTTACCCTGCCAGCCAGTCGCTTTGCCGGGGGCCCGCCCCTCCGATTGGCGGAAATGGCATGGGCGTTGGTCCTCGTGGCCGGGCTGGCGGCGTTTCTCGTTACGTCCACTCCTACCACTCAGGGTTCCAGGGCGGTGGACCCGCTCCCGGCATTCGGTATCTCCGCTGGATCTGCAGCTGGAGTCGCCGTCTGTCTGCTGCTGGCAAGGCGCAGCCGGGGCAACATGGCAGCGACGATGCTCGGTGTCGCCGCGGGGATAGGCCTCGCCGGCAGCGCCGCTCTGATCAAGATCTGTACCGAACTAGCCACCCGAGGTCTGGGTGTGCTCGCTTTGAGCTGGCAGCTCTACGCGATGACCGTGGTAGGCCTTTCAAGCGTGGCTATTAGTCAGCTCGCCTACCGGGCCGGCCCTATGACGGCGAGCATCCCGGCGATAAATACGGTGAACCCGATCGTGAGTGTCCTCTTGGGATGGGCCGCCTTCGACGACAGCTTTCGAGTGTCCCCGACAGCTGTCGGTGTGGAAGTGCTCTCCCTGGTGGCGGTGATCGCAGCGACCGTCGCGCTAAGCAGGCACGCCGCTATCCGCCACAGCGACATGCGACTCGAAAAGTCGCCGACGGTGAGTCGACCTCCTTCGACTTCGACCTGAGCCAATCGCCTGCCTCCGAGCCGTCTCGGTCAGGCCGCTTTCGATAGGTACTGCAAGGTGCGGCCCAGCAGGGCCTCCAGGTGCTTTGCGTCGGGCTGGGTTCCCACTACGGGGGGTTCTCGCAGATTGCGCGCAGCCGTGTCGAAGTGCGTGTCATAGCGCGAAGCGATGGAAAGGGCGAGGCGTCCTGCGGTCTTAACGGCCGCTGGCTCGACGGACCAGATGGCCTCGAACACCCGTGAAGGGTCGGCTCGGTCCTCTTGGCCCGGTCTTTCCCATGCCACGACGCAGGCTGGTAAATCTACTGCGTCGCAGATGAGGGCCCATTCCCGCCGCATCGGGGATCCTTCAGGGAGGTCTATTTCATGCAAAGTTGACGTCGACCCAGTTCGCGGCGTCTCGATCCCCGAGGGTGGTGCGCTGAACGCCACAGCAAGCGCCGAGCTAGACGCCATGTCGTTCCAGCGCGCCGCGGCCCTGCGGAAAAACCGGGCGTCCTGGAAAGCTCCGACGAGCACTGGCCTTTGAGCGGCGGCAAAACAGCAGTCTTCGATGGCACGGGTCAGCGCCAGCAGCGTCCGCTTGTCTAGCACGTGGACCGTGAGATCCGGTCGTTTCCTGCGCAGAGCAGCAAAAAGCGACAGCTCGCCGGGTGCCCTTTCGTGGAGCGGGGTTGCGAGAATCCGGTTGATAGCGGCGCTGATGGACATGCCAGCGTTGCGATATTCCAAGACTGTCCTCAAAGTATCGACGTCAGCAAGGTCGTAGCTGCGGCGTCCCCCCTTGGAGCGGCGCGGCTTGGGGAACCCATAACGGGTTTCCCAGTTGCGCAGATCGCTGACGCTGAGTCCAGTCTCACGCGACATCTCGCCAATGCTCAACGACCCGGGTGCATAGACGGAGGGATCGGCCTCCTGCGAGCGGGTGTCCGTTGTCACTGTTGGGTCCACGGAACTACTCATGATGACTAGGATAATCTAGTCATCATGATTAGGTTGTGCTCAAGTCTGAGTAGCCTTATCGGGCCCGAGAGGAGTACAGGTGGCCATATCAAACTTTGGTGGTGACAACGACGGACACCTTGTAAGGGCCTTGTCGATGTTGAGGGTTGCCGCTCAAAAGGGCAGCGAGGGGTGGCGCCGCGACGCTGAATGCCTGGAGATGGACACTGACCTGTTCTTCCCGGTAGGCCAGACCGGTGAGGGCTGGGAGGAGACCGAGAAGGCCAAGTCCGTCTGCTGCGGATGTGTGGTCAGGTCCGAATGTCTCGCCTTCGCCTTGGCGACCAACCAACAGTTCGGGGTTTGGGGTGGCTACGACGAGGAGGAAAGACGTGAGCTTAGGAGGTCGATGAGGCGAAGGTCGGCTGGGCGCCGGATGGCCGGCTAAAGTAGCCGTCGGAGCGACAGCCTGTTCGGATCCCTGGTGGCGTGGGAGTTTGCTAGTGTCCCTCGCTGCCATTCTCTGGCAGGCCCGAGTAGCTCAGACGGCAGAGCAACGCACTCGTAATGCGTAGGTCAGCGGTTCGATTCCGCTCTCGGGCTCTCGGAAAAGTGCTGGTGGGGGCACTTTTCGGCGGTCGGGAGAGTCAGCCTTGGCCGGCGGCGTGCGCGATCCGTGCGCGATTGACTAACTGGGCGGCCGGCGCCGGGCGTTGACCTGTGCAGCCCGCTCGACCAGCCGGCGGGCCAGTTCGATGGCCTTGGTGGCGTCACGCTCGGGCAGCGGGGCGGGGTCGTACTGGGCCGGGGTCTTGTAGTGGAGCAGTTGCGCGAGCTGTTTGGCCGCCTGGCGTCCGTCGGCTCCAGCCTGGCTCAGGAGGTCGACCGCCTCGGAGTGTCCGCCGCCGGCTCGCTGACCCAGTAGCGCTCCAGTGAGCGAATCGCAGGCGTTGATGCCGGCGGTAACCGCGCTTCCTGCTGCGACATCCCAGCGGTGTGCCTGGAGGCTCTCCTCGGCGGCTTGTAGCCATGCCGACGCCTTGCCGAGGTAGGCGTGGGCGTCAGCCGGCGAGACAGGGTGGCGCTTGCTACCCCGAGGAGACACGGTTCTCCCCGGCGAGGTGATCGATGCTGACTCCGGCCAGGACGACCGAATCGCGGCGCAGCGCCTCCCAAAAGGCCTTCCCCGTCTTGGCTCGGGGGCTGGCGCGGCGGCGCACTTCGTCGAGGTCATAGTCGAGGATCTGGACGGGGTTGCCGGTCAGCCGGCGGGCACTGGTGGCGAAGGCGAAAATGGCGTCGGTCCACGCCTCGGGGTC
>JAKBBA010000325.1 GCA_021808665.1 Actinomycetes bacterium
GCGTCGGTCTGCTCGCCTACTTCCCCTTGGCGAGCGGTCTGCTCACCGGCAAATACCGCCGCGACGCGTCTGCTCCGAACGGTTCCCGCCTGGCGGGCAAGCCGATCGGAGCAGACGTCTTTGTGCGCCTAGAGGCTCTCGAGTCGTTTGCTTCCTCGCGTGGGCGGACGCTGCTCGAGCTTGCGATCGGTGCGGTCGCGAGCGTGGCCGGAGTGGGCTGCGTCGTAACCGGAGCCACCCGCCCGGAACAGATCGCCGCGAACGTCGATGCCGCCGATTGGCATCTCGACTCGGCCGACCTTGCCGAGCTCGCCAAATTGACCTTACCCAGCTCGGCGCTCTGATATAACCGAACTCGCCCGGCCGATCGATACGGGTGTAACCCACCAAGGCGACGCTGCAGGCCCGCTGTCAGCTGATGCCGGCGAGCAGTTTTGCCGCCTCGTCGATGTCGACGACATCCGCGTATTTTTGCGACAGGTCGAACAGGTTGGCCTTATGGACCGTCACGCTGCGGTCGTAGACCGCCTCGTGGGGGATGACTACACGGAAATTGTAGGCGAACGCGTCGACCGCGCTGGCTCGCACGCACCCGCTCGTAGTGCAGCCGGTGATGAAAAGCGTGTCGACACCCAAATCGACCAGGTGGCTCACCAACGGTGTTCCGAAGAATGCGCTTGGGTGCTTCTTCGGCAGCAGCACATCGCCGGTTTCGGGCGCGACCTCCTCCACGAACTTGTAGCCGGCTTCGGGGATGTCCATGATGGCGGGGACTTTCGCACCGAGCCTTCCGCCGTCCGTCTGGGCCTTCGGGGCGACGTGGGGATACAGGACGGGAAAACCCCGGTCGCGGAACGTCCCGAGAAGTCCGGCGATGTGGCCGACGGCGGCCCACCCAGTCTCACCGCAGCTGGTCGGGTATTCCTGGACGGCCTCGAAGAACGGCTTCGGTGAGGTGCCGACAGTGCGGTACTGGACGTCGATGATAAGAAGGGCAGGACTGCGTCCCACGCCGATCGTCTTGCCGAATCCTGCGGCCGCGTAGCGCTCCTCGTCGTCGGGAGTGATCACGTCCCTCCAGATTTGCGAGTTGGTCAACGTGTCGCGCCAGCCAGCCCGCTGGCGAGGGCTGCCCTCCCGCTCGTCCGGCGTGGCAGGTAACGGCCGCCGGTCTCCGCTACGACCTCGCCATCCGCGAAAGCCAACCGGCCCCGCAAGAACGTCTTCTCTACAGCCACGTCGAGCGTCCAGCCCTCGTACGGGGTGTAAGCGGCGCCAGAGTGCATGTCGGCACCCCTCAGCTCGGTATGCCCTCCCAGGTCGATTACTACCATGTCTGCGTCCGAGCCCACCTGGATAGCCCCCTTCCTCGGGTACAGGCCGAACAGTCGAGCGGGCGTCGTCGAGACCAGGTCCACGATACGAGCGAGAGGGATGCCCCGCTTGACGTGCCCCTCGGAAATGAGCAGGGTCAGCAGGGACTCTATCCCCGGGAAACCGGCGGACGCACTCCAGATATCCTTCTCCTTCGCCGACTTGTGGCGCGGCACGTGATCCGAACCGACCACGTCGATTACCCCTGCCGCGATAGCCGCCCACAGAGCCTCCCTATCCTCGGGGGTCCGAAGCGGCGGGTTCACCTTCCCGTATGTCCCGATGCCCGACGTCTGGTCGAGCAGGAGGTAGTGGGGGCACGTTTCGATGAAGATCCCGTCGTGGTTGTCCCGATGGGCGACGAGCGCGTCGAGGGCGAGCTTCGAGCTGATGTGCACCGCATAGATTGACGCGTCCAAGTTCGTGGCGAACATAGCGACGCGCGCAGCGGCCTCTGCCTCGACGATTGGCGGCCTGGCGGCGTTCCACGCGACGAGATCCGGCCCTCCCGCCGCTTTCGCCTGATCGCGAAGCCGCCACACCAGTTCGATGTTCTCGGTGTGGGGATTCAGCATCGCTCCGAGCTCCGCAATACGGCGAAGGAGCTCCCACAAGAATCCGTCGTCGTTGCTCGGAAGGTTGAGATACTCCCCTTCCCCGCCTTTGAAGTTCATGAAGAACTTGAACGAAGGGACGCCAAGCTCGTCGATGTATCGCGGCAACTGCTCGAGTTGGTGTGGTGTTCCGATACAGAAATGCAGCCCGAAGTCACACGCCGACCACTCCTCCATCACCTTGACCACCCCGGGGAAGAGGTCTTCGTAGGGTTCGGCCGACATGAGATATGCGAGGACCGTCGTGACACCGCCCGCGACCGCTGACGCCGTTTCTCCTGCCACTTCTTCGCGTGACCGAGCGACGGTGATGTCAGCGCCAAGGTGGATGTGGGCGTCGATAGCACCCGGGAGCACGTAGCGCCCTGCGACGTCTACGCGCTCCACCGCATCGACAGGGGTCCCCGCTTCGACGACAGCGGCGAAGCGTCCGTCACGAACCCACAGGTCGGCACGGGTCAAAGCCCCCGAGGGAAGCATTACCTGCCCTCCGAGTACTGCAAGGTCAATCGAGGACATTTCCGTTCCTTTCAATTGCGAGGTACCTGGCTTCGAGGTCTTCG
>JAKBBA010000082.1 GCA_021808665.1 Actinomycetes bacterium
CAGCTCGCCGAACACTTTGGCCAGGTCGGCCCGGTTGATCTCGTCGATGATCAGGACGAGCGCCTCGTCGCGGTGCTCGGTGGCATCGCTTGCGAGTCGCCGAAGCGGCCCAGAACGTAACCGGAAGCCGATGGTGCCTCCGTCGCCCTCTTCCGGTCGGTATCCCTCGAAGAAGTCTTCGTAGCTGTAGGCAGGGTGGAACTGCACGAGCCGAACCTGCTCCTGGCCGACAAGTTGCTCGGCGAGCTTCTGAGCCAGGAAGGCTTTGCCTGTACCGGGAGGGCCGTAGAGCACGATCTGCTTAGGCTCATCGAGCAGATCTCGAACCTTCTTCAGCCACGTAAGGTCGAGCAGCAAATCCTCAGCGAGCTGCTGGGTGGGCTCGGGCAGGTGCTCGTGTGCTGGGCGAGACTCCGCCCGATCGACACGCTCGTCGCTGACCCCTTGCGGGATGGTCAGGTCCTCGATGAGATCGAGCTGGGCGGTGAGGTCGATCACCGCCGAACCCGAACGCAGCTTGGCCCGGAGAGGGTCGGGTAGGTCAGGGAAGTCGATCGGCGCGTCAGGGTTGCGCCAGTCCACTGCCCGGCGGAGGTTGCTCCGGCCTTCCTCGGAGAGGTGCCATTCCAGTTCGCCCTTGACATCTCCAACGTAGAAGCCGCCCTCACTGGTCGTGATCACCACGTCACCGACCTTGACCCGGGTCACGAATGTGACAGTCTCATCGACTTTGGATTTCTGCTCCTGGTGCTTCAGGTGGTCGTAGTCCTCTGCGGCTGCGGCAGCCAGCTCTTCCCCAGAGATGCTGGGATCGATTTTCCTGAGCTGCGACGCCGGCAAGCTAACCCATCCCTCGGCTAGCCATCCCGGTACGAGGTTGGTTCCCAGCACTGAGGACCCGCGGAGCAGCCAGGCCCGCCGCTGTTGTTCCTTTCTAGCGTCGTTCCATTCGTTGTAGAGCCGGTTCACTTCTGCCTGGAACGCCGCCGGATTCGGGAAGTTCTGCAGCGCCTCACGACCTGCCTCAGTGATGTCCCAGATACCCCGGCCGTCCTTGCGAACCCAACCGGCTTTGACGAGACCGGTGCTCTGCCAAAAGCAACTGGTTGACCCATCGAGGAGTGTCGTCTCCGACGGTGTTCAGGTCGTCATCAACGGGGGGATACTTTGCAGAGATGTGGTCGATGATGTCCTGCCTCTTGGTAGGGACACCAACCTGGCTGAGATAGACGAGGATTTCCCGTAAGCGTGGGAAGTTGCGCTCGTAGACGGTCATCATGCTCTCTCCGGATGTCGAGCGCCCTGCCCGGGCGGCGGGTCGAGGGTGGATGCGAACGGTGTTCCCGAGTCGATCGCCTTAGCGATAGCGTCGTAGGCGTCGAGGACTCGCCCGAGGAGCTCCGGGTCCTTTCGGTTCGCGATTGGGAAGGTCGAGAGCACGTATTCCGTCTCGTCCCGGTCGAGGCCGTAGAGGTGGAAGAAGGCTCCATCAAGCTCGGCACGCAGAATCGCTCGCCGAGTTGGGTCCCATCGGAATGGTGGCCCATCGTCGGCCATGGACTCAGCCAACGGTTTCATGTCCCACGCCGGAAAGCTAAGTTCCTGCTGATGGGCGTGGACCCAGTCGGCGACTCTCTCGTTTGGCGACCAGGGGCATGACGCCTTGAAAACGTCTGGACCCGGGATCGGAAGCTGCTCTACGTAAAAGAAGTTCATATTGGTGCCGCCAAGCTTCTGACGCATCACGAAATCGGCGACGATCGAGGAGAGCGAGGCCGCCAGTAGCGAAGGATTGCCATCCGTAAGCACAATGGGCATGCTGTTGCCCACGCCTGACAGAGGAAACTGTCCGGCGATGATGGTTCGTTCGTTGGCGGGCTTTGTGACATTTCTGAAACCGAGGAGCCACGGCTTGTCCCAGCGGCCTTGTAGACGGCCGATGACTTCGGTGGCGGCGACCCAGTATCGGGGAACGACGACGAAGTTAGGATCGGCGTGTTCGACCTCGGTAGTGTCGCGCGCGTCGCCGGCATCGGTGTAAGTAGCCCAGCGGTGGTCGTACTGGTGAATCATCTTCGCTTCATATAAGGGCAGCATCACCTCGTTGTCACGACGGAATGAGTTGCCGTCGAGGGTCCAGCCCTCGGCTTCGAGTTGCTCGCGGGCGTGAAACAGTCCAGAGTCGCTGGTCATGTTGAACAGGCCTTGCATAAAGGAGAGACTCCAGGGGTTGCCGCCGGGGTGGTCCTTCTTGATGAGGACAGGGTGGCGCCGGTAGATGCCGAGGGTGATCTCGGCATCGCGGCGGCTGCGAAAGACAGGACAAGTGCCGGTATTGGGGTTGAGGAGGGTGATCTCTCCGGGGCTGAGCGTGAAGGTGGCGCCCTCGCGGGCGAGATCGTGGGGGTGGTGAGCGAAGAACGCGAAGCGTGCCTGATCGGCTGGGGCGGAACGGCCGGTCAGGGTGAGCAGGCAGAACTTGACAGTTCGGTCAACCATCTCGAATAGCGGCAACCTGTTCTCGAAGTCAAAGAGAGACACAAGCGACTTCGCAGCGACGAGGTCTTTGAAGAAGTACTGGGTGGTGGCGTCGGTGGCGATGCCGGTGGGGAGGATCACCCCGAGCTGACCACTGGGCGAAATGAGGGAGCGGTCGGTCTCAGCGAACACCGCATAGGTGTTGATGCGACCGCGGCCCGAGAGGGGGTAGCGGCCGCTGTTGGCGTAGAAGGCCCTCTCAGCGTCGACTTGGCGAAGGTCGGCCAGGTACTCTTCACGCAGAAGCGGGTCTTCGTTGCCAAGCGCGGCAATGAGCTTTTTGCGGGTCGCCCCCGACATAGGGGCGGTCTCGGGGCGTCGCGTGGCGAACCACTCTTGCTCTTTCAGCTCCACGTGTTCCCAGGGGGGGTTACCGATGACCACGTCGAATCCGCCCGACCAGCCTGTTTCGGGATCTGCGTCGCTCTCGGCAGCGATGAAGATCTGGGGAAACTCGAGGTGCCAGTGAAACCACCGATACCGGGCGTGCAGCTGCCGCACGGCTTCGAGGAGCTCGGCTGATCCGCCCCCAGTGGCGATCTGGTCGAGGTCGGCCTGAGTGAGCTTCGGCGAATCGCCGGTCTTTGGGATCACGAATGCAGCGCACCAGGCGTCGGCGACAAGACGGGCCTGCTGGGCTTCCGGGGACGCCTCCAGGTTCCGGAGTCGCTGTTCGACGACGTGAAGGTCGGCAAGCGACCGCACGGCGAGCTGATCAATTTCGGAGGCTTGCCGGGAGAGGAAGGGGACATTCGCCGCGTAGTTGCTAGTCGAGAAGAAGTCGAGTGCTCCCGAACTCTCCTTCTTGTTCAGCTTCTTCCAGGCAGATGCGATCTTCTTGTCGTCACCTTCGATCGGGCTGTAGGCCTCGTCTGGGATGCCGGATGCGAGGAGGGCGGGGGTAGTTCCGAGGAGGGCGTTGCCCACCTTGATGTGCCCGTCGAGGAGGTTGAGGGCGCTGCCGGCGGTCATTCCTTCGAGCCACAGGCCGACTTTGGCCAGTTCTGCTGCTTGGGGGTTGACGTCGACACCGTAGATGCAGATAGAGACGACGTCGTGAACGGCCTGGCGCATCTGTGTCTCGGTGGGCTCAGCGCCCTCGGCTCGAACGGTGGCGAGCCGGCCGGAGATGCGTCGAGCTGCGGCGACGAGGAAGTGCCCAGACCCGCAGGCCGGGTCGCATACGCGTAGGGCCAGGAGTGCCGCTTCGGGGTCTGCCTCCGCAGCGGCGCGGTCGAGGAGCGGTTCGAGGGCGCTGTCGAGGAGCGTCTCGGTGAGAGATGTGGGGGTGTAGTAAGCGCCAGTCTTCTTGCGGTCGTTGCCGGCGAGGCTGGTCAGCTCGAAGGTGCCCTGGGCAGTGTCGGCGTGGGGGACGTACTCGAGGAGATTCTCGTAGATACCGCCGAGCTCTTCGGCGCCGAGGTGCTGGTAGTCGACGACTCGCTGAGGTCCGCCGGCTTCCGGGCGGGTGATGCTGAGCTGGCGGATAGCGGTGAGGAGGTGCCGGTTGTCGATCTTCGCGCCATCAAGGGGTTGGTCAGCGGGTCCGTCCTCGAAGATCCCACCGAGCCCGCCCAGGCCAAGCTCGGGGCAGCCCTCCTCTTGGCCGAGAGCAGTGAGGACGAGTTGAAGGGACTGCCAGAGGTCGCTGTGGCGGTCGCCTCGGCGGGCGATGCTGACCCTTCGCAGCCGGGCGGTGGAGAACCAGTCGAGGTAGCGCTGCCGAGCGACCGGAACCGCGTCTGGGTCGAGGAGCTGGTCGCGGTCCTCGGCGACGAAGCAGAAGATGATCCGGTAGACGAGGCGGGTGATGGCTCTCTGCAGGTCCGCTCCGCTGTAGCGCCGCTCGGTGAGCGCGGTCCGGAGCTCCGTGTTGTCGGGGTGGAAGAGGAGGCCGGAGCCGATGGTCTCGATGGCGTCATGGACGCCGGTTCGCAGGTCGCCGAGGGCTCGGACTCCGGCTTCGGTGGCGTGGGTGCGCCACCGTTCCAGCCAGCAGGAGGTAATGCCGATGTCGGCATCGGTCGGCTCGAAGCGGCTCTGGTGGCAGAGCAGGTAGAGCACGACGAAGTCGGAGAACAGTTCGTCGTCGAACATGGATGCCAGGTCGAACTCGACGTAGGAAGGCCCAACCAGGGTGGACGAGTCCCGAAGCAGTCGCAGGGTTGATCCATTGGAGATCATGGCCCACAGGTACTCATCAGCCCGGTTGAGCAGGTCCTGGATCATGGCGTGAGGGGCGCGCTCGGCGGCGCCTGCCATGCCGGGGGTCTTGCGGTCGAGGTCGACGTTCCAGCCGAGCAGGTGCACCGGCACGATGCCGGAGGCGAGGTGGCTGACCGGCCAGGAGCGGCCGTCGACATGGAGACCGCCTGAGGGGGTGGGAGGGACCCGGCCGAAGCCCAGTTCCCGGAGAAGGACCGACAGCCACTTCTCGCGGGTCAGCCCGGTGGCCGGCAAGGGAGCCGCGGCGAGGGCGTCGCGGTAGGCGATCCATGCGGCGCGCAGCGTTGCCCACGCCCGGTTGGCCGCCTCCCGGGGGTTGAGCCCGAGCTCGAGGTGGTAGGCGTCGGCTAGCAGCCCGGGCAGGTCGGTGCCGGTGATCACGCCGGAAATGACGTCCGTGGGCAGGGCCGACCCGATGGAGCGGACGGCGCTCAGGGTCGTGGTGTCGAATCTGCCGGTGGCGGAGGTGTCGATCACAAGGCGGCGGGTCATCCGACCGGTACCGGGACGAGGATGTATGTGCCGATTACGTCGACCGGCTTTTGAGCCGTCACGGTGAGTCCCCTCCGGGCGGCACCGGCCCCGGTTCGGACTCGGCGGTGGGCGTCGAGGAGGTCGCCGGCGAGCTGATCGGCCAGGCCGTCGAGATGGTCGGCCCACAGGTGGGCGGCGGTGGCTGCGTCTTCGGCGAGCCGAGCGGCGTGTCCGGGCTCGATGTTCCCGTCAGGCGTTGCGTCGAGGAGGGGCTCGATGTCGGCCGGGGTGAGCCAGTTCGGCTGGTCAGGGCGTCCGGCGAAGGCAGCGAAGCGGGCTTCCTCGGCGACTAGCTGGCGTGTGCCGGAGGAGCTGGGCAGGTCGAGGTGGAATCGGAATCGCAGCAGCAGCAGCGTCGTGAGCCTGCTGACCGCCCGGGTGCGGGTGACTCCTGCGCGCGACGCGGCTCGTACCCCGACGCCTTGGTCGAGCTTGGGGTCGAGGGCGGTGTCGAGGACGTAGCGGGCAACGGCTTCTACGGTGGGATCGGTGCGGGTGAGCACGGCGTGGTCTCGCGGCGCGGGGAGGTCCCGGTGAAGTACCAGAGGCTCGGCGCGGCGTCGGGGCAGAGAGTCGCGTAGCCCGACCGGCATGCCGACGGTGGGCGCCTGCCAGGTGCTCGCCTTCCCGGAAGGGGTGACGGGGGCGCCGAGCGCGGGGAGTGCGTCGAGCATGAATCTCTCGATGTTCGCCCGGGTGCCGAGCGCGGCGCGCGCCGCGTGCGCTTCGGCCACGGCCTGTTCGGGGTGGATCGATTGCTGGGCGTACTTGGTGCCCGACGTGGTTTCCCGCTCGGCGGCGGACTCCCAGCGCCGGTGCAGCTCCCTGCGTCTGGGGTCGTCGCCCAGATCGAGGGTGAGCTGGTCAGCGGGCTCGTCTCGGCGCAGGATCAGACCCTCGACGATCGCCTCGACGACGCTGTCGGCCTCGTCAGGTACCGGTACCGACACGCCGGTGGCTTTGCGGATCTCCTTGTACTTGCGGATGAGGACGTCGAGCACGATGCGATCGACGCCGTTGTCCCGACCGTAGATGGTGACGGCTCTGACGATGTCTCGGCGCTGCCCGAAGCGGTCCACGCGTCCTTCCCGCTGTTCGTGACGGGTCGGGTTCCAGGCCAGGTCGTAGTGGACGACTGCCTGAAAGTGATCCTGAAGGTTGACCCCTTCGGACAGGCAGTCGGTGGCGACCAGCACGTGGCGGCCCCCGGTCTCCGCCAACTCCGCGATGCGGGCCTCGCGCAGCGCCGGGGGCAGGGTGCCGGTCACCGCAGCGACTGTCGCGGTCTTCCCGAGCGCCGCACCGAGGTGGTGGGCGACGTAGTCGGCGGTGTCGATGAAACGGCAGAAGATGATGGGGTCGTACCCGTCGGCCAGGAGCTCCTTGACCTCGCCTATCAACAGCTTCAGCTTGGCATCGGCACTCGGACCCGCAAGGCTGTCCGCAATGCGGGCCAGCTCGAGGAGCCTCCGCCGCTCCGGACTACCACTGTTCGCAGGCGCGTCGGGATCATCCTCGGTGGTGTCCGCTCCCGGGGTGACGTCGATTCCTTCGAGACCGTCCTCGTCGCTGGTGTCGAGCACGGCGGCCCGGCCCAGCTCGTCTGCCTCGGTCTCGCTGGTGGCAGCGAGGGTGCTGGCCCGGTTGCGCAAGGTGGCGGCAGCCGCGGCCGGAGAGGAGGCGAGTGCCCGCAAAAGGGCGAGGGCGGACCACCATCGGACCCGTTGGCGGACCGGGGTGGCCCCCTCTGTGTCGGTCATCTGGCCTCGGGCGTAGGCGAGCACTTTGGAAAAGAGAGCGGCGTAGTCGCCAGAGAGGCCGTACGCGGCCTCGCTGGTCTCGCGGTCGGAAGGGAACTCGGTGTCCTCGCTGATGTAGTGGCGGATATCGGCCCGGCGGCGCTGCACGAAGTGGCGGGCCAGACGCTCCCTGCCCTTCACTGTGTCCAGGTCGACCGATGCCAACTCCGGGTCAAGGAGTCCGATCAGGTTCCGGAAGCCATCCTCCTTGCCGGAATGCGGGGTGGCGGTGACCAGGACCAGGTGACGGCTCGGGTCCGTAGCGACGTCCCGAACCAGGTCGTAGCGCTGGGTGCGGGCCGCAGTGCCACCCCCGCCTGCGCCGTCTGCGACACAGCCGTGCGCCTCGTCGACAATGACCAGGTCCGGGCAGTGGTTGAGGAACTCCTGGCGGCGCTGTGGCGACTTGATGAAGTCGGTGGAAACGACCGTGTAGGGGTGCCGCTCGAAGAGCGACTGGTCCATCATCAGGCCGCGGCTGAGCCGGGCGGCGGTGGCGGGGACCACCACCTCGGCGTCGATCGAGAACTTCTCCCGCAGCTCGCGCTGCCACTGCCCGGCCAGCGCGGGGCTGCACAGCACGGCAAGTCGTTGCGCGTCGCCCTGAGCGAACAGCTCGGCGGCGATCATGCCTGCTTCGATGGTCTTGCCGATGCCGACGTCGTCGGAGATGAGAAGCCGGACCGGCTCCTGTCTCAGAGCGAGAAGCAGCGGCACGTACTGGTAGGCCCGAGGTTCCACCGCAAGGCGGGCGAGGGACCGGAACGGCCCAGCGGAGGACCGGAACCCGACCTGCAGGGCCGTCCTGAGGAGCCGGCCGGCGGAGCTGTCGCCCATGTCGGCAGCGGTCGGCGGATCGAAGACAGCGGACGTGACCGGCTCGAGCGCTGGCAGCACCGCGGCGGTGTCGTCATCTCCCCCGCCTAGTGGGCGCAGGATCAGCATCTGCTCGTCGCTGTCGGGGAGCACGACCCATTCCCGGTCGCGTGCGCGCACCAGGGTCCCGGGCGCGAACCCGGTCAAGGGGTTATCCCGCTCGGAGTCCCGAAGGTCCCGGGGTGTTTCTTGATCACGTCCAGCCACTCGCTTCTCTGCATCGGTATTCGCACTACGTCCCATCCCAGCTCATAGAGCCGGTCCGACGCCTCACGGTCTTTGACCTGCTGGGCGTCGTAGTTGTGGTGGATGCCGTCCACGAACACCGCCACCGGCCCCGAGGGAAGGTCGAATACGAAGTCTGGTCTGGCCCGCGCTGCTTCCACCGTGATTTGCGCTCGGTCGGGCAGACGCAGCCCCTGGGCCCGCAGCCAGTCGACGAAATCACGCTCCAGGTCGGAGTCTGATGCGGCGTGCATGGCTGCGACGGTGTCGTCGCGGCTTCGTCCACCGCCGCCCGATCCGGTAGAGGCGCCGGCCAGGCGAAGGAGCACGTCTTTGACCGTCTGCCTGTCGATCCAGGCGTGGTCAAGCTGGTTGGAGTACGACAGCAGGCAGTCGTAGCAACCCTTCTCGCATCGCTCCGAGCTGTCGGATGCGTGCCCCATGTCCTGGCCCGCCTTGTCGAAGTGCAAGAGCTCCAAGGCCCGGCGGGCCACAAGACTGATGGCGGAGGGCTCGCTCACCAGGCGGCGCAGGACCCCGGCTCCCCCCTCTGCCGACTCAGTGAAGAGCATCCTCCCCCGTTCGTCGGTGTCGGGAAGTTCCTCGGAGTCGAGCTCCGAGTCCTCGAGTTGGAACTCGGCTTCGATCGCTCGCTCGAGGGCGTAACGCAGGGTGGTCGCCTCCACGTCGCTCAACCGGCCGGCGGCTCGGAGGAGGAGGATGTTCCGGGTGTCGGTGACGTAGGGGATTACCTTCTTGCGCGTGGGCGTGTCCTCAGCGGCATCGAGGTCGTCGTCGACCGGAGTGTCGGTCGCTTGCTTCTCCGACAGCCACCGACCGTTAACCGTGTCCAGCCAGAATCCCACGTCGTTGGGATTCTTACGACGTCGCCGCCCCACATTCACCATACGGAGTGTGGCCGAGTCCCCGTAGACCAGCTCCGCCAGCACCTCGCCGTCCGTGGTGGTCATCTCGGCGTCGATCCGTCCGGCGCGGTCGCCATGGGTAGCGAAGCGGTAGGACACCTCGATCTCGAACCCAGAGCGGCGTCGCTCCTCTTCGTCGCTGGAGATCCGCTCCCGCCTTCGGGTGTGCACGGTCTGGAGGCGCAGCAGGTTGTAGGTCTTGGCGCCGAGCGCGGATCCGCAGTTCTCGCACACGTCCGTCCCTACCGCAACGGGATGGTGGTATCCACATGAGGAGCACCGGCGGGCGTCCTCGGTCTCCAGCCCACCTGCCCCGTCCGGCGATCGTGGGAGCTGTATCGACGAAACCTCGTATCGGGCGCCTTCGTGGTAGATCAGAGCACCTGGTCCGAACTCGCGGATGGCCAGGAACCGAGGCCGCTGGAGGTAGTTGCCGTCGCGTTCCCGTCCCCTGGAGCCGGGTATGTACGCGGCGAGAGGCAGCCGGGGGAACGAATACCCGGGAAGGAAGCCCTCGGAGGCCAGGTAGCGGTAGGAGTAGAAGTCGCTCTGCTGGGCGTCCCCGGCGCTGTTCATCAGCAGCCGGAGCCTTTCCTTCGCCTCACGCTCGCGGGCATCCGCCTGCTGATGCTGGGCCCGAGTTGCTCCAGGCGCCCGGGCAAGTCGGGCCTGCTCCTCCGATTCGGCGAGACTGGACCGGTAAAGGTCACGCCAGCGGTCAATGGCCCGGTCCAGGTTGGCCGGCGCGCGCTCCACCGTGTCGGCCACCCACCCGTCGTGCCACCATCCAACCGGGGCGTCGGCGCCACTCCATGCTTGTCGAAGCTCCGCCAGGAGCCTTTCTGCTCGGACCTGGGCCCTGCGTTTGGCATCGCTGTCGGTGAGAGCTGCCCACACCTCCGGAAGGAAGGCCAGGCTCGGACGCTCTCCAGCCATATCGAGCACTTCTGTTAGCGACGACCCCATCGACTTGCCGGTTTCAGCCAGCCATACGGCTTGCACGTGGCTTCGGACCAGTTCTTCGTTGCCTAGGTCGAGGCGGGGTGGGGACACGCTGCCCGACACCATCTCGGCGCTGCGCCGGAACCAGTAGTTGTCGTGAGCGTTTCCGGACGCGCAGTAGGTGGTGACAATCGCCGGCTGCCCTTGACGTCCGGCCCGGCCGGAGCGCTGAGCGTAGTTGGCCGGGGTCGGTGGAACGTTACGCAGCCCGACCGCGCTCAATTGTTTGATATCGACGCCCAGCTCCATGGTCGGGGAGCAGTACAGAAGCTTGAGCCGTCCCTCGCGGAACTGTTCCTCCCGCTGCTCCCGGACATCGGCAGGTACCTGGGCGGTGTGCTCCCTGGCATAGAGGCCGGCCAGACCGAGGCCGGCGTCACGGTAGAGGTCCCGAAAGAACGGGTTGACTCGGCGGGTTGCCTCAGAGTCAAGCTGCATACGCAGCGGATCGACCGTGCCATGGGTACCGTCTCCTGCTGACCAGCGAATCGACGAGGCCCTTAGCTGATAGCCGGGGTTGCCGGCCGAGTCGGTCGCGACCCGGGCGAGTAGTCCGGTGTAGGCGAGACGCTCGAGCAGACTGGCTATGACGTCTCCGGCTTCGTCGAACTTCAGGCCAGGTCCGAATACCTTCGGGTTGCGCAAGTACCGGCCGAAGGCGCCGCGTCCGGACAAATTCAGATCTGACCGCAGCTGACCTGGCGCCCCCTTGCGGGCGAAGGTGATGCCGACCTGCTCGACCTTGTCGTTCTCCGCCATCCGCCACGGATCCCGCAACTCTTGGCGAGACTGGGCTTTCACCCGGTCGAACCCCGGCTCGGTCAAGCAGTCAGCGTCGATGGCCAGCACCCGGCGGCACTCGTCGAGAACAATCCGGGCCAGCTCCTCCCGGAGCTTCGCCCCGGCCCCGGCCAGCACCGGATCAGCGCCGGTCCACGTTTCTCTGTCGGCGGCTATCTCGACCAGATCGACGTAGTCCACCCGCAACAGCCCGACCTGCTCGAGGTTGGGCATGGTGACACGCCAACCCCGCTTCAGATCCACGTACAGCCGGTACTGGACTACTTCGCGAAGCGCCCGTTCGACCTTCTCCCGGCCTGCAGAGAACTTGGCTGATCCCGGGCTCTCTGCGTAGTCCTCCAACTCGAGATCGAGAGCGGCGGTCACCGCGTGAGCGACGTCCTCGTGCGTCAGACCGGGCGTCGCCTGGGAGACCGCCCGGAAGATCGCGGAGCGCAGCTGCACCACCTGAGCGAAGTCGTTGAAGTGCCCGGCCTGCAGCGAGGCGTCCTGGCGGTTGTCCACGAAGGTAAGCAGCTTGCGGGCCGCTTCGGGCAGATCCTGGCCGTAGCGGCGAAGACCGCGCACCATAGCCCCCGAGAGGACCGTCACCGCCGACGACCGGCCCTCCTGGTCGAGCGTGGCCAGCTTAGAGAAGTCGTTGCCCCGCACCTGCTCGTAGGAGACCCGGCAACGCAGACAAAAGGCGAATGGGGTGGAGATGAACCACGCCCGCATCCCACCTCCTTCTTCGCCGAGCAGGGTGCCGTCCGCCGCCACATAAACCCTCTGCGGCTGGTACTTGACCTTGTTCGGAGCGATCGACTGCGACCCATCGTCGTTGAAGGTGAGCCAGTGATCCGGAAGCCGGCCATCTGCGACTGGATCCAGCGGCCAGGGGTGGTCCTCCGAAACGTACAGGTAGCCCGTGACCGTGTCACCGCCGGACGCGTCGCGGTCGGAGCGGGGTACGAACAGCACCTGGCCGTCCCGTTCGATTCGGGCCACGACGTAGTACTCCTGACCGCACTCCCGACAGAACCCCAGTGGCAGCAGCGCCTTGTCTGGCTCGCCCGGAACCCGCAGCTGGTAGTGGCCGGTTAGGTGCCGCTCCAGCGGTGCTTCCAGGCTGGCATATACGTTGTCGCCCTTCGAGACGAACTGGTGCAACCTGAAAGCGAAAAGTGGCCGCCGGTTGATCGGGTGAAGCGCCTTGCTGCCGGCAAGAAGCAACCTCTCCAATGCTTTGCCGCAGGTCTCTTGGTCGAGACCTGTGATCTCTGCCAACTTCGCCGCCACATCGGGGAGCCGGGTCGGGGCACGGCGCACCAACAGACCCGTCGACTCCTCGACCGCAAGACCGAACGACTCCTCAGTCCACGTTGCCAGCGGGTCCGCCGCCAGAGCGTTGTAGGTGACGTCGAGGTCCCCTCCGCCGGCGACCCTCTCTGTGCGGTCTCGCAGCTCCTGCGCCGAAGGCTGAGCCGCCTCGGTCGCCCGGACGAGCGTCTCGCCGATCACCCGTTCCGGTGACACGGTCGCCCCGAAGAGTCGCGTCGCCACTTCAGCTACCGCCTCACGCCGCTCGGCGGTCGTGCCCCCGGAAGCCATCGTCGCTGACGTGCCGACCACTTGCAGGTCCGGCGACTCGCACACGTCTCGTACCCGGCGCACCAGCATGGCCACGTCTGCTCCCTGCCGGCCCCGGTAGGTGTGCAGTTCATCCAAGACCAGGAATCGCAAGCTGCGCTTGGCGGCGGTCACCAGGTGCTGACGTTCGTCGGGTCGGGTGAGGACCAGGTCGAGCATCACGTAGTTGGTGAGCAGGATGTCCGGCGGGTTGGCGAGTATCCGCCGGCGCTCGTCGGGCTTTTCCTGGCCGGTGTAGCGCTCGAAGGTGACCGGCCGCTCCGACTCGGCGAACCCATAGTCCAGGAACTTGCGCAGCTCCTCCACCTGGCTGTTCGCCAGGGCGTTCATCGGGTAGACGACGATCGCCTTGACCCCAGGGTCGCTGAACTCCTTAGTGCGAAGCACGTGGTCCACGATCGGCACGATGTAAGCGAGGGATTTACCCGAACCAGTCCCGGTGGTGAGGACGTACGACTCGCCCGACCGCGCTGCCTCGATGGCGTCTCGCTGATGACGGTGGAAGACGATGGGGTCCCGCCCCAGATCCGACGGTGAATCCTTGATCCGGAAGATCCGCTCGGCGCCCGAGTGCAGCAACCCCTCGGAGATCAGGTCTGCCGCCATGCCTCCCGTTGCGAAACTCGGGTTCAGTGACAACCAGGGGTCAGGCCACTGCTCCGAGCTGGCCAGGCGGCGTTCCAGGAACGTCTTGATCTGCTCGTCCCTGGGCTGGACGAAGCTCCCCGAGAAGGACCTGTAGTCCTCGATAAGCGCTGCTCTCAGCGCGAAAACATCCACAAACGCCCTCTGTGTCCGACTCTACCGTCAGGCTGTGACCGTAGCGGCAAGTGGCGGTCACAGGATGGGATTAGTAGGTCATTTCGGGATCACTCCTTATCGGCGGGAACCATCCGGCTCCAGGTCCTGGCCGGCCGGTGCTCCCCCTGCTGGACGCACCTAGCGGCGGGGGAATGGCTGAGCCGGTCGAGGACCCGCCCGAGATGGTCGTGCCAGCCAGCCAGGGCCTGTGCCACGTCGGGGGCGACGGTGTTCCCTTCGTGCAGGTCATACATGACCTGCAACTCGGCCACGGCGGCAGGATGCTTGGACCAGCACGGCGGTATCCGTTCCCACAGCTCGTACTGGTCGACCAACCACTCCACCCAGTCGGCCAGCGGGTGCCGGCCGACTGGGGACCCATCGGTCACGCCGCGTTCCCCTACTTCGAGCACCGGTGGAGAGCTTCTTCGATCCCGGCCCGGACAGCCGGCGCATCAGCCCGCTCCCACCACGGCTTCAGGCGAACCAGGCTGCCGCCGGTGCCGCCGGTCATGAGGAGTGCCTCGAACTGGTCCAGGCGGTAGATCTCGGCCGGCTCCAGTACGGGTACCTGGCGGACCTGCTCAGACCAGCTGGACAGCCCCGTCCCAGTAGTGTTGCGGGTCTGGGTGCGGACCTCAACCTGCCCCAGCATGGTCGAGAGGTCCTTGAGCAGCTCCGGGTCGTGCAACCCGCCGCCGTACAGCATCACCGACGTCGCTCCCAGGATCGTCGACGCCTTGTCCCGGCCGAAGCGCTCGACCAGCTGGGAGCGGGCCTGCGCGTACCAGCAGATCTGGATTCCCCTCCCGCC
>JAKBBA010000326.1 GCA_021808665.1 Actinomycetes bacterium
TCGCCGGGCCTATCAGACCGCCTACGGCTCTCTCAAGCACTCGTTCGAAAAAGTGGGGGATCATTGGGAACCGAAAGACACCAAAGGTCCGTCCGACGAGCAGTCGGCCAAGGGTGGAGCGGGATCGTCCAAGCAGTACGCGTCGGCCGAGGGCGTCGATGCGAACGCATCCAAGCGCCATCTTCAACAGGTCGCCCGGCGTCTTGACGTGAGCGGCCGTTCTTCCATGAGCAAGGGGGAACTCGTGGAGGCGATCATGAAGGCGAACCGCCGAGCCAGCGCAGCGGACCGCTAGGTGGAAAAGTGAGATTGGTGGTATGTCGCTGCGAGAGGATGCTTGGGCTTGGCGTCAATGGGTAAATGAGACTGCATGCAGATTCACGCTGTCCGTCTTTTGGAGTATGGCAAACCCTTGAAAGTTGAGGACGTCGACATCGGGGAGGCGTCGGACGGCGACGTCGTCGTTGACATGGCCTTCGGCGGTGTCAACCCAGTGGACCGATACGCGGCGATGGGCAGGCTGCCGGGCGGTTCGCCGCCTCCGAGGACCCTCGGCGTTGAAGGCTCAGGTACACTCGACGGTCTACCCGTCATGGTGAGAGGTTACGGGATCGGCTCGACCCGAGACGGCCTGTGGTCGACTCGTGCTTTAGTCCCGAAGGCCTCCGTGATCAATGTCCCCGATGGAGTCGACCTGGCCTCCGCTGCAGCCATGGGCGTTGCAGGCGTGACCGCTTGGCGGATGGTGACCGAGAAGGCGAAGGTGACAGAGAATGACCGGGTGCTTGTTCTGGGAGCGAGCGGAGGCGTCGGCTCGATGGTGGTTTCGGTGGCGCACGCTCTGGGAGCGATCGTATGGGGCCAGACAACCAATCAAAGCAAGGCCGATTGGATCAAGCAGCGTGGCGCCGATCGCGTCGTTGTCGGCAATGCCGCCGACTTGGCCGACACGGCTCGCGAGTTGCATCCGACGGTCGTCATCGACCCCTTGGGCGGAGAGTACACCGGCGCTTGCATCGAGCTGCTCGAGCCGCGAGGACGACTCGCAATATTCGGGACCTCGGCGGGCGACAACGGTAACGTCCCTCTGCAGTCCCTATACGGAAAAGCGCTCACCGTCTACGGATACGCCGGACTGATAGAAGACGACAAAGTGCTCGCCGGCCACATAGCTAATGCGCTGAACGCTCTTCGCGACCACCGGCTCGCAGTGACTGTCGACCGGATCATGGCGCCCGAAGAGATCAACGACGCGTTCAGACTTCTTGGCGAGCAAGGCGTCCAAGGCAAGCTCCTGGTGGACTTGAGCGGCTGAGCCGCGCGTTGGGCACGGACATCAAATTCAACAAACACCGACTCAGGAGGACAGATGAGAATTGCCGTGCTTGGTCTCGGACGGATGGGCATTGCTGTGGCCACCAGGCTTCAAGAAGGCGGACATGAGCTGACGGTATGGAACCGCAGTAGCGGCAGGGCCAAAGACTTGGTCGCAAGCGGAGCAACAGAAGTGGACAGCCCGAATGAAGCGACGGCTGGCGCCGATATCGTAATCAGCAGCCTGGCTAACGACGACGCCGTGCGTGATGTGGCGACAGGGCCACAAGGCTTACTCCGGGAGATAGGTCAGCGCACCTACGTCGACGCATCCACGATCTCGACAGCTTTGAGCGCCGAGCTGGCTGACACGTCGAAGCGCTTTGTTGCGATGCCGATCCTTGGAGCCCCCCAGGCGGTTCGGGAAGGCAAAGCGACTTATCTGGCGGGAGGCGACGCCGAGCAAATCGACGCCCTGAAGCCGATGCTTGAAAGCCTGGGCGGCCCGGTCAAGCGTTACGACCGGCCGGTGATGGCGACGGCTGCGAAGCTCGCAGTCAACCTCCTTCTGCTCTCTGGCATAGTCACTATCGCGGAAGCGCTGACGGTGGGTCGGGCAGGCGGACTCAGCGACGATCAGCTCGGCGACCTCCTCGGGACGTCTCCGATGTTGGCGCCGGGCCTGAAAAATCGCATCGAAGGAATCATCGACGGCGCCGGGCCCACATGGTGGACGACCACTTTGGCGGCCAAAGACGCCCGCCTAGCGGGCGAAGCAGCGAAGGGGTCAGCCAAGGATCTTCGGATCGCACCAGCTGTACAAGCGGCCTTTCAGGCAGCCGTAGACAGCGGCTACGGGAGCGAAGATATCATCGCCGTCGCAAACCTCTACCGGGCGGATTGACAATGGCCCGGCGAGGGCCGCTCGCCAACAGTTACTTGGGGGCGGTGGCACTCGTCGTCCTCTCCCTCGTGCCATACCTGGCGGTAAGCGTGGCTACCCTGCCACTCGAACAGACGCTTATAAAGGGCGTGGGGCTGTCCAGTTCGTCATTCGACATGGCCTTTGCGTTGTCGACTGGCGCGTACACGGCTGGGACCGTTATCGCAGTGCAGCTCGCCATGCACTTCCCGGCTCGTCGCCTTCTAGTCGGCTACGAAGTTCTCTTCGTCGTCGCGTCGACTTTGGCGGCTTGGGCGCCGACGCCAGACGTGTTCATCGCGGGG
>JAKBBA010000327.1 GCA_021808665.1 Actinomycetes bacterium
AGGCCTCTTGACCTGCGGTTTCGTGCGTTCGGGCAGGTCAGCGCCGTTGCCTGCACAGACCTGATAATGCTGAGGTCGGTGGTTCGATTCCACCTAGCCCCACCCGCTCACCAGGACTTTTGTGGCCGCGGCCGCTCGTTCAGGCGCGCTTGCACCACATTGCACCACAACGAGTACGCCGACACCGACGCCCAGCTCGCCTTCCGCTGTGCCGTTCTGACCTCAGCACGACAGCGACTCCGAGCTTCGTACGCCCGGTCCCCTCGGCGCCCACATCTGGCCCTGCTCAAGGACTAAGGACAGCGCTGGAGCGCGAGCGGCCGCAGCGCTCGAGAAGGCGGGTTTGCGCGAACCAGGCGCCCCTCGCCGGTTGGGGGACCGTTGAGAACCCGGGGCCCGACCGTGGACGTCAGTTGGCGGAGCTGGCCGGGAACGGAACGGCGCTGGAGTTCGCCATCGGTACCGGCCGGGTGGCCCTCCCGCTCGCAGCCGCGGCGTGACGGTGCCCGGAATCGAGATGTCCACCGCCATAGCCGACCGGGCTCCGGGCCAAGGCCGGCGGCGAGCGCATCAGCGTGACGATCGGCGACATGGCCACAACCCACCTTGCGGGACGCTTCCGGCTCGTCTACCTCGTCTTCAACACCATCGGCAACCTCACCACCCAAGATGAGCAGGTCACCTGCTTCGCAAACGCCGCCGCCCACCTCGAACCGGCAGGACTCTTGCTCATCGAGGTCGGCGCCCCGGGATCTACGCCGCCTGCCCCCAGGAAGAGGACGCCCGGGTGTTCGCCCACGCACCCGGCTACGTCGGCTACGACCGTTACGTCGACCTCGCCGCGCAGCAGGCCGTCTCCCACCACTTCGTCGCCCGCAGCACCTCCATCAGCGAGTCGACGACACCGTTCCGTTACGTCTGGCCGTCAGACCTGGACTTGATGGCCGCACTGGCTGCATGACGCTCTAGCACCGATGGGCCGGCTGGAACCGATCCCCGTTCACCGGCGACAGCACGTCCCACGTCTCGGTGTGGAAGAAACCCGCCCACCACATCTGAACTCGCCGTCTGGTCGATGGCACCTACTCAAAAATGGGCCAGTTCAAGGGGTGACGGCTGCAGCTTGGGCTGAGCAGGACCCGGAGGAGCAATAGAGCGTCCCGGACTGCTTTCCCAGAGGAGGTCGGGTCGAAGTTGTCGGGACGTTGATGAGCGAGGCGATCGCCAGATCAGATCAGAAGAGGCGTCCACCATCCGGCGGTTCGGCACCGTGTACGTCGTCGAGGCTGTCCGGCTGCTGCTTCCGAACGCGTTTTCGTGGGAAGTTGGGACCGCGACCGTATTCGACGCTCGGTCCCCGGGTTGCCTCCGACGTCCGGACGATAATGGACCGTTGCTGCAGGTCGGCGAGGATGTCACGGGCTCGCCAGAGGTCGAGGTCGAAGAGGTTCTGAAGCGTCTTGTTCGTGATTTTGCCGTACTCGTTGATGTGCGCGATTACCTTGCGGTCGATTTCGGCGGTCGTTCGGCGGTGGTAGCGAACAGCGGCGCCCAGGGCCCTGAGCGCGTCGCTCCGAAGGCGATACTGCTTCATCTTCGCTCGCTGTGATTCTCGGGTTAGTTCGAGGATGCCGGGGGTGTCTTGGGCGAGGCGCCGGAGGACGATTTCTGCTTCGCCCTCACCCTTCTGGAGGATCCTGGTCATGTCCGAGGCGGAGACGCTCCTTCGCTGGCATAGCGTGAACAGGACCAGCATGGCGTCAGTGTCGTCCCGCTCCTCGGGGGGGAGCTGCGCTATGAAGCGGGCGACCGAGGTCCGAGGTGCCCCTCCGGCGAGGACGACGCGCACGTAGTCGATGGCGTCCTCGATGACCGGCGGGTCCTGACCAGCCCGGATCATCTCCCTGAACATTCGGTCGACCCCCCGGCCGGTTTCCTCGGCCAGACGCAGCAGTCGGGCCGCCCGGGCTAGAAGCGGGTTCCGGGGAGTCGAAGCATGCGTCAAGATGTTGTCGCGGGTGACGCTGCCCACCAACGGGCCGGGTGAAATCACCACCAGGGCCGAGGGTGAGTGTTCCAAGTTCACCGGCTGTTGAAGCCGATAGTCGCGGTGGATCACCGCATTCGACAGGGCCTCTCGGACAGCCACCTCAGGGAAGTCGGCGACCTCGATCTGTTGCCCGTTGGGCAAGGTCAAGGGGGTGACGTTCCGACGCGCCCAGATGAGGTTCATCATCCCCTCGAAGGAGGTGACCAGAGGTCCCACGAGGCGCTCCACTGCCGTCGCCTCTCCCCCTGGTGTCTGTCGATGCTGATAGAGGATCGCCCGGCCCGAGCCCGTCGATGGCACACAGAACAGGATGTCGCCGGCCCTCAGCAGACGGCCGGTGTCGTCGACTACGCCGAGAGCCCGCAGCAGGTCCTCGTCGCTGAGGTCCGCCAGAGGCCGTCGGTCATCGGCGACGCGCCCGAGCGCCTCACGGGCTGTTCGCATCGCCCCC
>JAKBBA010000083.1 GCA_021808665.1 Actinomycetes bacterium
GCGGGGACGGGTGCCCTGGCGGCGCAGAACGGCGAGTTGGTGACGGAGTGCGAGGATCTCGGCGTCCTTGGCGGCGGCGTCCATCCGATGGATCCGAAGCAGTTCGGCGACTCGGCGGACCAGGCTGTAGATGAAGCTGAGCGCCATAGTTGGCGAGCCTCGCTGTCCCGGTAGCCGCAGGTCAAGCCGGCGATCGAGTAGTTGGACCCTTCACGATCCCTGGACGACATCGCTCCCCCGGAGAGCCACCGCTGGCCCGCGTGACCCTCCGGCGGCAGCTCGAGGCGCTCGGGACCGCCTTCAACGCATCCTGCACCGGTGAGGGCTAGCTACCCAGCGTTGTCGATCACCTCGATGCAGCTTCCGAAGGGGTCATCGACGTACAATCGCCGGACTCCGGGGAGGTCCTCGTCCCAGCGCCAGGACGCGTCTGCCTCTTCGAGCTTCGCGACGAGGTCGTCGAACCCGTCCATGCGCAGGGCGGGGCGCGCCTTGCGCGCTGGCCTGAAGTCCTCCTCCACCCCGAGATGTACCTGAACACTTCCGGAAGCGAACCACCGGCCACCGCGGGACGCAAGGGGCTCTGGCTTCGCGAGGACAGTGAAGCCGAGTACGCCGCAGTGGAACTCCTCAGCCTCGCCCTCGCGATCGGCGGGCATGGCAAGTTGCACGTGGTCGAGGGCTGCGGCGCGGACGCTCACGCGATGATTTCTACCACCCGGCGTTGGGGCCAGCTCGGCGATGTGCCGTCGGCGTGCCCTTGACTGTCTCCGCAAGCGGAACCCCATATAGCGACGACGACGCTCACCGCCCTCAGCCCGAGCGATCACCGGTAGGGGATCCCACAACGCAGAAGATCGACCCCCGAAGCTCGGTTGGGTGATCGAGTATCTCGATGCGGGAGGTGGGCGGGGACTTTGCCAGGACCGAGATCCGTCCGAGCAGCCGATTGCACGAGCCCTTTTGAGGGTCACTTCGAGTAGGGCGTAATAGAGAGCGGCGGCACATCGTCCAAGCTGTGGATCGCCGCCGAGGACCCACGCGTTGAACGCGCTGCTCGGGCCCGGGGTGGTGACCTCAGCTCAGCCGATCAGCTCTTCTTAGCCTGAGTGGGACATCATCCGTCTGGGTTTGGCGCGGGTGAGCGGCCGAGGATGGCAGTGGGTTATTCCCCTCTAGACGCTCTGTCCTGCTCCCCGGCGTGGTCGTGGAGTGGGACCCGCCTCGCTTGTCTGCTTCACCGGGGGCGAGTACATCGCGAAGGCGGTGGTGAACACTGCTGATGCGCGTCGTCGCTCGGCCGTTGACTGGTAAGTAACCTCTTACCTATTATGACGGCATGGCGATTACCCACATCCAGTTGCTCTCGCTTCCGGTCAGCGACCAGGACCGCGCCCGGGACTTCTACGTCGACGTGCTCGGTTTCGATCTGGTTCGGGACAATCCGATGGGGCCCGACGCCCGGTGGGTGCAGGTCGCCCCGAAGAGTGCACAGACGTCGATCACCCTCGTCGCCTGGTTCCCCACCATGCCGGCGGGATCGCTGAAGGGCACCGTCCTCGAGACCGACGACCTCGACGGCGACGTGGCCGACCTCACGGCCAAGGGAGTCGTCATCGAAGGGGGGATCCAGGAGCAGCCGTGGGGGCGGTTCGTGACCTTCGATGACCCCGACGGCAACGGCATCGTGCTCCAAGAGACGGCCGGTGCGTGAGGCGACCGGCACCGCGAGCATCGACGTGTTCGCCGCCATCGCCAGCCCGGTGCGGCGCGCCTTGCTCGACGCGTTGGTGGACGGGTCGGCGCCCGTTCGCGACCTTGCCGCCGACTTCTCCATAAGCCGACCCGCGATCTCCCAGCACCTCCTCGTCCTGAAGACCGCCGAGCTGGTCACCGAGGAACGGGTTGGCCGCGAGCACCGCTACCGGCTGAACCCCGCCCCGCTCCAAGAGGTCCGTGCATGGACGGCCCACTACGAGCGGTTCTGGCAGGACCGGCTCGCTGCGCTGCGCAACGTGCTGGATGGCGAGCCGTGACTAACGCCATCGAGACCGATGCCTTCCTCGCGCACCCCCCGGCAAAGGTGTGGCGGGCGCTCACCGACGCCAACCTGTTGGCCTCCTGGCTGATGCCGAACGATTTCCGAGCCGAGATCGGACATCGCTTCACCTTCCGCACCGACCCGGTCCCCGCCCAGCGATTCGACGGGATTGTGCACTGCGAGGTCTTGGCCCTCGAAGCACCCCGACTTCTCCGCATCAGCTGGGTCGCCGGTGGGATCGACACTACCGTCACCTGGCGGCTCAACCCCGAAGGCGCCGGCACGCGCCTGTTCCTCGCCCACGACGGCTTCGACGAGGACGACCCCGGCCAGCAGGCAACCCGGCGCGTCCTCGGCGGCGGCTGGCGGGGTCACCTGGTCCGCCGGCTCGACGAGACCCTCGCTGCGCTGACATGACGGCGCTCGTCACTCGACCGTGCGCGAGAAGGTCCGGCCCGCACCCACGCCACCAAGAAGGGACCAGTCGACCTCGACAGAGGATTGGGCCGAGCGGTCCGCCGCAAAGGTGGCTGCTGCCCAGGCCAGGCTGCAGCTGTGGGTGCCGAAAACCCGATTCGCATGCTGAGCTGGCTAGCTGTGACGGCAAGCGGTCAGGTTCGTGCCTCCGGTAATCGTTCCGACGCGCGGGTCGGAGTGCAGGTGGTAGCGCTGGTGTGACGCCAACTTTGGACGACTTGTTGTCAGCCGCCTGGGTAGCGGCAGGTCACGGGCCGACGCTGATACGCAACCTGAGCAGGGTAGATGCGGCTTTTAGCACCTGATCTGCGAAGAGACCACCCGACTGGTGTTTGCCGGGGACCTGTCAGGATGACCGGCCGGGTACCGGCACGCACCGACGGTGACATCGTCACCCCGGCGATCGCGGGCGAAGACGTCGGCGGGGCCAGTGCGCTGACCCCGGCCAGCGGACCAACGCTGCGCCGGCTCGCCTCAGACGTTGCGACGACGGTGGTGCTCATACATGCTCCCGCCTTGAGCGGCGCTGTCCCTTCCGCCCTCGGCGCACTGGCCGGTGACTTCGACCGGCGGCTTGGCGCCTGACAGTTCCCCACTCGTTCGGGTCACGGTCGGGTCTCTGGGTTTGCGACGTCGCTTGAGTGTGTCTGCGGGTATCTCCGAGACTGTACCGCTCGCCGATCCTGTTACAGGGCCCACCGCTGGAGAGTGTCGATGGTCGGGCTGTCAGCGCCGCGTTAGGCGGAAATTACGGCCACTTCCCTGGCTCCGTATGCTCCTGAGCGGGGAGGATGGCAGTATCGCACTCGTCGAGTGTAGGTACTAAAGAGTTGACAGACACTCCAAGAGAAGCTCCGTGAGCGCTTCGATCTCAAGGTGATCATTTTTGTCGGAGACCGGGGGAGGATCACCAGGGCCCGCATCACCGCCCTCAAAGACATCGGCGGCGCAGGGTGGCTGAGCGCGTTCCGTGCTCCCGAGATCAAGGCCCTCGTCAACGACGGGGCGATCCAGCAGAGCCTGTTCGACGAGGTGAACTTCGCCGAGATCAGGCACCCCGACTACGAAGCTGAGCGCCTCGTCGCCTGCCGAAAGCCGTTCTTGGCCGCAGAGCGCGCACGAAAGCGTGAGGCACTGCTCTGGGCGACCGAGGTCGCCTTGGACGGGATCTACGTGATCCGCACCTCAGTCGGCGCCTATGTCGGCTTCGGTGATCAGCTCTCCAGCCGCCTGGTATGTGGCCACGATGGGGTAGCGAACTTGCCTACTGGTCCCCTCGACGCCGCGCGGCGGCCTTTGATGCGTGCCGGTCATGGTGTAGAGGGCCCAGATGTTGTCGCCGTCGGCGAGGATTTTCTCGATGGTGTGGTGGATGTCGGGGGAAAGCGTCAAGGAAGTTGGTCATGAAGGCCTTGTTGTTTTCCCAGGTGGGATCGACGCTGAAGCGCTCGGCGGCGGGGGAGCAGCTCTGCGAACGCGGCCGGCGCTGCTCGGCCTGCCGGCTGAGGCGCCGGTAGGTGGACGTGGCGTTACGGGACGGCTATCTCGTGTCGGGGCAGGGCGACCTCCTCGGCGACATCGGCGTTGCTCCGGCTGATGAGTCGGACCGGTTGGACGACACGGCCGAACGTTCGGTAGGGGAATGGTTGGGTCGCTGTCCCGGATGCTTTCCGCGCCCGGCGCCAGTTGTCAAAGTCCGGTTCACAGTTTATGGGTGACGTTTTCGGAACGCGCCGGTGCTCGTGGATATCCGTGGTGTCAGCTCAGTACTTGCCGGCTGCAATGTCGCTGAGCGTGACGCGGGACACCTGGTAGGAGACGGTGACGTCAGGTGAGTGTCCCGGGGCGCCGCCAAGCAGGTCGATCGGGATGCCGGTGCTGGCGTTGATGACGAGCGTCTCTTGGTAGTCGGCTGGCATCTCGGCAGCGCCTGCGGCCAGGTTCAGGGTTGGTTGCCCGTTGGTGTTGGTGTCGGTGACTGTGATCGTCGGTAGCGTCGCGAGGATCCGCAGGACTCCGGCGCGAACGTGCGGGTCGCCGGCACCGGCGACGAGCGCGCCGAGCGAGTTCTCCCAAATCAGGTTGTCGGAGTTGACGTTGACGCCGGGCCCGGGCTGGACAGGTGTCGCCCCGTTGGGCGTTACCACGGGAGGGCGTGTTCGCGTGGGTGCCCCTGGGGTGGCGGTGTTCGGGGAGTGGCCCAGCGCTGCGTCTTCCATCATGGTCCTGGCCGTGGCAAGGTCGCCGTTGACCGCGTACTTCGCCGCGGCGACTTCGCGAGCGGCCGCTCCGTTGCCCCGACTGTCGCCGGCGGCGACCTGCGCCGGCAGGCCGCTTTCGGTGGGCGCGTAGTAGTAGGCGCCGCTGTCGGTGTAGAGGTCCGCGCCGCTCGCCTGCTGGCCAGAGGCGTAGGTCTCACGGCGGATCACCAGCGTGGCGTCGCCCGCCGGCGGCACCGGATGTGCCACGAGGTAGTCGGCCAGGTGGACCAACGGTGCGTCCGGAGGAGGCTGCCTTGCAGGCGCGTTGGCGGCCGATCGACTGGACGTTGCGGGGGGCTGGGTCCCAGAGGTGGTGATGACCGCCACCGCTGTGGCCGCCGCTGCGATGCCGATGGCAACGATCCCGCCCGCCGCTTTCGTCCGCCACGGGCGCCGATGCCGGTCGGGCCGGGCGAGGGGCACCTGGGGGGACAGTTCTATGGCGATAGCGTCCTTGAGGACAGCGCGGGCCTGTTCGAGCGCCTCGTCAGTCAGTGGTTCCACGCGGCCCAGCCGGCGGACCAGCTCCATCTCGTCAACGGTCATCTCGGGTCCTTTCATTTCCGGTGCTTCACGGTGTCCGCTTCGGTCAGAAGTTCGAGCACCCCCGGCGCGCTCCTAAGTGCTTGGCGCGCTTGGTGGAGGTAGCGGTATGCGGTGCCTGGCGGGATGCCGAGTGCTCGAGCTGCGTCAGCGACGCTTAGGTCCTCCCACACCACCAGCGTCAATACCTCGCGCTCGCCTAGGCGAAGGTTTCGGAGGGCGCCAGCAACGGCTCTGTCGGTATCGACGCGCTCGTCGATCGACGGCCAGGGATCCCACCCGACGCCGGGATCGGTCTCGGAAAGCGGGTCTTCTCTTGGGAGCGAACGCCAGTGTCGTCGAAGGATGTTGTGGGCGATACCGATCAGCCACGCCCTAGCGGACGGGAACGAGCGGTCGTAGGAGCTTCGTGACCGGAACGCTGCCAGCCATACTTCCGCCAACAGATCCTCGGCAGCCGCGTGACCGGCCCTGCGAGCCAGATACGCTCCCACGACAGCCTCGTGGCGACGGACGACCTCGGTGAACCCGTCTCGGTCGCCGAGCAGCGACCAGCCGATCAACTCCGCGTCTGATATCACTGCTCTCCTAGCAGGTTGTCCGCCATACACCCTGTACTTGCCACACCACGCCCAGAACCCTTCACACGGGCAGCTCCTTCATCGCGCGCCGGGTGGCTGCTGTGCCCAATGTCGGCGTTCCCGTCCGAATATGTTACGAAGCGTCCCTGAGAGTCGACGGGTCTGCCGCAGCGTCCGGTGACATCTGATGCGACGCGTGAGCGCCTCGCCGCTCCCGCGTGACAGGGCTGGCAAGTGGTTGTGGACCCGCCGGCCCGAAAATTCAGTGCGGGGCTGGCGGCGCCCTTCTAGCGAGGGCCACGACGGGCACCTATGAGACGGGTGCGGCATACTCCGGCTCTGCTCGTCCACGAGCCGCGCTGCATCGATCGAAGCCCCGTTGTCGTCGTAGTCGACATCCTACGAGAACGGCTGGCAAGCGGTCTGGGCCGGCAACACCGGCCAGGGAGCGCGCTAGCGCCACGCACACGTACCGAAAGCCCGCACAGGTCGCCAGATACGGAGTGCCCGTCAGCCCATGGCCATTGACACCCCCGTCCCAGGCAGTAGCCGATCGCCGCGCAGGCGAGGGCCCAGGTCTCAGCCGTCGCGGTGGGGCGCCCTTCGGGTCTGTACGCCGAAGAGCGCGTTATGGTACTGAACCCCCGCCACCAAGGCCGCTGGTCAGGCGCGCACGTTGTGCAGGCGCGTGGCAAGCGGTTTCGCATTTGGGCTGGCGTCGGAGGGGCGGATTTCTCGGGCCTTATCAAGGCTGCGTAGGGCACGCCATGGCAGGGTGGCGCGGCGACAGGCGGCCGGTGAGCTGGGGGTTCGTGCCGGATTGCCATCGGGCGGCGCTCACCGAGACCCTCTTGCGCGTGCATACCGAGGGCATGTGTACGCTCTGCACTGATCAACGAGATCTCGATGGGGCCGCTCCCGAAGTGGTCCTCGGGGTGCTGCCGTGGCATCGCGTCGGGCGATCTGGGCGGCGTTCGGCGCTCCCGGTGTCGCCCGCGGTCCTGCGCCATGCGATCCGGAGCCGTCTGTTTGGTGTCCTCGCCCGCTCGGCTCAGCCCACCTGTCGTGGACGCGAGAGGGATCGTTCTGTCGGTCGCCAAGATCGCTTTGGCCTTGGCGGAGAGGAACTGCGATCAGGTCGGTCCGTGACGCCGTGGCGCTGGGCGAAGCCCGTGTCTGGCGAGCACGGTGGCGACGCTTGCCTTGGAGACGGTGACGCCGAGCTTGCGTAGCTCTCCCAAGATGCGTAGGTATCCCCACCGGGGATTTTCCCGGGCGAGACGCACGATCACCTCGACGGTCTCTCGTCAAAGTGGTGGCCGCCCGGGTCGCCGGTGGGGATAGGTCCAGCGTCGAGCCACAAGACGGCGATGCCAGTCGAGGATCGTCAGGAACTCGGCGTCCTTGGCGATGGCGTCCCTGCTTGCCAACCCAAGGAGTCCGAAGGTGCGATGGACCAGGCGGTAGAGGATGGAGTCGGCGAGCAGCCTCGCCGACTCCATCCTGGAAGCTCAAGACGGTGGCAGGAACTTTCTGGACCCTAGTGGATCGCCGAGGCCGGAGGAACGCTCGCAGACGACGCGTTCGTGTTCTCGCCCTTCATCGAGGCGACGACGCCCTTCCGACCGGACAATGTGACGTCGTTCTTCATTCGCGGGTACTCGCATGCCATCGAGGAGCGGAGCCGGGCTGCTGCCACCATCATGGGCCAGGTGCTCGCCGCTAGGAAGGGACCCGCGGGACTGCCGTCTGGCGCATAAGACTGGGCTCGTGTCCGACGAGACCGACCTTGACCTTCCCGAGCTTGCTGGCGCCGAGACGGTCGGGCGCCGGAGGGTCGGGCCGGTCATCGAGGAGCGCCCAGTCCAGCGGCTCACCATGACTGTCGAGGAGGCTGCAGTCGGGCTCGGCATCTCCCGGGCGACTGCCTACGACGCCGTCTCCCGTGGCGAGATTTCCTGCATCCGCATCGGCAGGCGCATCCTCATCCCCAAGGTCGCCCTGGAGCGGTTGCTGGACGGGGTTGGAGGCGGAGCGGAACCCTAAATACTCCAGAGCTGTATTTAGGGTTGTATGATAACCCTATCTAAGGAGCAACCATGTCTCGGGTTATCCGCCGCCGCTGGATCAACGACTGCACCGGCCCGTCCCGCAAGGACAACCGCGGGTGCGAGTACGAATCCTACGTGCCCGATCCGCTCGTCGGACGTGCGTTCAGCTTCGACGGCGAGGTCGCGGCCGACATCGCGGATGCCGAAGCTGCGATCGCTCGCCTGAACGCCGAAGCGACGAGGCTCGTCGATACCGAGGCGCTCGCCTGCGTCCTGCTGCGTGCGGAGTCCGTCGCCTCGTCACGGATCGAAGGACTGGAGATCGGAGCACGACGACTGCTGCGCGCAGAAGCCGCGAGAGCTCTTGGCGACGACCCGTCCGATGTCACGGTCGTCGAGGTCCTCGGGAACATGGACGCCATGGTCTTCGCCATCGAGCATGTCGATGCAGGAGACCCGATCACGGTGGAACTGGTGTTGGACGTCCACCAGCGTCTCCTCGCCAAGACGCGACTGGAGCGCTACGCCGGGAAGTTCCGAGAACAACAGAACTGGATCGGGGGCAGCGAGTACAACCCCTGTGCCGCTGCCTTCGTGCCTCCACCGCCGGAGTACGTCGCCGACCTCATGGCAGACCTCGTCGCCTTCGCCAACGACGACTCGCTTCCCCCTGTTGCCCAGGCTGCCATCGCGCACGCCCAGTTCGAGACGATCCACCCCTTCGTGGACGGCAACGGCCGGACTGGCAGAGCCCTCGTGCAGCTCATCTTCCGACGTCGGGGCGTGGCCCCCCACGTCCTTCCTCCAGTGTCGCTCGTCCTTGCGACCTGGGCACAGGACTACGTCGGCGGTCTCGAAGCGACCAGGTACCGGGGACCGGCATCTGGCAAGGCCGCGAGCGAAGGCATCAACCTCTGGATAGGGCGATTCGCCACTGCGTGCAAGCGGGCCGTCGATGATGCGTCGAGCTTCGAGAAGCGTGCACGGGGCATCGAAGCATCGTGGCGGGAACGCCTCGGCCGAGTTCGTGCCCGGTCGGCAGCCGACCTGCTCCTCGGCGCCCTCGTCGGCGCGCCCGTCGTCACCGTCAACAGCGCAGCCGACATGATCTCCCGGAGCTTCATCCAGACGAACGAGGCCATCTCACGCCTCGTCGAGGCAGGCATCCTGAAGCAGGTGAGTGTCGGTCGTCGCAACCGAGCTTTCGAGGTACCTGACATCATCGCTGCCTTCACCGACTTGGAGCGCCAGCTCGCAAGCCCCGAAGGCGACACCCTCACAAGTGAACCTGTCCGTCGCGTCCCGCGGCGGCAGTGACCAACTGTCTACGACACCGTTGACAAACCGGCTTCTATTGCTTGATATTGATGTATGGATATGCAGTTGTCTGCATATCCATACATGCAGACAACTGCATATCTGCACCCCACTTGTAGTAGGTGCTTCTCACCATGCGACTCGCAGTCACCAACCTCAAGGGAGGGACGGGGAAAACAACCACGGCCGTACACCTGGCAGCAGGGCTCGGCAGGCGCGGCCGTACGCTGCTCATCGACGCTGACCCGCAGGGCTCGGCAACCGAATGGGCACTGCTCATGGGGCAGGACTGCCCCTTCACACTGCTGACGGACTCCGGAGAGGACTGGGGTTCCCCCGGTTTTGTTGTCGTTTGGTTATGCCGCTTCCGCGGACTCCTTGTATGAATAATGGTACTCTTGTGGGGTCATGTAGTCAGGTGTGGAGTGCAGCCGTTTCCGGTTGTAGTAAACTTCGATATATTCGAATATGGCGGCCTGGGATTCCTCTTCGGATTCCCGTTCTATTCCGTCGGTCAGTTCCCGTTTAATGGTCGCCCAGAAACTCTCGGCGACAGCGTTGTCCCAACAGTTTCTTTTACGACTCATCGACGACACGATATGGTTGTCACGCAACGCTTTTTGGTAGTCGTAACTAGTGTATTGACATCCCCGATCGCTGTGATGGACGAGTCCCGGTTCGGGCCGCTGCCGGGCGATGGCGTCTCGTAGCGCTTCGAGGCACAGCTCGGTGCGCATGTGATCAGCTAAAGCCCAGCCGACCACGAGACGGCTGGGCCAGTCCACTATCACCGCCAGGTCCCACCATCCCCGCAGGGTGCGCAGAAATGGTTATATCGGTGGTCGTCCGCTTTTGCCGGCCAGGCCGAGCTCGGACATGATCGAAGCCACCCTGTTCATGCCCACTAGGTACCCGCGCCGGCGCAGCTTGCACCCATATGCGAGGAGCCCCGTAGAGGCCCTTATGCTCAGCGAAGATCTCGGCGATCACCACGCCCAGAGTCTGCCGTGCCGCGGCGCGCGGTCCAAGCGGGGCGGACCGCCGGGCCCGCCAAGCGTAATAACCTTGGCGTGTCACTCCGAGCTGTCGGCACATGAAAGCTACAGGAACCTTCGCCTTCTCCGCGTCGATGAACCTGAAGATCAACTCAGGGCGTCGGTCGCGAAGAAGGCCGCCGCTTTTTTTCCCAAGTCGACGCGCATGACAAGTTCACGGTTCTGCGCCTTAAGTCTGCGTATCTCGTCGCGCTCCTCGCGGCTCAACACGCCGCCCGCATCTTTATCCCGCGCCGCGGATATCCACGAACCCAACGTCAAGCTCGCCCACACCCAACTCCCGGGCCGCAGCAGCGATCGACCTATTACTCTCCAAAACAAAAGGCCACCGCCTTCTCCCTAAACTCCGCCGAATACGTCCTCTTCGAACCAGCCATAAACACACCCCACCCTTTCCAATCGACAGTGACAACACAACCAGGGTAAGTTCACTGCGGTAGCAGTCCTCACCGGCGACGTCGGCGTGGGCAAAACCGTCGCAGTCAGAGCAGCGGTGGCCAGACTCGACCGCACCCGTTACACGGTCATATACCTAGCCAACCCCTCGGGCGACTGCCGCGGGCTCTATGTCGCCATCACCGCAGCCCTACGAGCCAACCCACGCTTCTACAAAGCCGAAGCGATCAATCAGGTGACCGGGCTCCTCGCCGCCGAACAGACCGAACGCCACCGCAAGGTCGTCTTCATCATCGACGAAAGCCACCTATTGTCGCCCGCCCAGCTCGAAGAACTCCGGCTGATGTCCAACTCGCAGATGGACTCAGCCAGCCCCTTCGCCGGGATCCTCGTCGGACAAGCAACCTTGACGCAACGTCTACGCCAAGGAGTCTTCACCGCCCTAGACCAGCGCATCTCCGTGCGCTTCTCGATCCCCAACATGGACCTAGCCGAGTCGGTCGCCTATCTACGTCACCATTTAGCCCTCGCGGGCCGGACCGACCCGCTCATCGCCGATGACGCAGCGGCACGCTTACACCGCTACGCGAACGGCCTGCCCCGAGCGCTCAACAACGCAGCTACCGCCGCGCTGATCGCCGCCGCGGCCGACAGCAAAGGACTCGTCGAAGACGTCTGCGCCAAAAAAGCAGTAGCCGAACTCACCCGCTCCTAACGACGCCGGCCGGGGGAATCCGCCCCCAGCCGGCGTCGTCTCGCGTACTCACACAATCCAGCCGAACCATCCCCACACAATCCAGCCGAACCATACCCACACAATCCAGCCGGCAACACGCAGGATCACGACCTCGATCGCGAGATACGTATCTCTGCGGCCAACGAGTCGGATGAGCTGGAGGACGCTGCATAACGCCCGGTAGAGGAACGAGAGGGTCACTGCCGGATGCTCGCCGCGCCTGAGTTTTATGGCGTTCTCGGCACCGACACGCCAGCAAGAACGGCTCAGCTGTCCACCCTCACCGTCGCAGCGAGTAGCTTGTCGGCAAGTAGTTTCTCGTGGATGATGCGGCCGTCAGTTCGGAAGGCGCAAGCCAGTTCGGGGTCCCACGGGGTGTCCGCGCAGTCGCGGATGCCAACGTCGAGGGCGTTGATGATCCCGGCGCGCGACAGCGTCCACCTGCCGGGGCGCTCGTCGGGCTCACGCCGCACGAGCGTAACGGGTGGGTGCATCATGGCCGGGTTGGCGAGGGTCGCAGGCCCGGCCCACCTCCGTCGCGACCGGATGATCTCTTCTATGAGATGATCGTAGTAACGATATGATGGTCTGTGTGGTCACAGTCGAGCTTCACGACGAGATCGTCGGCTGGATGGACTTGCTCGACGATGAGGAGTGGGATCGGGTGGTCGTGGTGGTCGACCGGCTTGCTGCCCTCGGGTCGTCGGCGCGCATGCCGCTGTCGAGGAGCATCGGCGACGGGCTGTTCGAACTGCGATTCACGCTCGGCCCGAGCGCTCGGCGGATCACGTATCGATTCACCAGGGACGGTCGGGTAGTGCTGCTCACGACCTTCCGCAAACAACGCAACAACGAGCGCACTGAGATCGCCAGGGCACGCAAGGCCGCCGAGGATTGCGCCCGAAGGGATCCGTGAAGGAGGAGAACATGGCGAACTATTCCCGTTGGGATGACGTGAAGAAGAGGCGTCGAGTGCCGACTACCGAGACGCGGGCGGGCGTCGAACAGGATCTCGCGGTGGGCCAGCTGATCTACGACCTCCGTACGGAGGCCGGGATCAGCCAGCGCGAGCTCGCCGAGCGGATGGGAACGACGCAGTCGGTCATTTCGCGCCTCGAGGAGGGGGGAGGGGCCCGCAACCGCATCGATACTCTCGCCCGGGTCGCCAACGCCCTCGGTCGGCACCTCGTCGTCTCGTTCCCCGAAGAAGTCCCCGCCCGACTCAAGGACGCTGTGCAGGTGGCCTAACACACGTTGTGACGCCGCCTGAACGATCCGCTACTGGGACCTGGCCGCGTATGTGGGGACTCTCGACAGATAGGTCTGGACATTGAGCGATGCACGCGCCAAGCCCTGCATATGCACGGCCGGATCATCAGCACCTTTGGCGTTGCTGGGGCCGTCGGTCGCGGGTTTGCCGCCAAGCCCCCGCCACCAAGTACGGGCGTTTCTCGCGCCTCATTGCGTATGCAGAGGCCGCTGACCAGCATGTTGGGTCGGCGGCCGCTGTGCTTATGGGGACAGTTTGTGGGGACCTACTCAGCCCTTGCGTATGCAGCCTATGCGGGGTGGCGCGAGCGCGAGCGGCCCGTACGCTGCGGTTTCGCGTTCGAGGTTGGGGTGGGGCGGCGCGTTGCATAGGAACGCCCAGTGCATGCCTATGCGGTTGCCCTACTCAACGCCGCGCCTGGGCCGTGGCGACCCTCCTCAAGGTGCGCGGTGGGGACGTGCTGGCCCGGAGGCCGCACGTCGAGGCGTCTTCGGCTTGTCGGAGCTCGGGGGAGAGGACGCGGGGCGGTCCCCAAGCGCAGCCAGCAGCGTCTTGACGGCTGGGCGCCGTGCTTCACCGACGCGGGTGCACGCGAACCAGGGTTCCTCTTCGACAAGGTCGGCGACGGCGAATGGCTCGACGACCCGTCCTTCGGCGAGTGGCTCGTTGCAGACGAAGGTCGGCAGCAGGCTTACCCCGATTCCGAGCTCGACAGCTCTGAGCACGGCCCTGAGGTCGGGCGCGACCAACTGAGAGCGTGCGGAGAACGGTCGTTCGAGCACCGTCTGCCAGAAGCGGCGGGTGATCGGGAGTTCCAAGCTGTACGACGCCCACGGTTGGCCGGGAAGCCAGTCCGCAAGCTGACGGAGGGTCTGCAACCGTGGCGTCGGCGCGGCCTGGGGGGCGGCAACGAGGGTGAAGCGCTTCGTCCCGATGGGGGCGGAGCGCAGCGAGCGCCGTGAAGGGGTGGTGCTGGTGACGGCGAGATCGATCTCGCCGTGCTCCAGCAGGGCGAGCAGGTCGACGTCGTTCCCGAAGACTGCGGTGACGGCGACGCCGCAGTTCGCCAGGCGTGGGAGCACCTCG
>JAKBBA010000027.1 GCA_021808665.1 Actinomycetes bacterium
GAAGTGCCCTGAGACTACGGTGGTTTCCCCGCGGGCGCTTCGACCCTATAGACGAGCCGTCCCTCCCGCCCTACCACTGTCCATAGACCTGGTCGCAAGCCCCCGCGCGAACTGCCACACCGGACGGCCGCTCGCCTCGACGGCGCTCATTACGGCTTCGAAGCTGGAGATGAACCAGCGCACGTCGTCGGTTGTGGTCGCGAGGGGCGGAAGGAGCTTGAGGACGTCCATGTGATCTGCGGCTGTCTGTGTGAGAATCCTGTGCTCGTCGAACAGGGCAGAGACGACCATCTGGGTGAAGAGTCCCTTGCGCAACAGCGTGAGGGGGGCATAGCGGCTCTTGAGGCGAATCGACGATGGCAGCCCGAACTCGACGCCGATCATCAGGCCTCGCCCTCGGACGTCGCTGATGAATTCGAAGCGCGCTGCGGCGTCTTCGAGCGCTCGACGCAGTTCCTCGCCGCGTTCGGCTGCATTGGTTATGAGGCCTTCGTCGTCGATGACGCTGAGCGCCGCCAACCCGGCGGCCGCTGCCATGTTGTTGTGGCTGTAGGTGGTGTCGTGGACGAGGACCCTCGTCATGGACGAGTACACAGCGGAAAAGACGGCTTGCCTGGCCATGGTCGCTGCGACCGGGACGAACCCGCCGGAAAGGGTCTTCGCGATCGTGACCACGTCGGGTTGTACCCCGTCATGCTCGAAGCTGAAGAAACGCCCAGTGCGGCCAAGGCCTGCTTGGACCTCGTCGCAGATGAGCAGCGCGCCCCTATCGTGCAACACGCGCGCTGCGCCAGCTAGAAAACCGGGCGGCGCTACCTGGACGCCTTTTCCTTGCACCGGCTCGACGATTAGCGCTGCGACATCGCCTTTCGATGCCGCCCGCTCGAGGGCACTGAGGTCGCCGAACGGAATCTCGGTGCCAGGCAACATCGGGCCGAACCCGGCTTTGAAGGACTTCCCGCCGTTAACTGACAGGGCGCCGGCGGTCAGTCCGTGGTAGGCATGTCCGCAATAGAGGATTCGAGGTCGCTTGGTGTAGTAGCGGGCGAACTTGATAGCAGCCTCGACCGCTTCCGTGCCACTGTTACACAGATACACGCGGTCCAGGTACGGGGCTCGGGCAACCAGCGCTTCGGCGAGCAGTCCGGCTAGCAGAGGCGTGTCCATCTTGACCATGTCGGCCAACTCACCGTCGAGCACCTGCGACAGAGCGCGCCGCACCACCGGGTGATTGCGCCCGAGCCCGAACACTCCGAATCCCGCAAGCCAATCCAGGTAGGTGTCGCCTTGGTCGTCCCACAGGTACGGGCCTTCGGCGCGAACCCATTTGCGGTCGAGGCCGACCGAGTGAAGGACCCTTGCCGTCTGGGGGTTCAGGTAGCGCGACCAAAGCTCCGCTCCTTCTCCTGAGCGGGACTCCAGCAGGTCCTTCAGGTCGAATCCCATTACGAGCCGACCGCTGCTCGTATCGACTGGCGAAGAGATTTCGTCGTTGCGAGTACGGCGCTCGGCTCGTATCCGCAGTGCGCCATGCAGTTCTCGCAGCGCGGGTCGTTGCCTCTCCCGTAGGCGTCCCAGTCCGTGGTGTCAACCAGCTCCTTGTAGGTCTGCGTGTAGCCGTCTGCCATCAAATAGCACGGCTTCTGCCATCCGAACACGGAGTAGCTCGGGATACCCCACGGAGTGCACTGGAAGTTCGCTTTGCCTTCCAAGAAGTCCAGGAACAGGGGACTGTGGTTGAGCCGCCACTTCTTTCTCCGGCCTCCGGCGAACGCCTCTTTGAAGATTTGCTGCGACGTGCGCGTGCTCAGGAAGTGAACTTGATCGGGGGCTTTCTCATAGGCGTATCCAGGCGAGATCATCATCTGGTCGACACCGACGTCGTCGTTCAAGAAGTCGAGGACCTCGCGGATCGTCGTCGGCGAATCGGTGGCGAAGAAAGTCGTGTTCGTAGTTACCTTGAACCCTCGTGCCTTCGCGGCTGCGATAGCTGCGACCGCCTTGTCGAATGTGCCTTCGCGGCTTACAGACTCGTCGTGTCGTTCGCGCAGGCCGTCGATGTGGATGACCCAGCTGAAGCGGTTGTGGGGTGTGAAGCGGTCCATTTTGCGCTCAAGCAGGAGGGCATTCGTGCAAAGGTACACGTAGCGACCGCGATCCAGCAGTGCGACTGTCATCTTGTCTATGTCGGGGTGCAGGAGCGGTTCTCCTCCCGCTATGGAGACCATGGGCGCCCCGCACTCTTCGACGGCGGCGACGGCAGCTTCTACCGATAACCGCTTTCTCAGGATCTCGGTCGGGTACTGGATCTTGCCGCATCCGTTGCACTCGAGGTTGCACGCGAAGAGGGGTTCGAGCTCCACGATGAGGGGAAACTTCTCCCTTCCCGAGAGCTTCTGTCGGGCTAGGTATGTCCCTATCTTCAGGCTTTGACGTATCGGGATTCCCACTATCTGACCTCCATTGGAAGCGAGAACGACGTGTTCTCACTTGTAGAAGAGACTTCGCGTACCTCTGCGGGCCCGACGCCACGCAGGGCGTCGAGAACACGGTCCACAACCGTCTCGGGTGTAGATGCAGCTGCTGTCACACCGACGACGGGCGCATTTCGCAAATCTTCGAAGCGCAGGTCACGCTCGTCGTTGACGAGGAGCACTTTCCCGGTGCTTCGTCTAGCCACTTCGACGAGACGGTTGGCATTCGAGGACTCCGGCGAGCCGACGACGATCACCGTGTTGCAGCGGGGAGCTATCGCCCGGAGCGCTTCCTGGCGGTTCTGCGTGGCATAGCAGATGTCGTTTGCCGCTGGCCCTACGATTGCCGGAAATCTGGAAGTGAGCTCGGCCAGGACATCTTGCACGTCATCTGAGGACAACGTCGTCTGTGTGACATACGCAAGCCGGCCCGGGTCGGCGACTTCGAGCGCAGCGACATCGCGCGCGGTCTCGACGACCAGCATGTCGGGGGCTTCGCCGAGGGTGCCTTCCGTCTCGTCGTGACGCGCATGGCCGATGAAGATCACTTGCCGGGACCTCGCCGAGAAGCGGCGAACTTCGCTGTGGACCTTGGCAACGAGGGGGCAGGTCGCGTCCACGACGTTCAGGGCCCTCGCCTCGGCGGCCCGTCGGACGGCCGGCGAGACTCCGTGCGCAGAGAAGATGACCGTTGCCCCGTCAGGTACGTCGTCGAGTTCCTGCACGAAGGTCGCCCCGACGGACTCTAGGTACTCGACAACGTGGCGGTTGTGGACGATGTGGCGTCTGACGTACACCGGTGTGGCGAACTTGTCGATGCAGCGAATGACGGTGTCTATCGCCCGCTCCACCCCTGCGCAAAACGATCGCGGACTCGCGAGGAGCACCTCTCTCGCTGCTATCGTTTCGCCCCACTCGACGAGCACCTTCGCTGCCCTGCTCAATACCGCTAGCGCCTTAATGCCGCCAGTGACTGTCGCCAAGGATCGCAGCTCGCGGTCGGGGGTGTCGACGATGACACGGATAACTGCAGTGGGCACACCCCAAGGCGCCGAGACGAGCCACGCCGATTCGGTGTCCACAGCGACGGCACCGAGCGCTGCGAGGGCCGCCCTCTCGCGCGCCCCTTCAACAACTGCGCGGGCGCTCGCTACCGTTCCGGTGACAGCGCGTTGCCCCCGGGCGTTTAGCTCTGCGGCGATGAGAGGTGCGGACGGCAGCAACGCTGCGACCCTCCCCGTTTCGTCGATGACCTTGTCCGCTACGACCAAAGTTCCAGCGGGGAGATTCCTGTCAAGTCCGCCAGCGACACCTGCAATCGCCACGGCGTGCGGGGTACGTACATCGTCGGTTCCCGCAGCGGCGATGATCCGGCTAGCCGAGCACGACGAACGAAGCGGGCCCGCACCGGTCCTGACCACCCACGCGTCAGGCGCACCTTGTGAAAGCGCCCTAGCCTCCAGGCGCAACGGAGCAAGTATCAGAACGCCGCCGCGTGTCACGTCTGCACGCTGCCTGTCAACGCCCTCACGTATCTGCCGAGCGCTGTGATGGGCCAAACGATTCGATACAGGTGGTAGTTGATGCTGAAATCCCACGGGAAGCCCGTACCGGTGAAATACGGCTCGTCCCAGGATCCGTCGGTCTCCTGGTTGTCGACCAGCCATTGAACGCCCCGCTCGACACAGGCGGCTTGCGGGTCGCCGCCAGCCAGGAGCGCCAGGAGTGCCCATGCTGTTTGTGACGGCGTGGAGGCCCCCCGACCGCGCCAGGAGTCGTCGACGTAGGAGCGAAGGTCCTCGCCCCACCCCCCGTCGCTGTTCTGATGGACTTCGAGCCACGTCAGCGCTGCGGCGATCCTCCGATCACCTCGAGGCACACCGGCAGCAATCAGCGCTGGAACGACGGCGCCAGTCCCGTAGACGTAGTTCACGCCCCAGCGACCGAACCAGGATCCGTCCGGTTCCTGGGCCTCCCAAAGCCAGTCGACGCCACGCCTGACCACTTCGGCGTCGACTGCCGTCTCGGTGGCGAGCATCTCCACCATGTGCGCGGTTACGTCGGCCGAGGGCGGGTCTGTCACCTCACCGAAGTCGCAGAACGGCAACTGCGCTACCGCCGAGCTGTCATTGTCGACGTCGAACGCCCCCCACCCTCCCGACCGGCTTTGCATCCCGACCGACCACGACACCCCCCGGCTGCAGGCGGCCTGGATCTCGGGCGTCGCGCGGGCCCTGCGGAGAGCGATCACCACCTCTGCCGTGTCGTCGATGTCGGGGTACCGGTCGTTGTGGAACTCGAAGGCCCAGCCACCGGGCGCAAGAGATTTGCGTCTCTCGGCCCAATCTCCTCGCACTGCGACCTCTTCGCCGAGCAACCAGCTCGCCGCCCGGACGATCGCCGGGTCGTCCTCTCGGAGACCGGCGTCCCTCAAGGCGACTATCGCGAGGGCCGTATCCCACACCGGCGACTGGCACGCTTCCAGGCGTTGGCCGAGCTCGTCCTCGACTGTGAAGCGGTCGAGGCCCCGCAAGGCCGCAGCGAGGACCGGATGTTCGAGCGAATATCCCTGCAAGCGCAACGCGATGATCGAATAGACCACGGGAGGCTGGATACCACCCCAAAGCCCGTCGGCTTCTTGACGGGCGAGGATCCACCGTTCGGCTTTTGCCAAGGCGTTCCTCCGTAGCATTTGCGCCGGCAAGAGCCATTTCGGTGCCCTGCCATAGAAATGCAATAGACGGTCGAGGAGAAGGAAGCCTGCTGACGTGGCCGACGTGACTTTCCGGGATGAACGCCGAGAGGACTGGTCCGTAGAATGCAGCTCGCCAAGCCCGAACGGCAGCGGGACTGCCGGCTTATGGGACATGACAACGCAAAGTGCTACGACCGTCTGGCGTGCCCAGCAGGCGAAGTCGTAGATGTCGAGGGGAATCCACCTCGGTAGATGCATGATCTCTGGGGGCACGACAGGAAGGTCTTCCCAGGACCAGGCTCCTAGAACGGCCATCCAGATCCTTGTGAAGACACGGCTTCCTGCGATACCACCGTGGGCGCGCACCCAACTCGAGGCCCGCCGCATGTGCTCGGAATCGGGGTCGTCGCCTGCGAGCCGCAACGCCACGTACGCCTCGATGGTGACCGACAAGTCGTCCGGACCGCCGAAGAAGGTCGCCCAACCACCATCTGGAAGCTGCTTCGAGCGTATCCATTGGGCTGTTCGGCCAGTGCGGCCCGGTTCGAGAATGCCGAGGAAGTGACGCAGCATCACGTCCTCGGCGTCCATCGACACGTTTGTCTCCAGCTCGCCCTTCCACCAGCCTTCAATGCTCTGCAGACCTAGCAGGTGCTCGCGCCCAGCCTTAAGAGCCCGTGTCACGTCCTCGGACGGCTCCACGGGGGCCCCGGACATCGCGGCGGCCTCATCGGAGTGGTCCAACCTCACCGCGAGCGGCGTGGCCGTAACTGGCGTCGTTACCGGTGGATTCTCGAGCTGAGTCAAAAGTCCCGCTCCACTATGTACACGGCTAGATCGGCGAGATCACGGTGCGGTAGTGCGGACAGTCTCACCCGCTCCAAAGCGCCCAGCGCGCTGTCGAGGTTTGCCTTGGCGCGCACCGTCGTCCACTCCCTCCCGCCGCAAGCTTCGACCAGGTAGCGGGCCCTGGCGACCTCGTCCGCCTGAAGCGGTCCGAGTGTCTCGCCCGGCTCGCCGAGAAGAAGCGATCGAAGCTCGTCTGCTTCAGGACCCGCCGCAGCCAGAGCGGCCACGACCGGCAGCGACTTCTTGCGCTGTCGCAGATCATTGCCCGAGGGTTTGCCCGTCGTCAGCGGATCACCCCAGATTCCGAGCAGGTCATCGACCGCCTGGAACGCTAATCCGAGATGAAGGCCGAAGTCGTGAAGGGCCCGCACCGCTGCATCTGGCGCGCCCGCGAGGATCGCGCCGATAGACGAGGCGCAACCGAGAAGCGCCCCCGTCTTGGCAGCTGACATAGCGGTGCACTGCTCGACGGACACGTCCCGACGCTTCTCGAAGGCAATGTCGTCAGCCTGCCCGGCGATCATCATGGCTGTTGCCTCTGCGAGAGCGCACGATGCGGCCGCTCCACGCTCGGGCGACGACTCGAGCAGGACCTGATGCGCGAGTACGGCCAGGGCGTCTCCGGCGACGATCGCGGGACCTACCCCGAACTCGGTCCAGACCGTCGGCCTGTGATGACGCTCGGCGTCGGTATCGATGATGTCGTCATGTATGAGCGAAAAGTTGTGCACCAGCTCGACAGCGACCCCACCAGGAATCCCAACCTCCGACTGCGCCCACGATGCCTCCGCGCCGAGTATCGCAAGCGTGGATCGCACTCCTTTGCCGCTGGGAGCTTTCGTTGGTTGGCCTGAAGGGTCGCTCCAGCCGAAATGGTAACTGGCGATTAGCCGCAGGTCCGGTGTCAGGCGGTCGACCGCCTCGCCGAGCGCAGGGTTGATCGCGATCCGGCATCGTTCGAGCAGCTCGGCAACGGCGAATGTAGGGGTCACGCCACCTCCTGGGTGGTTTCGATGTGGGCGGCCTCGATTTGAGCGGTCCCAATGGCGGCGGTTCCTCCGGTAGCGCCGTCGATCTCGGTGGTTCGAGTGCGGTTACGAAGAAGCTGCGGCGCAGGGCCACATCCGAGGAGGGCGCGTGCTGCGGCGACGCCGCTTCGGACGGCACCTTCCATCGTCGCCGGCCAGCCGGTATCGGTCCAAGCTCCTGCAATGGTGAGTGAAGGGTCGTTGGTTGCGGTGCGTGCCCGCATGGCCCGAGATCCTGGCGCAGCCCGGAAGGTGGCTCTGCGTTCTTTGGTGACCACCGAATCGAGAAGGGTCGCCTCACGCGCGTCGGGTAGGAGGCGGCGCAGCGCGGCCGAGATCAGTTGGACGATGCGCTCAGGTTTTTCCCCGAGCAGGCTGTCGGCGGCGGACAAAGAGACGGCCAGGTACTGCGGTAGGTCGTCGCCGGGCTCCCTCGTAAGTCGATTGGATGTGACAAGCGAATCCGCGAAACGTGCCGCACTTGTGTCGCCTTCGGCGCGTAGGCCGGATGCCACGGAGCGGTCGAAGACCCACTGGACGGGGGAGTGCAGGGCGGCCATGACCGGCCATTGCATAACGGTCCGGTCAAACACGAGGTGCACGTCGATCACCGCCGAGAAGCCGAGCTCGGACCACAGGCGCCGCTGCGGCGCTACGGATTCGGGAACCAATGTTGCCGCCTCGTCGTTTGGTAGGCAAACGATGACTGCGTCTGCGTCTGCGTCGAAGTTTCCTCGGTCGGTCGCGATGCTCCAAGCATCCGCATGTCTGGCAATGTGGCGGACGCGTGTTGCGAGTTGGATTCGCACACCCGCTTTGTCGAGAGCCTTTTGCGAGCGCTCACCGTGCAGTACGCCAAGTGGCACGTTACTCCAGCCGATGTCACAAGATGACCGGCCGGCGAGCAGGCTGGTCTTGAAGACTTTGACCGCCACCGCAAGGGAAGTCTCCGTGCATGGAAGGTTGACCGTGGGAACCGTAATCAGGTCCCATACCGCTTCGATGGCTTCGCTCGACTGGCCGTGCGACGTGAGCCAATCAGCGAAGTTGATCTCGTCGAGGCGGGCATCGTCAGCTCGAAGTGCTGCGATGGCAGCGAGTGCCCGTCCGAGGGAAAGGCGAGCCGTGACGGATATGTGCCTGTAGGCGAGAAGCGAGCCGGCGAGGTGGAACGGGACCGGCAGGTCCCTCCTTCTCAACCTTGAAACCGTCAAAGAGTCGGAGCCGCCCCGCCCCGCTCGAGACACCTCGGACACGACGGGCACGTCGAGCGGCATCGGGCCGACCACGTCGCGATCGGATCCGATTCGGTTCAAGAAGCGCAGGTATTCGGAGCAGCACCCGAGGAAGACGTGCTGTCCGTTGTCCATGGACAAGCCGTTCCGCTGGAATGACCACGTCAGCCCCCCGAGGCGGTTGGTGCGTTCGAGCAGTGTTACCGAGGCCCCGAGGTCGGCCGCTTCTAGAGCTGCGGCGATACCGGCGAGACCGGCGCCGAGCACAGTCACGCGCAGGCCGGCCAAGGGGGTCTCCGCTCTCACGAGTGTCCCGTGAGTATCGCCTTGAACGCGACGGCGGATTTCTCGGGGACCGACAAGGAAATACGGCCCCTTAAGACCGCTTCGGGGTCCCTGCGGATCCGCTCGAGCAGCTTTCGGTATATGCCGGCCATCGCTGCTGTGCAGGCCCGTGAGCGACGGTCGAGAAGGTCCAGAAGCGGCAAGCCTCTGTCGTACCATTCGCAAGCCCTACCCGCCTCGAAGCTGATCAAAGCGACGAGGTCGTCGGGCTTTCCTCGCAAGTGCTCGTCGACGTCGAAACGGGCGAGATCCTTGCTCGGAAGGTAGACGCGGCCCATCTCGCGGTGGTCTTCGACGACGTCTCGGAGGATGTTGGTCAACTGCAGGGCCACGCCGAGGTCGTCGGCGAGCGCCCGGGCCCGTTCCCCGGCGCCGTCACTCGAACCGTACACCGCAAGGCTGCATCTGCCGATCGTGCCGGCGACTTTCCGGCAGTAGACCACGAGGTCCTCGAAAGTTTCGTACACAGTTCCGGCGACGTCCATCTCGCATCCGTCCACCAGCTCTTCGAGGGCGTCCAGGGGGATGCTCCATCGCCTCGATGCGTCGGCCATCGCGATCATCACCGGGTCAGTAGCGGCGAGCGATACGCTCGGTTCGCGGCGCAGGTCGGTGATCTTCGAGCGGGCGTCTTCGAGCGCTGCAAGTTTCTCAGGCGGTGCGAGCGGTCCGTCGCCGATGTCGTCGATTCGCCGGGCGAGCGCGTAAAGCGCCGACATTGCTTGACGTTTCGGCTTGGGAAGCAGCTTGATCCCGTAGTAGAAGTTCCGGGCTTGCGACGCCGTGATCTTCTCACACGCCTCGTAGGCAGCGTCGAGGTTCATGGCTTCGGTCGCCTCAACTCGGGCTGGCGCACGAACGCATCGACGAGGTGGAGTAGCACCCTTGATGCTTTGGGGGTTGCCGCTGGCGCCGAAACGTCGAAGTCCCGGGATGCGATGCCGTCGATGGCGGCTCTGCCTCCTGCCCAGAACCCGGCGGTTGCCCACCGGAGTCTGGGCGCCAGCAGGTCCACCAAGGGCAGACCGGCGTCGAGGAAGCGTCGGGCGCGGGCCAACTCGAAGGCCACAAGTGCCCTGAGCTCGTAGCTCGACGCGGCCGGCGATGTTACAGCCGAAGGCTCGACGTCGAACCGGCGCCAGTCCTCGGCGGGGATGTAAATGCGCCCTGCACGGTAGTCCTCGGCCATATCAGCGCAGTGCTCGACGATCTGCAGGCCTGTGCAGATGTCATCCGAGTGCTCCCGGGCGTCACGGACGTCGCAGCGGAAGGCGGCCAGAACCAGCCTGCCTACAGGGTTGGCTGAAAATGTGCAGTAGCGGAGCAGATCGTCGAAAGTCTCGTAGCGGGTGTTTCGTTGATCCATCCGGTTCGCTTCCAACAGATCGAACAGAGGCCGGGGGTCGGTCTCGAGCTCTCTCACGGATGCCGCCGCTCGTGCGATCAGCGGGTGCTCGTCTCCGGGTCCGACTAGGGCCGCCTTCGTCTTCGCGGCGACCCAGTCGAGGGCGGCTATCCGGTCACCGCTGTACGCGTCGCCGATCTCGTCGACGAAACGAGCAAAGCCGTAGAAGGAGAGCAAATGTCTCCTGGTTGTCGCATCGACGATTCTGGACGCAACGCGAAAATTCTCGCGACCCGCCCTCCCCAGGATGTCTGGAACTGTCGGGAGACCTACTGGCGTGGTCTCGTCGTCGGTGGTGAAGTCAAGTGACCGCGTGGTCACAATTTGTATTCGAAGTGCTCCACCCGTGTCAAACCGGGGCCGAAACCTGCTCGTCGGGGGGCCAGTCCGGCCCGATCGCCCACGACATCACGGTGGCGAACGCAGATTGGAGGACGGAGAGGCCCATCGAGATCGTTTCGGTGTCAGCGTCTGTTGTGTCCTGGGCGAGGAACGGCCGTCCTGCTACCAGGGCGAGGGTCCGAAGCGCCTTTCGCGCGAGGTCAGCGCTCGGTTCGTGTCCCTTGGCGGCTCGTGCGCCGATCTCGAGGAGCAGAGGTAGGACGTCGGCTAGCACGTATCCGAGAACGAGAGCTGTCTTGTCTGCATCGTCGCGAAGCTGGTCTACGCCGCCGAGAGACTGCAGAGCCGATTCGAGGCGCGCCGCAGTGTCGTCTACCAGAGTCTCGACGCAGGCAGTAATGAGCGCCTCTTTGGATGGGAAGTAACGGTAAAAGTTTCCCTTCGCCATGTGTGCGGCGGCGGTTATGTCGCTGACGGACACCTCGGAGAAGCTTCGGGTCCGAAACGCTTCGATAGCAGCCGCCACCAGCCTGTCGGCGGAGTCGGCGGCGGACAGCGAACCTGCCCTCAGTTCGAGGATCGCGTCGACGTGGCGTTCGTTGTATTCGAACCGCTTGCCCGAAATCACCAGCGGTTCAGGGATCCAACCCGACCTGCGGTAGTGGTGGATAGTCGACGCCGGCACTCCCGTCCGGTTGACCAGGTCCGATAGTGAAAGCGTCTCACAACTCTGACCTGGACCGGATTCGGAGCTCACCTCTACAGTGTGGCGCTTGGGAGCTCCTTGAGTTCGTCACCACTGCGTAAGTCCGTGCTTGTCAAAGCGAAGTTCCCGGCTAGTGGCGCCTAGTGCGCGGGGATGACACCCATGCGACCGTGCTGGAAGTCGTCGAAGGCCTGGGCGAGCTCCTGCCGGGTGTTCATCACGAACGGCCCGTAGTGCGCTACCGGCTCTTTGATCGGACGTCCGCCGAGGAGCAGGACTTCGAGGGACCTGCGCGGCCCGTCGATATGGCGGTCCGCGTGGACCTCGATGAAGTCCCCGTCGCCGAGCACGCACAGCTGCCCGCTCTGAAGCGGCGCCGCCTCTGGTCCCGAGCCGACCGTCCCGCTCCCGCCTAGCGCGTAGACGAGCGAGTTGAATCCGCTGTCCCAAGGAAGAGCGAGTCGAGCTCCCTCCTCGAGGGTGGCGTGGACCATGGCGATCGGGGTGTGTGTCATACCGGGGCCACTCGTGCCGGCGAAGTCGCCTGCAATCACCCTGATGAGGGCGCCGCCGTCCGGGGAGGCGAACAGGGGTAGCTTTCCGGCACGGATGTCCTGGTAGCGCGGGTCGACCATCTTCTGTTTGGACGGCAGATTCACCCAGAGTTGGACGCCGTGGAAGAGGCCGCCTGACGCTACGAGCGTCTCGGGGGGCCGTTCGATATGCAGGATCCCTGAACCGGCGGTCATCCACTGCGTGTCACCGTTTGTTATGAGGCCACCTCCACCCGTCGAGTCGCGGTGCTCGAAGGTGCCGTCGATCATGTAGGTGACGGTCTCGAAGCCACGATGAGGATGCCACGGTGTTCCCTTCGGCTCGCCGGGGGCGTAGTCCACCTCGCCCATCTGGTCCATGTGGACGAAGGGATCGAGAAGCTCGGTCGGAACGCCTGCGAAAGCCCGTCGTACAGGGAACCCTTCACCTTCTAGGCCGCTCGGTGCGCTAACGCGCTTCCTCGGTTCTCGTGCCCTGGCTAGCGGATCGACGTCAAGCTTCGACAATGCCGACATGTCCTCGACTGTTACAGCAGGCATACGGACTTCCTCTCCTCATCGCCGGGCGACCTGGCTCGGGCGCCCTACGAACAGCAGAACATTGTTGTGCACGCAACTATTCCACTCTTGGCGGAGGAGACCGAGGAGCGAACGTGTGGTTGGCGCTATCGTCGTGGGGGTGAAAGACGACGACCGTCTCTACTTCAGGCAACTCCTTTCTGGACGCGACCACGCCCGCAGCGACGGTCTGGCAGCCCAGATGGTAAATTTTTCCTACCTCATCGGCGACAGGTCCACGTCGGAGGTTCTGGTAGTAGATCCGACGTACTCAGTCGATGACATTCTGGCGGTCGCAAACGCCGACGGGATGAACCTTGTCGGGGTGCTCGCAACCCACCACCACCCCGATCACGTGGGTGGGTCGATGATGGGCCACTCTATCGAAGGCCTTGCGCACCTGCTCGAGACGGTCTCCGTGCCGGTCCACGCAAACGCCAACGAGGTCATGTCGATCTGCAGGGTAACGGGGCTGGATACCGGGGACGTGGTCGGCCACCACGGCGGCGACCGGGTGACTGTGGGTGAAGTGGAGATCGAACTGCTGCACACGCCAGGTCACACACCTGGCAGTCAGTGCTTCCTGGTCGACGGTCGTTTGGTTGCGGGTGACACGCTTTTCCTGTCCGGGTGCGGTCGGACGGATCTGCCGGGTGGCGACCCTGATGCGATGTACGACAGCCTTTGCATACTTGCCGGGCTTGCTGACACAACGGTTCTCTACCCCGGCCACCGCTACTCGCCGGCGTCTGCTGCGACGATGGCGGCGGTCAAGGAGACGAACCCCGTGCTCATGGCGAGCGGTAAGCCGTCCTGGCTTGCCACCTTCGGCGGGTGAAAGACGACGGCGGACGCAAAGAAGACGACGGCGGCCACTGCGCAACGTCGGTGCAGCTAGGCGGGGTCGTTCACGCTTTGAAGAACGACCACCGACCTGCCCGCCACCGCCAGGCGGGCGGCGGCTCCAAGCAACGGAGGCGGCGCCTCGGCTGGCGACTCTACGGCGGTGTCCAATACGACTCTCCAGTTGGGCGCCCAGCGGGCCTCGGGTAGCGCAAGGTCGAGCTCCTGGTCCCAAGCGTTCAGGACGATGAAAAAGGAGTCGTCGATCACCGGTCGGCCATGCGCATCAGGGTCGGGGATTGCGGCGCCGTTGAGGTAGACTCCGAGGGACTTCGCGTAACCGACTGTCCAGTCCGAGTCACCCATCTCGGCGCCGTCGGGACGGAACCACGCTATGTCGGGGAGCTTCTCCACTTGTGTCGATCCCCGTAGCGGCCTGCCCTGAAAGAAGCGGCGACGTCTGAACACCGGGTGCTCTCGGCGGAGGCCGATCAATCGCCGTGTCCAGTCGAGCAGCTCTGCGTCCATGTGCTCCCAGTCGTACCATGAGGTCTCGTTGTCCTGGCAGTAGGCGTTGTTGTTGCCGTGCTGGGTCCGGCCGAACTCGTCGCCGCCGAGGAGCATCGGCACACCTTGGCTGAGCATCAAGGTGCTGAGCAGGTTGCGCACCTGCTTTCGGCGTAGCGCCTCCACCGATTCGTCGTCGGTGGGGCCTTCGGTTCCGCAGTTCCACGACCGGTTGTCGTCGGTCCCGTCGCGGCCGTCCTCGCCGTTTGCCTCGTTGTGCTTGTCGTTGTAGGACACCAGATCGGCCAAGGTGAAACCATCGTGCGCGGTGACGAAGTTGATGGACGCAAAAGGGCTTCTGCCGTTTGCCTGGTAGAGGTCGGAGCTTCCGGTCAGCCGCTCAGCAAGCTCCCCGATCGGGGTCCCGCCCTGACGCCAGTAATCGCGGACAGTGTCTCGGTACTTGCCGTTCCACTCAGACCATAGCGGCGGGAAGTTGCCCACCTGGTAGCCTCCGTCGCCCACGTCCCACGGCTCAGCGATGAGCTTCACCTGGCTCACCACCGGATCCTGGTGGATCAGGTCGAAGAACGCCGAGAGGCGGTCCACCTCGTGGAACTGCCTTGCGAGCGACGCTGCGAGGTCGAAGCGGAACCCGTCGACGTGCATCTCGAGCACCCAGTAGCGCAGCGAGTCCATCAGGATCTGCAACACCTGGGGGTTACGAACGTTGAGGGTGTTGCCTGTACCAGTGGAGTCGTTGTAGTGACGCGGGTCCCCGTCGACGAGGCGGTAGTAGGAGGGGTTGTCGATACCTCGAAACGAAAGGGTCGGGCCCATGTGGTCGCCCTCGGCGGTGTGGTTGTAGACGACGTCGAGGATCACTTCTATGCCCGCACGGTGCAGTGCCTTCACCATGGACTTGAACTCGCCGACGACCCGGTGCCCGGGGCGTGAGGCGTAGCCGTTGTGGGGCGCCAAGTACCCGATCGAGTTGTAACCCCAGTAGTTGCGCAACCCGAGATCGTCGAGGCGACGGTCGTGAACGTATTGGTGGACGGGCATGAGCTCGACCGCCGTTACCCCGAGTTTGGTGAAATGCTCGATCACCGACTGATGGGCGAGCCCCGCAAACGTGCCCCTCTGGTGCGCCGGGACGTCAGGGTGTCTCCACGTCAAACCGCGGACGTGAGCCTCGTAGATCACCGTGTCCGCCCAGCGGTGCTTGGGCGGGTGGTCCGAGCCCCAGTCGAAAGCCGAGTCCACGACGATCGCCTTCGGCATGACGTGCGCCGAGTCGCTGGTATCGATGGTCAGGTCGTCGCCGCCCAGCTTGTAGCTGTAGGGTTCTTGGCCCCACAGGACCTCACCCTCCAGAGCTTTCGCGTACGGGTCGATGAGAAGCTTCGACGGGTTGCAGCGCAGTCCGCGCTCGGGATCGTAGGGTCCGTGGACCCTGTATCCGTAAAGCTGTCCCGGTTCGACGTGCTCCACGTAGCCATGCCAACAGTAGGCGTCGACCTCGGGTAGCTCGAAGCGAGCCTCGCTGCCGTCGAGCTCGAAGAGGCAAAGTTCGACAGCTTCGGCCGCCTGGGAGAAAATTGAGAAATTCGTGCCTAGCCCGTCGAAGGTCGCTCCGAGTGGGTACGCCTCACCTGGGAGTATCGGTGCTGTGTTCAAGGCGCCCAAGCTAGCGGCTCGGACAGCCGGCGGGGATATCGAGCGGCTTCGCGTTCCGTGTTTCAGCCCCACCAGAAGGCGGCGCCGAGGATCGCGTACAAGGCGATCAGGGCGACTCCTTCGATCCACGTGAACTCCCCGTCGTATATGACGACGGTGACCACAAGTGTTGACACGCCGAGCGCCACAACAAGGAGTGGCGGGAAGACGAGCGTCAGCGGGGTAGGACCTACAACGGAGCTCAGAAGAACCAGGACAGGTGTCAGTAGGAGAGCCACCTGCAGAGGGCTGTTGAGGGTGGTACTGATGACGTACTCGGGCTTTGCGCGAAGCGCGAAGCGGATACCTACGGCGTTCTCGACCGCGTTCGAGGCGATAGCGACGACCACGAGTCCGGTGAAGGTCTGCGTCAGGCCCAGGCTCTTCGTTGCTGTCTCGAGCGGCGCCACGAACCAGTCGGCGGCGGCGGCGGCGGCTGCGCTCCCGAGTGCGAGGACGCCGATGGACAGGGGAAGAGGCCAGGTTGGATCCCCGCCCGGCCGGTCGCCTGCAGAGGGTGTCGATGCGGTCGGCGAGTGCCTGAGGAAGTACGGGATGCTGGTCAGGTACACGACGAGAAGGATGACTGCGAGGCCCTTCGACAGGGTGGCGCTGTGCGCAGCCGCCGGAGAGCCGAGACTGTGCGCCAGAGTCGGCACGAGCATCGAAGCGACAACGAGCAGGAGCATCGACGCTATGAGGCGCGGCAGTTCGGGTTCGAAGTGTTGAGTGCCGTGGCGCAGGCCGCCTACGACGAATGCGATGCCGAGGACGAGCAGGCTGTTGGCGAGAACGGATCCGACTAGGGCCGCTTGGACGACCCCGGTCAGGCCTTTCTGCAAGGCGAAGAGTCCCACGAACAGCTCGGGAAGGTTCCCAAGCGTCGATTGCAGCAACCCGGTCGGGGCGGGACCTACCTTTTCGCCTACAGCGTCGATGGCCTCGCCGACCACGGCTGCCGTGCCCGCCAGTGCAAGACCGGCGAAGCTGAAGCGCACAACAGCACTGGCGCCGGCGATGGTCGTCGCCCCGGCGAGGGCCGTCAACAATGCGGCCACACCGAGGATGATTCGCTGCCTCGTTTCGAGTACGGCAAGGGCGGCTAGTGGCATGAGGCTGGTAGCGGCTCGTTTCGCTCGGCATGCGACGGACTGCTCTGTCGGAGCTTGGGGAGGGTCTGCGGAATAGACTAGGGTGATTCGCCTGGCGGCGTGGCCGAGTGGTTTAGGCAAGGGCCTGCAAAGCCCTGTACAGCGGTTCGATTCCGCTCGCCGCCTCCATAGCTCCTGAACGGTATAGTGCCTGGTCAGGGGCCCTTTTAGTCTTTACCGACAGTGACCGGCAAAGACCGAGAATGACCCTTGAGAACCCCTGGTTTTGCTCCTTCGTGCTCCCCGCACGCTCCCCGCGACCAATCCAGGAGGTTCCGAACATGGGTTTCATCGAGAGACGGAACGGCAAGTACCGGGCTCGCTACCGCGACCCGCTCGGCAATCAGAGATGCAGGACGTTCACCCGCAAGGCCGACGCCGAACGCTTCGTCCGAGAGATGGAGGTCGACGTCGAGCGATTCGAGGTAAGCGAGGAGGTGACCAGGGTGGGTCTTGCCATTTCGAGCCCGTCGCCACTGGTGTGATCCGAAAGTGACGTTCGCGGCCCGCTTATAGGTAGCCGGGAATGTGACACCGGCGTCTTGATAAGGAGCAGACGTTGCTCGAAGCAGCCGGCGATCGGCCGAGAAGAGGAAGACATATGACCAACAATGAAAACCTCCCGCAGTTCTTGACTATCGACGAGCTCGCCGGACAACTTGCCATCACCGAGCGTCATGTACGCCGCTTGGTGGCCGAGAAACGCGTGCCCTACCTGAAGGTGGGACGGCTCATCCGCTTCGATGCGGACGAAATCATGGAATGGATCGAGACCCGCCGCGTCTCCGGATCTCGGACGGCATAGGGAGACCTGTGCGACGTGGCCTTGCAGAGGATGCTGCGCGCAGTGTGCGATGGAGTCGTCGGGCCGTCTGGCAACGAAGCTCGCCGCTGGCGCATGTCACCGCAGGGTACTGGTCCGGTCCGAGCACACGCGATTACCCGGGCGAGGTGTCGTTTGTGTCGTTTAGCCGCTACACTCGACGTTGTGACCGATGCGTCTGCAGTCTTCGAAGTGGCCGAGCCCGACCGGCAGAAGCTGGCCGCGCTTGCTGCCGGAGGAAATGACAGGCCAGTTGCGGTCCGCACCGACGCCGGTGAGATCGAGCTGCCATCGGCCGCAGGCCGAGCCGTACTTCAATTGCTCGGAGAACTTGGGGCCGGTGCGGCCGTCCACCTCGTACCGACTGACACCGAGCTGACCACCCAACAATCAGCCGATCTGTTGGGCATCTCACGTACCTACCTGATCCGCCTAATCGAGGACGGCAAGCTCCCGGCTCACCTCGTCGGCACCCATCGACGCCTCCGCGCCGGAGACGTGCTCGACTACAGGGGCCGTCGAACGGCCAAGCTTGCAGCGGTCGATGCGATCGCCGACGCCGACGCCGAAGTCGGCATCAACTACCGCTGAACTCACCGAGTGCTCGTTGTCCTCGACGCCTGCGTGTTGTATCCCGCGTCTATGCGCGACCTTCTGCTCACCCTCGCCGCCCTGGACGCCTTCGACGTGGCCTGGACCGACGAGATCCTGGAGGAGGTACAGCGCAACGTCGTGGCAGATCATCCCGACATCGACCCGGACCGCTTCGCCAGCCACACCCTTGGTGCCATGCGGGCGGCCTTCCCGCAGGCAGCTGGTGCTTCGGCCATCGTGACCGAGATCCTCGATCTGCTGACGGTTCATCCGACCATGGGCACCGCCGTCGAGCGTCTTCGAGACCTGACGGACTGATCTGGCGATCCGCCGGCGCTGGGATCGTGGGCGTCCGCAACGGACCGCTGCTCACCGTCATGCACCTCTGTTTCGCTCCCCGCTCGCTCCCTGGCCGCTCCCCGGGCCTGATAAAGTGGGCCCTGACCAGGGACTCCGCGGCAGCGTAGAGGCCTGCGAAGCCCTGTACAGCGGTTCGATTCCGCTCGCCGCCTCTGAGTCGTGTTCCTGCGGGTTCATCGGTGCGGCCGTGTGCCTTCGTGGCTTGGCGGCTTCGTGGCTTGGCGGCTTCGTGGCTTGGCGGCTTCGTGGCTTGGCGGCTTCGTGGCTTGGCGGCGCTCCGAGACGTCTCGGAGAAACGATTGATACTTTATGCAGCTATAGCATGTATAAAGTATCAATCGATATACAACAGTGCCGTTTGACGGTCAGCTGTGGCCCGACCCTGGTGACCGTCAGGCGTAGCTCTACAAGCTAGAGTGCGCGAGATGTCCTATACCGTGGATTTCAAAACGGTGTCGACTGTGGGGCTGGAGTCGTCGCCTGTTGCGACTGCACTCGCAGGTCTGCGGGCGAACGAGGCGCGCTACTTCCACAACAAGTACAACCATGCCTTCACCGTCGAAGCAGCCAGCGCCGCGAACACGACGCTCGAACGGGTAACTCGGATCCTCAAAGAAGAGCGCGACATACAAATAGCTTCTCGCCCGCTCGAGGCGACAAGCTTCCAGGTCGCGAACATCCGATGGGACTACGTCTTCTACGAGAGCGGTCTCTCGATCAATGTCCTATACACAATCGATGACCCGAAGAAGCGCGCCGTCGGGTTCAAACTCTCCGAAGGCATGGAAGTCCCGGCGGAGTTGGCTGAGCGGTTCAAGTTCGCCCGCCAGAAGTCAACACTTGCGGGGACGATCCGCGGGTCGTTCTTCGTCATCAAGAACGAGTACCCGAATGACAACTTTGGAGCCTGATAACATCTCCTTCACAAGAGCGGGCGCATAGCTCAGTCGGTTAGAGCGCATGCATGACGCGCATGAGGTCGGGGGTTCGATTCCCTCTGCGCCCACTCGTACGAGATCCACATGGGCTCGGTCAAGCGAGAATTGCATTGAGACTGTGGCCGAGACGCCGGGAGGCGCCCGCAGTGAGCACGTCAGTGACCGAGGCCGCGAGAGCATGAGGTGGCGGGATGACGTCTTTCACCCACCGTGAGAGGACGCCGGCGTCCATCCAGGCAGCGACCGCGGAACACGGAAGCCAAGGGCAAGCTGCCATCGGGGACGTCTGTCGAAGGCGGCTGAGCGAGCGCAACTGTAGTTCGACCGGCACTGGCTCCTTCGCTACGTCGATGCGAAGCAGCTCCCAGGCAATGCTCGAACCTCCGGGGGCCCGGCCTTCTCGCGGAGGCTCATACCAGTAGGAGGGCAGGTCGGGAACCGCCTGCAGAGCCTCAGACCACGACAGCTTGTGGCGACGGCGGTTGGCCAGGTCCCGGATGTTCGCCACCCAAATGGGTGCCTCGAGCATCGAAGGCCACGCCGTCGGAGGCGGCGTAGGCACTCCCACGGCGCGCCGGAGGCAGTCAAGCAGGCGGCCCTCGCTCGGGGCGGGGAGACCGGCCGGACTCGGGCCTGCCGTCGCGAACCAGCCGACTCCACCGTCGCGCGCAACAACGCAAGCGAGCTCGACACGGCCGGTCCCCAAGGATGCGAGGGCGGCGGGCGGCTCCACTGAGGGATCGAGAGACCTTAAGTTGCCCGTGGCTACAACGGCGATGGCGTCCGACTGCGGTAGAGCGCTATAGCCCACGAGCTCGGTGTCCTCGTCGAGAAGAAGCTCGCCGAAGCCCGCTGATTCGCGAAGGGTGAGGTCGCCTTCGGGAAGCCGAAGCTCCGCTAGAACCGGGTGCCCGCTCGAACGGGCGCGGCGTAGGTGTCGACTGAGAAGGCAGCGAGCGATCTCGGTCAAGGCCTCCTGACGCTCGGATCCCGCTTGAGGAACACTGCGCGTCTTTCGACTGCTGGCGACCGCCGCAGCGTTGCCTTGTTCGTCGTCACGGTCTGGGTCCATCTGCCGCTCCCTTGCTTCGAATTGGGCGGCGCCGAAACCCAGTCACGTCCGAGGTGCCCTGCGGACCTACCTTAGCTGTTCAGCATATTTCATGTCAACCTATGATTGCACGCCTTCCGCTGGAACCCAGTCGGACGACCTCCTGCCAGAAGCAAGGAGCTTCTCGAGGGCCACGCGCAAGGACTCGATGCTTTCCTTGAGCGCCGCAATGCCATCGAGAAGGGATAGCCGTTCTCCGGATCCGGCGGCCGGCCCCAGCCGAGATGATGCGCTCGCGTCCGTCAGGGCGCTACCGCCTTCGGGTCGATAGCCGCCGGCACGGCGGTCCGCGACACGCCGTTCCGGCGGTGAGGCCGGCGGTGAGAACGGCGATACGGCCGGCGGTGAGAACGGCGATACGGGCGGACTTGGCGTTGCTGGCCCTGCGACCGGGGCGATACGCACCTCGGCAGCACCCGAAGCAGTTGATAGCCCCGCCGACGGCACCCGTTGCGGGCCCCGACGGGAGTGCTTCACCGAGTACATCGCCCGGTCCGCGCGATCGATCAGCTCGCTCGCTGACAGGTGCCCTTCGAGGTCGACGGCAGCTCCGACGGAGGCCGTAACCGCCCAGCGCTCGCCTTCGAGCTCAACCGAGTCTGCGAGTGCGGACGCGATCCGACTCGCGACGACTTCCGCCTGCTCCTCCTCGCCCAGGCCCTCGCATAGGACAGCGAACTCGTCCCCGCCGATGCGGGCTACGAGGTCGGCGGAGCGCACAGCATGTCGCAGCCTTGCCCCGACTGCCGACAGGACCCGGTCACCCATGGCGTGGCCGGCCCGGTCGTTGACACCCTTGAAGCCGTCCAGGTCGACGTAGACGACACCGACGCGATGCGCAGAGCGCTGGTTTCGAAGTAGCGCCTGGTCTATGGCCTCCATAAAGTGGCGCCGGTTGAACAGTCCTGTCAGCGGGTCGTGGGTTGCGAGGTGATAGAGATCCGCTTGGCGGGCGTAGTCGTCGTCGACGTCGGCTGCGGCTACGGCGAGCATCGACACGCCGGCCACCGCGTGGCGGCTGATCCACCAGCGAACCCACCGGCGGTTCTGCGGGCGGCCTATCTGGTGGTCCTCACTCAGGTTCGCGGAGTGGGCGGCTACCTCGCGAAGGCTCGCGAGGAGCCTCGGCCGTGTCTCGGCACTCAACGCATCCAGCCAGCCGGACCCGAGCGACGCCTCGTAGCTGATCCCGGACAGCTCGCACCAGCGTTGGTTCACTGACAGCGCTGAACCTGAGCTGTCGGTGACGAGCATGGCGAAGGGCACCAAGTCGAGCGCCGCTGTGATCGTCGTGGGGACCTGACCTTGCATATCCCTACGGGTGTCGGCCACTTCTCGCTCTCGCTCGACTTACGCTGCCTCGGTCAATCCGATGTTAGACCTGACCTGGGGCTCGTCACCGCGGTTTCCGCTTCGGATGGCGTCATACCATCCGATTCAGGAAAACTCGGCAACAGCGGCTGCCCGCCGAGGCGGCTGGCTGGAGAAGCACTCGTGCAGGACGCCTCCTTGACGCGCCGACGAAGCTTCACATCCCGTTAACGGCGAATCCGTCGATTTGTCAGTGCGGCGTGCTAACTTTGCCGCCAGCCCGATGGCACACTAACTACTCCTGAGGTTATCGAGAGTTCTCGGCGGTGTCCTGTCGGGCCTGGACAACGAAGTTCAAAACATTCTCACTAGCTGGGGGTTATATATGGCAATTTCGGAAAGATCGGGCAACGAGCTTTCACTCGATTTCGAGGGAATGCAACGTGACGCCTCGTTCTTCGACCTGATTTGGGCGTCGGAGGGCTCGATTATCGGATCGGGGTGGTTGTTCGGCGCGTTGACGGCCGCCACGCTCGCTGGCCCGGCGGTGATCATCTCGTGGATCATCGCTTCGGTGATCATCATCATCTTGGCGCTGGTGCACGCCGAGCTGGGGGGAATGTTCCCAGTCACGGGGGGCACAAGCCGGTACCCGCACTACAGTTTCGGCAGCTTTGCAGGCGCCACCTTCGGCTGGTTCGCATACGTACAGGCGGCAGCCGTCGCGCCCATCGAAGTCCTAGCGGTGATCCAGTACTTCAGCTCCGTCTCGTGGGCCCACGGGATATGGAACGCGAACAAGGGCATCCTCTCCGGTAGCGGCATCGTGGTCGCGATCGTCTTGATGATCCTCTTCACCGCAGTGAACCTCATAGGGATCCGTTGGCTGGCCCGGGCGAACACCTCCATCACCACTTGGAAGGTGATAATCCCGATCCTGACCATCATCATCTTCTTGCTTTTCAAGTTCCACGGCAGCAACTTCAGCGCTGGAGGCGGTTTCTTCCTCAAGAGCGGCGCATTCAAGGCGATCCTCGACGCAATCCCCGCTGGAGGTATCGTGTTCTCGCTGCTCGGCTTCGAGCAGGCGGTCCAGATCGCCGGAGAAAGCAAGAATCCCTCGCGTGACGTTCCTCGTGCTGTCATCGGTTCGATCGTGCTCGGCGGCCTCATCTACATCCTGGTTCAGGTGGCTTTTATCGGTGCACTCGACCCGGCACTTCTGACGCAGGCGGGAACCTGGGCGCATCTGAACGACCCCAATACCAAGAATGTTGCGATCCAGGCGCTCCAGGCGTCACCGTTCTTCACCGTCGCTAAACTCGCCGGCATCGGATGGCTCGCCTGGATCCTGAGGGTCGACGCAGCCGTGTCTCCCGGTGGAACCGCCCTGATCTACCTGACCTCCGCCTCGCGGATCAGCTTTGGCCTGTCCAAGAACGGATACGTCCCGGACGCCTTCGAGAAAAATAACAAGTTCAAGGTGCCCACCGTTGCAATCCTGGTCACGTCTGGGGTTGGAATTCTGTTCCTGCTGCCGTTCCCGAGCTGGAACAGCATGGTTGGGGTCATCACCTCGGCGTCGGTGATTATGTATGCGGGTGCCCCCCTTGCCCTCGGAGCGCTCCGCAAAACCAAAGCAGACCTGCCGAGGTCGTACAGGCTGCCGGCAGCTGACATTCTTGCTCCGGTGTCGTTCATCCTCGCCAACTGGATCGTGTACTGGTCTGGATGGGTGACCTACTCGACTTTGATGGTGTTCTTTATCATCGGGGTCATCCTCATAGGCGCCTCGTTCGTGTTCAACCTCAACTCCCACAGGCCAGACATCGATTGGACGGCGGCCATCTGGGTGGTGCCTTACCTTGTCGGCATGGGGATCCTGTCATGGTTCGGCCAGTTCGGAACCGGCCATCCTTTTAACGGGTTCTACGGCTTCGAGCACATTTTGAACGGAGGCACACTTGCGATTCCCTTCTACTGGGACCTTCTGATAGTCGCGGCGTTCAGCCTCGTGATCTACTACGGCGCACAGTACTTCCGGCTTCCGACGTCGCAGGTGGACAAGTACATTGCGGAGGTGTACCCGGCCCCGGCCGAATAGGTACTCAAGCCGAGAACTCCACAACAGTAAGGTGCCGGTCGCCGCGTTCGATTCGAGCGTCGTGCGGCCGGCACTTCTATGTTCAACCTGCGCCACCCGGACATGGGGCTGTAGCTTCTAGGCATGGTCGTCGGAAACTCTCAACACATGGACAGCTTCGGTGCTCGATCGAAGCTAACGGTAGGCGAGCGAGGCTACGAGATCTTCCGCCTCGACAGCTTGCAAGGCGCGGCGCGCCTACCGTTCTCGCTCAAGATCCTTCTGGAAAATTTGCTCCGCCACGAGGATGGGGTCACCGTCACTGGGGGCGACGTCGAGGGTCTCGCCGCATGGGATCCTGCAAGCGAACCGGACCGTGAGATCGCCTTCGCACCTGCGCGGATCCTGATGCAGGACTTCACCGGGGTTCCAGCAGTGGTCGACCTCGCAGCGATGCGCGACGCCATGCGGGCGCTGGGCGGCGACCCGGCCCGGGTGAATCCACTGATACCCGCAGAGCTTGTAATCGACCACTCGGTGATCGCCGACTTCTACGGTTCACCAAGCGCTTTCGCGAAAAATGCCGAGCTCGAGTTCGAACGCAACGAGGAGCGCTACCGGTTCCTTCGGTGGGGTCAGGAGGCTTTCGATACGCTCAAAGTCGTCCCACCCGACACGGGCATATGCCACCAAGTGAACCTGGAGTACCTAGCCCGAGTCGTCTTCACCGACGACGACGGCCGCGCCTACCCGGACACGCTGCTCGGCACAGACTCCCACACGACGATGATCAACGGTCTAGGCGTGCTCGGCTGGGGGGTCGGAGGTATAGAGGCGGAGGCGGCGATGCTCGGCCAGCCGGTTTCGATGCTGACGCCCCGCGTCGTCGGATTCAAGCTCACCGGCGAGCTCCCATCCGGCTCGACCGCAACCGACCTGGTGCTGACCGTCACCGAGATGCTCCGCGCTCATGGGGTGGTCGGGAAGTTCGTAGAGTTCTACGGGGAGGGAGTTTCGTCGGTCCCCCTCGCCAATCGGGCGACGATAGGTAACATGTCGCCCGAGTACGGATCGACTTGCGCCATCTTCCCGATCGACGCCGAGACGCTTCGCTACCTGCGCCTGACCGGTAGAAGCCCTGAAAGGGTGGCGCTCGTGGAGGCCTACGCCAAGGAGCAGGGACTCTGGCACGACCCGTCTCACGACCCGGACTTCTCCGAACGCTTGAGCCTCGACCTGTCCGAGATCGTTCCTTCCATCGCCGGGCCCGCTCGACCCCAGGACCGTGTGCGTCTCGACCAGGCAGCGCAGCGCTACCCGGCGGCCGCGGCGAAAGTTCTCGGAAAAAGCGCCGACGACGAAGCGCCGTCGGCGCCAACCCCGGTCGCTCTCGAAGACGGCACCAGCTTCGACGTCGACCACGGCCATGTGGTGATCGCAGCCATCACTTCGTGCACCAACACCTCCAACCCTTCGGTCATGGTCGCCGCCGGACTTCTAGCCAAGCGTGCCGTGGAACGCGGGCTCGCCACAAAGCCGTGGGTCAAGACGAGCCTCGCTCCCGGCTCGACTGTGGTCATGGACTACCTGAAAGCCGCCGGGCTCGTCGAATACCTCGACAAGCTTGGCTTCGACCTCGTCGGCTTCGGCTGCACCACCTGTATCGGCAACAGCGGCCCGCTCGCCCCGCCGATCTCGGCGGCGATCAACTCCTCGGACCTGGCTGCGGTCGCCGTGCTCTCGGGAAACAGGAACTTCGAAGGCCGCATCAGCCCCGACGTGCGTATGAACTACCTGGCTTCGCCGCCGTTGGTGGTCGCCTACGCACTCGCGGGGTCGATGGCTATCGACTTGACGACGGAACCCCTTGGCCTGGACACCGACGGGAAACCGGTGTACCTCGCCGAGATCTGGCCGTCGCCGGCTGAGGTAGCCGACGTCGTCGGCTCTTCCATCGAACCTGGAATGTTCGCCACCTCGTACGGCTCGGTATATGACGGTGACGAGCGCTGGCGGGGGCTCGACGTCCCCGCAGGTGACGCATACGTCTGGGACAACAAGTCGACGTATGTGCGTAAGCCGCCGTACTTCGACGACATGTCCATGACACCCGAGCCGCTTAGCGACATCACGGGGGCGAGGGTTCTCGCGAAGCTCGCCGACAGCGTCACCACAGACCACATCTCACCGGCAGGTAACATCCGACGTGACGGACCGGCCGGGCGGTGGCTCGCGGACGGCGGCGTGGACGTGGCTGACTTCAACTCCTTCGGAGCGAGACGCGGCAATCACGAGGTCATGATCAGGGGAACGTTCGCGAACATCAGACTTCGCAACCAGCTGGCACCCGGCACCGAAGGGGGCGTGACCCGGCACCTGCCCGACGGGGAGACGATGCCGATCTATGACGCATCGATGCGATACCAGGCGGACGGTATCCCACTCGTCATCCTTGCGGGCAAGGAGTACGGGTCGGGGTCGTCGCGTGACTGGGCGGCTAAGGGCACCGCGCTTCTCGGGGTCAAGGCCGTCCTCGCCGAAAGCTTCGAGCGCATCCACCGTTCCAATCTCGTCGGGATGGGGATTGCTCCCCTTCAGTACGGCGAAGGCGACAGGGCTGACAGCCTGGGATTGACGGGGGAGGAGGTTTTCGACGTGGTGGGACTCGCAAGCGCGGGACATGAAGGCCCTATGCCGCGCACATTATCGGTGACGGCGACGCGGACGGACGCAAGCAAGGTCGAGTTCACGGTGACGCTACGTATCGACACTCCCAAGGAGGCCGACTACTACCGACACGGAGGGATCCTTCCCTACGTGCTGCGCCAGCTGCGGGGCGCTTAGCGGGCTTCCCCCGCGTTCGGGCGAGACGGTCTGAGCTAGCGTTGGCCCCATGGGCCAAGCGGCAGCCTTTTTCGACCTGGATCGGACTCTTCTAGCCTCGTCGAGCGCTCCCGTTCTGCACGGTGAGCTGGTGAAGGCTGGCTTGGTGAGCGAGCGCCGGGTTCCGGGTAGCTCTGCGTTTGTCGGCTTGTACAACCGCTTCGGTGAGACGACGCCGGCCATGCTTATTGCACGTGCAGCTGTGCTTGGATCAAGGGGTCACGCCGCGGCCGACGTCGCCGCGGCAGCAGAGACGGCCGGGGAGATCCTGGAGCATCTCGTCGCTCCCAGGGCGAGGATCCTGATCGAGGAGCAGCGCTCCAAGGGACGTGCGCTTGTCATGGCGACGACGACCCCGGCGCACCTCGTTACACCCCTTGCGTCGCGGTTGGGCTTTGACGACGTCGTCGCCACCCGCTATGGCACCTACGTCGGAGATGACGGGGTGCGGCGTTTCAATGGGCGCCTCGATGGGGGGTTCGTCTGGGGTGCCGGTAAGCTACTCGCAGTTCGGCGTTGGGCGTCCAATGCCGGAATCCGTTTGAAGGATTGCGCCGCGTTCTCTGACAGTATCTACGACGTCGGGCTTCTCGCTGCAGTCGGGGAGGCCTGCGCCGTCAACCCCGACGTTAGGCTCGCACCGATAGCGCACCTGCGCGGTTGGCCTATCGTTCATTTAGAAGCGCCGCCGGGGGTCCCGAAAGTCCTCGGTGTGGAGCCTCTCGACCTGGTGCGGTTAGCGTTGCCGCACATCGCGGCCCCGTTTGCCCGTTTCGAGATCTCGGGGCTCGACAACATAGCTCCGAGAGGTCCTGTGATCGTCGCAGCAAACCATCGTAGTTACTTCGATCCTGTGGCCTACGGGCTGGCCGTGCTGGGGGCGGGTCGGTACCCGAGGGGCATGGCGAAGAAGGAGCTCTTCGACGCCCCCGTGGTGGGCCCACTCCTGCGTGCGGGAGGTGCAATCTGCGTGGATCGCGACGGGCACGCCGGAGACGCCTACCATCAAGCAGAGGACGCCCTGCGGACGGGAGAGGCCGTCTTAATCGCCCCTCAAGGTACGATACCAAGAGGCTCGGCTTTCTTCGATCCTGAGCTGGTCGGCAAGACAGGCGCTGCGCGCCTTGCCGCGGCGACCGGGGCGCCTGTGGTGCCGCTCGGCTTGTGGGGCACCGAAGCGGTGTGGCCCAGGTCGATGCGGCTCCCGAAAGTCCCCGCCTTCGGAAAGCAGCCGACAGTTTCGGTCCGCGTCGGCAAGCCGGTCACGGGTTTGACTGGGAGCGACGCGGAAGCCGACACCCGGCGTATCATGGCAGCGATATCTGAGCTTCTCCCGCTCGAGGCGCGCCGCCGGCGCAAACCGTCACCAGACGAGCTCGCAAGCACCTTCCCCGCATGACGGGAATCTACAGAAATTTCGGCGGTATGCCGAGTTACCACACATGGACTATGAGGCTGGCATGAGCGACAATCCGTACCACGAGCACGAGTCGGAAGGCTGGGGGGAGGGCGGCCATCAGGCTGAACCCCAGGAGTGGGGTGAGACCCACGAAGAAGGCCACTTCGACGAGGGAAGCGGCGGTGAGGGCTCGCCAGAGTGGTCCGACACCGCATCTGAATCCGACAACGAGTCTACGACCTCTGGTGGCGAGGAAGCAGGGTCCGATTCGGGAGAGTCACCTCAGGGCGGTGATGGGGATACCTCCGACTTGCTCGCCCAGGTGATCGCAAGGGTATCCGAGGACATGACGATCCTCAACGAGGCTGCGGAGCAGACCGCTCGTCTGCGTGCTGCGGCGGAGCAAACCTTGGAGAGCAACCTCACTGCTTTGCGCTCGGCTCACGAGCGGATTGCTGCGGAACGGGCATCGCTCGCTACATTGCGCGCCGAAGCCGACGCCGCTCTCCATAAGGCCAATGAGGAGTCCGCTCAGATAGTCGAAGCTGCCCGCTCGGAAGCAGATCGAATCATCTCCGATGCGAGGTCCGAGGCCGAAGGTATCGTCGGCGAGAGCCGTAGCCGGGCCGAGGAACTGATCGTCTCCGCACGAGCGAATGCCGAGACCCTGCGCAATGAAGCACGGGCTTCGGGACAAGCCGAATTGGAGTCGTTGAAGCAGGAGTTTCGTGCACGCGTTATGGCGTTGAGCGAGGCTCTCGGGGCGGCGTCGTCGAGCCTCGGCCGCTTTTTGGACACGGACGCCGGAACGTCCGGGAACTCCTGAGTCGCTTCCAGCCTCATGAACTCCTCTCCGACTTCTTCACCGTCGGGCGGTCCCGGCGATGTCGGAGACCGCACAACTTCCGTCCGGGCCTCCGACGTGGGTGACTCGGGTGTGCGCTCCACACTCGATCAGCTTGCTGCGTTGATGGCCCAGGCGGAAGAGCTGGCGTCTTGGGCGTCAGCTTCGACACCCGCCTCCGCAGTCGCCGAGGGCGCCCATGCCGATCGACCTGAGCCAGAGCTGCCGCTGTCGCCAGAGGCCGAGGCGGAGCCGGAACCCGCGCCAGCGCCTGAACCCGCGCCAGAGCCGGAACCCGCGCCAGAGCCTGAGCCTGACGTGGCGCCGGAGCCCGACTCCACTCCTGAACTCGAGGCCGCGTCCGCAGACGCTGAAGCCGATCCGGTCGGCTCTGCGCTGGCGGCGATGATCGCGGACTCTCGGATCGCCGCTGCTGTGGTCGTCGGTGAAGGATCGAGCGAAGTGGCCGGGACGTTGACATCGATGACCGAGTCTTCGCTGGCAGAGCTCGGACTGTTGGCGCCGCTAGGGGCGATCCTCGAGGTCACAACTGCAAACGGCGAGTACCGAGCACTCCGAGCGGGTAGCTGGGCGCTAGCTCTAGAAGTCGGCCCAGGTGCTACAGCGGAGGTCGATGCACTACTCGACGATCTGCTTGCGGCGAGCGGGGATGGAGCGTCCGGGGACCACCCGTGAACGAGTTGGTCGTCGTCCTGATCGGCGTCCTCGCGTTTGGTGGATCGATCCTAAGAAAGCTACGCCAGAACCGCCTCTCTGGCCAAACGCAACCTGAACCGGCCAAGGCCAGTAAGCAGCCTCAGGTGGCCGCTCCGGCGCCCGAGCCGTTGACAAATCTGAACCCTCCGGGCGGGCGCTTGGCTGTCCCTGTGGAGCCTCCCGATCCGCTGGTGGTCGCCGTGTGCACTGCGTTGCCGGTGGAGGTCACGTCGGTGAGATTGCGATCCGCTACGGGAGTCAAGACCCTGTTCTGATCTCCGCTCGCCATCAGCGAGGGGCGGTCCAGGGCCACCCTTTCGTTGTGGAGTTAGCGCCACCAGTCGACTTCGTCCCCGTGAGGGCCCAGGATCTGCGCCAGGCGGGCGCGTCTGGACCCGACAGCGACGGCGTGGCCGAAGCACCGGCACGCAGCCGCGACGTATACCAGTCGCTCACGAGCTCGTCGGCCAGAGCGGCGATCGAATCCTCGATTGCGGTGGCAAACGAGCGAGCGTCACCGTTTGCCGGGGGAAACAAAGGTGCGCCGAAATTGACTGTGACCTTGCCAGTTCGTACTCGTCTGGCGCCCTTTGGAAGGATACGTCCAGTGCCCTCCACGTAAAGCGGTATGACCGGCTTGTTGCTGCGAATCGCCAACCATGCGGCGCCGGCCCTATGCGACTGGCCCCATCCGTCAGGGCTTCGCCCGCCCTCGGGGAAGATGAGCATGCTCCAGCCGTCATCGAGCAGCGTTGTGGCTCGACGTGCCGACGTCCGCGACACCCGTTGGCGCTCCATCGGAACAGCATTCAGCGTCAGGGCCGAAATGAACGCCTTCGGCAACGTGTCGAAGAAGTAGTCGGCCGCCCCGGCGACGAACAGGTCGTCGCGCCAGCGCTGCGGGATGACCGCCATCAGGAGTGGAGCGTCCAGGTGGCTGGAATGGTTGGCGGCGAAGATGGCCGGCTCGTCGAGGTGCGCCACTCGGTCTAGGCCTCTGACGGTGGGAGAAGTGATTGCTCGCACGACCGGGTTCGTGAGCGACGTCTGGATCACTGATCGCGAAAGGCGGGCGAGCGGGGAGCGCGCCCAGTCGCTGTCGTAGTGGACGCCGAGGTCGCGCTCAGCAGGCGGGAGAGGGACGCCGCCGGGCCACGATGGGGCGCCGAAGGGAAACCGCAGGTTCAATGCACGTCTGCGATCATGATCGGCGGGCAGTGAAAATGGCTGATGGTAGCGTCGCGGCCCACCACGTCGGACGCTATCTCGAACGCGTCGGCGAGCGTGGTAGCGGGGGAGAAGCCCAGCCTGCGTACGGCTTTCGGGTCACCGCCGACGACGACGACCCTGCCAAGGTGCTCGAGTGCGTGCGCACCCCAGTACCACATGTAGAAAGGGTGCACGCCGTGGTAGGCGTGACTTGTCCGATACAGATGGCGGTACCAGTCGTCGGTAGCGAAGCGTTCCTCGTATTTCGCCTCTATCACCGCCGGGTCCGTCGTCTCGGAGAGAACCTCCTCGAAGAAGTCGATGTATGAGGGGTGATGCACCGGGTGAAACGCCCACGGGGTCGGATGCGACAGTATCGCCACGCCGCCTTTGCGGACGATTGGCATACCCCGGTAGAGGTTGAAGAGATACCCGAGTCCCATGCACATCACGAGGATCGGGTTCATGATCGAGTTGACGTTGTAGGGACAGATGTGGGGCAGTCCGAAGATCGCGATGTCGGTCTGGCCTTGCACGTCCACGAGTTGCTGGCGGTGCACCACCCGGGTGGTCGCTGCGTGCACCGCTTCCACCTCGCCGGCGTGTACCGAGGTCAGGGCGTGCGGGGCTTTGATCGCCTGGAACATCGAACGTGCGCTGCGCGGCGGCATCACCGACAGCGCCTTCGAGGATGCAACGAAGCCGGCCCTGTCACGCAGCGACCATTCCCATTCACGCTTTTGCAAGAACGCCGCCGACGCAGGAAAGGCGTCGTTGTTGAGCGTCGTCTCGATCTGGAAAATATTGACACCACTCGCGGCGAGAAGCCGACCCATCCGCCAGTTGGAGCTGTGCAGCTCCGAGTGCTCCGGGTCCATGAACGATCGGCTGTGGCGCATCGTCTTGACGTTGTGATGGTGGCGCAGGCTCCGGTAGCTCGCCAGGCCTGTGGCGACACTTTTGTGGCCGCCGTCCATTGCAACCAGGTTTATGTTGACGTAGACGATCAGGTCCGACTCGGCTGCACGCTTGTTGATCTCCACGTCCTCACCCGCGTCGGTGAGACCGATATGGACCAGCCCGTCGGGGTCCTCGGCGTCGTGCTGGAGGAGCCTGCCGCTCGGAGCGAACGAGTCGTAGACCCTGTCGCCGATAGCGTGTCGCAACTCGGATTCTGTCATCCGGCGGTGCAGAGCCAAGGCGCAGATCAAAACAACGTCGTCTACGCCTGCGCCGGCCGCCAGGTCAAGTACCGCTTCGATGACCCGCTGGCGGTTGTCCGGCCGTCGCATCGGCGGGAGAGGCAGGGAGATGTCGTCGAAAGCGATGGTCAAGCGCATGCCCGCAGACAGCAGCTCCGGTAGCGGCTTGCTGTCGCCTAAAGGGTTCAGAAGGGCCTCGCGTATGGCCCTGTCGGGGTCGCTCAGCGCCTCGGTTGCCTCGGGGGGGTAGATCACCCTCGACCTGCCCGGCGGTAGGCGCTCCAGGCGGTAGCCCTCGCCGTGCCATGTCAGTATCGGCGGTGTCGAGCGGTCCACCTCGAGAACGAAACCGGGTCGGGTCATAGCGGGTTCGTGTACCTACCTTCTCTTCTCTAGGCCAAGATCGAAGACCACTTTGGTCGCCCCACGCCTGCCCGCCTGTGAGGCGTGCTCGAGAGCTTCGCAATGGCGGTCGAGGGGGTATCGCGCGCTCACCAAACGGCCGAGGTCGCGGCTGGCTATTAGTTCCATCGCCAGATCGAAGCTGTGGCGCCCGCCGGCTCGGGCCTCAGGACCGTAGGCGTAGGCGCCGACGAGGCGGAGCTCGCGCTGCCACAGAGCTGTCAGGTCCATCCCGACATGGCCGGGCATCCCGACGAGGACGATCGTCGCCCCGGGTGCGGCCACCGCTATGGCGTCGACGAGCGACTCGGAGGATCCGACGCAGTCGAACACCATGTCGGCGCCGCCGGTGAGCTGCCCGTTGTCGAGTATCCACGAGCCGGTAGCCCGGCGGACGGCACGGCGAAGCTCGGATGGTTCGGCAACGTAGTCCGCCCCGAGTTGGACCGAGAGCCGGCGCTGCTCGGGGTGCTTGGCAACGGCGATCAGCGTCGTGACCTCGCTTCGAAGCGACCGCAAAGCGGCGAGCGTCGCTAGGCCTATCGTGCCGGCGCCGATCACGACCGCGCAGCGGTCCGCCTCAGAGGGCGAGGCGAGGGCAGCGTGTACCGAGCACGCCACCGGCTCAACCATCACCGCCGCTTCGTCGCTCCATCCTGCCGGCACCGGGTGGAGCTGGTCGCGATGCGCAAGGAACGCGCCGGACCATCCGCCCCCGGTGCTGGCGCAGAAGCCGGTTTGCAGCCCGGGGGAGAGGTGACCAGCGCTCAGGTTCTCGCAGCGGTTCGTCCGTCCCGCCGTGCAGGCAGTGCACGGCGGCGTGATGCCGCGGATCTTGCAGTGAAGCACCGGTTCGACGACTACACGGTCTCCTGTGTCGGTCTCGGCGACCACTTCGTGGCCGGGCACGAAAGGAAAGCTGACGATCGGCTCGAACCACCTCGAAGACCGGCCGAACACGGTCGCGAGGTCGCTTCCGCATATGCCCGACAGTTTGGGTCGTAGCGTCACCCAGTCCGGCCCTGGCGCCTCGGGCAGGTCCGCCTCGCCAAGCCGCAGCGCAAGCGGGCGCGAAGCGATGCGGGCCGCGGCGAAGCGGGGCAGTGAACGCTCTACTTGCAAGGCTCTCACCGGCGGGGGCCGATCGGCAGGAGCGGCCTCGGGCCGCCCGGGGCTTTAGGCCACTGCTCGACGTGCCACCCGCGTCGGCGCGCGATGGCCGCGAGTTTCGTCTCAGGGTTAACCGCGACGGGGTGACCGGCCGCTTCGAGCATCGGAAGGTCGCTCGCGGAGTCCGCATAGGCCACCGACTCCGCTAGATCGATCCCGTTCGCCTGCGCGTAGTCGGCCATGATCATCGCCCTTGCCTCCCCGGTAGGGGGTGCCTCCTCCAGCTCGCCGGTCAGGATCGCCCCTCGCCGGGAAAGCCTGGCGCAGACGATCTCGTCGAAGAGGGGGCGGAGAGGTTCCACGACGACATCGAGCGCCCCGGTGATGAGGAGCGTCTTGTGGCCGGCCATGCGGTGTTCGCGAACCCTGCGGATCCCGGCCGGGAACGACTTCGTGATAACCAGGTCGCTGAACATCTCCCATGCGTCCGCGCGCAACTGCTCCACTGGTGCGCCCTCGTAGCGGCGGTAGAAGTAGCGAAGGAAGTCGCTGCGGTCGGCCCGGTCGGCGGCGAGAAGTCGGGGCGCTTCGCGCAGAGTCCTCGCAACGAAACGGGTACGGTCCCAGCCGCTCTCGTGGCGTGTCGCCAGCCACGAGTACGAGTCGACCACGTTCGACGCTATCAGCGTGTTCTCCAAGTCGAACACCGCGAGCTGGCGATCCGGGGAGAGAACCGCCCGCCGCCCACGCTCGGACCTCGAAAGTCCCCCCGGAGCGCTCGAACGCGACGCCGAGCCGACGAGTCGCACACGTGCGTGCGATACCACCGAAGGCAGATACACCTCCTGGCAGTACTGACGCCAGTCGAGGACATCCGGATCGAAGCCGAACTCTAGGCGGTCCGCCTCGGGCAGGGAATCGAAAAGTTCGATGAGCCGCTCGACGGAGAAGATCGCCTCGGTCTCTGTGTACGCTCCGTACAGCTCGACGTACGAAAGAGCCCGATCGATCTCGACGTGGCGTTCCTCGAGTCGGGCGCTCAGCTCCGCCCGGCTGCCACGGACCGGCAGGGACTGCAGCACACGCTCGGCTACGCCAATCGACTTTCCGGCCCGTTCGAGCTGGCGCGCGACGCGCTGTCGTCCCGGGAACGACCACTCCGGGACCGTGATCGGCTGGTCCGAGGAGTCGGCGACCGGGTTCTCCTGGAACCATTCCCGCACCAGGTCGACGAGACGCCGGTAGCGCAGAGGGTTACGCCCTCCCGAAGCACAGTGAAATACGTCGGGCTCGTCGAGGGGTCCCCTGGCTGCGACAGCAAGAATCGACGCCACGACCATGTCGACCGGTATGACATCGATGATCCCTTCCGGCACGCCAGGAAACTCGCGAAGCAGGCCTTTCGCGTACGAGATGATGACAGGGTCCGCCATGCGGAAGCCCCTGATCCACCCGGGCACAGGCTCAGCTAGCGCGGCCTCGATGATCGACGGTCGTACGATGCTCAGCGGAAGATCGCCTCGGGATTCGAGGAGGGCGCGCTCGCCGAGCGCTTTCGTGTACGCGTACGCGTCGGGCCATCCGAGACCTCGCGCTCTGGCTTTGCCGAGCGCGACCATCTGGTCGTGGACCCACTCGTCTCGAAGCTTCTCCGCACGGGCGGAAAGCAAAGGTGTACCGGCGGCGCCCAGCTCCCGCCTCGCCTGACGGGCGAAGCCGGCCAGCATCTTGGACTCGCGGCTCTTGGCGTCCTGGTCCGCCCGAGCCCTGCGCGCGGCGGCAACCTCGGGCCTCCATGCGACATCGGTTGACCATGGAGTGTCCGAGAGGGCGGCTTCGGGGGCGCTGCCCCGTCGGGACCCAGCTACGTACGCAGTGGAAATGGAGATGAGGTGAGGCGAATCGCTGCCCGTGGCGCGCGACGGTTGTAGGTCCTTGAGCGTCTCTGCTACCCGGCTAGGCCCCAACAGGTTGATCTCGACTGCACTGTCGAGTGCCGAGTCGAAACTGACCGTGGCGGCGGAGTGGATCACGATCTGGCACGAAGCGAGGAGATCTTTGCCCTGAGCGTCAAGGCCGAGACCATCCACGCCGACGTCGCCGCTCATGACGTGCAGTCGCTGCGCTACGAGCTCCTCGAACCCGTCGCCCACTTGCGCTCTGAGTCGATCGAAGCAGTTGTTTCGAAGGACCTCGCGCCGGACGCGGTCGGCAGCCCCTCGACGCCCGGGGCGGATGAGCAGCGCAACCTCGCTGCCGGGCACGCAACGAAGGAGCCTTTCTGTGAGGGCGGTACCGAGGAAACCGGTGGCGCCGGTGATGGCGACCCTTTTTCCCGAAAGCGACTCGCGAATCACCGCAATTGTCTACCATATGGTAGGTGGCTACTCAAGGACGAAAACCTGATTCCCTGCGGAGCGCGACACGCCGCCGCGTGCTCGACGCGGCTCTGACCGGTTTCGCCCGCCGAGGCTACGAAGTGACCTCGCTCGACTCCATCGCTGGCGAGCTCGGGATAACCAAGCAGTCGATCCTGTACTACTTTCCCTCCAAAGAGACGCTCCTCGAGGGCGTCGTCGACGACGCGGCCGCAGACGTCTACCGTGCGCTTAGCGAAGCCGACCTGCAGGGTGCGGCCTGGGAGCGAGTGCGGGTGGTCGTGCGGACTGTCTTCTCGATCGCCGGGAGCCGGCCGGAGGTGCTCGGCCTACTCCGTGAGGTAGCCCGGCTCGGGCCACCGGCCGCGACGAGGTTCAGCGGGCACTTGAGCCCCCTGATCGACAAGGCGACTTCCTATCTCGATGCAGCGATGGCGCGAGGTGAGCTTCGTCGCCAGGACGCCAGGCTTCTCCTTCTCGCCGCCTATTCGACGGTGGTCGGTATGGTCACCGAGGTCGAAGTCCTGCGGACCCTAGGGCTCGACTCGACCGCCCGCTCGCTCGTACGTCAACGCCAGGCCGCCCTGTCATTCCTTCATGCAGCACTGACGCCGGCCGCGCCGTAGCAGGAGAATTCGGTCCGGCGCCCCGGAGATCGTCTGCGGCGCGCGGCGGGCAGCGGCGGCTAACCGCGTGCCGTGCGCTTGGTCTTAGGAGGCGTGTAGCGCGCCGAAGGCTTAGGACCGGCCGGCTGGGCTGCGTCGGCCTTGGCGTTCCGTCGGGAGCGGCGGGCGGGCGGGGTAGCCGGCCGGCGAGTCCTCGCAGCCTGCAGCTCGCCTTTCATTCGCCTCCGGTGGCGTTGGGTGAGGACGAGCGAGTAGGCGAACGGGAAGGCCAGCGCGAAGACGTGCGCTATCGCCAGCGAATTAGGAACTTTGGGTAGGTTGATGAAAAAGGCGGTCACGATCACCGCGAACGCGACGAGCACCCTGTTCCTCGTCTGCAGGAACCCGAACAGCGAGATTGCTGCCGCCACGCCGACTGCGCCCAATGCCGTCGAAGGGTGCGTCGGCGCACCCGCGCCCGATGTGACCGTCAAGTTGAGGATACCGACGACCACCAGCTCCAGGGCGACCACGTAGCCGTAGAGCGGCTCGCTGCCTCGCATGGCGGACGCTTTGAGCCCGTCGTCTGGGAGCGGGGCCGGTACCCGCCTGCCTCGCGGGGCGCGCTGGGCGCGCTGTTCCGTGCTACGGCCGGGGTCGGGGTCGGCCTGTGATTGGGAGCTTGACGAGCGGCGCAGCAGGTTCATTGGCTGTCGTTACTGTCCACGCCGGTCACCGGCGGCGTGCCGACGTCGTCGGGATCCTCGACGTTTCGGGCTTTGTCGGCTGAGTCGAGAAGCCACGGGCGAATGCTCACAACGCTGTGGCGGGGGCCGAGAACCCCGACGTCAGCATCGACGGGAAGGTCCCGGGGCGGGGTTCCAGACGTTTCGATTGTGATCGTCGGGTTCTCCCGGGGAGCTTCGAGTGCCTGCTGGAAACCTAAAGCAAGGCCGGTGAGTATCGCTCCCGTGGCGCTTCGCCTGCGCCACGCTTCGAGCTTGGGCGGCAGGGCGCTCGAAGGCTCGTGGTGTTCGCCTGCAACGGAGTCGGCGTCAAGGCCCTCGAGCACACCGTTGTGCTCGCTCGAAAGCTCTGGGGAGCTGTCGGGTGTCTCCTTTGGCTCGGCCGGATCGTTGTCCACCCCCCCAGGCTATCCGGGCTGGTAGGCCAACGGGAGGGAGCAGGGAAGCTGCGTCCTCCCGCTCAGATAGCGGTCGACGTGCATCGCAGCCGATCGCCCTTCGGCGATAGCCCACACTATGAGGCTCTGCCCTCTGCCAGCGTCCCCACAGACGAACACCCCGTCGCGGCCCGTGGCGTAGTCGCCGGTCCGTTGGAGGTTGCCTCGCGGCGTCGGGGCGACGCCGAACGCCTCAGCGAGTCCCGGCTCGACCCCGGAGAACCCGAGGGCCAGAAGGACGAGCTCGCAGGGCAGCTCGAAGTCGGTGGCATCAACAGCCTCGAAGGTCATCCGGCCCCCTTCGGACCTGAGGGCGACCTCGCAGCCGCGCAGCGCCCGCAGGGCGCCGTCGTCGTCGCCGACGAACTCGGTGGTCGAAACGGCGAAGAGACGCTCGCCGCCTTCCTCGTGAGCCGAGGACGTGCGGAACATCAAAGGCCAGGTCGGCCAAGGTGTGGAAGAGTCACGCTCGTCCGGGGGCCTCGGCATGATCTCCAGCTGGTGCACCGAGCGCGCCCCCTGGCGGTGGGCGGTGCCCAGGCAGTCGGCTCCGGTGTCACCGCCTCCGATGATCACCACCCGCTTGGCGTGCGCTGATATCGGAGTAGCACCGGCCGGATCTGCCTCCACGACCGCCTTGTTGGCGTGCGGCAGGTACTCCATCGCCTGATGAATGCCCTGCAGAGAACGCCCCGGGATCGTCAAGTCCCGTGCGACGGTAGCGCCCGAAGCGATCACAACCGCGTCGAAGTCGTCCATGACAGACGCTGCTGTCACACGGCCCGGCGCCTCGTTGGCGGATACTTCCACGCCGCAGACGAACCGGGTCCCTTCGGCTTCCATCTGGGCGAGCCTGCGGTCGAGGAACCTCTTCTCCAGCTTGAATTCCGGTATGCCGTAGCGGAGAAGGCCGCCAGGCTTGTCGGCGCGCTCGAAGACCGTGACGTCGTGACCGGCCCGGCTCAACTGCTGGGCGGCGGCCAAGCCGGCGGGACCTGACCCGACTACCGCCACCGACCGCCCGGTACGTACCGACGCCGGGATCGGCGTAACCCAGCCCTCTTCGAAAGCACGGTCGATGATCGACACTTCGACTTGCTTGATCGTCACAGGCTGGGCGTTGATTCCAAGGACGCAAGCAGCCTCGCAAGGGGCGGGGCAGAGTCGTCCGGTGAACTCCGGAAAGTTGTTAGTGGCGTGAAGCCTCTCGGTCGCTTCGCGCCAGTGGCTCTTGAAGACGAGGTCGTTCCAGTCGGGTATCAGGTTCGCGAGCGGGCAACCGTCGTTGCAGAACGGGATCCCGCAGTCCATGCACCTCGACGCCTGCTCCTCCAAGCGGTGCTCGCCGAAAGGCTCGTAGACCTCACGCCAGTCCATCAGGCGCTCGCGCACAGGACGGCGCGACGGGAGCTCTCTCGTGAACTCCATGAATCCGGTCGGTTTACCCACGCGACATCACCGCCACGCCAGCGTCGGCCTGGCGCTCCGACCCGCTTGCTTTGAGTCCGGCTTCGACGACACGCCGATAGTCGCGGGGCATCACCCTCGCGAACTCGCCACCGGCTCTCGGCCAGCGGGCGAGAAGCGCAGCGGCAACAGCTGACCCGGTGTGGGCATGGTGCATGGTCAACACCTCGCGAAGCCATTCGAGGTCCGACTGATCGCAGTCCTCGAGATCGACAAGCTCGCCGTTGAGGTCCGATCCGAAGTGGCCTACCGGATCCCAGACGTAGGCGACACCGCCCGACATCCCGGCGCCGAAGTTGCGCCCGGTCGGGCCGAGCACCACGACCCGACCGCCGGTCATGTACTCGCAACCGTGGTCGCCGACACCCTCGACGACAGCGAGCGCGCCCGAGTTGCGCACGCAGAAGCGCTCGCCGACGACACCCCGGATATATGCCTCGCCGGAGGTCGCTCCGTAGAGGATGACGTTACCGGCTATCACCTGCTCCTCGGCCTTGAACTCGGCGGGGGAGTCGGGCGATGGTGCGACGATCAGGCGACCCCCGGAGAGTCCCTTGCCAAGGTAGTCGTTAGCATCGCCGAGAAGCCGTAGGGTCACGCCAGGCGGACTGAACGCACCGAAGCTTTGGCCGGCCGAACCGATGAATGTTATGTCAATAGTGCCGTCAGCAAGACCGGCTGCGCCGTGGCGGCGGGTGATCTCGGCTCCGAGCAGAGCGCCCACAGTCCTATTGACGTTGCGGATCGGCATTTGCAGTGTGACTGGCTCGCCCCGCTCGACAGCTCCTCGGCATGCCTCTATCAGTTCGCGGTCCAACACCTTGTCGAGTCCGTGGTTCTGGCCCGTCACGCAGTGCCTCGGTGCGTCTGGCGCCATGTCGGGAACGGCGAGGATGGGGGAGAGGTCGAGGCCTTTCGCCTTCCAGTGCTCCAAGGCGCTTTCGGCGTCGAGCAGGTCTGACCGGCCGATGACCTCGTCGAGGGACCGGTAGCCGAGCTCGCCGAGAAGCTCCCTGACCTCCTCGGCGATGTACTCGAAGAAGTTGACGACGAACTCGGGCCGGCCGGTGAAACGTTTGCGTAGCTCAGGATTCTGCGTCGCTATTCCGACAGGACAAGTGTCAAGATGGCAGACGCGCATCATGATGCAGCCGCTCACGACAAGCGGAGCACTCGCGAAGCCGAACTCCTCCGCCCCCAAAAGCGCTGCGATCACGACGTCACGGCCGGTCTTCAACTGGCCATCCACCTGGACGACGATCCGGTCCCGCAAACGGTTCGCGAGGAGTGTCTGCTGGGTCTCCGCCAGGCCGAGCTCCCAGGGTGCGCCGGCGTGTTTGAGCGAAGTTAGTGGAGAGGCGCCCGTGCCGCCGTCGTGGCCGGAGATCAGCACGACGTCCGCGTGGGCCTTGGCGACGCCTGCTGCGACAGTACCGACACCGACCTCGGCGACGAGCTTCACGTGGATCCGAGCTCGGTCGTTCGCGTTCTTCAAGTCGAAGATCAGCTGCGCCAGGTCCTCGATCGAATAGATGTCGTGGTGCGGAGGCGGCGAGATCAGCCCGACGCCCGGTGTCGAATGGCGGGTCCGTGCAATCCACGGGTAGACCTTGTGGCCAGGCAGCTGGCCGCCCTCGCCAGGCTTAGCGCCTTGCGCCATCTTGATCTGGATGTCATCCGCGTTGACCAGATATTCACTCGTGACGCCGAAGCGTCCCGAGGCGACCTGCTTGATGGCGCTGCGGCGCAGGTCTCCGTTCGGGTCCGGGGTGAAACGCTCGGCGTCCTCGCCGCCCTCCCCGGTATTGGAGCGGGCCCCGATGCGGTTCATTGCAATTGCCAGGGTCTCGTGAGCTTCGGCTGAGATCGACCCGTAGGACATGGCGCCTGTGCTGAAGCGCTTTACAATCTCGCTGACAGGTTCGACCTCGTCGATTGCGACCCGATCGCGACCGCTATCAGCAGCACTTCGCAAGCGCAGAAGCCCGCGAAGCGTCGCTAGACGCGCAGATTGTCCGTCCACTGCTCGTGTGTAGCTTTTGAAGACGTCGTAGCGAGCGGACCTCGTCGCGTGCTGAAGGAGGTGCACCGTCGTCGGGTTGAACAGGTGGTATTCGCCCTCGCGTCGCCACTGGTACTCGCCGCCGACGTCGAGATCCCTGTGGGCCAGTTCGCTAGGCCTGTCGGGCCACGCGACACGGTGGCGGGCGAGCACTTCAGCGGCGACTTCGCGAAGGCCGATGCCTTCGATGCGGCTGACTGTCCCGCTGAAGTAGCGGTCAACTAGCTCGCTCGACAACCCGATCGCCTCGAAGACTTGCGCCCCCGTGTAGGAAGCGACAGTCGAAATGCCCATTTTGGACATGACCTTTAGTATCCCCTTGCTGGCGGCTTTGACGTAGTTGCGCAGCGCCTGGCGGGCTGACACGCCAGTGACGTCACCGGCGGCGACGAGCTCGCTGACGGTGTCCAAAGCGAGGTAGGGGTTGACAGCGGCCGCTCCGTAGCCGAGCAGGAGAGCCATGTGATGCACTTCCCGGGCCTCGCCTGTCTCGACCACCAAACCCACCCGGGTGCGGGTCTTCTCCTCGATCAGATGGTGATGCACGGCGCTGACGAGTAGGAGGGCGGGAATCGGAGCCAGGTCGGCGCTCGGATGGCGGTCGGACAGGACGATGATGGTTGCACCATTGCGGATGGCGTCGCTGACTTTGTCGCAGATGTCGCTCAGGCTCGCTTCGAGCGCCGCTCCGGGATCGTCGGCGTTCGCGTCGAAAAGCCCGTCTATGGCAAACGTCGACCACCCCTCGACGGTCCCGTCCTCGTCGATGTAGAGGAGTTTCGCCAGGTCCTCGTTGGTCAAGATCGGCTCCGGTATCACAATCTGGCGACAGCTTGACGGTTCGGGTGCCAGCAGATTGCGCTCGGGTCCTATCGACGACGCTACAGAGGTGACCAGCTCCTCGCGTATCGCGTCGAGGGGAGGGTTGGTCACCTGTGCGAACAGCTGCGTGAAGTAGTCGTAGAGCAGCCGCGGCCGCTGCGACAGGGCGGCGATAGGTGTGTCTGTTCCCATCGATCCGACCGGCTCGTAGCCGCTGGAGCACATCGGGGCGATGATCGTGTCGAGGTCCTCGAGTGTGTAGCCGAACAGCCGTTGATGGGCGACGACAGAGGAGTGCTGCGGGGTGAGTGAGAAACGCCGTGGCAGATCCTCGAAGAAGATCTGGTTGTCCTCGAGCCAATCCCCGTAGGGATGCTGCGCAGCGAGGCCCGACTTGATCTCCTCGTCTGCGACGATTCGGCCCTGCGACGTGTCCACCAGGAACATGCGGCCGGGCTGCAATCGACCCCGCTGCACGACTTTCGACGCGTCGACGTCGAGGACTCCGACTTCCGAGGCCATTACCACGAGCCCGTCGTCGGTAACCCAGTAACGCGAAGGGCGCAGGCCGTTTCGGTCCAGCACTGCGCCGATGACCGTGCCGTCAGTGAAGGCTATCGACGCGGGACCATCCCAGGGTTCCATCAGCGCAGCGTGGAAACGGTAGAAGGCCCGCCGGGCGGGGTCCATGCTTCGATGGTTCTCCCACGCCTCGGGGATCATCATGAGGACCGAATGCGGCAGCGAGCGGCCGCCCATGTGCAGAAGCTCCAGGACCTCGTCGAAGCTCGCAGAGTCGCTGGCACCCGGCGTGATTATCGGAAAGATCTCGTCGAGGTTTCCGGGGATCAGGTCGCTTTGGAGCAGGGCTTCACGGGCGCGCATCCAGTTACGGTTGCCGGCGAGAGTGTTGATCTCGCCGTTGTGCGCGACGTAGCGGTACGGATGCGCCAGGGGCCAGCTCGGAAAAGTGTTGGTCGAGAAGCGGCTGTGCACGAGCGCAAGCGCTGTCTCGACGCGGCCGTCGGAGAGGTCGGGGAAGAACGGCCGGACCTGCGGGGCTGTCAGCATGCCCTTGTAGACGATCGTTCGACACGACAGGGACGGGAAATAGACTTCGGGTACCCGGCGCTCGACTGTCTTTCGCAACACGAACGCCTTGCGTTCGAGCTTCAGGTCACCCACCTCGCCGTAGGCGCTTGCTTCACTGTCAGCGACGAACACCTGGCGAATCTCCGGCATCACGGACTTCGCGCTCGGACCGAGCACCTCGACCTCCACGGGCAGGGTCCGCCATCCGAGGATTTTCAGGCCGAGCGGCCCGGCCAAGGTTGCGACCGCTTCTTGGGCCGCTTCGAGTGCCTTCGCTTCCCTAGGGAGGAACGCTATGCCTGTAGCGTACGCACCCGACTCCGGAAGCTGGAAGTCGACGACGTGGCGGTAAAAGGCGTCGGGGATCTGAAGGAGGATCCCTGCGCCGTCGCCAGTATCCGCCTCGGCGCCGGACGCGCCCCGATGCTCCAGGTTGCACAATGAGTCGAGGCCCAACTCAAGAATGTTGTGGCTCCGACGGCCGTACATGTCGACGACGAACGCAACACCGCATGCGTCGTGCTCGAAGTCGGGTCGGTACAGCCCGCCTGGCTGCATGGGTGAATCCACTGGTCGTCCTTCCGGGGATCGATGTTCCTGGTCCTCGCTCGAAGGGGCGACACTGGCCCTCGCAGCTCCCAATATTTTAGCGCAGAATTCATACGGAACAAACGTTCTCCCCGCAGCGTCCCTCTCGGTGGCTGGGCAGTCGCCGGTGGCGCTAGCATCGATGCAGCCGGGTCGTCGACCTAGGGCGCTTAGCTCAGTCGGTTAGAGCGCAGCCTTCACACGGCTGAGGTCGGGGGTTCGAGTCCCTTAGCGCCCACCGTAGGTGTCATAGCGCGAAACCCCGTCCCGTCGGAGGGGGTTTCGCTGTTGTCGCCTGGCATGTCGGGGGTAGCCCTCCTCCGACCAGACATCCCATAGCCCGATCGGCTACTGCGACGCTCGGACGTCCTTCATCCGTCGGTAGAGCCTGAGGGGATGGTCGGGGACAGCGACGAAGCCGTGACGGGCGTAGAAACGGGCGGCGGCCTCGTCGATAGCGTCCACCACGACGAGTCGGGCGGCGGCTGCTTCGCCAGCAGTGACCGCCTTGCGCAGCGCCTCGGCGAGCAGTAGCGCTCCGAGCCCCTGACCTTGGGCTGAACTGTCGACGGCCAGCCGGGCGAGCAGGACCATGCCGACCGGGTATCCCGGCAAGCCCCGGACGAGCGACTGAGGTGCCTCGGCGCGCTGCACGGAGCCCATCGTGAGGCTGAAGTACCCGGCGACACGTTCGGCGTCAACGAGCACAAAAGTGCGGGCAACGTCCATCTGCTGCGAGGCGAGGGAGTGGGTCTGCAACCAACGGTCGAGGGACTCGTTGCCGGAGTGGAAGTCGCCGAGGTGACGGTGAGGACTGAGCCGCTCAAGACGGCGACTGGTCACCCCTCAGGCAGCTTCGGGTGGCTGCGAAACAGCTCAACCAGCTCGGGAACCGGGATCTGCGGCTTGTCCAGCTCGGCCACGAAGCGGTCGAAGGCGGCGTTTGAGAGCACGATGTCCCGGTGGGCTTCGATCACGCTGCTGGCCCGGTTGGTCACCGTGTCGAGCACGAAGCTGGTCACCGTCGTGCCCTCGAGTTCTGCGGCGTGGCGGATGAGGGCTTCCTGGTCTGGGCTCACGCGCATCTCCAGGCGGTGGCGCTTCGAGGGAGGGACGACCTTGCTCATATCCTGGACTATACAGCGTCCGGACACTGTCCGGACAGAGACCTCGGAGCGACGTCCCGTAGCCTGATCGACAAATGGGAACGGGCCAGGCGCCCTACGCGGCCCGGTCGCCGGCGGATGGCTGCCGGCGGAGCGCCCAAGTGCTTGCAGCGGCACGCGCTGCTGGCAACCACGCCGAACATATGGCAATCTGCGCTGGGCGCTACCCCAACCGCCGGCCTCCGAGGCCAAGCGCCGAGTCGGCGTAGTGCGTCATCGGCACGGCGCAGAATGCCGCACCCGAACGACGTCCCTGCCCGTCAGGCAAGAGCGCAGAACGGCACGTAGGGAGTCACCGTCGGACGGCACTCGGTGACGACTGGCTGTTCACCAAGTACGTTGGAGGGCGTGAACGAGATCCAGGAGTACGTCGTGTCGTCGTCGGGGCAGATGTCTCTGCCAGCAGCCGCCCGACACCGCTGGCACCTCGACCGCGGCGGCCCCGTCGATGTGCTCGACCTCGGCTTCGGCGTCTTGGCGGTACCCAAGGGCCAAGGAAGGCGGCTTCTCGGCGATCTCCTCAGCCGGGACGAGCACGCGGAGCGGGTTCGTGCGCTCGGCGACGACCCCGACCTCGCCACCTGGTGACCAAGGCGCTGCTCGACGACCATCTCCTGAGAGACCTGCTCGCCGACGACATCGGAGTTCCGCTCAACTGCATCCTCTCTGACCATGAGCCGGCGACGACCAACCTGTACCTCTACCGACTGTCCAAGAGCGTCGCCTCAGCGCCTGGCGGGACTCTCACCGGGTCGTCGTCATCGGCGAGACGCCGAGCCCTGGGCCGTACGCTCATGGCGCTCCCCACCAGCGTCGAGGTCGTGCCGCTGCGGCTCCTCACCTACCGGATGGCCGAAATCTGCAACGTACAGCGGGTCTCGACCCTCGGAGCCGAGGCGGTCGCTGCCGCCGAGCACCTCAACGCCAGCCTGTGCGTCTGGGACGGCGACGACGGTCCCGCGATCCGCTCGGCCGCAGCAGCATCCGGCGCCCGCTACGAGACCATCGCCCGGTGACTGCTGTTCCATCGAGCCTGCCCGCCTCGTCCAGAACGCCCCTCGCCAAGCAGGCGTGGCGGCGCCGTCCGGGGCGCCCGCAGGGGGCTTACTGACAGAGGTCCCAGCTGGCGACTGCGCCGCATCGCGCGAAGATCGCGCGGACGGCGCCGTCCCGGAGGGTTCGTATGCGGTCGGCGGTGGGCGCTGACCAGCCGGTATGGGTCGCTGCTGTTCGCCACGGGACGTGTCGACGCGCTCTTCCCAAGCTGAGAACGCGGGTTCGATTCCCGTCGCTCGCTCACAATAAAGTCCAGGTCAACGGCTATATTTGTGTTGTTACCCCAGGGGGGTATAGACCCGGCGTGCCACAAACGTGCCACAGTGACAAGCAATAATCGGTGGCTAGAGCCTTCCGAACGGGACCCCAGCGACCAGATTCTCGACGAGCTACTCCCCGCCCGGCAGCGGCTCGTCGGCTTGGCGACGGTCGGGCGAGCCGCCGTCGCCAAGCGGCCAGATCGCCGGTTCGGAGTGAGATCCTGTGCAGGGGGCCACCGGTCGCCCGGGTCGTTACGCGCCTCCACGTCGATCCTGGCCGGCTCGACAGCTTCTCATAATTTTCTAGTTGTTTCTATGGTTGACCAGCGGGGACTATGTGAAGTATAGTGTGAAGTGTGGTTTCCCCTGAACCTGAAGTGTTCACTCTGGAGACGGTTCCTGAGGTCTTTCTCCCTCGCGCACCGCTAGCGAAGGTCCTAACTCAGGTGCAGTTCAGTCGTACGCCGGCGTTGGTGACTGCTGAGGCCGAATCGGCGCTCGCCGATCGCCTTGAGCGCTACCCGGTTAGGCGCCACGGCATGGCTGCAGCTATCGCTGTCTCGCTCGGCGTTCCTGGCGTACCGATGGCGCCCTTGGCGTCGCCAATGAAGAGCTTTTCGGAAACAACCGGAACTTGGCAAGTTACGGTGACCGAAACCTCGGTTGCGCTGGAAACGACCGACTATCACACACGTGATGACTTTTGCGAGCGAGCGCATGAGGTGTTGATAGCAGTCGCTAAAGTCGCTTTGCCGCCCGTTGTCGACCGCGTTGGTCTCCGCTACATCGATCGTCTGACAGGTGGCTATGTCGGAAGGGTCAATGAATACGTTGTGCCTCAGCTACGTGTTCTTCACGGTTCAGTCGACGAGTCGCTTGTCCTTGAACACAGCGTCAGTGACAGCATGATTCGAATTTCGGACGACGAACGCCTTCAAGTCCGAAGTGGAATGCTTCCGCCGAACGGCAGTTTCGATCCTGCTTTGGCCCCAGTGCCGGAGCAGACTTGGGTGCTCGATCTCGATGTCTTCACTGTCCAAGCCGGATTCGCGTTCGACCCCGATGAACTCACTTCTCGTCTGCGGCGGTACGCCGATCACGCCTACTCGTTCTTCCGATTCGCAACTACTGAAGCGCTCCAATCGGAGTTTGGAGCTGGCACAAAACATGTTGAGCAGAAGTGACCGTTATTCAGTACATGTCTGCGAGCAATCCGAACCTCGACCAGCAGCCGTTTTTTGGATCGCCCGGGACAGTCTCGGCACCCAGCGCCGCTCTGAGCGTACCCGTGCTTCGCCTTGTCGTTCCACTGATTGCGACCGCTTCTCTGGCGTTCGGAACCGTTGCCTCTGTCAGTCCGGCAGATGCAGCCGCATACCAGGTACGAGCCTCACAACACGGTACAAGTGGGCCTCAACAAGCCGACCCCTCCTATGAGATAGATGGAATCGCTTCGCTGCTGGCGCAACTTCGAATCACGTCAGGGTTAACGCTCGGCGAACTTGCCTCGGCACTGGGCGTTTCGCGTCGGGCTATTCATCATTGGGCTGCTGGCTCGAACATTTCGGCCCGGCATCTTGAGAGGCTGCGCGACCTCGCGCGGCTCGTGTCGACTCTGGACACTGGAAACGCGTCTGAGACCCGCTTGCGGCTGAGTTCTCCCAACCACCGCGGCGAGTCCATACTCGATCGTTTCACAAGAGGATCTCAACCGCGCCAGATGGTTCCACTCTCGACCCAGCGCCTTGCCAACATCCTCGAGGGCAGTGACGACGCCGACGCGACCGCTCCGAAGCGTCCGGTGCGGGACTCCTCCCTGGGCTCGAAACAACTCGGCCGACCGGACCAGGAAGGCTGACTTGTCTCGCAGCTCTTTTGACGATGCGTTCGCGCGAGCTGCCGATGTGGCAACGCTCATCCAGGGAGAGGTACTTGCTGCCCCGGATGCTTGCGTTGTCATAGCGGACTCGCGTTGGCCATTGGATGAGCGGTCGGCCAAGGAATCCGCTGATGCAGCGCCGGGTCTCATCGTCGTGCCTCATGCCGTCGATCTCGTAGTACTGCTAACCCAAACTTGCGATCTCCAACAAACAACTCCTGAGAGTTACCTGTGCCAGGTTGCGCCAGTAATTGAGCGTGCCGACCCAGGCTTTGTTCGACAGGTTGAACGTGGGCGCCGTCCTGGGTGGGTGGCCCTTCCCTGGCACGATGAGCTGAGTATTGGGGACCTCTCGCGAATCACGACAGTTGAACGAAACGTGGTCGCCAATGCTGCACGGCGCGGACATCCACGCACTCCGACAGAAAGGCTGAACTTCGCCGAGTCGGTGTCGAGGCATCTGACGCGAGTAGCTCTCCCAGAATCGATCGTGACCGTGCTTCGTCCCGTGTTGGAGCGGATGAAAGATAGACACGACCGCAATTCACCCGAAGGTCGGTGTATCAACAGGTTGGCTTCGATACGGCTTGAGGTCTTTCCCGACATTGACACAGATAATCCAGATATACGAATCCTCTTCGTTCTAGAAAGCAACGACCTACCTCCATTGCCCGCCGGGGTGGAGATCTCCGATGACAACGTCGACGAACTGGTCACAGCAGGTTTGGAGGCCGTGGCGAGCGCGATTGAGGCGGCAGCTGACGTCTGCACCCTTCGCGAGGCATGGCAAGCGCTTGCGGAGCTATGGATTCAACCGGCAGTGCAGGCAGCCGCTGGTGGAGGAAGCGGCATAGGAAGCGTGGACGTCGAAGTTCTGAACGGCGAGGAAATGTCGTTCAGTCGCAGCCGGCAGGCTCCCGAGCTTGACCTTGCTCACCTGAGTAGCAGAGCCGCCTAGCCCGGTGGCGTCAAAGGAGTGATTCTTGCCTACCTCGACGAGTCGGGGGACCGCTCGGCTTACTACATCACCGCGCTTATGGTCGAGGACAAGGATCCGATTCCCCTCTCGTCGGCTCTCGATGATGTCGTTGACTACGCTTGGACCACATACAGGGGGATTCGGAGCAACGCTGAACTCCACGGCTACGACCTCGCCTGGGGTGAAGGGGACTGGCAAGCCTTTCGGGGAAATCCCAGTGCATCGGTGGACGTCTTCGAGCGGGCGATCGACGCGATCGCGCAACATGATGTGCGAATTGCGAGCCGCGGTGTCGATCTTGCTGGCCTGCAAAGGAAGTACCGTGGCCGAGCTGACCCACACGGCGTAGTGCTTACGTTCGCGTTGGAGCGAGTGCAGTGGAGGGCTCGTGCGCTTGGCACCGTTGCCATTGTGATCGCCGACGAGGTTGGTCGACAGCAAGCTCACTACCGTCGTAACTTCAAGACCTACCAACAGTCTGGGACTTGGGGTTGGCGGGCCACCGTCCTAGATCGGCTCGTGGACACGATCCACTTCGCACCTTCAAATAGCAGCCGGCTACTTCAGGCAGCCGACATCGTGTCGTACACCCGCTACCAGAAGGATCGCTCTGGAGGCAACGCTCGCGCACGTCAGTTCTACGAAACTCAGTGGGCCAAGCTCGAGCCGTTCGTCACTGAAGACAGCTGCTGGTATCCATAGCGCCCAGCGAGCCAGGCAGCAGAACGATCCGCCGCAAGCGATGCCTTTCAATCTCGACCACGAGCTACGCGGGGCATTCCCAAAGCTGTCGGCACATAACACGCACTCGATAACCCAGACGGCAGCTTTGGCGAGCTGACGCATATCGGCACATGGGGGTATCCACTTAACCGGACCTGATGGCGAGTACCCTGCGGGTATGACCGTTGTTTCGCCCGTTCCGGTGGCCGGTCGGCACTACCCGAGGTCTCTCGGCGAGCTGCGATCGTGGTTCGGTACCGACGCCGACTGTCTCGACTACCTCGAGTGGCTCCGCTGGCCCAACGGGTTCGCGTGCCCGGAGTGCGGTCAGTTCGGGGGCTGGCGACTCGGCGACGGCCGGTTCCGCTGTTCGGGCTGCCGAGCGTGCACCTCGGTCACCGCCGGGACGATCTTCGATCGGACCCGAACGCCGCTCACGGTGTGGTTCACTGCCTGCTGGCTGTTTGGCACCCAGAAAGACGGCGTGTCTGCCCTCAGCCTCAAGCGAGCCCTCGAGATCAGCTCGTACCAGACCGCCTGGGCGATGCTGCACCGACTCCGCTCGGTGCTCGTTCGCCCAGGCAGGGAGCGCCTGCGAGGCCTTGTCGAGGTGGACGAGACATACATCGGCGGCGAGGAACCTGGCCTTCGCGGCGGGCGCGCCAGGGGCAAGAAGTCCCTAGTAGCAGTAGCCGTCGAGGTCTTCGAGCCCAAGGGCATTGGCCGCTGTCGGATGGCGCTGATCGACGACGCCTCAGCTGCATCGCTGCACCCCTTCGTCTCGGCGCACGTCGAGCCAGGGTCGACACTCATCACCGACGCCTGGCAGGGCTACGCCGGCATCGAGGCCCTCGATTACCTGCGAGATCGGCGTAGCCAGCGAGCCGCCAGGCTGGCTGGCAACGATCCCTACGCTCTCCTCCCCGCCGTGCACCGGGTTTCCTCGCTCGCCAAGCGGTGGCTGCTCGGCACTCATCAGGGCTCGGTCGACGAGCCGCACCTGCAGAACTACCTCGACGAGTTCGTCTTCCGCTTCAATCGTCGCCGCTCCCGAAGCCGAGGCCTCGTCTTCTACCGAGTGCTCGAGCTCGCCGTCGCGCACAAGCCGGTTCGCTACAAGGAGCTCGTCTTCAACCCCGAGCCAAAGTCCCATCCACCGCCGGGCCGGGCCGGCTGGGGTCACCCTCGCACCCTTGAGCTGCCGCCAGCGGATCGGCCCTGGAGAGCAGCCTGAGCAGGCCAGGTCCGGTTAAGTGGATACCCCTTTCGGCACATATGGGGCGAGCGGAGTGGGGACACGCTCAAAAATGGTGTGGCGGTCGTCGGCGCCGTCGGGCCCGATTGGCAGGAGTGCCATGGCTCGCCCGACCGACCGACACCGCGTGTCCTGCCGACCTGCGTGTCCGTGCACGGCTCCCGGTTCGATGCCCGGTCCCAGGGCGGTATGCGGTCGAGCACATAATGGTGGTAGGTTGCGGTCGTGGAGGTCGTCTACCACCCGTACTTCCTTGAGTGGTTCGAGGAGTTGGCCGATGTGGATGTCGAGGTCGGTCGCTGGTGAGATCCAGGCTCTCATCGATGCCCTCGCTGTGCACGGTCGCGAGCTTGGTGACCCGGATTCGCACCCGGTCGTCACGTCACGCCTGGGATTGCGAGCGCTTCGCCGGACACCGCCGACGAGGGTAACGCCTTACGCCGATGGGCCTCCGGTGATCAGGGTCCTCTACGGGTTCGTCGCTCCGGTCCAAAGGGGGGTGCGAGCGGTCCTGCTCCTCGGAGGCAACACCCGCCTCGGTAACCGTTGGTACCCGGCCAACCTCGCCGAAACTGAGCGGCGACTCACGGTCTTCGCCGCCCAGCAGGGCTGGAGGATCGCGAGATGAGCGAGCCAAAACCCATGGATACAGAAGGAGGAGATAGGAAGATGACCGATGCTCACCGGAGCCTCCCGGTCGATGACCGCCAGACCGGCGCCCACGCGGCGGACGACCGCGCAATCTTCGAGGAGGCCAATGTCTCAGCAGCTCCGCTGCGGGAACGGATCCTCGCCGACCCGACAGGCAGGGTCGCCTACGGACGTGCCGGCAAGGAGATCGAGCGTCATCAGGCGAGCCTGGCCAAAGTCCGACGGCTGCGGGCTCTCGCCCAGGCGACTGTCGGCGAGGCGATGGGCATGGACCAAAGCGAAATCTCCCGCCTCGAGCGGCGCACCGACCTGCTGCTCTCCACGCTGCGCCGCTTCGTCAACGCCACCGGAGGGGAACTCCACTTGGTGGCCAGCTACCCTGACGGCGACGTCGAACTCCTGATCGGCACGTCGCCGACCGACGACAGCGGTACCCGGCCGTTGCTCGACGCGTGAGCCGTGCCACATTCGTGCCACAACAGCCGGTCAAACCCGGTCGCAGCCGGGCGCGGTTGGTCAAGCTCAAATGGCCGCTGACCTGCTCGACCACGCGAAACACCAGGTCGGCGGAGGGTGCGACAGCCCCTTCCCAAGCTGAGAACGCGGGTTCGATTCCCGTCGCTCGCTCTCGAAGGAAGTCCTGGTGGGAGGCTATTTTTAGGGTCACCTAACGATAGTTTCCTAGGCTTAGTATCGGCGGTCATCCCGCAATCATCCCGCAGCGGAAAAATTGCGGGATCTGCCTGAGAACGCTTCGAGGCCGTTTCCGGCGGCCTCGATCACGACTTGCAGAGCGTCGGCGACGACCGTGTCACGGCGCTCCGCGGCGTGCTGGTAGCGGCGCGCGGCGACCGGCGACGCGTGCCCGAGACGGGCCATGAGCTCCCGCTCCGTCGCCCCGAGCTGAGCGGCGAGGGTCCCCGCAGCGTGACGTAAATCGTGTAGGTGGATACCGCGCTGGCCGGTAGCTGCCAGCGCCTTCGCCCACGCCGTGTAAAACGTCGCCCGACGCAAACCCTCAGACGCCGGCCCAGTGAACACCGGCGAGACAAGCCCCGCTTCGGTGTAAAGCGACAGGTGCGCCTCCAACGCTTCAGTGACCGTCGCCGGGATCGCCACGACACGCCGGCCGGCGTCGGTCTTAGGCGCCGTGACAAGCCTCTCCCCGCCTTTCAACTCTACCGTCTGCAACCCGACCTGCACCCGGCCCGACTCGACCGACACGTCGCAGCGTCGAAGCCCGAGCAACTCCCCGAGACGCGGCCCGCCGAAACCGGCGAGAAGGACCATCGCCCGGTAGCGTCCTCGATCGCATCTGCTATCCCGAGCACGACGTCCGCGTCGACGAACGGCCGCTCAGGGGAGCGCTCCACCCCCGCACCGCGAACCCTGCAAGGATTAGACACGAGCCGCTCGTCCTCGACCGCGGTGTTGAGAATCACCCGCAAAAGACGGTAAGCCTTCGCCGCCTGCAAGGCACTCACCGAATCGGCGAGCTCCCCGTGCCACTGGCGTACCTGCCCGACACGGATCTCGCCGAGCTCGATACGACCGAACGTAGGGAAGATAAACGCCAACGCCCTCTTACCACCCGGGTTGCGGGACCTGCTGCTTAGTTGTGCTTCAACTGGAGTTTTTCGACCGGTGTGGCAGGCCGAGATAGAAGCAAAGTTGTGCCGCAACGGCTCCAGACTGCTGACGCCTCGGGGAGTGAACGCCGAACAAGCCGACGCCACGCTAGCGCATGTCGTGACCGAAATGAACAGCGCCTTTCCCGACGCTCGCCTGCACCCTCGAAGCTGGCGGCGCTTCGAATCGTCGATGACCAACCACC